>NZ_JBFAPA010000020.1:231725-274396 GCF_040675465.1 Actinocrispum sp. NPDC049592 | reverse complement strand
GCACCGAGACCGGGAACTCACTGCCCACACCAACCGAGCCCACCATGAGCTGACGGGTCTTTCGCCGCTCGGACAGGACGGGCGGCGGAAGCGACGGCATGCCGAGCAGCACTTCGCCGCTGGTCATGAGATCTCCTCTTGCGTTCTAGTTCAGCCTGATCGGGTTCACGATGTCGGCGGTGATCGTGAGCAACATCACCGCGCCGCCGATGAAGACGACCACCATCGTCACGGTCATCAGCTTCGAGTAGTCCACTGGGCCACCCGCGGGCTGACCACGCAGCCTGCGGATCGCGTTGCGGATCTTCTCGTAGACGATCACCGCTATGTGGCCCCCGTCCAACGGCAACAGGGGCAGCAGGTTGAACACGCCGATGAAGAAGTTCAGGCTGGCCAGCAGCAGCAGAACCACGTCCCACAGGCCACGTTCGACCGCGTCACCGCCGAGGATACTCGCGCCCACGACGCTCACCGGCGTGTCGGGGTCCCGTTGGCCGCCGCCTATGGCCTTGATAACAGCGGGGATCCGCTCCGGGAAGCGCAGCAGCCCCTCCCAGGTCTTGGCGAACATGTCGCCGGTGAACGAGGCCGCGCCGCCGATCCCGGAGACCGCGTTGTACTCGAACGTCTGTTGCTTGAGGACACCGATCGCGCCGAGGTCCTTCATCGTCGTCGTGCCGTCGGCGTTGCGCACCTTGCGCTGCACCTTCGGAATGTCCACCGTGACCGTCTGCTCGGCACCGTTACGGTCGATGGTGATCCGTTGTGGACCTTCCAGCTGCTGCACGGCCTTCACCAGGTCGGTCCATGTGGGCGTCGCCACACCGTTGACCGCGATCAGCCGGTCACCGGCCTGCAGCCCGGCGTTCCTGGCCGGCGCGGGGTCGTTCGGGCCGCACTTCGGGTTCGTGGTGTCCACATTGTCCCCGTCGTTGACCACGCACTGCTGGACGCTGTTGACGATCGGCTTGTCCAGCAGGTTCGGCAGGCCCATGGTGACGGCCATGATGTAGAGGATCAGGAAGCCCAGCAGGAAGTGCGTGATGGACCCGGCGGACATCACGATGACCCGCTTCCACGCGGGGTACTTCCACATCGCCCGGGGCTCTTCCTCCGGGGTGATCTCGTCCAGCGCGGTCATCCCGGCGATGTCGCAGAAGCCACCGCCCGGGATCGCCTTGAGGCCGTACTCGGTCTCGCCGCGCCTGAACGAGAAGATCTTCGGGCCGAAGCCGATGAAGTAGCGGCGCACCTTCATGCCGAACCACTTGGCGGTGAACATGTGCCCGGCCTCGTGCAGCGCGACCGACAGGCCGATGCCGAGGGCGAACAGCACGACCCCAACGATGAAGATCACGCTCTAGTTCCTTCCCAGACGCTCACGGGCACGCACACGGGCCCAGTCCTCGGCGGCGAGGACCTCCGCGACA
This sequence comes from Actinocrispum sp. NPDC049592, assembly GCF_040675465.1. Classification (NCBI taxonomy): domain Bacteria; kingdom Bacillati; phylum Actinomycetota; class Actinomycetes; order Pseudonocardiales; family Pseudonocardiaceae; genus Actinocrispum; species Actinocrispum sp. NPDC049592. Next base: position 272,966 of record NZ_JBFAPA010000020.1, on the reverse strand, counting down.
CTGCCCGGGGCCGCCCGCCATTGGTCCGCCTCGGCCAGTACTTGCTGCACAGTCTCCACGATGGACGTGAACTTCACGTTCGCCTCGATGAACGCGGCCACCGCCTCCTCGTTCGCGGCGTTGTAGATCGCCGGGTGGCAGCCACCCGTCTCACCGGCCTGCATGGCCAGCCGGACCGCGGGGAAGGTGTCGTTGTCCAGGGGTTCGAAGGTCCATGCGGCGGGCTCATCGAACTTCACCGGGGCCGCCGAGCCGGGCAGCCGGTCCGGCCAGCCCAGTGCCAGCGAGATGGGCAGCCGCATGTCCGGCGGGCTGGCCTGGGCCAGCGTCGAGCCGTCGGTGAAGGTCACCATCGAGTGAATGACCGACTGCGGGTGCACCACCACGTCGATCCGGCTGTAGGGGACGCCGAACAGCAGGTGCGCCTCGATGACCTCCAGGCCCTTGTTGACCAGGGTGGCGGAGTTGATCGTGATGACCGGGCCCATCTGCCAGGTCGGGTGCGCGAACGCCTGCTCGGGGGTGACATCCGCGAGGTCCTGCTTCCTGCGGCCGCGGAACGGGCCACCCGAGGCGGTGACCACGAGTTTCGCGACCTCGTCGGCTCGGCCGCCTCTGAGACACTGGGCCAGCGCGGAGTGCTCGGAGTCGACCGGGACGATCTGGCCGGGCTTGGCGGCCCGCAGCACCAGGGAGCCACCCGCGATCAGCGACTCCTTGTTGGCCAGCGCCAGCCGCGCACCCGTGTCCAGCGCCTTCAGCGTCGGTTCCAGGCCGCGGGAGCCGGTGATGCCGTTGAGGACCACGTCCGCGGGCACGGCCTCGATGAGGTCCAGCACCGCCCGGGGGCCGTCGAACACCCGGACGCCGTCGTCCAGGTCGATCCCACCAGGCACCGCGACGGCCCGGACGTCGTGGTCGCGGGCTTGCTTCTTCAGCGCCGCCGGGTCGGAGCCACCGGCGGCCAGGCCCACCACCTGGAACTTGTCCGGGTTGGCGGCGATGACGTCGAGGGCTTGCGTGCCGATCGACCCGGTAGAGCCGAGCAGCAGGACGGTGCGAGTGTGTTCAGGCATCAGCGCCATTGTCCCGGACCTCACAGGTGCGCGCGGTGGGGGTATGGGACGATTGCGGTGGAAGATCGCAGTGACGAGGAGGACCCACCGTGGCTAAGGCGGACAAGGCACCGGCGCGGGCGGCTGTCGACCCCCACGACGAGCCGTCGGCCGAGTGGGGCTGGCACGGCAGCTTCCCCAAGGGCACCCGCATCGCCGGCTGGTTCACCGCCGCCGCGATGTTCTTCATGCTGATCGGCAACCACCACGGCCGCACCGAGGACGTGTGGCTGATCGGCATCGGCGCCGGCCTGATCCTCCTGCTCGTCATCGACCAGATCCGCCGCCGCACCTCCTGGCGCCGCTAGGCCGCTAGGCCCCACCGGTCAGCTCCTCGGCCCACGCGGCGAAGAACGCCCGCACCCGTGGGACTTCGGTGTCCGCGATCGGCAGCTGGTCATCTCGGTACCGGTGCAGCGTCCTCAGCATCTGGCCCAGAACCGAGCTGTCGAATCCCAGGTCGACTTCGGCCGCGCGAGCGAGCAGGAGCTCCTTGCTGTAGCGCTGCGCCAGTTCGTACACATCAGTGAAGTCGCGCGCCCTGGCCCGGTCGAACAACGCGAGCATCTTCCGGCCGGCCAGCTCCTCCAGATCGAATGTCGGTCCGATGAAGCTGGCCACCGGCGGCCGGCTCGGCGGCGTGTCGAGCGCCAGATCGACGGTGAGGGCATCCGGCCCGGACACGGCGAGCCTGCAGAAGGACCGCCCATCACGCAGGCGTTCCACGGTCCAGCCGCGGCCTTTCGCCGCGTCCTCGAAACCGTCCCGCGCCGCCGCCACCTCCACTTGGTCCGGCCCGGCGAAGAAGTCCAGGTCCTCCGTGGACCGGTGGGTCAACGCCTGGGCGACCAGCGCAGCGCCGCCGACCAGGAGAAACCCCTTGCTGGTCGGCAGGCTGAAGAAGAGCCTGGCGACCTCGATCTGGAAGTCAGTGAGATGCGACTCCGGCATGAGATGGTCCCGCTCGGTCGGCTTCGATGATGGGGGTCCAGGCTTCCCGAATACCTCGGGGCAGGACTAAGTCCGGCCACAGGTCCACCAGCAGCGCACCGTCCACATAGGTCTGGATGTCGTCCGCCACGCCCTCGGACAGGACGATCTCGTAGACAAGCGCACGGTCCCCGCGGTCGGCCAGGTCGAATCGCTGGTCAGGGTCGGACCAGTTGAGGTGCGGCGGAAGCGTCACCGTGGCGAAGGCCACGTCGAGCGGCAGCCGGGGCAGGTGGCTCAACGTCGTGAACGGCCGCCCCCGCGGCGTGACGTGCTCGACCGCGTCGATCCGGTGCCGGTAGGTCAGGACGAGGTCGATCTCGCCGAGCAGCCGCGACGCCGTGTCGATGGTGGGCGACTTCCGGCCGTGTTCGTACGCCGACAGAGTCGTCCTGGACGTGCCCGCGCGCCGGGCGAGCTCGTCCTGGCTGATCCCGGCGGCGCGCCGGGCCTCGGCGAGCAGGTCGGCGGTCTCGCTCATCATCCCTCCAAGGTATCCGATCGGATACCTTACCCCATGACAAGGCGGTTCACCGCCGAGGGGTGAGCTGGTAGAGGATGCGGGTGCCGAACGGGGAGAGCAGCAGGTCCTGCCCGACGGCACTCATGGCCGCGACCGGATACCCGGTGGCGAACAAGCGAGTGGCGTTCGCGGCGGTGCCGTAGCCGTTGGCGAACCGGGCGCCGTCGATGTCGCTGGCGGGGTCGCGCGGGCCGGGATAGCCGCTGACGAACAGGGTGCGCTGGGCGCCGTTGCGGGTGTCGACGCGGACGACGGCGGACGCGGAGACCTGGCTGGACATGGCGTTGACCAGGAGGTCGTCGCCAGCCGCGGCGAGCTGGCGGCGGCCGAGCTCGAGCGGGGCCTCGCCGACGCCGTCGATGGTCGCCGCGACGGACCGGATCTCCATGGCGACCTTGCCACGTGAGTCGATAATGGACAGTCCGCCCTGCGGCGTGCTGGCGGCGAACCGGCCCCCGCTCAGCCCGGCCGGGCCGCTGCCCGCGGCGAGCTGCGTCGCGACCGGGAACACCGTCGCGTCAACGATTTTGCCGTCCCGGACGTTGTCGATCCGCCACACCTGCGAGTGCGCGCTGTCCATCAGGACGGGGGTCGGGCCGTCGAAGGTCAACGCGGTGAACCTGGCCGCGTTGAACGCGGCGACCGGGTCGAGCGGGCGCCCGGCGGAGTCCTTGACATGCGTGGAGTCCACATCGGACTGTGTCTTGAACACCCGCAGATCCACCGCGCGGCCGCCGTTCATCTGCACGACCCGGATCGGGCGGGCCGGACCGTCCGGTTTGGACGCGGTGGCGGGCAGCAGCCACGCCTGGTCCCCGTTCATCACGAGCGTGCCGATCGCGCCGACGGTGTCCGCGCCCTGCAGCCGTTGTTTCTCGGAGATGTCGCCGGCGACCGGGCTGTCGTTGGTGGAGAACGGCGCCAGATTGGGGTCCCAGGCCACTTCGGTGAACCCGTCGGCGCGGATCCGCACGAGCCGCAATGTCTTGCCCCACGGTTCGGCGGTGTCCTCCGCAGTGCGCGGGTTGACATCGAACGGGTACTTGCGCGCCACGAAGTACACCGTGCCGTCGTCGAGCGCGGTCATCGCCTCGATGTGCCCGACACTGCCCGACGGGCCGGGAACGGCGGCACCCGGCAGTTCGAGGGCACCGTTCCCGGCCAGCATCCGCACGGTCCCCCGTTGCTCCTCGGGCAGCGGCGGCGCCATCTTGGGCGTGCACTTGTTGTGCTCGCCGTACTTCGTCCCCACGACGCTGGCGAGCGCGGCGAGGTCCTCGTCGACGGCCTTGCGGCGGATGTCGTACGCGGTCACGTCCAGCCCGATCTGCACCTGCCGGGAGCCGCACAGGATCGCGAGCGAGACCGAGGGCGCGTTGTCGATGCCGGTCCGCAGCGGGTTGGGCAAGGGATCGCGCGCGGAGCGTTCCTTCGCGATCTGGATGGCCGCGTTCACCCGGCCGACCGCAGCGGCCTGGTCCACATCGATGCGCAACGAGGTCACGGTCTGCTTACCAGCGGAGTCGGTGGCGACGACCTCGCATTGACCACGGTCCGTGTTCAGGTCGCCGATCGGGCTGAGGTTCTCCGGAAGTGTCGCGGTCAGGTGAGCGACCGCCTCCCGCGGCAGCAGGGAGCAGATTTCCGTGCCCTGGGCCGAAACGGGGTCATTGTTGAGCGGCTGCCTGCCACTGGGTGCGGCATCAGTGCAGGACACAAGCCCCAAAAGCGCCAATCCACAGATCCCCACCCGTTTGCGCACGTCAAAATGGTGCCGTTCGACCCTCTGCGCGGCACTCGATATGTGCGCGGTGCAAGTCCCATCATCCGGACGTCATTGCGCCCGATGACCGAGGACGAATGAACTAGGGCACATACCGTGACCAATGACAGGGAGTTGACCCAGATGTCAGTCACAGACGAACTGCTCGCCAACAATGCCCGCTACGCGGAGTCATTCACCGGCCCGCTCCCCCTTCCACCCGCAAAGCACGTAGCCGTTGTCGCGTGCATGGACGCACGGATCAACGTCTACGGCGTTCTCGGCCTGAAGGAAGGCGAAGCGCACGTCATCCGCAACGCGGGCGGCGTTATCACCGAAGACGAGATCCGTTCCCTCGCGATCAGCCAGCGCCTGCTGGGAACCACGGAAATCATCCTGATCCACCACACCGACTGCGGAATGCTGACCTTCACCGACGACGAGTTCAAGAAGTCCATCCAGGCCGACACCGGCATCAAACCCGCCTGGGCCGCCGAGTCGTTCCCGGACCTCGACGAGGACGTCCGCCAGTCCATCGCCCGCATCCGCAACAGCCCCTTCATCCCGCACAAGGACTCCGTCCGCGGCTTCATCTTCGACGTCGCCACCGGCAAACTCACCGAGGTCGCTTAGCGTCCACAGAGGACGGCGCGCGGAGCCTGCGCGGCTCCGCGCTCAACCCTCGGCGGCGAGCTGACCGCAGGCGGCGGCGATCTCCCGGCCGCGGGTGTCGCGGACGGTGCAGGCGACGCCGGCGGCGTTGACCCGGCGGACGAACTCCTGCTCAACGGGCTTGGGCGAGGCGTCCCATTCCGAGCCGGGGGTGGGGTTCAGCGGGATGACGTTGACGTGCGCGAATTGACCCAGGGCGCGGTGCAGCAATTTGCCGAGAAGGTCGGCGCGCCACGGTTGGTCGTTCACGTCCCGGATCAACGCGTATTCGATGGAGACGCGGCGGCCGGTCTTTTCCGCGTACCCGCGTGCGGCGTCGAGAACCTCGGCGACCTTCCACCGCGTATTCACCGGCACGAGGGTGTCCCGCAGTTCGTCATCGGGGGTGTGCAACGAGACCGCGAGGCGAACCTGCAGGCCTTCCTCGGTGAGCTTGCGGATCGCGGGAACCAGCCCGACGGTGGAAACCGTGACCGAACGCTGGGAAATACCCAGTCCGCCCGGAGCGGGATCGCAGATCCGGTGAATCGCCTTGACCACGCGGGCGTAGTTCGCCAGCGGCTCGCCCATTCCCATGAACACGATGTTCGACAGCCGGCCGGGACCGCCGGGCAATTCGCCGTCCCGCATCGCCGCGGCGCCGTGCCGGACCTGGTCGACGATTTCCGCGGTCGACATGTTCCGCTGCAGGCCGCCCTGCCCGGTCGCGCAGAACGGGCACGCCATGCCGCAGCCCGCCTGGCTCGACACACACAATGTGGTGCGGTCGGGGTAGCGCATCAGGACGCTTTCGAACAATGTGCCGTCGTGCGCGCGCCACAGCGTCTTGCGGGTCGAGCCGTCATCGCACTGGACATGCCGCACGACGCTCAGTAGCGGCGGCAACAGCTCGTCGGCCAGCCGCCGGCGGGTCTCCGCCGGGATGTCGGTCATCGCCGAGGGGTCGGCGGTCAGCCTGGCGAAGTAGTGGTTGGACAACTGGTTGGCGCGGAACGGCTTCTCCCCGAGGGAGGCCACCGCCTCGCGGCGTTCGTCCACCGACAGATCGGCGAGATGGCGCGGCGGCAGGCCGCGCTTGGGCGCGTCGAAAACAAGCGGAAGGGAGGTCATGGCCTTACCAGTGTGACACGAACGCGAACGGGACGGCGCCACAGCCGAAACATCACATCAACCCACAGCTTGGCCGCCGTGTAAAGACGCCGGGATGTCGGTGCATACCCTCACGCCTTACCTCGCCGTGCGGGGTGCCCGCGCCGCCATGGGACTTCTACCTTGGGGTCTTCCACGTCACCCACAGTTCGGAGCCAATCGTGATGGCCGACGGCCGGACCGGACACGCCGAGCTGCTGATCGGCGACTCCGTGCTGATGGTCGCCGAGCAGTCCAGTCCTCAGTAGGTTGCGACAGCCTCTGACAAGGTGTTGTGTGGGCCGGTCACTGACTTTCCGGGAGGACGAACAGTGCTCAGACTGGTTCGCTTAGCCGTCGTGACCGGCCTGGCCGCGGGGACCGTGCTCGTCGGCGGCACCGCGATGGCCGACACACCACCCAAGACCACGCACGGCCCGTGCAAGTACACCTCGACGCCGGACGACCCGGCCGTGCGCCCGGTCGGCCTGCCGCCCGACCCGCGGCACACCCCGGATCGGGGCACGGTCCGCGTCGACGTCCGCACCAACCAGGGCAAGATCCCGCTCACCCTGGACCGGGCCAAGGCGCCCTGCACCGTGCAGAGCTTCATCCACCTGGCCCAGCACGGGTTCTACGACAGGACGATCTGCCACCGGCTGACCACGTACCCGACGCTGAAGGTGCTGCAGTGCGGCGACCCGAGCGGCACCGGCGAGGGCGGTCCCGGCTACAAGTACAAGGACGAGCTGCCGGTCGGCCTGCCGCCCGCGCCCACCGACCCGACGGGTGAGCGCAAGGTCTACGCCCGCGGCGTGCTGGCGATGGCCAATGCGGGCCCGGACACCAACGGCAGCCAGTTCTTCCTGGTGTACTCGAACTCGGCGCTGCGGCCGAACTACACGATCTTCGGCACGGTCGGCGATGTCGGCCTGTCCACACTGGACAAGGTCGCGGCCGGTGGGGTCGCTCCCCCGGGCACCACCGACGGCATGCCCGCTCTGCCGGTGGACATCAAGAAGGTCAAAGCACACTGCTGAAAGAAGTGGGGGCGCCGCCCAAGGCGCCCCCACTCTTGTCACAGGGGACGGCGTTCGAGCGGCTCGTCCGGCAACGAGGTCAACGCGGCCTTCGCCGCGGTGGCAGGCGCGGTCACGTTGGCCCACCGGCGAAGGGCCGCGGTGGCCGCGTCACGATCCGCGGGCACGAGCGCGGCGATGTTCGCGCCGTGGTTGGCGCCGGGCGCGATGTACTTGTACGAGTCATGCCGGCTCGGGAAGAACGGCTCAGCGCCCCACGGGTCGTCCGAGCCGTAGACGAACAGCATCTGGCTCGACTGGGTCCGCACCCAGAAGTCCACGTCCAGCATGGGCAACGGGTTGTGCCGCGACCGCAGCTCCGGCGGCAGGTTGGAGTTGGGCGCGTAGAACTTCGCCGTCGGGTAGTGCGTCAGCCCCTTCAGGTGGTCGAACCGCGGCGACGGCCAGCCCAGCTGGGTCGCGGCCTGGTAGTAGTACGGCACGTACGGCGTCACGCCCTGGTCGGTGTAGAAGCTCCAGTCGGTGATGTTGTTGATGAAGTCGTAGATCGCCTGCGTGGACGCCGTTTTCGCGGGTACGGACGGGCAGTCGGCGAGCTTGTTGTACTGCCAGAAGGCCCATTCGGTGTCCAGCACGGTCATCTCGAACGCGCGGTCCACGTTGCCCAGGACCTGGTTGAAGGTCCGGTTCTCCTTGGTGGCCCAAGCGGAGTACATCGCCACCAGCTCGGGCCGCCTGCGCAACGCCTCCGCCTGCAGATCCTCTAATGCCTTGCGGCACTCCGGAGTGCCGACGGTGTCGAAGAACCGGTCGTAGGCGCGGTCGGAGTCGTTGACCGGGTCGTTCGGGGCCACATACGCGACCACACCGTCGACGTCGTGCGGGTAGAACCGGCGGTGGTAGACCGAGGTCATGCCGCCCTTGCTGGCTCCCGTGGAGATCCATTTGCCCTGGTAGATCCTCTTCAGCGCCTGCACGATCCGGTGGTGGTCGGTGGCCGCCTGCCAGATGTTCAGGTCGTCCCAGTCGGGGTTCGCGGGCCGCGACGGGGTGAAGAACCGCTGTTCGGTGGAGATCTGGTTGCCGTCGATGAGCGTGGTCGGCTCGGCGCGGAACGGGGTGGTCCGCATGTTGTACCCGCTGGTGTGCAACACCATGGGCCGGTCGGTGGACTTGTGCAGCAACTGGAACCGCTGCTCGAACGTGCCCGCCGACGGGTGCCGGTGGTCGACGTCCTGCTTGAAGCTCAGGATGAAGAACCGGTAGCCCGCCGGGGGTGTCGCCGACTCGGAGACGACCGTCAGCCCGGGGACCGCCTTGAGCTGGTCCAGAATGTCCCCCTGGGCCGGCGCCGCGCCGGCGACACCCGCCAACCCGACCGTCAACGCGCTGGTCAGACCGGCCACCAGGGCCCGTCTCATACCGCTGAACACACCGACTCTCCTTACGCTCGGAAGACCGCGAGTCTGGCGTATTCGTGCCACGGGCCGGTAGCTACGGAAGTGCTAAGGCGTGGCGAGCGCCTCCGTGGGTGAGAGCCTGCTGGCCCGGATCGCCGGATACAGACCGGCCACCACCCCGATCACCATCGTCGCCACGACCGCACCGCCAGATGCCCACACGGGTACCACGGAGGGCCAGTTCTGGTACGCCGCATAGGACGCGGTGACCACGACGCCGAGCACCATCCCGCCGAGCCCGCCCAACGCGGACAGCAGCAGGGACTCCGCGAGGAACTGCACGCGGACCTGGCCCCGGGTCGCGCCGAGCGACCGCCGCAGGCCGATCTCGGCACGGCGTTCCAGCACCGAGATGACCATGGTGTTGGCCACCCCGACCCCGCCGACGAGCAACGCCACCGCGCCGAGCCCGAGCAGCAGGCCGTTCAGCGTCTGGTCGGTGGCCTGCTTGGCGGCCAACGCATCCGACGGCCGGGACACCGAGACCTCGTTGGGGTGCTCGGGGTTCGCGGTCGCCGCCAGCACGTTCTGCACTGCCTCAACCGAATCCTCGCGGGCACGCGTGTACACCGTTGTGGCGTAACCGTCGAAGCCCATCTCCTTGGCCATCGGCCAGCCGACGAGGGCAGCGGTGTCCAGTTCGGACGCGAGCGGAACCTCGTCGAGCACACCCACCACCGTGAACGACTGCCCGCCCAGATAGACGCTCTGCTCCGGTCCCGCCCCACCGACACCCAGCCGTTCGGCGGCCTTGTGCCCGAGAACGACCGCCGGGTAGCGGGCATTCGCCTCGTTGAGGAACGCCCCGCTGGCAACGCTCGCGCCGACCGTGCCCATCAGGTCGGTTCTCGTTGCCAGCACGGCGATCCCACCCGATTCGGCGGTGGGGATCTTGTCGTTCCGGTAGACGTGCGCGCCGACGACCTTGCCGGTGGCCGTGGTCGACTGCACCGGGCCGATCCGGCCGATCATCGCGATGGCCTCGTCCGGCAGGTGGCTCTGCTCGCCGAACAGCGACTGCCCAGGGCCGACCGTGAGCAGGTTCGTGCCCAGCGCGGCCAGCTGACGGTCGAGGTTCTCCCGGCTGGACGTGGAAATCCCCACCACACCCACCATCGCCGCGATCCCGATCGCGATCCCCAGCGCCGACAGGAAAACCCGCAACGGCCGAGCCCGCAACCCCGCCCCACCCACCCGGACGACATCCCGGACCCGCAACCGAGCAGGCCGCAACCGCCGCCCGTTCACGACAGCCACCACCCGTCCGGCACCAGCCCCGCCTCCGCAGCGCTGAACTCAAGACCCAGCCATGGGCAAGCGGAAAGCTGATCGCCACCGCTGGCGCGAGACATCCGCACCAGCCATCGCCCAGTCTCAACCCGCCCACCAGACACAGGCCCCCGCCATCGCACGCCACACCGCGCCGCTGAGCTGGCAGCCCGGGCCTGAGCTCCGCGACGACGGCCGCGCACCCGGGAGGCACCGCCGACCCCGGCAGTCATCCCACCGATCCCGGCCATCACGCCACCAGTGTCGGCCGTCGTCACGCCGATCCCGGCCATCACCCCACTGATCCCGGCCGCCCTCCCATCAGCATCGGCCGTCGCCCCGCCGACACCCGCTGTAACTCCACCGGTCCCAGCCATCGCCCCACTGATCCCAGCCGCCGTCCCGCCGATGTCGACCGTCGCCCCACAGCCATCAGCACCAGACGCACGCCCCAGCCAATGCGCGCCACACCGCGGCCCCGCCTCGGAAACCCCGGCCTGAACTCCCCGTCGGCAGCCGCACACCCAGGACCCGCCTCCGGGCCCGGCCGTCACCCCGCGGATCCCAACCGTCGTCCCGTCACGGCGGAGCGTTCCACGCTGTGTCGAGTCAGGCATGGCTCACCTGACCGTCTCGCATGGAGACCTGCCGGGGCAGGCTCGTGGCGATGTCACGGTCGTGGGTAATGATCACGACGGTTGTTCCGGAGGTGTGCAGGGTACGAAGGAGGTTCAGGACGCCCGCGCCGGAGGTTGTGTCAAGGTTGCCGGTGGGCTCGTCAGCGAGGAGCAGGGTGGGGTTGCCGACCACTGCTCGTGCGATCGCGACGCGCTGCCTTTCACCTCCTGACATCTGATGCGGCCGGTGGTCCAGCCGGTGTTGTAGTCCAACGCGTTCCAGCGCTTCGACCGCGCGCCTTCGACGCTCCTTCAGTCCCGCGCCCGTGTACAGCAGTCCGTCCGCCACGTTGTCCACAGCGGACACCCCACCCGCCAGATGGAACTGCTGGAACACGAACCCGAGCACTGTAGCGCGCAGGGCCGACAATTCCTTGTCCGTCAGGGTGTGCACGTCGTACCCGTCGACGAACACGGTGCCCTCGCTCGGGCGGTCCAGCGTGCCGATCATGTTGAGCATGGTCGACTTGCCGGACCCCGACGGGCCAACGATCCCCACCAGCTCACCGGGTTCGATGGTCAGCGAGACATCCCGCAACGCATGCACGCCACCGGGATAGCTCTTGCTGACGCCGCGCAGCTCGACCACCGCGTTCACCGCGGCACCCCCACCACGGTGCCCTCGGCGATCCCCGCCCCACTGATCTCCACCATACCCCCGGCGAACATGCCGGTCGAAACGGGGACGTACTTCGTGCCGTTCTCCGAGACGACCTGCACACCGTAGCCACCTTCGGCGAGCGCGACCAACGCGCCGACCGGAACCGCGAACACGTTGTCCCGCTTACTGGATACCAACGTCACGTCAACCGGTGCTGCGTCGAGCTTCCCGGCCGCGTTCTGATCGGCCAGTGCGACAACGACTTGGATGGTGCTCGTCGGCGATTGCCCTTGCTGCTGGGCTGGTTTCGATGTCGCCACCGAGCCGACGGAGGTCACCGCCCCAGCCACCGCCTTACCATCGGGCAACGTCACGGTTGCCGGGATCCCTTGACTGACAAGGTGTTGCTTAGCGACGTCCAGGTCCACGGTCACCGTCCGGGTCGTGCCGGTGAACGTGAAGACCGGACCGCCCGCAGCACCACCAACCTGTCCCTTCACCTCAGAAACCCGCACATCCCCTGGCACAACAGCGATATCAGTCGGCGCGACCGAACCGGTCTCCTCACGCCCCTGCGCCTTCTGCCACTTCTTCACAGCGGTGGCAGTCGACGAGGTGAAGTCGTCATCGACGGTAAACCCGCTGTATCCCAACGCTTTCAGGTTCTCCTCAAGCTGCCGAACATCGTTACCGGACGTGCCCGACTTCAGCACACGATAGGGTGGAATCGTGCCGTACAAAGCGGGCACTGGTTTGTCGTCGACCGAGTACGCGGTCTTGCCGCGCGTGACAATGTCCCCGGCCGAAGGTAACCAAGTGAGTGTTCCCTGACCGGATCGAGTGAGTGTGCTGGGCGTGCCGTAGCCGAGCGTGCCGGAGACTTTCTCCGTACTGGTCAACGTGGTCTTCGCGACCTTGGCCGTCCCGGGTGGCCGGCCGGTGGCCGGTGGCGGCGCCGGGTCGCTCCCGCCGAACCCGAACGCCGCCACACCCCCAGCGCCGACCACGACGACCGCCGCCCCGACACCGATCGCCAGGCGGGTAGCTCGTTTCATTTGCCCGGCCGCCCTGGCACCTTGTCCTTGCAGGCCTCCATCGCCTTCTGCACGGCCGGGCTGCCGCGGTCGAGGTCCGCCATCGCGCCCAGGCCCAGCATCGGGCTGCTGGGATCCGGGTCAGGCACGTTCACCCCGTTGTCCCGCATGCACTTCGTGAACTCCCGCAGCTGGTCGACCAGCTTCGGGTCCAGTTTGGACAGATCGCCGCCGCCGGGCAGGTGCTGCTTGCAGGCGTCCATCGCCTTCTGGAACGCCGGGCTGTTGCGGTCGATCGAGTCCGCGCCGGCGCCGGGCCCGCCGTCCGGGTCGGGGTCCGGCATGTTCACGCCGTTCTCACGCATGCATTTGGCGAACGAGGCCATGTCCCCCTGAGCAGCGGCCGACGACGGTGCCGCCGAACCAGAGCTTCCGTTCGCGGAGGCCACGCCGTCCGCGGGTTTGCCGGTTCCGCAACCGGCCAGCGCCAGCACGACGCTGAGAGCCAACAGGATTCGCATGGGACACAGTCGAGCAGGAGCGCGATAACCTCCCCATAACCTCGGTTGTTTACGAGCGCGTTATGGCCTCGTCCTTGATGATGGTGACGTGCGAGTACTTGTGGTCGAGGACGAGCCGATCCTCGCGGACGCGATCGCGGAGTGGCTGCGCCGGGAGGCGTTCGCCGTCGACGTGGCGCTGGACGGCGACTCAGCGCTGGAACGGTTGGCAGTCAACGACTACGACGTCCTCGTGCTGGACCGGGACATCCCGGTGGTGCACGGTGACGAGGTGTGCCGTTCGGTCGTGGCCTCCGGAGCGGCGACGCGGATCCTGATGCTGACGGCCGCCGCGGCGGTCCGCGACCGGGTCGCGGGACTCGGCCTGGGCGCCGATGACTACCTGCCCAAACCGTTCGCGTTCGTCGAACTGTCCGCGCGCGTGCACGCGTTGCTGCGGCGGACCCGGCCGGCCGCGCCGCCAGTGCTGGAACGCGCCGGCCTGCGGATCGACCCGGCGCGCCGCGAGGTCAGCCGGGACGGGCAGGCGATCGCGTTGGCCAACAAGGAGTTCGCGGTGCTGACCGAACTTGTCCGGGCGGAGGGCGCGGTGGTGTCGAGCGAGCAGCTGCTGGAGAAGGTGTGGGACGAGAACATCGACCCGTTCACCAACGTCGTGCGGGTGACCATGATGAAGCTGCGCCGCAAGCTCGGCGACCCGCCGCTGGTCGAGACGGTCTCCGGCGTGGGGTACCGGATCCCATGAACCGCCTGCTGCCCCGCAACTGGACCACCCGCGGCCGGCTGACGGCGATCTATGGCGGGCTGTTCTTCCTGGCCGGCGCGATCCTGGTGGCGGTCACGTACCTGCTGGTCTGGCAGATCCTCAACCGCAACGCGCCCAAGATCCCGGACTCCGAGGCGCTGCAGGTGATGCTCAGCCGGTTGCAGATCTCGATCAGCGGGCGGCAGACCGACCTGAACCAGCTCGCCGACGTCATCCGCAACGTGCAGGAGCAGCAGCGATCCGACGTGCTCAACTCGTTGCTGCTGCAGGGCGTGATCGCCGTGGTCGCGGTCGGGATGATCGCCACCTTCCTCGGCTGGGTGCTGGCCGGGCGGGCGCTGCGGCAGGTCCAGCGGATCACCGAGACCGCCAAGCGGATCGCCGGATCGGGTCGTGGCCTGCACGAACGGATCGACGTGTCCGGACCGCACGACGAGATGACCGAGCTGGCGACGACGTTCAACGCCATGCTGGAACGGCTGGACAGCTCGTTCGACAGCCAGACGCGGTTCATCGCCAACGCCTCGCACGAGTTGCGGACGCCGCTCGCGGTGAAGCGGGCGCTGATCGAGATCACCGTGAGCCGGCCAGGAACCTCGCAGGACGCCCGTGACCTGGGCGATTCACTCCTCGAGGTGAACGCCCGGCACGAGCGGCTGATCGACGGGCTGCTGACGTTGGCCGACAGCGAGAACGCCCTGACCGAGCGGAGTCCGGTTGACCTGGCCGAGGTCGCGGCCGCGGTGTGTGAGCAGCTGTCCGCGCCCGGGGTGACGTTGCGGGACGCGGTTCTGGAGCCCGCGCCGGTCGTCGGCGATCCCGTGTTGCTCGAGCGGCTGACGCAGAACCTGCTGGAGAACGCACTCCGGCACAACGTCGCGGGTGGGTGGGCCTCGGTGTCGACATGTATCTCAAATGGTCACAGCTTGCTCACGGTGAGTAATACCGGACCGGTCGTGCGGCCGTACGAGATCGAGGTGCTGTTCCAGCCGTTCCGGCGGCTGGACCGGGAGCGAGTGGCCGGGGAAAGGGGCTTCGGCCTGGGACTTTCCATCGCCAGGGCGGTCAGCAGGGCGCATGGCGGGGACGTCACCGCGGTGCCCCGGGAGGGCGGCGGGCTGGATGTCACCGTACGGTTGCCGAATATCGGAGTTGCATCGCGATAGTTTCCGATATATCGTCGAAGCATCGGATCGAGACACGGTCCGAGTTCCGACGAAGGAGAAACCTCATGTACGACCAGAGATGGGGCCGTGAAGGGCGCCGCGAGCGCCGAGGCCCGTTCCCAGGTGGATTCGACGAGTGGTCAGGCGGGCGCGGCATGGGCCGCGGACGTGGTGGCCGGGGTCATCGCGGACGCCGCGGTGACGTGCGGGCGGCGATCCTCGCCCTGCTCGCGGAGCGGCCGATGCACGGCTACGAGATCATCCAGGAGATCAGCGAGCGCAGCGGCGGGCTGTGGCGGCCGAGCCCCGGCTCGGTCTACCCGACCCTGCAGCTGTTGAGCGACGAAGGCCTGGTCGCCTCGACCGGTTCGGGCGCCGGCAGCCGCCGCGCGTTCGAGTTGACCGAAGAAGGCCGAGCCGAAGCCGCCAAGCAGGAGACACCCCCCTGGGAAGAGGTGGCCGGCCAGGTCGACCCCCAGGACGTCGAGCTGCGCACCGCCATGGCCCAGCTGGCCTCCGCCGTGGTCCAGGTCGCCCAGGCCGCGACCCCCGCCCAGAAGACGAAGTCGGTCGACACCCTCAACGAGACCAGGCGGGCGATCTACGCCATCCTCGGCTCGACCGACGACGAGTGATCACCCCTCACACCAGACACGAACCCAACGCCCCGGTGTGAAGACCCACGGGCGCCTATCCGCTCGCTCCGGGCGCCCTGCTCAGAGCATGCTCTCGTAGCGCCTTCTCGGGGCGGCCTCACCCCCGAGTGGGCGACGCACGCCGGTAGCGGGCGAGCGCTCGCTTCTATGCGAGCCGCCGCTTCCAGCGGTGAACCCCAGACCTCGCAGCGGACGACGGAGGCCGGGCACGCAAAGAACCAGCCCGGTAAGGGATCCGAAGGCTGGGAAGGCACCCGGCGAGACCCGGTTCGCAGCGAGCGCGAACCAGGTCACCCGCGTCATTTCGCTCTGTACAACCGCTTCCCGCTGTCAGCCGCGGCGCGCGCGGACGGCGGCGGCGAGCTCGTCGAGCATCGTGGCCGTTGTGTCCCAGTCCATGCAGGCGTCGGTGATCGACTGGCCGCGGGTCATGGCGGGGCCGAGGTCCTGACGGCCGGCGACCAGGAAGCTCTCCAGCATCACGCCGGCCACGCCACGTTCCCCGGCGGCGATCCGGGCGGCAACGTCCCGAACCACAGCGGGCTGGCGAGTGTGGTCCTTGCCGCTGTTGCCGTGGCTGGCGTCGATGATCACGCGCTCGGGCAAACCCGCGCTGCCAAGCCGTTCCAGCGCCGCGACGACATCCGCGGCGCTGTAGTTCGGGCCGGTGGAGCCGCCGCGGAGGATCAGGTGGCAGTCGGCGTTGCCGGAGGTCGACACCAGGGCGGCGAGACCGTCGGCGTTGATCCCCATGAACACGTGGGGCGCTGCGGCGGCACGGATCCCGTCCACGGCATCGGAAATGTCCCCGGAGGTGGAATTCTTGATCCCGATCGGCATGGAAAGACCGCTGCACAGCTGGCGATGTGTCTGGCTGGCGGCGGTCCGGGCACCGATCGACCCCCACGACACGAGGTCCGCGAGGAACTGCGGGGTGATCGGGTCGAGGAACTCGCACCCCACCGGCAGTCCCAGGGCGAGGACGTCCAGCAGCAGCCTGCGGGCCAGCCGCAGGCCGGTGTTCACGTCGAAGCTGCCATCCAGGTGAGGGTCGTTGATCAACCCCTTCCAGCCGACCGTCGTGCGCGGTTTCTCGAAGTACGCGCGCATGACGACCCGCAGGTCCCCGGACAACTCCTCGGACACGCGAGCGAGCCGCTGCGCGTACTCCAGTGCGGCGTCCGGGTCGTGAATGGAGCATGGGCCGACGATCACCAGCAGGCGGTCGTCTCGGCCGTCCAGCACGTCCACGGCCTCGGTTCTGGCCTGGGCGACCGTGGACACCGCGGTATCACCGGTGGGTAGCTCGTAGCGCAGCAACGCCGGGGACAGCAGCGGGCTGAACCGGCTGACGCGTTGGTTGTCCTGCGTGGGCGTCATGGTGACCGACATCGGGTGAAGTCCTCTCGTGGCGGAGCCGCCCCGAGGTTCCCCGCCGAGCCGGCTCGAATCCGGCTCGGGGTTGGTTGGTCAGCGCAGCGGATCGCCCGCCGACCCATCCCGGGCCGGGCGACCAAACCAATACTGGCGCTGCATGGCGACAACCCTAGCAGAGCGCGATCAGCCGGCCGCGAGCATCAGCTCGCCGACGAAGTCGCGGATCTCGGTGTCCGTGACGTCGTCCAGCTGTTCGGTGACCGAGATCTCGAAGCTGCACGTGAGCGGGTTGGCGGTGCGCCGGATCATGCCGAACAGGCGGATGCCGGTCCGTTCAGCCAGCAGCCGGGCATGGTCCAGTACACGATCGGGTGAAGCTGACAAGTGCACGTGGAACAGCGGGGTCTGCGGCGGTTCGGGAACCACCTGCACGCCGGGGATCCCGCCCAGCACACCAGCCAGCGCACGGGCCCGCAGCAGGAACTCGGGCATGCGCGGCAACAGGTCGTCCAGCCCGCGTTCCCCGGCGAGCGCCATCGGCCACGCCGAATGGACAGTCCCGCCGAGCCGGTCCCGCCAGACCCGGGCGTGCTCGATGAACTCGGTGTCCCCGGCCAGCACCGCGCCCGAGATGCCGAGCAGTCCTTTGTAGAGGGACACGTACACGCTGTCGAACAGCGCGGCGATCTCCGCATGCGTCCGCCGGTAGTACGGCTGCGCCTCCCATAGCCGGGCACCGTCCATATGGGACGCCACGCCGTGCTCGCGGGTCCAGTCGACCTGCGCGACCAGATCCTCCCACTCCGGCAGCTGCCCGCCGATGTCCCGCTGCGGCAGCTCCAGCAGCAACGCGGCCACCGGTTCGCGGACCGCTTCCAGATCCGCGAGCTGGATCAGGGAGTACCGGTCTCCCACCGGCAGCCCGGCCAGCCCGTGCACGATCATGTATCCCTTGTGCTCGTGCACCTCGAGGTGGCACTGCGGGTGGAACGCGATCGTGCGGATCCCACGCCGGTCGGCGTGGATGCGCATGGCGACCTGCTGGGCCATCGTCCCGCTCGGGAACATCGCCGCGTCGGGCTTGCCGAGCAGGTCGGCGATCCGGCGTTCCAGTCTCGGCACGGCGTCGAACCGGGACTCCTCGGCCCGGACCCGTTCGCTGAGCTGCTCGAGCACTCTGGCCGGCCGGTGCAACCGGGAAGCGGCAAGGGATACCGAACGAGGTGCGTCGTCGATCGCCATGGCCAGACCCTACCGGTCGCTTTGGACTAGACCACTTGGTTTACGACGGGTGCGCACCCGGTAGCCGACCGGAAAGCTCAGGCCGGCCACCTGAGCGATCGCCCTGCGCGCGACCGGCGCGGAGAACTCGATCCGCAGCACGGATTCCATGCTCTTGCGGTCGGCGAACCGCCAGGTGGTCGTGACCTGGGTGGACGTGAAACCCGCGTGGGCAAAGAACTCCTCGATCTTGGCCGGCTCGTAGCGTGGCAGGTCCGCGCACAGCCAAGGCCCGTACGGCTCGCTGCGGCCGTCGAGGTCCACGATCGCGAGCACACCGCCCGGCCGCAGCACCCGGTCCACCTCCTGCAGCCCGGGTTCGCAGCCAGGACCGAAGAAGTAGGCCGTGCGCGCGTGCACCACATCGACCGACGCGTCCGGAACCGGCAGCCGCTGCGCCGATCCGGGCAGGACTTGCACATCTGGCAGTTCCGCCAGACGTGCCCTGGCACGCTTGACGAGTGGCTGATGCGGCTCGACCCCGATGACCGATCGGGCGGACTCGGCGAAGCGCGGCAGGTGGAACCCGTCCCCACAGCCGACGTCCAGCACGTCCGATCCCGCCCAGTCACAGCGTTCCCGCAGGACACGCCAGATCTCACCGGTGACGTCCTGGGCGTGGTTCTCCACCTCGTACACATCCGGCCAGTGCCAGATGTTCGGGCTGGGCACCACGTCGCCCGGACGCACCGCGGACAGCAACGCCTCCCTGGCACGGGAGACGATTCCGGGCAGCCACGTCAACGACACGTCAAAGAGCAAACCACAACCAGCAGTTCAGGCGTATCGTCCGCCTGTGGGCTTTGTCTGCCCGCATTCCTAGGAGGTCGCCATGCAGTTCGGCACACCCTGTTGGATCGATCTCGCCACCACCGACCCGAAGACCAGCAGGGACTTCTACGGCGGCCTCTTCGGCTGGCAGTACCGGCCGAACGCCACGGGTGAGTACATCGTCGCGTTGGCCGATGGCGTTCCGGTGGCGGGAATCTACCGTACGGAGACCGAGATCAACCCGCCGTGGACGCTGTACCTCACCGTCCCGGACAGCCACCTGACCGCGTCGCGTGTGGTCAAGCTGGGCGGCAAGATCCTGATGCCACCACAGGAGTTCGACGGGCAGGGCAGCCTGCTCGTGGCCACCGACCCGACCGGAGCCGCGATCGGCTTCTGGCAGCCGGAGCGGCAGTGGCGGTTCGCCACCCAGACCAAGGGCGAGTTCCGGTGGGCCGAACTGAACACGTGGGACGGTGACGCGGCGGACAAGTTCTACGTGGACCTGTTCGGTTTCCAGCTGGAACAGATCGGCGACGGCATCGACTTCGACTACACGACCTGGACGTTGCCGCGCGAGACCGAACCGGTGCTGGGGCGGATGCAGTTCGGCGCGGACTTCCCGCCGGAGAGCCGTCCGCACTGGATGCTGTACTTCGAGGTCGGGGCCGAATTAGGCACTGACGAGGCCACCGTGCTGGCCGTCCGGCTCGGTGGGCACCTGCTGTCCGAACCAGCCGACTCACCGTTCGGGCGGCTGTCCGTGGTGACCGACCCGGCGGGCGCGCCGTTCACGTTGATCGACACGTCGAACCGGACCATCCCGCACGCGCCGGACGAGGACGAGCTCGGCGCGGCCAACGACGACCCGTACGACGACTGAGGTTCTAGGCGGGCACGAAAAGGCGCAGCAGCAACCAGGACACGACGGCCGAGGGCAGCAGCGAGTCCATCCGGTCCATCAGGCCGCCGTGTCCCGGCAGCAGGTTGCCCATGTCCTTGATGCCAAGGTCGCGTTTGATCAGTGACTCGACCAGGTCGCCGACGGTGGACACGACCACGATGGCGGCGCCGAACAACGCGCCCTGCCACCACTGCGCGCTGAGCATGAGCGTGAGCGACAGCCAGCCGCCGACCACACCGGCGACCATCGACCCGGAGAAACCCTCCCAGGACTTCTTCGGGCTGATCGTCGGCGCCATCGGGTGTTTGCCGAACAGCACACCGGCCGCGTAGCCGCCGGTGTCCGAAGCGACGACCGCGATCAGGAAGCACAGCACCCGCGCCACACCGTCGTGCGGGACGACGAGCATGGCCGCGAACGAGGCGAACATCGGCACGTACGCGGCGGTGAAGAAGGACGCTGAGATGTCCCGCAGGTAGCCCTCGGTGCCGCCACGGAACCGCCACAGCAGGCTCGCCAGCACGGTGACGACAAAAGCCGACAGCACGCCGTTGCGCTCGAACGGCCAGGCCAGCCACACCATCGCCTGGCCGCCGATGAGCACCGGCCAGAACGCCACCTGGATGCCGTCGGCCCGCTTGAGCGCACCGGACAGCTCGTAGGTCGCGACGGCGACGGCCAGCGCGACGATGCCGATGAAGATCTCCTTGACCGTCACCAGCGAGACGATCACAGCGGCGCCCAGCAGCAGCCCCACCGCGATCGCGGCGGGGAGGTTGCGGCCGGCGCGGGACTTCTTGCCGTCGGCCGGCTCGCCGGTCGTGGCTCCGGTGCCCATGTCGGTACTCAACTGGCGCCTTCCGCTGGAAGTGTCACTGTGTGGTCTTCAAGGTCGCTTCCAGCAAGGGCATACGACGGTGCTCCGTGCCGGAAGTCCGGTGCACTGCGGGTACTGGGCAGTGCACCAGGCTTCCGTCGCGGCCCACTAGACCTCGAGAAGCTCGGCTTCCTTGTGCTTGACCAGCTCGTCGACCTGTGCGACATAACGGTCGGTCAGGTGCTGCAGTTCCTTCTCCGCGCGCGCCACGTCGTCCTCACCGGCCTCGCCGTCCTTGGCGATCCGGTGCAGTTCCTCGTTGGCCTTGCGGCGGATGTTGCGGATGGAGATCTTGGCGTCCTCGCCCTTGCCCTTGGCGGTCTTCACCATCTCCCGGCGCCGCTCCTCCGACAGCTGCGGGATCAGCACCCGGATGATCGAACCGTCGTTGGTCGGGTTCACCCCCAGGTCGGAGTCCCGGATCGCCTTCTCGATCGAGTTCAGCTGGCTGACGTCGTACGGCTTCACCACGGCCATCCGGGCCTCCGGGATGGTGATCCCGGCCAGCTGGTTCAACGGCGTCGGCGAACCGTAGTAGTCCACCACGATGCGGTTGAACATGTTCGGAGTCGCTCGCCCGGTGCGTACGGCGGCCAAGTCGTCCTTGGCGACATGCACCGCCTTTTCCATCTTCTCCTCGGCGTCGAGGAGTGTCTCGTCGATCACGGCTGCTCCTTGCTGCGGGCGTTCGCGGGCTTGCGTTGCGGATGATCCCAGCGTCTAGACGACCGTACTCGCGGGGGTACTCACCAGCGTGCCGATCCTCTCACCACGCACGGCCCTCGCGATGTTGCCCTCGGTCAGCAGGTTGAACACGACGATCGGCATGTTGTTGTCCATGCAGAGGCTGAACGCGGTCGTGTCGGCCACCTTCAGGTCCTTCTCCAGCGCCTCGCGGTGGGTGATGTGCTCGAACATCGTCGCGGTCGGGTCCTTCTTCGGGTCGGCCGTGTACACGCCGTCGACCGCCTTGGCCATCAGCACGACCTCACAGCCGATCTCCAGCGCCCGTTGGGCGGCGGTGGTGTCGGTGGAGAAGTAGGGCATGCCGGTGCCGGCGCCGAAGATCACCACGCGGCCCTTCTCGAGGTGCCGGATGGCGCGCCGCGGGATGTAGGCCTCGGCGACCTGGCTCATGGTGATCGCGGTCTGCACCCGGGTCTCGATGCCCTGCTGCTGCTCCAGGAAGTCCTGCAGCGCCAGGCAGTTCATCACCGTGCCCAGCATGGCCATGTAGTCCGCGCGGGCCCGGTCCATGCCGCGCTGCTGCAGCTCCGCGCCGCGGAAGAAGTTGCCGCCGCCGATCACGACCGCCGTCTGGGTCCCCGCCCGCACGACCTCGGCGATCTGCCGGGCCACCGTCTGCACAACGTCGGGGTCGACCCCAACAGCGCCGCCGCCGAACATCTCACCGCCGAGCTTCAACAGCACTCTGCGGAACGGTTTGGGGAAGTTGGCTTCGGTCACATCTCCTCCTGGCGGCCTGGTACGAGCAAAGGCGGGGTCGCGGGCGTCTGTCTGACGCCCGCGACCCCGCCTGGAAGTGACATCGCTGAACTACCCGATCGGGTCAGGCCTGGCCGACCTCGAAACGAGCGAACCGGGTGACTGTCACCCCGGCCTCGTCCAGCTGGGCCTTCACGGTCTTCTTGGAGTCGGTGACCGACGGCTGGTCGAGCAGCACGACGTCCTTGAAGAAGCCGTTGACCCGGCCCTCGACGATCTTGGGCAGCGCGGCCTCCGGCTTGCCCTCCTCGCGAGCGGTCTCCTCGGCGATCCGGCGCTCGTTGTCGACCAGGTCGGAGGGGACCTCGTCGCGGGTGACCCACTTGGCCTTCAGCGCGGCGACCTGCATCGCGGCGCCGCGGGCGGCCTCGGCGTTCTCACCGTTGTACTCGACGAGCACGCCCACCGACGGCGGCAGGTCGGCCGAGCGGCGGTGCAGGTAGGTCGCGACCGGGCCGTCGAGCACGACGACCTTGGCCAGCTCGAGCTTCTCGCCGATCTTGGCCGACAGCGCCTGCACGGCGGCCTCGACGGTCTGGCCGTCCAGGTCGGCGGTCTTGAGGGTCTCGACGTCGGCGGGCTTGAGCGCCTTGGCGACCTCGAGGATGCGGTTGGCCAGCTCCTGGAACTCGGTGTTCTTGGCGACGAAGTCGGTCTCGCAGCGCAGCTCGACCATCACGCCGCCGTCCGCGGCCACCAGGCCGTTCGCGGTGGCGCGCTCGGCGCGCTTGCCGACGTCCTTCGCACCCTTGATGCGCAGGAACTCGACGGCCTTGTCGAAGTCGCCGGACGACTCCTCCAGTGCCTTCTTGCAGTCCATCATTCCGGAGCCGGTGAGCTTACGCAGCCGCGCGACGTCCGCGGCGGTGTAGTTCGCCATCGTGCGTTTTTCCGTCCTTGTTCGGGTTGCGGCCGGTGCCCGCCCCTCGCCGGGGCGGGCACCGAAAGTGTTCGGTCGGGTCTCAGGCCTCGGGCTTGGCCGGGGCGTCGCCGGCGTCCGCGGAGGCGCTGACCAGCAGGTCGCGCTCCCACTCCGGCAGCGGCTCCTCGGCGGCACCCGGCTCCGGCTTGTCCTCGCCCTCGACGGCCGAGCCGTTGCGGCCGGACCGGGCGATCAGACCCGCGGCAGCGGCCTCGGCGACGACCTTGGTCAGCAGCGCGGCCGAGCGGATGGCGTCGTCGTTGCCCGGGATCGGGTAGTCGACCTCGTCCGGGTCGCAGTTGGTGTCCAGGATCGCCACGACCGGGATGTTCAGCTTGCGCGCCTCGCCGACGGCGATGTGCTCCTTCTTGGTGTCCACGATCCAGATGGCGCTGGGCACCTTGGACATGTCGCGGATACCGCCGAGGGTGCGCTCGAGCTTGTCCTTCTCCCGGGTGAGCATGAGGATCTCCTTCTTGGTGAGACCCTGGAAGCCGCCGGTCTGCTCCATCGACTCGAGCTCCTTGAGCCGCTGGAGACGCTTGTGCACGGTGGAGAAGTTGGTGAGCATGCCACCCAGCCAGCGCTGGTTGACGAACGGCATGCCGACCCGCAGGGCCTCGTTGGCGATGGCCTCCTGCGCCTGCTTCTTGGTGCCGACGAACAGGATCGACCCGCCGTGGGCGACGGTCTCCTTGACGAACTCGTAGGCCCGGTCGATGTAGGTCAGCGTCTGCTGCAGGTCGATGATGTAGATGCCGTTGCGCTCGGTGAAGATGAAGCGCTTCATCTTCGGGTTCCAGCGGCGGGTCTGGTGCCCGAAGTGCACGCCGGAGTCGAGCAACTGCCTCATGGTGACGACGGCCATGGCCGGATTCGCACCTCTTCTGCTCTGGCATGCCGGCCGGCTGACCGGCACGCGGATCGGTTTGCCGCGGTGGCCGGGTGGTCCACCGCCCTGGTGGCAGTACCGGCGCCCGAACCCACACCGAGCTGACGTGGGACCGGCGGGCGTCGTCACCGGCCAAGGGCCGGTCGTACTGGCACGCGAAGTCGTCCCGCGAATCCACGGGCCGCGTGAGCAGTGTACGCCGCCCCACGGACAAACCCCGAATCGCATTACCCCCTCAAGGCCCAGTTGTCCACACCCACCCAACCTGTCCACAGTTCGGAAGCAGGACCTGCCGCCCAGGAGAAGAACCGGAGAAGCTGGATCCATGCACCGAATCCCGCAGCTCACCGCCCTGGCGCTGGCGATATGGCTGGCAACAGGCACGCCGTCACCGGCGGGTGGGCGCAGGTACCCACAGGTGCAGAGGTTCACGTGGCCATTGCCGGCACCCCACCCGGTGGTGCGCCCATTCCTGGCCCCGGCCACGCCATATGGACCGGGCCACCGAGGAGTGGACCTGGGCGGGAGGGAGGGCGAGGTGGTGGTCGCGGCGGCCGCGGGAGCGGTGGTGTTCGCAGGGCCGGTGGGCGGGATAGGAGTGGTGTCGATCGAGCACGAAGGAGGCCTCCGAACAACCTACGAGCCGGTAACCCCAGCCGTGCACAAAGGCCAGAAAGTCGAACGCGGCTCCCCCATCGGCACGCTCACAAGCGGCGGCCACGAACCCTGCACATCCGCCTGCCTCCACTGGGGCGCAAAGAGAGGAGACACCTACCTGAACCCCCTCCGCCTCCTGACCCACCCCCACATCCGCCTCCTCCCCACCACCTCAACAAATCCACCCAACCCAATCCCTCACCCACCACCAATCAGCCCAACCGCGGGCCTATCAATCCGGCCCACTCCCACCACGCCGCCCTCTTTCCGCCTACCCACCAAACCGACACCATTCGCAATCCGAACGCCAATCCGATCCGCCTATCCGCCGCTTCGCCAAGGCGACCTCATTTTCAACTGCCCGACATCCCGACCAATTCCCAACCCGTCACCCTGACCACTTCCACCAATTTTCAAACCCAAAGGCCTTCATCCCGACCCATTCCTCACAAGCCCACCACTCCAACCTTTCCAACTCACCACGCGACCATCTCGACCCACTCCCCAACCGCATGGCCTTCATCCCAACAACCGTCCCCGCCGCCCAACCACCCTCAAATGCAAACATTTCCGCCGTCCTTCGCTCACCACCGCCATCCCCTGTTAGCGTCCCATCAATCAATCCCGCGCTCCCGCAAACCGGCCGCTCACCAATGACACACTGCCCAACCAAGCCGACAGTCTCACTGCCGCCCCCTCACGGAGCCAGCCCGCATCCAACTCACTGCGCACTGCCCAACGACACCACATACGTTCACGTCTGCCGCCTCACTCAGGCTCCACATCCCTCATTTTCAGCTCCACCAAGTCACATTTCCCACCCCGCACCATCACGCCCGCCGCCTCAATGCTCTCGTCCGCCGTCCGAGAATCCACTCCCAGCCACCACCAGCCCACACCCTTACGTCAACCCCCGCTGACCGTCAGCACCCTTCGTCCACACCACTCGTGACCCATCATTCGTCATCCCACCGAATTAGCCCTCGCTCGCCAACCACACCGTCCCACGTCCCACCTGGAGGCGTTCACCCGAAGTCATATACTGCCAATCCAGGCCTTCAGCAAGCTTCTGGCACCCGTGCTGGTATTCCTCCGGCGCGCGTTTGTCCCCCGGACAAGGTGCTGTCCGGGGTCGCCGTTGATTGGGTTCAGGCGTCGGATTGTTCGACGAGTTTGGCGCGGAGGCGGAGGACCGCGCGGGTGTGGAGCTGGCACACGCGGGACTCGGTGACGCCGAGGACCTTGCCGATCTCGGCGAGGGTCAGGTTCTCGAAGTAGTACAGGGTCACGACGATCCGGTCGCGTTCGGCGAGCTGCTCGATGGCGCCGGCCAGCTGGCGGCGGTTGTCGAGGTCGACCAGGGTGGCCACCGGGTCTTCGGCGCCTTCGTCGGGGAGGGTCTCCGCGAGGGAGGCGGTGCCGCGGCCGGCGGCGACCAGTTCGTCGAGGGCGACGACGCTGGTCAGCTGGAGCTGGGCGTAGAGGTCGTGCAGGTCGTCGAGGGTGAGATCGAGTTCGGCGGCGAGCTCGCGGTCGCTGGGCTGGCGTTGCAGGCGGGCGCCGAGGCGTTCGAGGGCGCGTTCGACCTCGCGGGCCCGGCCGCGCACCGATCGCGGCACCCAGTCCTGCGAGCGCAGGTCATCGAGGATGGCGCCGCGGATGCGCTGCATCGCGTACGTCTCGAACTTCAGGCCACGCTCGGGCTCGAACTTCTCGATCGCGTCGACCAGGCCGAAGATGCCGGACTGGACCAGGTCGCCGACGTCGACGTGCGCGGGCAGCCCGGTGCCGACGCGACCGGCGACGTACTTGACCAGTGGGGCGTAGTGCAGCACCAGCCGGTCGCGCAGCCGCTGCTCACGTTCCTTGCCGAACTCGGTCCACAGCGCGACGATGCCGGCCTCGACGTCGTCGGCGGTCCGATGATCACCCGGCAACACTCCGTTAGGTTGGCCGGCGCCGTAGGGAGCGGCACGCCCGTTCGTGGACGGCTCTTCGGGCTCGGGTACGGCCACAGTGCGAGAACCTCTCCCTACATCATCCGATCTCGTTGGATCGGGGGTCACCTGATCCAGCCTGGAGCCGCGCGACATGCCGTCCAGCTTAGGAGCTTTCCGTGTTCATCTCGCCCCCTAGTGCTGTCAAATTGTCACGGCGAGTCGCGCCGTGCCGCTCTTCGGTACACGTTTACCGCTACGACCTGGGATGGGCCTGATCGTGAACGGCACGAAGTCGCTCGACTGTCACGTGGGTATAAAGCTGTGTCGTGGCGAGAGTGGCGTGCCCGAGCAGCTCCTGGACGGTACGCAGGTCCGCGCCTCCCTCCAGCAGATGGGTCGCGGCGGTGTGCCGAAGCCCGTGCGGACCCAGGTCCGGCGCGCCTGGCACGGCGGCGAGCGCCTCGTGCACGATCCGCCGGACGCTGCTCGGCTGCAGACGGCCGCCACGGGCACCGAGAAGCAGGGCGGGCGGCGACTTGTCAACGACGAGGGCCGGACGGCCGTCCTTGAGCCAGTCCTGCACGGCGCGCTGGGCGGGCACGCCGAACGGAACGGTTCTTTCCTTGTCGCCCTTGCCGATCACCCTCGCCACCCGACGGTCGGTGTCCACATCGTCAACATCCAGTCCACAAAGCTCCGAAACCCGGATCCCTGTGGCATATAGCAGTTCGACGATCACCTGATCCCGCATTGCTACGGGATTCCGCTCAGCGGCGCCGGATTTCGAGGCCTGCATGAGCTCACCGGCCTGATCCTGGCGCAGCACAGCGGGAAGTTTGCGCTGCGGTCGAGGCGATGCGAGGCGGATGCCTGGATCTGAGTCCAGATGGCCACGCCGATGGGCCCACGCGGTGAATGTCCGCGCAGCAGCCGACCGTCGCGCCAACGTCGTGCGCCCGGTTCCGGCCGACCGTTGCCCGGCGAGCCACGCTCGCAGGCCCGCGAGGTCAACGGCCCCACGGGCCGGCACCGGGCCGGTTCCCAGGACATCAAGACCATGCACATACCCGAGGAGAGACACCGCGTCGCCCACGTACGCCCGCACGGTGTGCGGGGACAGACCCCGCTCTGCGCGCAGGTGACGTTCGTACGCGTCGACAACATCCGCGGCGGCCGGAGGCAACGCCGCCCGCACCTGCAGCAGGTCGACCCGACGGCGGGAAGTTGAGGACACAAGTACAACGCTGCGCGACCACCCGAACGTGGTCAAGCACCGCCACACCGCAAGTTCGCGAACAACCGCACCCCGACCCACAAGGCCAGCCTCAACCCAACCCGTTACCAGCTCAAAGGGGGAAAAATAGATCCAAAACCCACCCAAGAAGAACCAACACACAACCCCCAACCCCCGTCAAACACCAACCACCTCCAGCGTCCATATTCGACACGCCACCACCGCAGAAAAAACACCGTCACACTTGGAAGTAACCCGCCCGAACCCGGTCTCCTCCCTCAGCACCCGACCGACGACGCCCACCGTCCACATCAGCCTCTGCGGAGGCTGTTGAGGTTCCCCCGCTTTGCCGGAGACTTGGTTATCAGGATTCGCCCGGCTCGTCCGGGAGCGTAGCCGGTCCGTTCTGTTGGTGGATGCGCCATGCCTCTTCGTATTCGTCGGGGGACAGTCCGCCGAGTCGTTCCTGGATGCGGCGGGGGTTGTACCAGCCGTCGACGTAGCGAAAGATCGCCGCGTCGGCCTCGGCGCGAGTGATGAAGGTGTTGCCGGGCCAGTAGATCAGCTCGGTCTTGAGGGTCGACCACAGGTTCTCGGCGAGCGCGTTGTCGTAGCTGTCACCGACGCTGCCGGTCGAGGGCGCCACGCCGGCGTCGGCCAGACGCTGCGTGAATCGCAGAGCCGTGTATTGACAGCCTTTGTCGCTGTGATGAATCAACTGTCCATCGTGGATGTCGCGGGAGCGCAGGGCGTAGTCCAGCGCTGTGAGCACCAGGCTGGTGTCGGCGCGGGCGGCGGTGGCCCAGCCAACGACCCTGTTGGAGAAGGCATCCCGCATTGAGGCCAGCCACAACACGCCTTCACCGGTCATGATCCGGGTCAGGTCGGCCACCCAGAGTCGGTTCGGGGCATCGGCGGCGAACTGCCGGTTGACCAGATCCGGTGCGGCGGTATGGCGCGGATTCTGTTTGGTGGAGCCACCTTTCCAGCCCTTACGCAGGAACGCGCCTTGCAAGCCGTGCTCGCGCATGATCCGCTCGACGCGCTTACGGCCGACCCGGATCCCCTGGCGGCGCAGCTCCAGCCACACCCGCGGCGACCCGTAGGTGGCGGCGAACTCGTGCGCGCAGCGGATCTTGACGATCATCTCCAGCAGTTGCGCGTCCTGCAGCTGACGGCGGCTGGGCGAGGCCTGCCGGGCCCGCTAGTCGTAGTAGGTCGACGGTGGGATGCCCAGGACCCGCAGTACGAGATCGACCGAGAACGTGTGGGCGTCGATGAAGCTCATGACGTCCTCCGGGCCGGGGCGATCTCGGCCGCGAAATAAACGCTGGCCGCCCGCAGCACCTCGTTGACCCGCTTGAGTTCGGCGTTCTCCCGCTTGAGCCTGCGGTTCTCCTCGATCATGTCGGTGGTCGGGCGATCAGCGCGCCGGCCGTTGTCGGCCTCGTCCTGGCGGATCCAGTTCCGCAGGGCCTCGGGGTGGACGCCCAACTGCTCGGCCAGCCGACGGATCACCGGCTTGGGATCGGACTCCCGGTACAGGCGCACCGCCCGTTCCCGCAGTTCGTCCGGGTACTTCTTGGGAGCAGCCACAATGACTTCCTTCCTCGGTTCACAAGATCAAACCTGGTTTGGAAGTCTCCGGGCAACCGGGGGAACCTCATGTAGCTGACGTTGGCTTGCCGGGAGCGCCCGTGGACCGTGAACCACTGTGGCAGAACCGGATCACCGAGCTGCCTTGTATGAGCACAATCCCATCCAGCGACTTGAACCCTAACGCCGCCGTGCCAGAAGACCGGCCGATGCCACAGCGGGCGGCCGATGGCATCTGCGGCCAACGGCCACAACGGCTACGGCTACGGCTACGGCGCTACGGCGCTACGGCGCTACGGCGCTACGGCGCTACGGCGCTACGGCGCTACGGCGCTACGGCGCTACGGCGCTACGGCGCTACGGCGGGAGACTACGTCGTGGGCGGCCATCGCCTACCTAGGGGCGGCTTGAAGGCTGGGGCGAATCTGGGTCTCTGCGGTGTGTGTGTTGGCACGGGTCCGGGGTGTGCGATGCGGCGGGTCGCCTGGCTGATGAGTGGGTCGGTGGGCTATTTGGACGTGGCGGAGTGCCAGCCGGTGGGGGCGCGGGTGGCGAGGTCGGAGAGTTCGAGGGCGGGGAGGATGGCGCGGACTTTGGCGAGTGGGATGCCGGAGGCTTCGGCGATTTGTTCGGCGGATTGGCCCTCGCGGAAGGTGAGTGCCTCGTGGACGCGGAGGGCGTCGGCTTCAAGGCCGTCGGTGGGGCGGGATACAGAGGCGCGGTTGGGGGCGAGGTCGTCGCCGAAAAGGCCGACGGTCTCGGCGACGTCGTCGTGTGAGCAAACCAGCGTGGCGAGACCGTCGCGGATGAGTTCGTGGCATCCGATGGACATCGCGGAGGTGACCGGGCCCGGGATGGCCATCAGCACACGACCTAGTGCGGCGGCCGATGCCGCGGTGTTGCGAGCACCGCTGCGACGTCCGGCCTCGACGACGACCGTGCCCGCTCCCATCGCGGCGATGAGCCGGTTGCGGACCAGGAACCGGTGTTTGGCCGGTGTTGTCCGCGGCGGATATTCGGTGATCACGAGTCCCTGCTTGGTGATCCTTTCAAGGAGTTGTGCATGCGCGACGGGATAGTTCTTGTCGATCCCGCACGCAAGGATGGCGATCGTGCGCCCTTCGGCACCCAGCGCACCGCGATGCGCCGCACCGTCGATCCCATACGCCGCCCCGGAAACGACAGTCATTCCCCGCGTTCCCAAGCCATAGCCTAGATCCGCCGCGACCTGATCGCCGTACCCCGTCGCAGACCTCGCCCCGACAACGGAGACGGCCCGCTCCAACGAGTCCGTGAGCGATGCGGCACCCCGAACCCACAAACCAAGCGGCGGGCAGGCCCACCGCAACCCCCGAGCAAACGCGTTGTCCAGCGGCAAAAGCGCCCACGCAGGCCAGTCTTCATCCTCGGGAATCAGCAACCGAGCACCGGCCTTGGCCCCCTCGGCGAGGTCCTGGGCCGGATTGTCGATATGCCGCCGAGCCGAAGTCTCGTTCAGCACAGCATCGGGGACAGTCCCAGCACGCACCAACTTCGCCGCATCAACAGGACCATGCTGGGCGACGAACAACGTCAATGCCGTCGCAGGCGGCTCAGCCACCCGAAGCAAATAAGCCCGAGCCAGCCGAACCTCATCCTCAGTCACGCCGCACACCACCCTCGCCCAGCAGACACCCATTCAGCCCTGGGATAGGCGGGCCCGTCAGGCAACGATTGCGGGTTCCGGCAGCAGTCAGCCAGGCAAGTTCTGTTGCACGGCAAGGCGAAGCCGCAACTGAGCGTGGCCCGAGGAGTCGAAGGTGAGACTGGCACCTGGTCTGCTTGCAAACATTGGTCGTGGCATGCCGGATAGGTGTGGGCCGGACTGGCTCGGAGGCAACGGCCCAGGTCTTGGCCGATGGCCCCAGGGCGGTCCGATGGGCGCGGTGCGGGGACCGACGGGGACGGTTTTGGTTTGAACATGGGAATCACGGGGTCTGTGGTGTTGCTGGGTGGAAGTGGGTTTGTCATGTCTGCAGGGTCGAGTTCGAGGGCGGGTGAAGCCAGTGATGTTGGGGACGGTTTGGTGGCGTGGAGGGGATGCATGAAAACCGGACGGTCTCTCTGGGTTGGATACACCCCATGGGCCGGATGAGGTTCTAGGCCGGTGCGGGTTGTGGGTGCGGGTTCGGATACGGCGTGATTCATGGGTGTCCGTTTCGGATCTGGTGACGTGAATGCGATGAGTTGACGAGGGTCTGCCGGACAGGAGGGCCGGACTCACGGCACGTGCCAGACGGGCTGGAACAGTGACGATTCTTGATTGGGCGAGAACAACTGGAGCCGATCCCACATGGACATGAACCGTGCAGAGGGGATCGATTGAGTGGGGGTTTGGCGAGGTGGGCGCGACGGGCCCCGTGGCTTAGGTGCGAGTGGTTGGGCAGGCGGCGATTGGTTTGAGTGACTGGAGTTGGTGGGGGATCTGTGGGCGAGCCGAGGCAGGACGAGTACTTGAGGCGGACTGCTAGCGCAGCAGCGGTTGGCTGAGCGAGCGAGGGTTTGTGCGTGGTGGGGATTGGGTGGGCCGGGGTGCGTGTGGAACAGAGTGGGTTAGGTGCGGTGGAACAGAGCGGGTTCGGTGTGGCGGAACTGAGCGGGTTCGGTGTGGCGGAACAGAGAGCGAGTTGGGTGCAGGTGGGGACACAAGCAGGTCAGGCGCGGATGGGACAGAGCAGGTTCGGCTGTGGGTCGGAGAGGGCTGGTCGGTGTGTGGTTGGGAGAGAGGGCTGGTGGCTGCGTGAGTGAAAAGCCCGTCGGGTGTGCCGGTGAGCGCGGGGCGGGTGTCAGGGAGGACAAGGCGGGACGGTTGTCCGGGTGAGTGTCTATTGGTGAGTGGGTGGAATTAGCCCCGCCGGGTGTGGGTGGGATAGGGCCCGCCGGGTGCGTGGGTGTGAGTGAGGGCTGGTTGAGGTGTGTGGGTGGAAGAGCCCGTCGGGTGTGCCGGTGAGCACGAGGCGGATGTCAGGGAGAAGGCGGGATGGTTGTCCGGGTGAGGTCTCTATTGGTGGTGTGGGTGGAACTAGCCCCGCCGGGTGTGGGTGCGATAGGGCCGCCGGGTGTGTGGGTGGAACAAGGCGCGTCGGGGATGTGGGCGAGGAAAGGACGGAGCTGGCGTAGGCAAAGGCGAGGTCGGCGTGTAGATGGAGGCGAGGTCGCCGTGTGGGCGGGACAGGGGGCGGGGTGGGGTGCGTGGGCAGGACAGGGGGCGGGTGGGGTGTGTGGGCGGGACAGGACGGCGTGGGTGGGTTAGGTGGGGCGGCGGTCGCGGAATTCGAGGGCGGCGGAGACTTGGTCGGCTTGGGGACGGTCGAGGTCCTCGAGGTCGGAGAGGGTCCAGGCAACGCGAAGGCAGCGGTCGGCGCCGCGGCCGGTGAGAGAGCCCTTCTCAAGACTGCGGTCGAGCAGGTGGGTGGCGGAGCGGGGAAGAGCGAACTCGCGTCTGAGCACGGGACCGGGAACTTCGGCGTTGGTGGCCCAGCCGTAGTCGGCCCAGCGTTGACGGGCGCGGTCGCGTGCCTTGAGGACACGGTCGCGTACGACGGAGGTCGGTTCTGGTGTGATGTCCACTATGGACATAGCGGTCAGTGGGCGCATCTGGATGCGGAGGTCGACGCGGTCCAGCAAAGGACCGGACAGCCGGGCCAGGTAGCGGCGGCGGACATGGGGCAGGCAGGAACAATCGACATCGCGTGGTGGAGCACATGGGCATGGGTTTGTCGCGAGCACGAGCTGAAATCTCGCCGGGTAACAGACGACGCCATCCCGGCGGCCCAGCCGGATCTCGCCTTCCTCCAAGGCGGTTCGCAGTGAGTCCAAGCGGTCCGAACTGAACTCGCAGGCCTCGTCAAGGAAAACAACTCCTCGATGAGCTCGGCTGATGCCGCCCGGCTTCGCCAGTCCGACGCCGCCGCCGACCAGGGCCGCCACCGAGGTGGAGTGGTGCGGAGAGACGAATGGGGGTGTGGTGATCAACGGAGCCTCGGGTTTCAGCGTTCCGGAAATGGAATGGATGGCCGTGACCTCCAGTGCCTGTTCCTCCGTCAGAGGCGGCAACAGGCCGGGAAGGCGGCGGGCGAGCATCGTCTTGCCGGTGCCCGGCGGACCGACGAGCAGGAGATGGTGACCACCGGCGGCGGCGACCTCCAGCGCCCATCGCGCCTCTGGCTGGCCGACGACATCAGCCAGGTCCGGCGATTTCTCCATGGCCGCATACGTCGGCGGCGGAGGCCTTTCGAGAGCATCGTCCGCTCCTCTCAACCAATGCAGGACGTTCCGCAGCTCCGCGGCGCCCCGCACCTCGATGTCATGCACCAAGGCCGCTTCGGGCAAACAACTCACCGGCACGACAGCGCTCTTCAGCCCGGCCCGTCTCGCCGCGACGAGACACGGAAGCACCCCGCGCACATCACGGACCCGGCCGTCCAAAGCCAGTTCGCCGATCAGCACGGTCGTCCGGAGACGTTCTCCTGGAACGACATCGGCCGCTGCCAGCACAACGCAGGCCATGGCGAGGTCGTACCCCGAGCCACGCTTCGGAATTGCCGCCGGCGACAACGCGATCATGATCTGCTGTTTCGGCCACGCCTCGCCGCTGTTGCGCACGGCCGCACGCACCCTGTCCTTGGCTTCGTTCAGTGCGGCGTCCGGCAACCCGACCACGATGGTCCGGGGTATCCCGGCGCCGATGTCGGCCTCGATCTCCACCATTCGTCCGTCCACACCGAACAGTGCGACGGACCACGCATGGGCGAGCGCCATTCAGAACACATCCTCGAGGTGCTCGATCCGGGGTCTGCCCTCGGCGGGCCAGAGAATGGACACGACGTCATATCTCGTCTGCACCCAGCCGGGAATGCGAAACGTCGACAGGAACAGGTTGCCGGCGGCTCTCACCCGTCTGGCCTTGGCGTCGTCTATGGCCTCCACGGGCATACCGAAGTCGGCGTCCGTGCGCGTTTTCACCTCGACGATCACCAGCTGCGTGCCGTCGGTCAGCACCAAGTCCAGCTCGCCCGCGCGGCAACTCCAGTTGCGGCACAGCAGAACCAGGCCGTGCTTCTCCACCATGTACCTCACCGCGAGATCCTCGCCGCGTTTACCCAGCTCCTGTGCCTCGGTCAGTTGTGCCTGCATGTCTTTTCCTCCCCCGTCGGTGCGGTCGTATTTCGAGCTTGCCGGGGGCGGGTGGCGCGGGCCAGTGGTCTGGTTTCAGCTGTGGATAACTGGTTCCCGTGTGGACAAGTCCGCGATGATGATCTTGTCGTTCGCGGAATTGTCGGTCGCTTGTGCTATGGGTGGGGGTTGGGGAGGCACTAGTGTGCTTAGGACTGAAGGGAGCGATGTGAAGCCCGTTGAGGTGCACTACACGGTCGAAGGCCCGCAAGACGCCCCCGCGCTCATCTTGTCCGGATCGGTCGGCAGCTCCGTGGAAATGTGGCTGCCGCAGCGCGAGGCGCTGTCCGACGAGTACCGGGTGATCAGCTACGACCACCGCGGACACGGCAAGTCGCCGGTGCCGCAAGGGCCGTACAGCGTCGAAGAGCTGGCCGGCGACGTGCTGGCACTGCTCGACCGGCTGAACATCGAGAAGGCCCACTTCTGCGGGCTGTCCCTGGGCGGCGCGGTCGGCATGTGGCTCGGCCGGTACCAACCGCACCGTTTGGACCAGCTCGTCCTCGCGTGCACTTCCGCGTCCTTCGGATCGCCTGAAGCGTGGGCGGAACGCATTGAGCTGGCGCGCAAGGAGGGCATGGAGTGGATCGCCGACTTCAGCCTGCCGCGCTGGCTCACCAAGGAGTTCATCACTGAGAACCCGGAAACCGCCGAACGCATCCGGACGATGCTCGCGCAGACTCCCGCCGAGGGATACACCAGCGCGTGCGCGGCGCTGGGCGCTTGGGACTTCGCCAAGGAACTCCCCGCCCTGCCGACCCCGACACTGGTGATCGCGGGCGCTGAAGACCCCGCCACGCCCCCGGATCACGCCCGGGAGATCGCCGCGTGTGTGCCACGGTCACGAGTGGTGGTGCTCGACGGCGCGGCTCACCTGGCGAACGTGGAGCGACCGGTCGAGTTCAACGATCTGCTCCGCGCACACATGCTCGGCTCGGCGGGCTAGACAGTTTCAGGTGTCCCTGGTCCGAATCGGGACGCCTGAAACAGGGCTTACAGCCCGTCTTCGGGCAGCCGCAACTCCGGCTTGTCCAGCTCCTCGACGTTGACGTCCTTGAAGGTGATCACCCGGACGTTCTTGACGAAGCGGGCGGGCCGGTACATGTCCCACACCCACGCGTCGGACATCCGCACCTCGAAGTAGACCTCACCGTCGGCGTCCCTGATCTGGACGTCGACGGAGTTGGCCAGGTAGAACCGCCGTTCCGTCTCCACCACATAGGAGAACTGGCCGACGATGTCGCGGTACTCCCGGTAGAGCTGCAGCTCCATCTCGGTCTCGTACTTCTCGAGATCCTCCGCACTCATCCGACCCGCGCTCCTCCTCGCTCCGCTTCCGCCCCGTGCCGAGGGGAGCCCCCATTGTGAACCACGTCGGCCGCCGCCACACTCAGCGCCACCCGGCGCGGCGGGCGCAGACCGTGCTTGAGGCCCGCGGACGCCACGTTCGAGTACGACCACCGGTGCACCGCACTCGGGCCGTGCTCACCGAGCGCGGCGTGGTGCCGGCCGGTGATGTAGCCCTTGTGCTCGTCGAACCCGTAGACCGGCAGCTCGTTGTGCAGCTCGCTCATTATCCGGTCCCTGGTCACCTTCGCCAGCACGGACGCGGCCGCGATGCACGCCACGGCCAGGTCGCCCTTGATGACGGCCATCGTCGGCGAGGTGAACCCCGGGATGCGGAATCCATCGGTGAGCACGTAACCGGGGTGCACGTCGAGGCGGGCGATGGCCCGCCGCATGCCCTCCAGGTTCGCATAGCCCACCCCTCGAGAATCCACCTCATCGGGTGGAATCACGACCACCGCGTGATCCACGGCACGCGCCAGCACGATGTCGTACATCCGCTCGCGCGCCGCCGGGGTCATCAGCTTCGAGTCCGTGAGGTCCTCGAACTTGGCGGCATCGTTGGGCTTCAGCATGCACGAGGCCACGACGAGGGGCCCGGCGCAGGCGCCACGGCCTGCCTCGTCGACACCGGCGACGGGACCGAGCCCGCGCCGCTCCAACGCACCCTGCATCGCCCAGGTCCCGCCGTCACGCCGAATGGGAACGCGCGGCGGGCGCAGGCTCATGGTGACCGGCACGGTTACTTCCGATCGGATCCCTTGACCAGCCGACCTCGCACCACCCGGCCGACCCGGCGGCTCGTCCACAGCACCGGCCAGGCCAGCAACACGCCACCGGCCAACGGGACCGCCGACTGCCACACGGGGGCACCCAGCGCCTGTGGGTTGGGGTCGGTGATACCGCCCCAGCGGCCCGGCGGCAGCACAATGACCTGGGCCTTGCCGATGACGTTGTCGATCGGCACGACACCGCTCAGACCACCGCCACCCTGCACGCGGGAGTCCGACGAGTTGTTGCGGTTGTCACCCATCACCCACAGCGAGCCGGGCGGCACCGTCACCGGATCGAACTGCTGGCGGTCGTTGGGCAGACCGCCTTCCCAGTACACGTACGGCTCGTTGAGCGGCTTGTCGTTGACGTAGACCTTGCCGTCCGCGTCGCCGCGAACCGTCTGTCCCGGGGTGGCGATGACCCGCTTGACGAAGTCCTTCTCGTCCGGCGGCGCCAGGCCGATCACCGAGCCGAGCTGCTCGAAGAAACGGACAAATGCGTTATCCGAGCGATCACCGGTGAATTCGTTCTGCACCCACGGATCCGGGCCCTTGAAGACGACGACGTCGCCGGGCTCCGGATCGGTGAAGTAATAGGTGACCTTTTCCACCAGGATCCGGTCGCCATTGCAGCCAGGACACCCGTGCAGCGTCTGCTCCATCGACCCGGACGGGATGACGTACACCCGCGCCAGGAACTGCTGGATCAGGAACACCAGGACCAGCGCGACCCCGATGAGGATCGGCAGTTCCTTCCAGAAGGACATCTTCTTCTTTTTGGGCTTCGCCGAATCCGAGGTCTCGGACTCGTCCGGTGTCCTGCCGCGCCGCGACTCGTAAATGCCGGGTTCGCGCTGCGGTTCGGACTTTCCGGATTCCAGCGGAGAAGTCACTTCTTCCGGACGCTCCGAATCGTCCCCGGGTGCGTTGGGGGGCACGGGTTTAACCACGTCGCCAGGTTACGGTAGAAGCGGGTGCTCGTGTCAGGCGCCCGACGGCGTTTCGCGCTTCTCCTTGATCTTGGCGGCCTTGCCGCGGAGTTCGCGCAGGTAGTAGAGCTTGGCCCGGCGCACGTCACCGCGCTTGGCGACCTCGATCTTGGCGATGTTCGGGGAGTGCACCGGGAAGGTGCGCTCGACGCCGACGCCGTACGAGATCTTGCGGACGGTGAAGGTCTCCCGGATGCCGCCGCCCTGGCGGCGGATGACGACCCCGAGGAACTCCTGGACACGGGAGCGCGAGCCCTCGATGACCCGGACGTGGACCTTCAGGGTGTCGCCCGGCCGGAAGTCCGGGATGTCGGAACGCAGTGACTGGGCGTCCAGCGCATCCAGGGTGTTCATCGGTGTGTCCGTCCTCGTCATCGGGAATGCTTGCGGGGTCTCCCAGCAGGCACGGCGACAATCCGGAGCCAACCTGGGAGGGGGCTTTGCGGCGCGCGTCGAGAACCATGCCCGACGGCAGCAACCGAACAAGTATGACAGGTGCTCAGGGCGGAGGCGAAATCGCCCCCGCGCGCAGCTCGTCCAGCAGCGCCCGGTCGTGCTTGTCCAGCGCCTGCCCAGGCAGGCGTTCCAGCAGGTCGGGGCGGCGTTCGAAGGTGCGCTCGAGTGCCCGGTCCCGGCGCCAGCGGTCGATCGCGCCGTGGTTGCCCGAGCGGAGCACATCCGGCACCGGCAGCTCCCGCCAGACCTCCGGGCGGGTGTAGCTGGGGCCCTCCAACAGGCCGTCGGAGAACGAGTCCTGCTGCGCTGAGGCGGGGTTGCCGAGCACGCCGGGCAGCAACCGGGCCACGGCCTCGACGATGACCATTACCGCGACCTCGCCGCCGACCAGGACGTAGTCACCGATGGAGACTTCGTCGACCGGCATCCGGCGCGCGGCGTCATCGATCACCCGCTGGTCAATGCCCTCATAGCGGCCACACGCGAAGACCAGCCACGGTTCGGCCGCGTACTGGTGGGCCATCTCCTGGGTGAACGGCCGGCCGGCCGGCGTGGGCACGACCAGGCGCGGCGTGCCTTCGGCGCACACCTCGTCCAGGGCCTCGCCCCAGACCTGGGGCTTCATGACCATGCCCGGGCCGCCGCCGTACGGGCTGTCGTCGACGGCTTTGTGCACGTCATGGGTCCACTTGCGCAGGTCGTGGACATCGACGCCGAGCAGGCCGCGGTCGATGGCCTTGCCGAGCAGCGCGGCACGCAGCGGCGTGAGGTACTCCGGGAAAATGGTGACGACGTCGATCTTCATGATCAGTCCAGCAGGCCCTCGGGCGGGTCGAGCACGACACGGCCGCCCTTGATGTCCACCTCGGGCACGATCTCGCGCACGAACGGCACGAGCACCTCGTCCTTGGCTCGTTGAATGGCCAGCAACTCGCCCGCGGGGCCGTGCACGACCTCGTTGACCACACCGACCTCGGTGCCGTCGGTCAGCACGGCCTTGAGGCCCTCGAGTTCGTGGTCATAGAACTCGTCCGGATCGCCGGTCGGCGGCAGGCTGTCGGTGTCCGCGACCAGCAGCGCACCCCTCAGCAGCTCCGCGGCCGTACGGTCGGGAACCTCATCGAACCGGACGATCAGGCGCTCACCATGCGGGCGTGCCGCGGTGAGCGTCAGCGGCCGGGAAGTGCCGTCGCGCAGCCGCGCGGCCACGACCGCCCCAGGGGCGAAGCGCTCCTCCGGAGAGTCCGTGCGCACGTCCACGGCGAGCTCGCCGCGAATTCCGTGCGCCTTGGCCACGCGGCCGACGACGACATCCATGGGCTCAGTGGTCGGTATCCACCACGTCCACGCGCACGCCACGCCCGCCGATCCCCGCCATGACCGTGCGCAGAGCGGTCGCCGTGCGTCCGCCGCGGCCGATCACCTTGCCCAGGTCGTCGGGGTGGACGTGCACCTCGAGGGTGCGGCCCCGGCGCGTGGTCACCAGCTCCACCCGGACCTCGTCCGGGTGGTCGACGATGCCGCGCACCAGGTGCTCCAGCGAGTCCGCGAGGAAGCTCACGCGTCTTCCTTGGCGCCCTCGGCCTCATCGGCCTTGGCGTCGGCCTTCTTGGCGCTCTTCTTCTTCGGCGTGGTGGCCTCGGTGACCGGCTCGTCGCCGGCGGCGGCCAGCGCGGCGGCGAACAGCTCCGCCTTGTCCGGCTTCGGCTCCTTGACCTTCAGGGTGCCCTCGGTGCCCGGCAGGCCCTTGAACTTCTGCCAGTCGCCGGTGACCTCGAGCAGGTGCTGCACCGGCTCGGTCGGCTGGGCGCCCACACCCAGCCAGTACTGGGCGCGCTCGGAGTCGACCTCGATCAGGCTCGGCTCCTCCTTCGGGTGGTAGCGGCCGATGGTCTCGATGGCCTTGCCACTCCGGCGGGTGCGCGAGTCGGCGACGATGATGCGGTAGTACGGCGCACGGATCTTTCCGAGACGCTGCAGCTTGATCTTGACTGCCACGGGTAGTGGTACTCCTCGACGTTCTGGTGCTACGGGTGGAACTCGCGACTCCCGCGTGGGGCACGGGGGCGAGGCCCGAATGGCAGCCATGGCGTGGTGAGAGGGTCCAGCCACAGCGGACAGCCATTGATTGTGCCAGACGGACCTGGGTGGGTCGAAATTGGGCCGGTCTCCGGCCGAAGTCACTCGCCATGGAGGCCGTCCGGGGGCCGAAATCGGGGATCGCCGCCCGTCTTGCGGCCTCTGACCAGGCGAAATGCGGGCAGTTTGTGGAAATGGGCCCCTCGAAATCCAAGGTACCGGGTGGGGGTGACAGGGGCGGGGTTTGAAGATCGACTTCGGGGAGGTTGTCCACAGGGGGCAAGGTTGTCCACAGGGCGGTTCGGGGTGGTTGTGGTCGTGGGTGGGCTGGGCTTGGCTTGAAGTGCACCCGGCGCGGGCTTGGGCCGGTGGTGTGACCAGGAGGCGGGATTGAGGCGCATACGTAGAAAGGAGTTGTTGCAAGTGACTTGAGGGGGCGTTGACGCTGCGCGGCGGCCGGACGAGGTCGGGTTGGATGAGCACAAGCCGGGCGTCGGCGGCGGCGAGGTGCCCGCGGGACTCGTTGTGGGCATCGGACCCAGCAGACATCGGGACCTTGAGCGCAAAGGCTCCAGATGCGGGCCGGGCAAGTACGGGAGACGTGTACAGCAGAGGCGGGACGAGTCCGGGAGACGTGCCGCGCACGCATCGCGGGCCACGCAGCTTCGGCCTGTCGGGCTGGGCGGGTCGGCGCTGCTGCGGGTTCTCCCCGGGGCGCCGGTACGGCTGTCGCAGTGCAGAAGTCGCGCGGATCGGGCAGCGCGGGTGGCGGGACTCGCGTTGCAACAGGACTGTCGGATGCAGTGAGACTTGCCTTGCCCCTGGACCTCGGGTTGCCCTGAGGCCCCCGTCGCCGTGAGACGCGAGACGGCGCGTGTTTCCCGTGGGGCATGGCTAGAGAGCGAAAGGATGACGGATTTGATCATCGGGTGAACGCGGTCACTTAAGCCGCGGTAGGCCTACGGATGCACAGGTGTCATTGACGCCAAGCCTGTGACGGATGCCTTAGTTGACCTTCCGCGCAGGACATCAGCGGGCGAAGTCTG
>NZ_JBFAPA010000020.1:0-231630 GCF_040675465.1 Actinocrispum sp. NPDC049592 | reverse complement strand
GTCTGGCTGTCAGGGGCGAAGTCTGGCTGTCAGGGGCGAAGTCTGGCTGTCAGGGGCGAAGTCTGGCTGTCAGGGGCGAAGTCTGGCTGTCAGGGGCGAAGTCTGGCTGTCAGGGGCGGAGTTTGGCTGTCAGGGCGGCTCTGCTGTGGACGTTCAGTTTGGTGAAGATCGATTTGAGGTGGTCCTGAAGGGTTCTGGGCGTGATGGTGAGGCGGGCGGCTATCTCTGTGGTGGTGCCGCCGGTGATCAGTTCGTGGCAGATCTCACGCTCGCGTGGGGTGAGGCCGTAGGCAGCGAAGAGGAGGGGCATCAGGTCGGCGCCGGAGGCGCGTTCGATCGTGACCACCGTTTCCGTTGTGGTGTCAGAGATCAGTTTGCTGGCTTGGAGGAGGATCCAGCCTTCGTTGGCGTCGCGGATACGGGCGCGGAAGGTGCCGGTGGACTGGGCTCCGACGGCCACGACTCGGAGCATCACCAGGAAGCGGCCCGGGGCGATCTCGTCGAGTTCGGCCTGCCACGCGGCAGCCGCCGCGGTTGTCGCGCGGGGTGTGAGGTCCTCGCCGACGATGACGATCGCCGGGTCGAGCGTGGCGGGCTCGGGAGCGCAGCGGGCGGCGACCCGGGTGGCGGTGGCCAGGGTCGGGGCGATCGCAGCGAGGAACTCGACTTCGCGGTCCGTGAAGTCGCCTTGGCGGACCAGGCCAGCGGCGCCCCAGCACGCACCGTCCACACGGAACACCGCACGAACCTCGTGGCTGAGACCCAGCGGGCGCCAGACTTCGTTGAAACGCAGACCGCGCGCGTTCATCGGGAGATCGGAGAGGCGGGCGACCGGGTTCGAGCGCTGGGCCAGGTCGGCGAAGGTGTGCGGTTCGGTACCCGAGTACTCGCTGGTGGCCAGAACCGGTTCGTACTCCTGCGGGATCCGGACCGAGCCGCTGGTCATCGAGCTGATCACAGTGGTGTCCGGGTCCATCGACGCCCAGCAGGTCAGTTCGGTGGGCACGACCCGGTCCACGATGTCGATGGCGGCGGCGTGCAACTCGGCGACCCCAAGCCCGGCCGACGCCAGCGCAGCGATATCACGCCGCGCCGCATGCGCACTCCCCTCCCACATGGCCGAAGTATGCGCCGCACCCGCCGACCTGCGACATCCCGCGATCGCGGGATGTCGAACCGGACGATCAACGAGTGAGTGGCCGAAGGCGGGTTGGGGGATGCCCCAAGCTCCGCCGGACGAGCGATCAAACAGGAGGCAGGAGAGCACGCTTGGGACAAACCCAGAGATCGACCGGAGGAACGATCATCGGGTGGGTGGGCGAAGGCCGGTTGGGTTGGCCCGGGATCGGCGGGGTGCCCGGTGATGGGCGGGAAGGGTGGTCGCCTAGGGCGTAGAGGTGAGCATGAAGCGGGGTCAGGTGGGACGGCCGTTGAGATGAGGCAGCGCCGGAGTCTGGGTGGGAGTTGGGCTGCGAGCCGGGACGGGAGTCGGGCAGGGAACCAGGCGTGAGCCAGGACTGAGAATCGAACTGGGCGTTGTGATGAGGCCGGTGGATTTGGGTTGAAAGCCGTGGGCCGGGACTTGGAGCAAGCAACCAGGGGTAGGAGTCGGACAGGAACCACGGGTTACGAGTTGGGCCGAGGGTTGAGCTGGGCGTCGAGATGAAGCGGAGCGCGAGCCCGGGGGTGGGAGTTGGGTTGGGATCCGGGCGTGGACTTGGGCTGAGAGTCGAGTTGGCCGTTGTGACGAGGCGGGGCGGGAGCTGGGCAGGGAACCCAGGGTGGGAGTTGGGCTGAGAAGCGAGAGAAGGCGGGGCGGGCACCGGGGCGCGTCATTGAGACGGGGCGGCAGTTAGGCAGGAAACCCAGGGTGAGAGTTGGGCTGAGAAGCGAGAGAAGGCGGAGTGGGAGCCGCGGTCGGGTGTTGAAGTGCGGGGTCGAGAGCTGGCGGTGCGGTGTTGAAGAGGTGGGCGGAGCTGGGAAGTGCGGTGGGGTTTGGGTGGGGTTGGAGGGTGGGGAGTGGGTGGGGGCATCCCGTGATTTCGGGATGGAGTGGGGGGTGGGTGGTTTTTAGCGTGGGGGTATGACGATCACTGGTTATTTCTGTGGGGCTGGGGAGGGTGAGGAGCTCTGTATGCCGGATGCTCAGATCACCGTCAAGGCCGATGACGTGTTCGAGGTTGATGCAGTTCGGGGTGCTTCCGTGCCGCCGCATGCCGAGCCGTGGACCAAGACCTACTACATGTTGTTCGGGCGGATGGGGGTTCTGGTCGGGGAGGAGATTTATGATCTTGCGCCCGGGTCTTCGGTCACCATCCCGGCCGGGGCTCTGAACACCTTCACCGTCCACTCTCCTACCGCCAAGTTCCTTGCCA
Organism: Actinocrispum sp. NPDC049592; assembly: GCF_040675465.1. Taxonomy (NCBI): domain Bacteria; kingdom Bacillati; phylum Actinomycetota; class Actinomycetes; order Pseudonocardiales; family Pseudonocardiaceae; genus Actinocrispum; species Actinocrispum sp. NPDC049592. The sequence goes on along the minus strand of NZ_JBFAPA010000020.1, from coordinate 229,255 downwards.
TTGGGGCGATGGGTGGGTTCTTCCGGGATGCCAGCAGCGGTATGGCCCTCTCGGATGTCCTTGCGCGGCACGGGATCACGCTATGAGTGTCATCGCGCAGGTCTTCGCGTGGATCGCCATCGCCATCCACGTCGGTGTGTGGGTACTGGAATCTTTTCTGTTCCAGCGGTCTTGGGTGCACCAGGGGTTTTTCAAGATCGCCGCGAAGGATGTGCCCGGCGTTCTGCTGTGGTCGGTGAACCAGGGGTTCTACAACCTGATGCTGGCCGGGGGCATGGTGTTCGGCGTGATCGCCATGCGGAACGGCGACACCGCAGTCGGCGGCCCGTTCATCACGTACACGTGTGTGTTCATGGCGGTCTGCGGGGTTGTGCTCGGGGTTTCCGACTGGCTGGGTCTCGGGCGTCCCAAGGGATCCAGCTGGGGTGGGGCCATCGGACAGGCGCTGCCGCCCATCCTCGTGCTCCTCACCTTCTAACTCACCAGGGGCTCTCCAGGGTCACACCGGCCTCCTCCAGGGCGGTCCGCACGGCTTGGGCGTGCTGGACCGCACCGGGGGTGTCGCCGTGCAGACAAAGGGAGCCGACTTCGGTCGCGGGGATCACCGTGCCGTCGACAGCGACGATCTCCTGAGCATTGGCGAGGCGCATGGCGCGGTCGACCACATCGTCCGTCGAGGTCAACAACGCCCCAGGCTCACGGCGCGGGACCAACGTGCCCTGCGGCGTGTAGCCGCGGTCGGCGAACGCCTCCCCTACAGTTCGAAGGCCGACGGCCGCGGCGGCCTTGAGGAACTCCGAGCCGGGCAGGCCCAGCACGGGCACGTCGCCGAAGGCCTCGACCCCGGCGACCACCGCGGCGGCCTGCTCGGCGTGGTGGACGATCGCGTTGTAGAGGGCGCCGTGGGGTTTGACGTAGGCGACGCGGGTGCCCGCGGCCTTCGCGAACGCCGACAGTGCCCCGATCTGGTACAGCACGTCGTCGGCCAGCTCGACCGGGTCAACGTCGATGAACCGGCGCCCGAACCCGGCCAGATCCCGGTAGGAGACCTGGGCCCCGATCGCGACGCCCTCGGCGGCCGCCAACGCGCAGACCGTGCGCATCGTCCGGGGATCACCCGCGTGGAACCCGCAGGCCACGTTCGCCGAGGTCACCACCCCCAGCAGGGCCGCGTCGTCGCCGAGCGTCCAGACACCGAACCCCTCACCGAGGTCGCTGTTGAGGTCCATCAGGCCGACATCACTCCCAGGGACACGAGCAGCACCGTCAACGCCGGCGCGAAGTTGTTCACCGAGTGGGCCACCACGCTCGCCCCCAGCCTGCCGGTGACCAGCCGGGCCAGCCCGATCGGGATCCCGATCACGATCAGCAGCGAGGTCCGCAGCGGCTCGAGGTGACTCACCGCGAACACCGCCGTGGAAAGCCCGAACACCGCCCAGCGCCCCCAGCCCAGCCGTTCCAGCGCACCCCACAGCAGCCCGCGGAAGATGATCTCCTCGCACAGCGGGCCGATCAGCCACGCGTACACGAACATGATCACCGCCGCGTAGGCGGGCAGCGGATGCTGGTCCACCAGGGCGCTGAAGTTCGAGGTGGCGTTCTCCGGGCCGACCAGCTTGGTCCACACCATCGCCGCGACCGTGGTCAGCACCAGGCCGATCAGGCCGAACTTCAGGCCGACCCAGAAGTCCTTGCGCTTGTAGCTCCAGCGCAGGTCGATCCGGGGACCGTTGCCCCGCAACCGCGTGATCAGCAACGCCACGCCCGCCGCTATAACGCCCGGCAGGACCGAGCCGAGCACGATCACCGCCGTCAGCGACGAGTTGTCCGAGCCGGTGGGCTGCAGGATCGCGCTGATGAACGCGGCGGACGCCAGCAACACCGCTTCGACGAGCAGGAACGCGCCAATCCCCCAGCGGTGGGACGGGGGCGGCGCGGGCGTTTCGGCTTCCGGCTCCGCGGTCATGATCTCGGGCTCCCGTGGCAGTGGTTTTCTCACGGGCGTCCTCCGGCGATGACAACTGGCCGCGCCGGAGTGCGCGACCTGAACTGGAGACTACGGTGTGTGTCGGCGTGTCACGACATGGTTCAGCGTGTCACGAGATAATTCGCCCGCGCAGCAGAATGCGCGAGGGGGTGCGTAGCACGCTCAGGTCGGTCCGGGGATCCGCCGGGTAGGCGACGATGTCGGCCGCCGCGCCGTCCTCGATACCGGAGTAGCCGAGCCAGCCGCGAGCCGCCCACGAGCCCGAAGCAAGTGCTTGCTCGGGGGTCATGCCGACCCGGTGCAGCGCCTCGATCTCGTCGGCCAGCCGGCCGTGCTCGATCCCGCCACCGGCGTCCGTCCCGGCGTACACCGGTATCCCCGCCTCAATCGCCATACGGACGGTATCGGCCACACCGGCGTGCAACTGGAGCATGTGCGCCGCGTAGATGGGGTACTTGTCGGCACCCGCTGCCAGGCTGGGGAACGTCTCGATGTTGATCAGCGTCGGCACGAGCGCGGTCCCGGCCGCGGCCATCGCCGACACCGAGGACTCCGTCAGCCCCGTGCCGTGCTCGATGCAGTCGATCCCGGCGGCGACCAGACCCGGGATGGCGTCCTCGCCGAACACGTGCGCGGTGACCCGGGCGCCCGCGTCGTGCGCGACCTTGATCGCCTGGGCCAGCACGTCGTCCGGCCACAACGGCGCCAGGTCGCCCACCGACCGGTCGATCCAGTCGCCGACCAGCTTCACCCAGCCGTCGCCGTACGCGGCCTGCTCGGCGACCGCGTCCGGCAGCTGGGCCGGGTCCTCGAGCTCGACGCCGAGGTAGCGGATGTAGCGCTTGGGCCGGGAGATGTGCCGGCCCGCGCGCACGATCCTGGGCAGTTCCAGGCGTTCCTGCAGCGGACGGGTGTCGATCGGCGCGCCGCAGTCGCGCACCAGCAGGGTCCCGGTGTCCCGGTCGACCAGCGCCTGCTGCTCGGCCTCCTCGAGCGACGGGTTGCCCGACGGCGAGATGCCGATGTGGCAGTGGGCGTCGACCAGCCCCGGCACGAGGAAGCCGCCGTCCACGACGGTCTCCGCGTAGGGCACCGGGGTGAACCGGATGCGGCCGTTGACCACCCACAGGTCACGGGTCTCTTCGCCGGGGAGCACCACTCCCCGCAGGTGCAGGGAGGTCACTTGTTCTTCGGGAACTTCAGCTTCGACGGGTCGAACCCGGGCGGCAGCTGGTCGAGGCCGGCCAGACCCGGGGGCAGCTCGTTCAGGCCGGGCGGCAGGTGCGACAGGTCCGGGGCGCCACCGGGGAACCCGGGCAGCGCGGGCAGGTTGCCACGACCCTTGACCTTCTGGCCCTTCTTGCGGGCGTTCTTCTTGGCCTTGCGGCTCATCCCGCCACCGCCGCCGAGACCGAACCGGCCGGCCATCTGCTGCATCATCTTGCGGGCCTCGAAGAACCGGTTGACCAGGTCGTTCACCTCGGCGACCCGGACACCCGAGCCGTTGGCGATGCGGGCCCGGCGGGACGCGTTGATCATCTTGGGGTCGGCCCGCTCGGCCGGGGTCATGCCGCGGATGATCGCCTGCAGCCGGTCCAGGTGCTTGTCGTCGATGTTGGCCGCGGCTTCCTTCATCTGCGCGCCGCCGGGCAGCATGCCCAGCAGGTTGCCGATCGGGCCCATCCTGCGCACCGCGAGCATCTGCTCGAGGAAGTCCTCCAGGGTCAGCTGGCCGGCGGTCAGCTTCTGCGCCGCCTGCTGGGCCTGGTCCTGGTCGAAGACCTCCTGGGCCTGCTCGATCAGGGTGAGCACGTCACCCATGCCGAGGATCCGGCCGGCCATCCGGTCCGGGTGGAAGGCGTCGAAGTCCTCGAGCTTCTCACCGTTGGACGCGAACATGATCGGCTGGCCGGTGACCTGGCGGACCGACAGCGCCGCACCACCTCGGGCGTCACCGTCGAGCTTGGTCAGCACGACACCGGTGAAGCCGACGCCGTCGCGGAACGCCTCGGCCGTGGTGACCGCGTCCTGACCGATCATGGCGTCGACCACGAACAGGATCTCGTCCGGCTGCACGGCGTCGCGGATGTCCGCGGCCTGCTTCATCAGCTCTTCGTCCACACCGAGGCGGCCCGCAGTGTCGACGATGACCAGGTCGTGCTGGGCACGCTTGGCCTCGTCGATCGCACGGCGGGAGACGTCCACCGGGTCGCCGACGCCGTTGCCGGGCTCGGGCGCGAACACCGGCACACCGGCACGCTCGCCGACGACTTGCAGCTGGGTGACCGCGTTGGGCCGCTGCAGGTCACACGCGACCAGGAGCGGGGCATGCCCCTGGTTGCGCAGCCAGCGGGCCAGCTTGCCGGCCAGGGTCGTCTTACCGGAGCCCTGCAGACCGGCCAGCATGATGACGGTCGGCGGCTGCTTGGCGAACCGCAGCCTGCGGGTCTCGCCGCCGAGGATCGCGATGAGCTCCTCGTTGACGATCTTGACGACCTGCTGCGCCGGGTTGAGCGCGCCGTGCACCTCGGCACCCTTGGCGCGCTCCTTGATCTGGGCGATGAACTCGCGCACCACGGGCAGCGCGACGTCCGCCTCGAGCAGCGCGATCCGGATCTCGCGCGCGGTCGTGTCGATGTCCGCGTCGGACAACCGGCCCTTGCCACGCAGATTCTGCAGGACCGATGTCAGCCGGTCGGAAAGCGTATCGAACACGGGTACAGCTCCAGGCATCGTCGTTTCGTCGGGGACCCTCAGGCCTCCAGGGTAGTCGTACCCGCCGGGCGGGCTGTGAACGATCGTCCAACTCGGGGCCCGGAGGGTTGATCGTCCCGCTACTCTGACTCGCCGTGAACACTCGTCGAGCCGCCGTTTTATTTTGTATATCAACGATAATCGCTCTGGGAGGGTGCTCGACAGCCACCGAAGGTGTTCCACAGCAAGCACCTACGGGTACCGACGAGGGGAAAGTCGTTATCCGCAACCCGAAACAGATCAGCGACAAGCTCGACTGCGCGAAGACCGCGCCTGCCGACGCGGTCGGCAAGGCCGTCGGCGCGACGGTCGTTCCGGACACCCAGGGCGTGAACACCGGCAGCTGCGCGTACAAGGTCCCGGCGAGCGGGTCGGTCAAGGTCGACGGCCTGGTGACCGCCTCGGTGATCACCCACCCGGAGGGCGCCAAGACCGCGGAGTTCGAGGGCAACACGGCGTTCGAGTACCGCGAGGGCGACAAGCAGTGCGACACCGCCGTCGCGGTCGCCAAGAACATGTGGCTGCGCTCGCACATGCTGCTCTACTCGGGCGGTGACGTGTGCGCGAAGAGCAAAACCCTGCTCAAGACCATGATGGACGCCCTGCCGAAGGACGCCAGCTAACGCCTTCCCGGCGGGCGTACGGGGGAACTCGGCCTACGCGAACGTGGAACTCGGCCTACGCGAACGTGGAACACGGCCTACGCGAATGTGGGACACGCGGGGGACGAACGGGGGACACGCCCTGGAGCAAAGGGGGACACGGGGCGGAGGAATGGGGGACACACGGGGGAGGAATGGGGGACGTGCGAGAACCGCCCGGGGAGGGCCCCACCCCTCGATGGGCCCCGTCCGGGCGGCTCACGGTCCGGACGGCTCCACCTGGTCACCCGCCCGGCCCCCGCCTGGGCGGACTCCCTCAACGACCCCGTGGTCCCGTCTTTCCCGTGCGTGACCACAATGCCGGTGACCAGGGGCGCCGCAGCAGCGTGAACGCCCCTGGATCGCACCAGGTAGGACTACTCAACCGGGGTGAGTGGTTTCTAGATCATCGACGCGGTGAGCACGGCTTGGGCCAGCTCACGGCGGTTCGCGGCCGGTAACGGGCCGCCGTCGGCCGCGCGGACGCAGAACGAGTCGACCGCCGTCCCGCCCAACGTCACCGCGCGGACCCACTGGATGTCCGCGCCGCCGTGTTCCAGGGCCTCGGCGACCCGGTAGAGCAGGCCGATCCGGTCCGCCGCCCGCAGTTCCAGGACGACCGCCCCCGGGTACTCCTTGCCGGCCTCGTCGTCGAACCAGAGCACCTTGGGCTCGGGCGCGTCGTCGGGACGGCCGCCGTAGTCGCGTTCCTTGGCCGCGAGCCGGTCGCCCAACGGCAGCGCGTCGGACAACGCCAGGCCCAGTTGTTCCTTCAGCAGGGCCGCGTTGGGCAGCGAACCGAACCGGGGCGAGGCGGTGAACGTCTCGACCGCGACGCCCGCGTGCGAGTCACCCGAGGCCGAGTGGACCTCGAGCGAGTGCAGCGCCAGCACGCCCGCCGCCCGTGACAACAGCCCCGGGCGGTCCGGCGCGAACACCGTGATGGTCGCGGTCCGGCCGGACGATTCCACAACAACGTCATGTTTGCCCGACAACGCAACGGATTCCGCCTGGAGGCGATGGGGCGGGTCGAGCGGGTCCGGCCTGGCTATGGGCTCACCAGCCATCGCCTGGCGGCTGTAGCGGACGAGGTCGGCGATCAGGCCGGCCTTCCACTCCGTCCACACGCCCGGCCCGGTGGCCAGCGAGTCGGCCTCGGCCAGCGCGTGCAGCAGCTCCAGCAGGACCGGGTCGCCACCGAGCGTGTCGGCGACACGCACGATGGTGGACTCGTCGGTCACATCCCGCCGAGTGGCGGTGTCCGGCAGCAACAGGTGGTGGCGGACCATCGCGGACAGGGTGTCGACGTCCGGTTTGGACAGTCCGAGCCGCTCGCCGACCTGGGTGGCCAGCGCGGCGCCGACCTCCGAGTGGTCGGCCTTGCGGCCCTTGCCGATGTCGTGCAGCAACGCCCCGAGCAGCAGCAGGTCCGGCCGGGCGACGCGGGTGACGAGCCTGCTCGCGATCGCCGTCGACTGCACGAGGTGCCGGTCGACGGTCCACTTGTGCGCCGCGTCGCGCGGCGGCAGGTCCCGGATGTGCCCCCATTCGGGGAACAGCCGGGCCCACAACCCGCTGCGGTCCAACGACTCGATCACGTCGACGATGCCCTCCCCAGCACCCAGCAACGAGATCAGCTCGTCGCGGGCCTGGACCGGCCAGGGCGCACGGGGTTCGGGCGCGGTCTCGGCCAGCCGGGACAGCGTCGCGGACGCGATCGGGTACCCGCTCCGAGCGGCCGCGGCGGCCACCCGGAGCAGCAACGCGGGGTCGCGATGAGGTTCGGCGTCACGGGCCAAGGTGACCTCGTTGCCGTGCAGCACAACGCCTTCGTCCAACGGCCGCCGTTCCGGCCCTCGGCGCAGACGGCTGAGCACGCGCCGAGGTTCGGACACAACGGACCGCACGGCAACGTCCACGGCATAGGCGATCGTGCGACCGGCGCCGGACAACGCACGTGCGAGGTCGAACCGGTCGCCCTGGTTCAGCGTCAGCGCGACCTCGTCACCGTCCTGCGCATGCAGTACATCGTTGGCACGCCGGACCATCCTGCGCAGCTCGGTGCGAACGTCCAGCAGCAGCCTGTGCGCGTGCTGCAGTTCCTCACCGGGCCGGTCGACCAGCTGAGCCGCGGCCATCGCGCGCAGCAGCCCGTAGTCCCGCAGGCCGCCACGGCCGTGTTTGAGATCGGGTTCGACCCAGTGCGCGACCTCGCCGCTGCGCTGCCAGCGGGCACGGGCGGACTCGGCCAGTTCCGGGATGCGTTTGCGGGCGCCGGTTCGCCACCGGTCCCGGGCGAGCGCACCGAGCCGCTCGGACACGGCGGGGTCGCCCGCGATGTGCCTGAGGTCGAGCAGGCCGACGGCCGTGCGCAGGTCGCTGGCGGCCACGTCGAGCGCCTCACCGACGGTCCGGACCGAGTGGTCCAGGCCGATGCCGGAGTTCCACAGTGGATACCAGAGTTGTTCGGCCAGCCCGGCCACCGCGCCCGACCTGCCCTCGTGCACCAGCAGAAGGTCCAGATCGGCGTACGGGACCAGTTCACGACGGCCCAGGCCGCCCACGGCGACCAGCGCGACCCCCTGGTCCGTGCCGATCCCGGCGGTCGAGGCGTGTGCGGTGAGCCAGAACTCGTGCAGGTCGGCCAAGGCCTCGCGCAGGGCTTCGGGCGCGAGGCGCCGCTGGCCCGTGACCGGCGCGAGCAGCCGGTCACGGGCCTGGACGAGATCAGCGGCGGATGGAGCTCCCCCCGGAGTGGTCACAGCGCGTCTGTGCCTCGTTCTCCAGTCCGCACGCGGACAATGGTGTCGACTGGCGTCACCCACACCTTGCCGTCACCGATCTTGCCGGTGCGCGCCGACTCGACGACGGCGTCCACCACCTTGTCCACGGCCGCGTCGTCGGTGAGCACCTCGATGCGCACCTTCTGCACGAAGTCGACGGCGTACTCGGCGCCGCGGTAGACCTCGGTGTGGCCCTTCTGCCGCCCGTAGCCCCGGACCTCGCTGACGGTCATGCCCAGCACGCCCAGCTGCTCAAGGGCGGCCTTCACGTCGTCCAGCGTGAACGGCTTGATGATCGCGGTAACGAGTTTCATGCCTTGCTCTCCTCAAGAGCCGCGGAGTGTGCACCGGTGGGCTTGACAGTGTTGCCCAGCGAACCGTGGCTGCCGCCCAGCCCGCCGAAGTCGTACGCACCCTCGGCGTGCAGTGCCTCGTCGACGCCGGTGACCTCGTCCTCCTTGCTGACCCGGAACCCGATGGTGACCTTGATCAGGAAGCCGAGGATCAGGGTGATCACGAACGAGTAGCCGAGCACCGCGAAGGCCGCGATGGCCTGCTTGCCGAGCTGGCTGAACCCGCCGCCGTAGAACAGGCCGTCCGCGCCGGCCGAGTTGACCTGGGTGGTGGCGAAGAAGCCGATCAGCAGGGTGCCGGTCAGGCCGCCGACCAGGTGCACGCCGACCACGTCGAGCGAGTCGTCCAGGCCGAACTTGAACTTGAGGCTGACCGCCAGTGCGCACAGGATGCCGGCGATGAGGCCGATGGCCACCGCGCCGATCGGGTTGACGAAGCCCGCGGCCGGGGTGATCGCGACCAGGCCGGCGACCGCGCCGGACGCCGCGCCCAGGGTGGTCGGCTTGCCGAACTTGATCTGCTCGATGAGCAGCCAGCCGAGGATCGCGGCGGCGGTGGCCACGGTGGTCGTGGTGAACGCGACCGAGGCGAGCTGGTTGGCGCCCAGCGCCGAGCCCGCGTTGAAGCCGTACCAGCCGAACCACAGCAGCGAGGCGCCGAGCAGCACGAACGGGACGTTGTGCGGGCGGCCGGTGTCCTTGGGCCAGCCGACCCGCTTGCCCAGCACGATCGCCAGCGCCAGGCCCGCCGCACCGGCGTTGATGTGCACCGCGGTACCACCGGCGAAGTCGAGTGCTTTGAGCTGGTTGGCTATCCACCCGCCGATGACCGAGCCGTCCGAGGAGGAGAACGCGAAGACCCAGTGCGCCACCGGGAAGTACACGATCGTGGACCACAGCACCACGAACAGCGACCAGGCCCAGAACTTGGTGCGGTCGGCGATGGAACCGGAGATCAGCGCGACCGTGATGATCGCGAACATTAGCTGGAACATCACGAACGCCAGCACGGGGTACTGGTGGCCGTCCCATGGGGACTCGGCCGGGGCCGCCGTCCCGGTCGCGGCACCTACCGTGCCGGCCAGGCCCGCGTTGTCGAAGTTGCCCACCAGGCCGCCGAACGCGTCGTTGCCGAACGCGAGCGTGTACCCGTAGAGCACCCAGAGAACCCCGACCACGCCCAGCGCGATGAAGTTCATCATCAGCATGTTCAGCACGCTCTTCGAGCGGACCATGCCGCCGTAGAAGAACGCGAGCCCCGGGGTCATCAGCATGACCAGGGCGGCACTAGCCAGGATCCAGGCTGTGTCTCCTGCGTTCACATCGTCCTCCCGTGCAGTGTTTTGCGAGGGCAGCATCGGGAAGTGGTGTTTCCTGGGATCGCATGCCACGTTTCCCGGCTGTGAACTGTGCGGCACCGGGTGTTACGGCCAGGTTTCGCCGCTGGTCAGCCGATCGAACGCGACGAATGCGACACTTTGCTTTACCGAACTGCCGCCGACCTGGCGTGACCGAGTAGTTTCGCTATGCGATGAACAGCAGTGGAAGCGACCAGAAGGCCCAGACAGCCGTGAACTTCCCACGGGTGGCGCTGGCGGCCCTGCGCTGCCCGCTGTGCGAGACCCCGTTCGCCCTGGCCGACCGCGCCTTGCGGTGCACGTCGGGGCACAGCTATGACGTCGCCAAACAGGGTTACGTGAACCTGGTCGGCACCGCCCCCGGGGACTCCAAGGAGATGGTGGCCGCCCGGGCCGAGTTCCTGGCGTCCGGTCACTTCTCCCCGCTGGCCTCGCTCGTGGCCAGCGAGGCCACCCGTGACCTGCGGCGGGACGGGCTCGTGGTGGACGCGGGCACCGGTACGGGTTACTACCTTTCGGCGGTTCTGTCCCGGGCTCCGGCCGCGACCGGGCTTGGGATGGACACGTCCGTGTTCGCCCTGCGGCGGGCGGCCCGCGCCGGGATCGCCGCCGTGGTGTGGGACCTGTGGAAGCGGTGGCCGCTGGCGACCGCGTCGGCCGACGTGCTGATGACCGTCTTCGCGCCGCGCAACCCCGCCGAGAGCTTCCGGGTGCTGCGGCCGGGCGGGATGTTCATCGTGGTCACGCCGTCCGCGTCGCACCTGTCGGAACTGCGCCAGTACGTCGACCTGCTCGGCATCGAGGAGGACAAGCTCGGCCGGCTCGACTCGTCGCTGCGGGACTTCATCCTGGCCCGGCGGCACGACTGCGAGATCGAGCTGACCCTGTCGCCGGAGGACGCGCACCGGATCATCCACATGGGACCGAACGCGCACCACGCGCGGGCGCTGCACCTGCCCGGGCCGGTCACCGTGACGGCGGCTTTCGTCGTGTCGGTGTACCGAAGGGCGTCATGACCCCGGCGGTGTCCGTGCTTGATCGGGCGTGGCTGTCGGATCAGCTTGTGCTGGCGTCACGGCTGTACCCCAAGGCGACTCGTCAGGTGCTTGGGGTGTTGTGGTGGTACTCGGCGAGCACCGTGTTGCTGGGGCCGGCCGTGTCCGGCGACGACCCCGCGTTGGACGCCATCACGTTGAACCTGCTGCCTGATGGTCGGCTCGTTGACGCCAAGTCTGTGCCGTTCGACGGCGATCCTGGGCCACGGCTACGGGGGATGTTGGTCGCGTCGATCTCTGCTGTGGCTGCTGTGAGTGGGGCGCGGGAACGGCAGTTGTGGGCAATCGCCACAGACTCGTTGAGCAACCGGTGCCTGTGGGTGAACCAGCCGTCGCTAGCGCTCGACTTGGCTGCTGACATCCCGGAGCTGCCCGTGCCGAGGTTCGTCTCGGTGCGTGGGCGGCTGTTCACCCGGCGGGTGTCCTGTTGTCTCATCTACCAGGGCACGGACACCCCCAAGTGTGTTAGCTGCCCCCGTCAGACACCTGAGGCACGTATGGCCCGTCTGATCCAGCAGGTGGGATAGCGGCGCGAGGGTGACTACGGTGGGCGTGTGAGTGAGCGCAGTTGGGGTTTTCGGACGCGGGCGCTGCACGCGGGTGGGGCGCCTGATCCGGCGACCGGGGCCAGGGCGGTGCCGATCTACCAGTCGACCAGCTTCGTCTTCGAGGACACCGCGGACGCGGCGAACCTGTTCGCGCTGCAGAAGTACGGCAACATCTACAGCCGGATCGGCAACCCGACGGTGGCCGCGTTCGAGGAACGCATGGCCAGCCTGGAGGGCGGGATCGGCGGGGTGGCGACCGCGAGCGGGCAGGCGGCCGAGTTCCTGACGTTCGCGGCGCTGGCCGAGGCAGGTGAGCACATCGTGTCCGCCAGCGGCCTCTACGGCGGCACGGTCACCCAGCTCGACGGGACCCTGCGACGGCTCGGGGTGTCGACGTCGTTCGTGGATGGGGATGTCGACGCGTACGCGGCCGCGATCACGCCCGAGACGAAGCTGATCTTCACCGAGGTGATCGGGAACCCGTCCGGCGCCATCGCCGACCTCGCCGGGCTGGCGGATCTGGCGCGCTCGCACGGGATTCCGCTCGTGGTCGACGGGACCCTGGCGACGCCGTACCTGTGCCGGCCGTTGGAGCATGGCGCGGACATCGTCGTGCACTCGGCCACGAAGTTCCTGGGCGGCCACGGCACGACCTTGGGTGGTGTGATCGTCGAGTCCGGCCGGTTCGACTGGGGCAACGGGAAGTTCCCGCGGATGACAGAGCAGGTCGCCAGCTACGGCGGCCTGAAGTACTGGGAGAACTTCGGCGAGTACGCGTTCTGCACGCGGCTGCGGGCCGAGCAGCTCCGGGACATCGGCGCGGTCCTCCCCCCGCACTCGGCTTTCCTGCTGCTGCAAGGGATCGAGACGCTCCCCCAGCGGATGGACGAGCACGTCGAGAACGCACACCAGGTCGCGTCCTGGCTGGCCGCCGACCCACGCGTGGCCTGGGTCGCCTACGCGGGCCTGCCTGACCATCCGGATCACGAACGCGCGAAGAAGTACCTGCCCGCCGGGCCGGGCGCGGTGTTCTCGTTCGGCGTGAAGGGCGGCCGTGCGGCCGGGCAGAAGTTCGTCGAGTCGGTGAACCTGTTGAGCCACTTGGCGAACGTCGGCGACGCCCGCAGCCTGGTGATCCACCCCGGGTCCACGACACACCAGCAGCTGTCCGAGTCCCAGCTGGCGGCGGCGGGCGTCAGCGCCGACCTGATCCGGCTTTCCATTGGCCTGGAAGACATCGACGACATCCTCTGGGACATCGACCAGGCACTGGCCGAGGCGGTGAAAGCATGACCTGGACCAGCCCGAGCGCGGCTCAGCGGCGAGAGATCCTGTTGGACACCAAGCGGGTCGCCCTCGTCGGCGCCTCCGCGAACACCGCCCGGCCCAGTTATTTCGTTGCCACGTACCTGTTGTCCTCGACGCCGTACGAGATCTACTTCGTCAACCCCCGCCTGGACTCCCTGCTGGGCTCGCCCGTCTACCCGTCGCTCAAGGACCTGCCCAAACCGCCGGACCTCGTATCCGTGTTCCGAAAGCACGACGATCTGCCTGGTGTCGCCGAGGAAGTCATCGACGCGGGCGCCAAAACCCTGTGGCTGCAACTGGGTCTGTGGCACGAACCGGTCGCCGAGCGCGGAGTCGAAGCGGGACTCAACGTCGTGATGAACCGCTGCGTGAAGATCGAGCACGCCCGGTTCGCGGGCGGACTGCACCTCGCCGGGTTCGACACCGGCGTGATTTCCTCACGCCGCAACAAGTTCCGCTGAGGCTTATTGGTTGCGGGGCGCCCACCGCCGGATCGGCGGGGTCGTGGGCGTGGTGTTGGGCACCTGCACCCATCCCCGGTACGGGGTCGCCTTCACGGCCACGTTGACCAGCGGTTCGAAGGTGCGGTCGTCGATCCCGTCGTAACCATGCCGGATCACCGACCGGTAGATCTCATCCGAGACGACCAAAGCCAGCGGCTGCGCGCTGTCGCGGAGCCTTCGCTTGATCTCGGGCGCGTCCAGGAGACGGAACGTGATGTCGATGTCCTCGCCGTAGGCGCCACGCTTGTCGTAGTGCACTTCCCCGGCGTGCAGCGCGATCCGGAGCCGGATCCCCTCCTGCTTGCCCAGCAGGTCGCTCAGGGCCGGGACGAACGTGCTGAGCAGGGCCGTCTTCGGCAGGTCGTCGGCGGGCTGGACCAGGATGAGGAGCCCTTCGACGCGGTCGTACACATCGCGATATTGCTCAGTGATCCCAGCCTTGCCCAGCGCTTCCTCGAACATGTCGTACATCGCCCGGCGCACGATGGCCCGCTGGGCGTTGGTGCGGGTGGTCGAGGCCTCGATGTCGACGGCCAGGATGGTCCGGTGGCGTGGAAGCCCCGGGTCTGATCCGGTCATCGCGGCCTCCTGTTCCCGCCGTACCGCCCCGAGGTTACGGTACCTGCGGGATCGCACCGACAAGGGGACGTGCTGAGCAGGATGAGCGCACCGCAGTTCGACCCGGCGCCGGGTGCGCTCCGGGTCCGTGACTGGAACCCGTTCCATCTGGGGGTGCACAAGCCGGTCCCGGTGGACGGCGCGCAGGACCTGCCCCGGTACTTCCGCCGCGACCACGACGCCGAATTGTCCGGCGAACTGCGGAAGATGGCTGCCAGCGGTGGTTTCGTGCTGATGGTCGGGCAGGCGGCCACCGGGAAGTCACGCAGTGCCTACCAGGCTGTACTGGCCGAGCTGCCGGACTGGCAGCTGGTGCCGCCCAAGGCCGGTGCCGTGCCCAACCGCGTACCCGCCCGAACGGTCCTGTGGCTGGATGAGCTGCGGCTCTACCTGGAGGCGACCGAGCCGCTGACCGTGGACGTGCTGCGGGACCTGTTGTCCGCGCCCGACCCGGTGGTCGTGATCAGCACCGTGTGGTCGTCGTACCACAGCCTGGTCGACGACAGCTGGGGTCAGGCGTACGAGATCATCAAGCTCGCCAAGATCATCCCGGTGCTGGACTTCCTCAGCGACCGCGAACAGGAGGCCGCGCAAGCCGCCGCACGGGAGGACGCGAGCATCGCGGCAGCCCTCGAAGTCACCGACTACGGCCTGATCCAGATCCTCGCCGGGGCCCGGGGGCTGCTGGAACGCTGGCACGGAGCCAAACCGTTGGCCCGGGCGCTGATCTCGGCCGCGGTCGACGCGTACATGCTGGGCGTGCGGTCCCCGGTCCCGCGCGAGTTCCTGATCGCGGCCGCGCCCGGCTACCTGACCGGGAAGGCGAAGCTCGCCACCGACATTGCCGCGGCCTTCGCCGAGGCGACGAAACCGTTGCGGGACACGGACATGGCACCGCTGACCCAGGTCGGCACCCCGATGGACGGCGAGCACTACCTCGTGGCCGAATGCCTGACGCTGGAGTCGATGACCAGGCAGCGCCCCATGCGTGCCATCCCCGCGGCGACCTGGTCGGCGATCGCCGACCACGTCACGAACGCCGAGGAGCTTCTGGTGACCGGGAAAGCAGCCGAGAGCCGGATGCTTTACCGGGTGGCGGAACGGCTTTACGAGCGCAGCAGGACTCTGGAGGGCAGGCTGCGCACCGCCGATCTGCTGGCCAACCGCGGTCTGCACACGAAAGCCACCGAGTCCCTGCGGGATCTGGTCGAAAAGGACAATGTCGAGGCCATCCGCTGGACGGTCCAGCACTCCGAGATGGTCTGGCCCGAGGCCACCGTGGTGCGGACGAAGTTGTTGAAGCGCCTGGTCGGCATCACGAACGACGATGACGACCGCCTGCACCTGGCTCGTGTACTTCACCAGTCCCGCGATCCCGATGCGCTGAACCACTGGCTCCTCCTGGCGGAACGCAACGCCGTCGCCGCCCGGCGAGCCGCGGGCGTATTGGCGCACGAACCGGAGCGGGCGGTGGCTTTGCTGCGTCCGTGGGCCGATCGCGGCGACATCCGGGCCCGGGACGACCTCCGCCAGATCCTCATCGCCAGGGGCGACATCGAGGCGATCGATGCGATGAGCCTGAGCTGGGATGCCGATGAGTTCGCGGAGACTCTGGCCCGGCGAGACGCCCGCATCGAACTGCTGCGCCTCGCGGACCGCGGCAACCAGCGCGCCCGCCAGCTGATCCGCGACCAGCCAGACGCCATCGAGGCGTCCGCACGCTGGGCTCGTGGCGGAGACGTCCGGGAGCGGCTGGCCCACGCGAACCTGCTGGCGTGGTCGAACCGGCCGGACGAGGCCATCGACGTGCTGAAAGCAATGGTGGCCGACGTGCCGGACAACGACGACGCCGAGACCTTGCTGACGGACCTGCTCACCGACGCGGGACGGGTCGACGACCTCTGTGCCCTCGCCGACGCCGGGAGTGACCTCGCTGGAATGGCCGCGGCCCAACTGCTGCGCACCCGTGGCGAGATCGACGTCCTGGCCCGACGGGCCGAGGCGGGTGATTTCGCGGCCCTCCAGATCTGGAGCGACTGGTTGCGGGACGAGGGCCGGCCGGCCGAGGCGTTTCCGTTGTGGGAGGCCGCGGTCGAGGCCGATCCGGACCGGACCCGGGCTCGTTACGGCGAGTTCCTCGAGCTCTGCGGCCGGGTCGAGGAGGCACTGGAGATCGCGCTGCAGCTGAGCAAGACCGGCGACCGAGACGCGCGGTCGGCCGCCGCGACCCAGATGGCCATGCTCGAACGGTGGGACGACCTCTGTGACCTCGCCGAGAAAGGCGACCGGTACGCGGACATCGAGTACGTCCGGCACCTGCTCGCCAACGGCGACTACCCGGCGGTCCGGAAACGGGCCACCGCGGGAAGTCCCGAGGCCATCCGCCGGCTGCAAGCCGCGGATGAGGAGAACATCCCCGCGGTGCGAGGGATCTCTGTTCGCGGGCTGGAACCGGACGGAACCCTGGGTCAGCCCTTGTGAGCGCGGGCGGCGGCGAAGCAGTACACGCCGAACGCCGCGAACCCAATGGCCACGATGAACAGCAACACATCGCCGAAGGTCTGCTGCTGCAGGGTCTTCAGGGCCGCGTCGAGACCGCCGGCCTCGTTGGGGTTGGCGTCGATCGCGGCGATGCCCACGAGGATGCCGATGATCGCGTAGGAGACACCTTTGGCGCAGTACCCCGCGGTGCCCATCGGTTTGGCGATCTTGGGCAGTTTCGCCTCGTTCAGATCCTCCACAAAGGACTGCTTGACGCCCTTGCGGACCGCCGCGATGGCGACACCGATGATGACGAGAGCCGCGATGCCGACGAGGACGACACCGGCCGGGGCGGACATCAGCGCGGCGGTCGCTTCACGGGACTTGTCATTGCTGGAACCACCACTACTGCCACTGCCCGTGGCCAGCTGAACGGCGTAGACGCCGATCGCCACGCCCACGACACCCCGGGCGCCCGCGCCGATCTTGCGGGTGATGCGCTTGCGCTTCTTGATGATCCAGCCGTAGCCGGAGATCACCATCAGCAACTGCCACAACCCGTACGCGAACAGCCCGATCGCCAGCGCCCATAACAGCACCGGGCCGATGGGCGTCTCGGCGAGTGCGGCCACCGCGCCCTTCTGGTCGGTCTGCTCGGAGTCGCCGAACACGACCTGGATCGCGAGCCAGGCGACCAGGATGTGCACGACCCCGTAGCAGGCCATTCCTATCCGGCCGAGAACCTCCACGGGCTTGCTGTGCCGGACCTGCTGAGTCACCATCGCGACCACTCCTTCCCACAAAGGGATACGCAGTGATCTAGCTCGGCAAACGCGTGGCCTTCCCGTAGACCCGCATCCGGGCCATCCCGCCGTCCGGGTACACGTCCAGCCGGACCTGGGTAACGGGCTTTTCAGCGGTGACAAGGAAACGGTGTTTCTGGTCGGGTTGCAGCCGCGTCAGCGGCAGGATGTCCGCCCATTCGCCGTCTTCGTGGGCGCCCTGGACCCTGGCCTCGCGCGGCGCGTTGCCCTTGAAGTGCGTGGTGTCCAGCTCGATCAACGCCGGGATGCCCTCGGCGGCCAGCCGGACGTGCACCCAGTCGTTGCCGTCGTCCCGCCGCCGCGCGGTCTCCCAGCCCTCGCCCATCACCGCCGCCGGGCCGGGTGCGATCAGGTTGTTCGGCGAGGAATAGAACTTGTTGCTGCAGTCGACGATTTCCGCACCGTTCTCCAGCGCGGCCAGATCCATCCGGTCGGCGAACAGGTACCGGCGGTCCGGAATGGGTTTTCCGTGCACCCGCAGTCGCGCCACCCCACCGTCCGGATAGATGTTCAACCGGACGTGGGTGAACCGCCGGGTGTCGCCGATCTCGAACTCGTTGCGGGTATCCCCGGCGAGCGGGGATTTCGGCAGGATGGTGTGCCACCCGGTCAGTTCCCCGGGTGACGGGTAATCGCTGAAATTGACCGCGTCGACAGACGCGAAAGGCGGGTAGTTGCCCGTGAAGAACGCGGTGTCGATCACTATCCCGGCGATCCTGCCGGGCATGCCCAGCCGGACGATCGCCTGGTCGAAGCCCTCGGACCGGCGCCGGCGGGTCTCCCAGCCGTCGTAGACCTGGCCCTTGTGGCCGAACGTGTAGGTCTGGAAGGCCGGGTCGCCGTCCTTGACCAGATTCTCCCGCTCGGCGAAGAACTCGTCGTTCGCCCAGACCACCGAGCCACCGAACCGCCGGTTCGCCAGATCGGGCAGCTCACGCCATTCGGTCACGCATCCTCCCGGCCGAGCAGGTCGCCGTGCAGTTCGTCACCGGTCACCTTGATACCGCGCAACCAGGTGGTCACCACCCGGCCCGCCAGCGGCATGCCGTGATACGCGCTCACCGCGTTGCGGTGATGCAGTTGCTCGGCCTGGACGACAAAGGCCTCATCGGGCGCGAAAACACAGAAATCGGCGTCATAACCGGGCGCGATCTGCCCCTTGTGCCGCATTCCCGCGGTCGCGGCGGGCCGGTGCGCCATCCAGTTGACGACGTCGAACATGGTGTGCCCGCGCCGGCGCGCCTGTGTCCAGACCGCGGGCAGACCCACCTGCAGCCCCGAGATCCCGCCCCACGCGTCGCCGAAGTCCCCAGTGTCAAAACGTTTGAGCTCACGCGTGGACGGCGAGTGGTCACTGACCACGTAGTCGATGGTCCCGTCGGCCAGGCCCTGCCAGAGCGCCTCGCGGTTGACCGCCTCGCGAATCGGCGGGCAGCACTTGAACTGGGTGGCGCCGTCCGGGATCTCCTCGGCGACGAACGTCAGGTAGTGCGGGCAGGTCTCCGCGGTGATCCGGACGCCGTCCGCCTTGGCCTGCGCGACGATCGGCAGCGCGTCCGCGGAGGACAAGTGGAGGATGTGCGCGCGGGCGCCGGTCTTCTTGGCCAGGTCCACCACGCGGGTGATCGCCGCGTTCTCGGCGGCCCGTGGCCGGGAGGCCAGGAAGTCCCGGTAGCGGCGGCCGCGGGCGGGCTTGACCGCGTGCCCGTCCTCGGCGTGCACGATCATCAGACCGTCGAACTTGCGGATCTGGATGAGCGCGGCCTCGAACTCGGCGAACGACAGGTGCCCGAACTCGTCCACGCCCGAGTGCAGCAGGAAGCTCTTGAACCCGAACACCCCGGCCTCGTGCAGCTCGCGCAGGTCCTTCAGGTTGCCGGGCACGGCTCCGCCCCAGAACCCGACGTCCACGTGTAACCGGCCTTCGGCGGCCTTGCGCTTGACCTCCAGCGCGTCGGCGTCGACGGTCGGCGGCAGGCTGTTGAGGGGCATGTCCACCAGCGTCGTGATGCCGCCGGCGGCGGCCGCGCGGCTGGCGGTCCGGAAGGTCTCCCACTCGGTCCGGCCGGGGTCGTTGACGTGGACGTGCGTGTCGACCAGGCCGGGCAGCAGCACCTCGCCGCGGCCGAGCTCGATCACCCGTTCCGCGTCGAGGTCGCTGTTCAACGGCTCGACAGCGACGATGCGCCCCTCCCGCACGCCGACGGTCCCCTCGACCTCCCCGGCCGTGGTGATCATCCTGCGGGCCCGGAACACCAGGTCCAGCACCTGCCACCCTCTTTCCACTTTATGGAATCACTATTCCGCACTGCGCAAGCTAATGTTGGCACGTGCACGCCGTCAACATGAACCGATTCAACACAGCCCCGGCCGACGACCTGCGTCCATTGCTCACAGATTGTCTCGCGGTGCCACGCTGGGCCGACATGGTGCTCGCCGAGCGACCGTACGCCTCCAGGGCGGATCTGCTCGCGTCGGCCGAATCCTTCGCCGCTGAACTGACACCTGACGAGCTCCACGCCGCCATGGCCGGCCATCCCCGGATCGGTGAGCGGCGCGACGGGGACGCGTTCTCCAGGACCGAGCAGTCCGGCGTCGACGCCTCCCTCGCCGAGCAGCTGCGGGCCGCCAACCAGCGCTACGAGGAGCGGTTCGGGCACATCTACCTGGTGTTCGCCTCCGGCCGCAGCGGCGAGGAACTGCTGTCGATCCTGGAGTCCAGGCTCGCCAACGACCCCGCGGACGAGCTGCGGGTGGTCAACGCCGAGCTCGCCAAGATCACCGTCCTGAGGCTGGGAAAGGTCGTGACCGAATGATCAGCACACATGTCCTGGATGCCGCCCTGGGTAAGCCCGCGGCCGGCGTTCCTGTCCGGCTGGAGGGCCCGCTGACGGTTTCGGGGGTCACCGACGCGGACGGACGGCTGCGGTTCGAGGACGCGGCCGAGGCGGGTGTCTACCGGTTGATCTTCGACACCGGCGCGTACCACGGGCCGGACGCGTTCTACCCGGAAGTGTCGATCACCTTCCGGATCCCGGTCGCCGGGGTGCATCATCACGTGCCGATCCTGCTCAGCCCGTTCGCCTACTCCACCTACCGAGGGAGCTGAAAGTGTCCTACCACCTGGGCGACAACCAGTACGGCAAGGCCGAGGTCCGGCTGGTCACGGTCACCAGGGAAGGCGAGACGCACCACCTGCGGGACCTGACCGTGAGCACCTCGCTGCGCGGCGACCTGGCGGACACCCACCTCACCGGCGACAACAGCGCCGTGGTGGCCACGGACACACAGAAGAACACCGTGTACGCGTTCGCCAAGCAGGCCCCGGTCGGCGAGATCGAGGACTTCGCACTGCGCCTGGGCCGGCACTTCGTGTCCTCGTTCGAGCAGATCACCGGCGCCCGGATCCTGATCGACGAACACGGCTGGGAGCGGATCTACGTCAACCGCCATCCCCACCACCACTCGTTCGCCAAGGCCTCCGGCGAGCGCCGTACGACGGCCGTGACCATCGACGGCTCACGCCACTGGGTGGTCTCGGGCCTCGCGGACCTCGTGGTGCTGAAGACCACCGGTTCGGAGTTCCACGGGTTCCCGCGCGACCAGTACACGACGCTGGCCGAGACCGACGACCGGATCCTGGCCACCGCCGTGACCGCCCGCTGGCGCTACCACCAGGACACCACCGACATCGAGTGGTCCAGGACCTTCCTGGAGATCCGCCGGATCATGCTCGAGACGTTCGCCGAGACCCACAGCCTGTCGCTGCAGCAGACCCTCTACGCGATGGGCGGGGCGGTACTCGAGGCCCACCCGGAAGTCGCCGAGATCCGCCTGTCCATGCCGAACAAGCACCACTTCCTGGTCGACCTGTCGCCGTTCGGGCTGGAGAACCACAACGAGGTGTTCTACGCGGCCGACCGGCCCTACGGGCTGATCGAGGGCAGCGTGGTCCGCGACGGCGCCGAGGACCCCGGCCTCGCCTGGCACACCCTCCCCGCGTTCTAGAACCGCCAGCCCCATCCCAGCCAGCTCAGTCAGAGCGCCACTGATCTGAACGTGGCCACTGGGTCATCTTGCCGTACGCCTCCCGGGTCAGTCTCAGGTGGGATTCGGGATGACGCCGGGCAACGGCAGGGTGGCGGTGATCAGCTGAGGGAGGGATTGGGTTTGTCTGTACTGACATCGCTTGTGGTCGCGGGTGCGATGGTGGTGGGCGCGCCGGGGTCGGTGACGTTCACGCTGCCGAAGCCGGGTGGGTGGGCAGAGGTGGGCACGACGACGGTGCATCTCGGTGACCCGGCGCGGAAAGACCCGTGGAAGCCGGACCGGCAGCGCGAGCTGATGGTGACGTTGTGGTATCCGGCGCGGGACACCAAGGACTACCCCAAGGCGAAGTGGACCACCGCGGGGGTAACGCCGTTCCTGGACGGGCTCGGGGCCAGTTTGGGGATTCCGAAGCTGGACTGGGCCGGCGCCGACACGGATGGGCACGAAGGCGCGCCGGCGAGCGGGAAACGGCCGGTTGTCCTTTACTCACCGGGGTCTTCGGCGCCGAGGTTCACCGGGACCGTGCTCGCCGAGGAACTGGCGTCGCAGGGGTACATCGTCGTCACGATGGACCACACCTATGAGACCGCGGTCGAGTTTCCGGGTGGACGCGTGGAATGGCCGGTCCGGTTCGACGCCACAACCGCGCTGCAGGCCCGGGTCGCGGACACGAGGTTCGTGCTGGACAGGCTCGCGGACATTGCCAGGGGCCGAAACCCTGACGCCGAAGGGAAAGCGTTGCCGCGCGGACTCGACATGGACCTCACCCGGGTCGGGATGTTCGGTCACTCGATGGGTGGATTCACCGCGGGCGAGGCGATGGTGGTGGACCGGCGGATCGACGTCGGGGCCAACCTGGACGGCGGCATGCCGGGCGGCGAGATCACCAAAAGCGGCGTTGACGGCCCGTTTCTGCTGGTCGGCGGCTCGTACACGGAGGATGGCACCCCGCAGGACCACACTCATGCCACCGACCCGTCCTGGGCGGACTTCTGGGCCCACCAGCAGCGTTGGAAGCGCGACATCCTCGTCAAAGGCGCCGGGCACTACAGTTTCACGGACCTGCAAGCGATTCTGCCGCAGCTGCAAGGCACCTGGACCCCGCTGATCGGCACCATCGACCCGAACCGCTCACTGGCCACCCAGAAGGCCATCCTGCGCCACTTCTTCGAGTGCTTCCTGCACTAGATGCTCCGGCCGGACCGGGATCCGCGGCAGGGCGAGGCCTGTCGCGGCCCGGATCGCGGCCACGATCGCGGGCGTCGCCGACACGGTGGCCGGTTCACCCGCCCCGCGAAGACCGTATGGGGCATGGGGATCCGGGTTCTCGAGGACGTCGACGACCATCGGCGGCATGTCCAGCATGGTCGGGATCAGGTAGTCCGTGAACGACGGGTTGCGGATCTTCCCGTCGGACACCAGGATCTCCTCCATCACGGCCAGCCCCAGGCTCTGCGCGGTGGCGCCCTGGATCTGCCCGACGACGCCGTCCGGGTTGATCGCCCTGCCGACGTCCTGCGCGCACACCAGCTCGACCACCTTGACCAGGCCGAGCTCGACGTCCACGTCCACCACCGCGCGATGCGCCGAGAACGCGTGCTGGACGTGCGCCATCCCCTGCCCGGTCTCGGGATCGAGCGGGAAGGTCGGCCGGTGCCGCCACTCGACCAGCTCGTCGAGCTCCTGCCCGGCCAGGACATCGGCCAACGGACGGCCATCCAGCCGGGCCAGGATCCGGCGGCACGCCTCCTGCACGGCCCCGCCGGTCACGTAGGTCTGCCGGGAAGCGGAGCTGGAACCGCCGTCACCAATGGAAGTGTCCATCGGCGCAACGGTCACAGTGGACACATCCAGCTCAGTCCGCACGATCTGTTGCAGCACAGTGACAAGGCCCTGGCCGACCTCCGCGGCGGCGGTGTGCACCCACGCCACCGGCTCCCCGTTGACCAGCGACACCTTGACCCGGGCGGTCGAGTAGTCGTCGAACCCCGCGGAGAAGCCAACATTCTTGATGCCCAGGCCATAACCGACACCACGAACGACACCCTCGCCATGCGTGGTGTTCGAGACACCACCGGGCATGTCCGTCAGCGAGTCGGAAGCCTTACCGGGCAAAGGCTTCACGCTGACCAGACGCAGCAGCTCAGCCACCGGAGCAGGAGCGTCGATCACCTGACCGGTCGGCATCAAGCTGCCCTGGCTCATCGCGTTGAGGGTCCGCAACTCCACCGGATCCATCGCCAGTGCGGCCGCGAGTTTGTCCATTTGCGACTCGTAAGCGAAACCCGCTTGCACAGCGCCAAACCCACGCATAGCACCGCAAGGCGGGTTGTTCGTGTACACACCCCAGGTGTCCAGAGTCACGCTGGGCACGTCATACGGGCCAACCCCCAGTGTCGACGCGTTGATGACCACAGCACCTGTGCTCGACGCGTATGCCCCGCCGTCCAAGTACAAGCGCGCCTTCACGTAGACAAGGCGACCGTCCAAGGTGGCGCCGTGCTCGTAGTACATCCGCGCCGGGTGGCGGTGGACGTGCCCGTAGAACGACTCCTCGCGGTTGTAGACCATCTTGATCGGGCGGCCGGTGCGCAGTGCCAGCATGCACGCGTGGATCTGCATCGACAGGTCCTCGCGCCCGCCGAAGGCCCCGCCGACCCCGGACAACGTCAGCCGGACCTGGGCCAACGGAAGACCAAGGGCGACAGCGACTTGACGACGGTCGTCGTGCAGCGACTGGGTCGCGATGAACAGGTCGATCGAGCCATCGTCGGCGGGCACG
Organism: Actinocrispum sp. NPDC049592; assembly: GCF_040675465.1. NCBI lineage: Bacteria > Bacillati > Actinomycetota > Actinomycetes > Pseudonocardiales > Pseudonocardiaceae > Actinocrispum > Actinocrispum sp. NPDC049592. Next base: position 205,210 of record NZ_JBFAPA010000020.1, on the reverse strand, counting down.
GCCAACCCGGACTCGGGCCCGAGAAAGGCCTGGTCCTGCATGCCGACCTCGTAGACACCCGAGACCACGACATCCGCGGAGACGTCCTGCGGGCCGCGCCGGATCTTCAGGTGCCGGACGACATTCCCGTTGGGGTGCAACGGCTCCGCGCGACCGTGAGCGGCGTCCTCGACGTCCACCACCGGCGTCAGCACCTCATAGCCGACCTTGATCAGCGCAACGGCCCGCCGCGCGGTCTCCGGGTGGTCGGCGGCCACCAGAGCCACCGGTTCGCCCTCGTAACGGACCACAGTGGACGCCAGGACCGGCTGGTCCGGGTGCTCCAGCCCGTACTGGTTCTCCCCCGGCACATCGGAGTGCGTCAACACGGCATACACACCAGGCAGAGCCAGCGCCGAGGCGATGTCAATGGAAGTGATCCGGGCATGCGGATGTGGGCTGCGTAAAGTCGCGCCCCACAACATGTTCTCGTGCCACAGGTCCGACGAGTAGGCGAACTCACCCCGGACCTTGAGCGTGCCATCGGGCCGCACCACGTTGGTGCCGATCCCGCCTTGGGTGAGGGTCGACGTCATGACGCGCTGTACTCCTGCCACGCCCAGGTCAACGTCCGCCGGGCCAGCACGGACAACGCATGCACCCGGTACGCCGCGGTCCCTCGCACGTCGTCGATCGGCGAGGCGGCCGAAGCCACCAGCTCCCCGAACCGCGAAGTCACCGAGTCGGTCAACGGCCGCGGCGAGTCCCAATCCAGTTCTCCGGCGAGGAAGTCCTCGGCCGCCGAGACCCGTCGCGGAGTCGGCGCGGCAGACCCGATCGCCGCGCCCACCCGGCGTTCAGCCGGATGCAGGGCCAACCCGAAGGCGCACACCGCGATCACCATGGCATTACGCGTGCCCACCTTGGAGAACTGCTGCGGCCCGGTCGCGGACGGGATGTGCACGGCCACGATCAGCTCGTCCGCGGCCAGCGAACTCCGTTTCACCCCAACGTAGAACTCAGCGGCGGGGATCATCCGGCGGCCCCGCACCGAGGCCACCTCCACGACCGCGTCACACGCCAGCAGCACGGGATGCGTGTCCCCGGCGGGAGATGCCGTGCCGAGGTTGCCGCCTACCGTGCCACGGTTGCGAATCTGTGGGGAACCAACCGTCCGGGACGCCATGGCCAGCCCGGGCAGCACCGGGCCGAGCTCGTCGATCAGCCGGGTGTACGGCAGGCCCGCGCCGAACGTGATCCGGCCGTCGGCCGACGACCACCCGGTCAGCTCCTCGATCCGGGTCAGGTCGAGCAGCGCCTCCGGCCGCCGGTGGTCGAAGTTCAGCTCCACCATCACGTCCGTGCCACCGGCGATCGGCACCGCCGCCGGGTCGGCGGCCTTCATCTCGAGCGCTTCGGCCAGGCTCGTCGGGCGCAGAAAGTCCACCGCACACCTCCAAACCACCAGCATGCCTCAAACAACGGCCCGGCGGTGATACCCCCGCAGGTCGTCCAATTGAAGTCCAGTCGCCTGGGTGACCTCCTCGGCCGTCGCGGCCCCGCAGTCCACGGCCCGCAACAGCGAGGCGGAAAGCGCTTGCGCGGTCGCGGGTTCGTCGAGGATGCCACCTTCGGCACGGGTCGCGTAGGCGGCGAGTCGCTGTGCGTCACCGGCCAGGCTCTCCCGGTAGTACGCGTACACAGCGGCATACCGGGTGACCAGCTGGGCGGGATGCATGTCCCAGCCCTGGAAGAAACCGTGCTCCAAGGACCGCCGGACCAGTCCGTAGTGGACCTGCCAGGCCCGCAGCACCGAGGACGTGTCGCCGACCGGCAGGACGTTGCTCGACCCGTCGGACAGCCGCACGCCGGTCCCGGCCGCCGACACCTGCATCACGTGCCGCGCGAAGTCGCACGCGTGGTGGTCCAGACGTTGTTGCCCGGCGCCGAGACCACAGGCCGCGGTGTAGTCGTACGTGCCGAAGTGCAGGCCGGTGACCCGGGACCCGCCCGCGGCGATGAACCGCGGGATCGCCAGCCGCCCGTCGACGTCCACAATGGACTGTGTGGTCTCCACCTGGATCTCGAACTTCAGCGACCCCGAGGGCCAGCCCAGCCGCTCCTCCAGCACGTCGAGCAGCTCCGCGAACACCGAGACCTGCTCGGCCGCGGTGACCTTGGGGAACGTGATCACGAAACCCGGCGGGAGATCGCCGAGCGTGGCCAGGAAGATGTCCAACGTCCGCAGGCCGCGTTCGAGCAGCGCCGGGGTGTCGAACGACTTGATCCGCAGCCCGGACGAGAACGGCGCGATCCCCTCGGCGTGCCAGCGCGCGAGGTGGCCGGCGGCGCGCGCGGCGTCGGCGTCCTCGGTCGAGGGCGCGCCGTAGCCGTCCTCGAAGTCGATCCGCAGGTCCTCGACCGGTTCGGTGCGCAGCTTGGCCTTGACCCGTTCCTTCAGGTCGTGGCCGAGGTCGAACCCGTGTTCCGCCAACGCCGCCAAGGCCTGCTCGCCCCAGTCCGACGGGGTGTGCGGGCCGACCTTGTCCGCTGGCACGTAACAGGTGTGCACCGGCTGCCGGCCGCCGCGCCCGCCCGGGAACCGGGCCGCCCGCTGGCGGTCCACTTCGGACAGCCGGGCGGTGATGGACGCGACGGTCGAACCATCCAGGATCATCAATCGATCTTCTCGTACGCGGGCACGGTGAGGAAGTCGGCGAAGTCGTCGGCCAGCGCGACCTGGTCGAACAACTCGGCGGCCTCGTCGAGATGGGGCAGGCCGGCCAGCTCGGCGCGGGTGTCCGCCAGCACCGACCGGACCAGTTCGGCCGTCACGGTCTGGCCGTCGTCGAGGACGACCGCGTTGCGCACCCACTGCCAGACCTGGGCCCGCGAGATCTCGGCGGTGGCCGCGTCCTCCATCAGGTTGTGAATGGCCGCCGCACCGTTGCCGCCCAGCCAGGACGCGATGTACCGGACGCCCACGTCGACCGCCGCGCGCAGGCCGTCGAAGGTCGCGTCGCCCGGCGTCGCGGCCACGTTGAGCAGGTCGTCCGCGGTGACCTTGGCCTCCGGGACCTTGCTCAGCTGGTTGGGTTCGCTGCCCAGCACGCCGTCGAAGATCTCCTGGCAGACCGGCACCAGGTCGGGGTGCGCGACCCACGAGCCATCGAACCCGTCCCCGGCCTCCCGGCTCTTGTCGTCGCGGACCTTGGTCAGCGCCTTCGCGGTGACCTCGGGGTCGCGCCGGTTCGGGATGAACGCGGCCATCCCGCCCATCGCGAACGCACCCCGCTTGTGACAGGTGTGCACCAGCAACTCGGTGTACGCGCGCATGAACGGCGCTGTCATGGTGACGGCGTTGCGGTCGGGCAGCACGAACTGCTGGCCCGCGTCACGGAAGTACTTGATCACGCTGAACAGGTAGTCCCAGCGGCCCGCGTTCAGGCCCGACGCGTGATCGCGCAGTTCGTAGAGGATCTCCTCCATCTCGAACGCGGCCGGGATGGTCTCGATCAGCACGGTCGCGCGGATCGTGCCGTGCGGAACCCCCAGTTCGGCCTGCGCGTGCGTGAACACGTCGTTCCAGAGCCGCGCCTCCAGGTGCGACTCCATCTTCGGCAGGTAGAAGTACGGCCCGCTGCCCCGTTCCAGCAACGCCTTGGCGTTGTGGAAGAAGTACAGGCCGAAGTCCACCAGCGCGCCGACCGCGGGGCGGCCCTCGAAGGTCAGGTGGCGCTCGTCCAGGTGCCAGCCGCGCGGGCGCATCACGATCACCGCGGGCGTGCCCGAGAGCTTGTACTCCTTGTCCGGTGTGGACAGTGAGATCGTGCCGCGTACGGCGTCGTACAGGTTGACCTGGCCGCCGATCACGTTGGCCCAGTGCGGGGTGTTGGCGTCCTCCAGGTCGGCCAGCCAGACGCGGGCGCCCGAGTTCAGCGCGTTGATCGCCATCTTGCGCTCGGTCGGCCCGGTGATCTCCACCCGGCGGTCGCGCAGGTCCGCGGGTGCCTCGGCCACCCGCCAGTCGCCTTCCCGGATGTGCTGGGTGTCCGGCAGGAAGTCCAGCCGCCCGGTGCGCGCGGCCTCCGCGCGCCGGTTCGCCCGCGCCGCGAGCAGCTCATCCCGCCGGGCACCGAACGCACGGTGCAGGCCGCCGAGGAACGCCACGGCCTCCGGCGTCAGGATCCGATCGACATCTGACAAGGGTGACTCCTCTCTTCTACGTTCCGGACTATAATTTTTGAATAGCGGAACTTCAACGCAGGAACAGGAGCTGACCTTGGCGCCATCGACAAGCGGCGGTGTGCAGTCCCTGCAGCGCGCTTTCGACCTGCTGGAAGGCCTCGCGGACGCCGGGGGCGAGGCCAGCCTCTCCGAGCTGGCGGGTACCTCCGGCCTGCCCATGCCAACCATCCACCGGCTGATCCGCACCCTGGTCACGCTCGGGTACGTCCGCCAGCACCCGAACCGGCGATACGCGCTGGGCTCGCGGCTGATCCGGCTGGGCGAGAACGCCGGCCGCCAGTTCGGCACCTGGGCGCGGCCGCTGCTGGCCGAGCTGGTCGACGAGGTCGGCGAGACGGCCAACCTCGCGGTGCTGGAGAACGACGAGGTCGTCTACGTCGCACAGGCGCCGTCCAAGCACTCGATGCGGATGTTCACCGAGGTCGGCCGCCGGTTGTTGCCGCACGGCACCGGTGTGGGCAAGGCCATGCTGTCAACGATGCCCCCTAACGATGTTAGAGAGCTGTTGCGGCGGACCGGCATGCCCGCGTACACGCCGAACACCTTCCAGGACGCCGACAAACTCCTGCACCACCTGGGCGAGATCGCCCAACGGGGGTACGCGCTGGACGAGAGCGAGCAGGAGATCGGCGTGCGCTGCATCGCCGTGCCGGTGCGCGGGACCGCCGGACCGGCCGCCATCTCGGTCTCCGGCCCGGAGGGACGGCTGACCGACGCGGTGGTCGACCGCGTGGCGCCGATCGTCCAACGCATCGCCGAATCAATCAGCGAGACCCTTCAGTCGCACAAATAATGGCATTTGTTCGCCATTCTGGGTGCGGCTCAAGGCCCACCGCGACCCCAACCGCCCGATGCCGACCAGAACGTTCGACGACAAGTACACGCTGACCGTCGGCGACCACCACCTGCAGCTGTCCTACCCCGGCAACAACCACGAGGCGGGCAACATCCTCATCGAGGTCCCCCGCCAGCGGGCCGCGGTGATGGTCGACGTGGTCCTGCCCGGCTGGGCACCGTTCCGCTCATGGGGAACCGGCGACAGCATTCCGGGCGTCGACGTGTTCACCAGGGAGAACGTCACCACTGTGGCGCTCTCCCAGATGCTCGACGCCCCCAAGGCCCTCAAATAACCGGTCAGGCGAGCAGGGCGTCGACGAAGGCTCCGGGTTCGAACGGGGCCAGGTCGTCGGCGCCCTCACCAAGGCCGACGAGCTTCACGGGAACGCCCAGTTCACGCTGAACCTGGAAGACAATGCCGCCCTTCGCGGTCCCATCCAGCTTCGTCAGCACAACGCCGGTGACGTCCACGACCTCCCGGAACACCCGTGCCTGAGTCAGACCGTTCTGCCCAGTAGTCGCGTCCAGCACAAGCAGCACCTCATCCACGGCGACCTGCTTCTCGACGACCCGCTTGACCTTTCCCAGCTCGTCCATCAGCCCGGTCTTGGTGTGCAGGCGCCCAGCGGTGTCCACCAGGACGGCATCCACGTCGGTCTCGATCCCCCGCTTCACCGAGTCGAACGCGACCGCGGCGGGATCCGCACCTTCCTTACCGCGCACGACCTCAGCGCCCACGCGTCCGGCCCAGGTGGCCAGCTGGTCGGCGGCCGCGGCCCGGAACGTGTCCGCGGCTCCCAGCAGCACCTTGCGCCCATCGGCCACCAGCACCCGTGCCAGCTTGCCGGTCGTCGTGGTCTTGCCCGTCCCGTTCACCCCGGCGACCAGCACCACCGCGGGGCGCCCCGGCCCATGCGGCAACGCCCGCACCGCGCGGTCCATGTCCGGGTGCAGCGCCTCCACCAGCACACTCCGCAGCACCGCCCGTGCGTCGTCGGTCGAGCGCACACCGCGGGTGGTGATCTCGGTGCGGAGCTTGTCCACGATCTCGGTCGTCGTGGCCGCACCGAGGTCGGCCATCAGCAGGGTGTCCTCGACCTCGGTCCACGAGTCCTCGTCCAGGTCACCGGCGCCGAGCAGGCCCAGCAGGCCCTGGCCGAACGCCGAGCGGGACCGCGACAGCCGCCCGCGCAGCCGTTCCAGCCGTCCCGAGGCCGGCTCGATCTCCTCGACCTCCGGCGCGGGCTCCTCGGGAGCCTCCTGCACTTCGGGTGTGGTCGGCGCCTCGGGCAGCTGGATGTCGACGATGTCGCGTTTCTCGGAGTCGCGGGGCACCGCGGCGTCGTCGCCGACGCCCGGCTGACCGTCGACCTCGGTCCGGTCCTCGACCGGGTGCACCGGCGGCGCGGGTGGGGCCTTCCCGCCGGAGGCCAGGCTGATGCCGCCGCCGGCCTGGTAGCCGCCGCCGGTCTTGGGTTTCTCCTCTACCGTCTTCGTGGGATCGGTCAGGCTGACGCGCCGCCGCCGGGCCAGCACGAGGCCGGTGACCAGCGCCACCACGAGCAGGATGACGATGACCGCGACGATGACGATCACAGTGGTAGACGACACCGCGTCATCCTCGCATCCGTAGCGTTGCCAAGCTTCAACCGCATTCAACTCAGTTTGGTCAAGAACTAACCCCAGAGCTTGCGCGCGGCCCAAGTGTGCAATAGACCACACTTTCATGGGCTCTTTACGGGTCATCGGCCTGATCTCGGGTACGTCGGTGGACGCGATCGACGTGGCCGTGGCTGACCTGCGGCTTTCCGGTGAAACGGTCGAGCTGGCACCCGTCGCCCACACCGAGGCGCCGTACCCGGACGAGCTGCGCGAGGCGTTCCTCAAGGCCTTGCCGCCCAACGACTGCACCGCCGAGACGCTGTGCCGCCTGGACACCGGGATCGGCCAGGCGTTCGCCGAGGCGGCGGCACAGGCCGGACCCGCCGATCTGGTCGCGTCGCTGGGCCAGACGATCTATCACTGGGTCGACGGCGGCCGCTGTCTCGGCACGCTCCAGCTCGGCCAACCGGCCTGGATCGCCGAACGCACCGGCCTGCCCGTGCTCTCCGACCTGCGCAGCAGGGATGTCGCCGCTGGTGGGCACGGCGCTCCCCTGGCCGGGCTTTTCGACCAGCTCTGGCTGACCGATGACATCGCGTTGAACATCGGCGGAATAGCCAACGTCTCCGTCGTCACGGAAAGAATCGCTTACGACACCGGACCCGGGAACGCGCTGATCGATCTGGCCGCGGAAATGGTCACCGGCGACCCCATGGACCGCGACGGCGAGCTCGCGCTGGCCGGGAGCGTCCGGCACGACCTGTTGACCATCCTGCGCGCCGACCCGTACTACGGCCTGCGTCCGCCGAAATCCACCGGCAAGGAGCATTTCCACGCCGCGTACCTGCGCGACGCCCTCGCACAAGTCCCCGAAGTGGACGGCAAGGACCTGCTCGCCACCTTGGTCGAGCTGACCGCGACCACGATCGCCGACGCCTGCAACTCCCACCGGGCGGCCCGGGTCGTCGCCTCGGGCGGCGGAATCCGCAACCCGGCGCTGCGCAAAGCCCTGGACCGGCAGCTCACCGCCGAACTGACCACCAGCGACGAGCTCGGCATCCCCGGTGACGCCAAGGAGGCGTACCTGACCGCCCTGCTCGGGTTCCTGACCTGGCACGGCATCCCGGCGAACCCGCCGACCGGCGCGGCCGGCCCGCGGCTGCTGGGCAGCATCACCCCGGGGCGTGAACCGCTGCGGCTGCCCGTGCCCGCGACCACGAACGTGACCAGACTGCAAGTCGTGACAACACTGGGAGGGGCCCGTGCGCGCGCTTGATATCGCAATCATCATCGTCTACCTGGCGGCGATGCCGCTGATCGGAGTGCTGGTCGGCCGGAAGCAGCGCTCGTCGTCGGACTACTTCGTCGGCGAGCGCAGCCTGCCCTGGTTCGCCGTCACGCTCTCGGTCGTCGCGACCGAGACCTCGACGCTGACCGTGATCAGCACGCCGGGCCTGGTGTTCGGCAACGGGTTCACCTTCCTGTCGCTCGCGTTCGGCTACATCGTCGGCCGGGTCATCGCCGCGTTCGTGCTGTTGCCGCAGTACTTCAAGGGCAACATGGTCAGCGCGTACGCGTTCCTGGGCGAACGGTTCGGCAAAGGCCTGCAGGGCACGGCTTCGGTGACGTTCGTCATCACCCGGCTGCTGGCCGAGGGCGTGCGGCTGTTCGCGGGCGCGATCCCGATCAAGATCATCCTCGATCACTTCGGCGTGAGCATGGAGTACTGGCACATCGTGGTGATCCTGACCGCGCTCACGGTTCTCTACGCGTACGTCGGCGGGATCAAGGCCGTGGTCTGGGTCGACGTGATCCAGCTGTCGCTGTACCTCGGCGGCGCGATCGCGGCGATCATCGTGCTGGCCAACAAGCTTCCCGACGGCTGGGCGTCGATGGCCGCCGCGGACGGCAAGTTCACCCTCGTCGACTTCGGCCTGCACATCTGGACCTCGCCGTACATGCTGATCACCGGCATCGTCGGCGGCGCGGTGTTCTCCATGGCGTCACACGGTTCCGACCAGCTCATCGCCCAGCGCCTGCTCGCCACGAAGAGCCTGCGCGACGGGCAGAAGGCGTTGATCGGCAGCGGGATCGTGGTGTTCGTGCAGTTCACGCTGTTCCTGTTGGTGGGCGCGATGCTGTGGGTGTTCTACGGCCGCAAGCCCGTGGCACAGCTGGGAATGCAAAGCCCGGACGACGTGTTCTCCCGGTTCATCATCGACGACCTGCCGGTGGGCATCTCGGGTCTGCTGATCGCGGGGGTGCTCGCGTCCACAATGGGCGCCTTGGCTTCCGCGCTGAACGCGTTGTCCACGTCGACGGTCGCCGACCTGTACCAGAAGTTCACCAACCGGGATGCCAGTGACTCCAAGCTGTTGCGGCACGGTCGCGTGTGGACACTCGTCTGGGCGGTGGTGTTCGCGGTGTTCGCGTCGATGTTCTCGACCACCAAGAACTCGGTGATCGAGCTCGGTCTGAGCATCGTCGGCTACACGTACGGCGCCCTGCTCGGCGCGTTCGTCCTCGGCCTGGTGATCCGCCGCGCCCGTCAGGTGGACGCGATCGTCGCGTTCGTGGTCACCGTGGCAGGTATGGCGTTCATCATCCTGGGGCTGAAGTTCTCCAAGGCCACCGGCGATTTCATCGGCGTGGACTTCTCCAAGGCCGCCGGGGACAAGGTGGCGCTTGCCTTCCCGTGGTACCCGCTGCTCGGCGTGGCGATCACGCTGATCGTCGGTGGCCTGTTGTCGTTGCGGCACTCCACTCCCGCACCGCCGGACACCGAGGAACCAGTCGCCACAGCCAAAGCAGCGTAGCCCGGGACTGTTCTCTCAGCAGTCGTAGAGGGAGTTGGGGTGCACGGCCTCGCAGTAGCGGACGTGCAGGTGGTTGTCGTGGCCGTCCCAGTGGACCGTGCGCCCCTCCTGGATGAGCACCGGGTCGTTGAAGAAGACCAGCTTCACGTGACCCGGTGCCGCCGCCCGGATCGCGTTCACCAGCGCGCGGGTCTGCGCACGGTCGTATGTGGACGATTGCCAGGTGATCCGGCCCGCGGTGCACTGCGCGCCGTCGGTGCGGATCGGCCAGATGTCCACGTCCATCCCGACATCGTGGCTGGCGTGCCCCGGAATGTCGCCGCCGTGCTCGAAACCGGCGTCGCCGAGCGGGACCTTGCCGTGCCCGGTCGCCGCGAACGCCCGCGCGGCCGCTTCCAGCTGACCCACCAGCGCGGCCGTGCCCCAGTTCGCATTGCCGTTGCCATCGGGGTTCTGGTCGCACAGGCCGGGCTCGAACGTCGGGTAGTCGTAGTGCCACACCAGGTTGCGCCACGTGACCGGCCCGGCGATGCCGTCGGAGCCGATCCCGGCGTGCGTCTGGAACGCCTTCACCGCGGCCGTCACCTCCGCGTCGAAGACCCCGTCCACCGCGAGGTTCAAGCGGCGCTTGGCGTTCAGCTCCACCTGCAGCGCCCGCACCGCGGGCCCGCTGGCGCCCTGCTGGATCTGCGGGGTGAGCGCGGCCCACGTCTGCGGGCCCACGATCCCGTCCACGCCAAGGCCTTTGGCGGTCTGGAACGCTTTCACGGCGGTCACTGTGGCGGCGCCGAAAACACCGTCGGCGGGCGTGCTCTGCCCGTTCGCGGTGAGCAGGTGCTGGATCGCCAGCACGTCCGTGCCGCGGTTGCCGCTGCTCTGGGTGTGGAAGAAGGCATTGCTGTAGGCGTACGCCGGGACGGCGCTGAGCAAGATCCCGGCCAAGGCGATGACCACTAGGCGTAACACAAGTCGTGCGGACATGGCGGCCAGTATCGTGAGAAGTCGACCGCAGACGTATCGGCCGCGTGAAAAGTTCACCTGAATGCCGGGTGAGGATTCCACGTGCGTGAAAGGGCTTGCGCCTATTGTGGAGCGATGACTGGCACGCGGGCGCCCAGACGGCACTACGGCGGCAGGTCGGACGCGCAGCGCCGGGCGGAGCGGCACGAGCGGCTGATGGAGGCCGGGCTGGACCTGTTCGGCACGGAGGGCTACGCGGCCACGTCGATCGAGCGGCTCTGCGCCACCGCCAGTGTGTCCACACGCAACTTCTACGAGGAGTTCCCCGGCCGCGAGGCGCTGCTGATCGCGTTGCACGAGCGGATCACCCAGCAGGCGCTGAAGAACGCGACCGACGCGCTGGCCGGGTTCGAGGACCGGCCGATCCGCGAGCGCATCGAGCGGATGATGCGCGCCTACATCACCACCACCTCCAGCGATCCAAAGTGGACACGACTGGCCTATGTGGAGGTGGTCGGGGTCTCGACGGCGGTCGAGCAGCACCGGCTGATGTGGCGGGAGCGGATCATCGAGTTCCTCGTCGCCGAGGGCGACCGGGCGGTGCGCCGCGGCGAGGCCGAGCCCAGGGACTTCCACCTCACCGCGGTCGCGTTCATCGGCGCGGTGAACGAGCTCGTCTACTACTGGTCGGTGCACAACCGCGAGACGCCGCTGGACGACCTGTGCGCCGAGCTGACCCGGCTGGCGATCGCCGCGATCACCGCGCCGGCTTGAGGGTCAGCAGCACCTCGATCGTGCCGTGGTCGTCGGTGGTGATGCCCGGGACGCTCGGCTTGGGGATGCCGTAGTCGGCGAACGCCACCGGGATCGACGTCTGCACCTGGATCGTGCCCGCGTTGCGCAGCGCGGACAGCTCGACGGTCACCTGCTTGGTCTGCCCGCGCAGGGTCAGGTTCCCGGTCGCCTTGACGGTCACCTTCTGCCCCACCGGCGGCACGGCCCCCAGGTCGGCCGGCCCGGTCAGGGCGAAGGCCGCGTTCGGGAACTGGGACACCGACATGAGGTCGTCGCGGAACGTGGCGTCCCGGCCGCTCTTGTCGGTCGCCACGGACCCCATGTCCACCGTGACCGTGCCGCTGGTGAGCTTCGTGCCCGCGATCTCGACCATGCCGGTGACCTTCTCGGTGCGGCCGACCGCGGTGGTGTCCTGGCCGAACAGGATCTCCTTGACCCGGTAGCCGGCCTGGGACCCGTCGGAGACCGTCCAGCGCCCGTCCACCGGGACCGCGTCTCCCTGCTGCTGCGCCGTGTTGTTCAGCGCGAGCTCCTGGGCGGGCGGGTCGCTGAAGACGTGGATGTAGAGCCAGGGACCGCCGGCGAACGCCGCCACGAGGAACGCGATCCCGCCGATCAGCCAGGCCTTCCAGTGCCTTTTGAATCTGCCCACGACGCTTCTACGCCGCTGACGGTGATTCGGTTCATTGTCCACCGGCCACAGCGCCGCACCGACACGTTGTCGACAGGAACCTTGGCTAGCCGACAACGGGAAAAACAGACTTGGAGGCCCTGGTTACCCACAAGTAGGGGAGTTCGGACATGCGGGGTAAACGGCTGTTGTGCGCCCTCGCTGGCGCCCTCGCCGCCGTCAACCTGGTCGTCCCGGCGAGCGCCGCGGCCGACCCACTCAGAGACGTCCTCCTGGTCGGCAACGCGCAGGCCGGCACGGTCAGCTTCATCGACGGCCACACCTTCCAGGTGCTCGGCACCCTGGACGCCATCCCGGACCTGGAACAGCGGCTGGCCGCGATGAACCCGATCGAGCGGATCGGGTACGACATCGTCAACCAGCAGCAGGGCTACAAGAAGTTCGTCGACGACATCGCCCTGTCGCCGGATGGCAGGACGCTGTACGTCTCCCGCGGCAACCTGGCCGACGCGGTCGCGTACGACGTGGCCAGCGGCCGCCAGCTGTGGCGGTTCAAAGTGGACGGTTTCAAGGCCGACCACGCGGCGATCTCGCCCGACGGCAGCAAGTTCATCGTCTCCGCGCTGACCGTGGACAAGGCACAGGTGATCAACACCGCGAACGGGACGCTGGTGACCAGCTTCCCGACCGGCACGTATCCGCACGCCAACGACTACTCGCCGGACAACACGCGGTTCTACAACTCCAGCATCGGCAACGTCGGCCTGGCCAAGATCTTCAACGGCCTGAAGGGCAAGCGCCAGCTGACCGTGGTCAACCCGCAGAACTGGCAGGTCACCCGGACCTACCAGTTCGAGTACGGCATCCGCCCGGCGTTGTTCATGCCGGACAACAAGACCATGTACGTGCAGTTGTCGTACCTCAACGGCATCGCGGAGTACGACCTGAACGCGGGCCGGATCGTGCGCACGGTGAACCTGCCCTACAGCGCCAAGGCCGCGGCGATGAGCCCGGACGACTACCCGCAGAACTCCGCGCACCACGGCATGGCGTACGCCGGGGACCGGATCTGCGCGGCAGGCACGATCGACGACTACACCGTGCTGCTCGGCCGCCCGGGCCTGGACGTCAAGTCCTACGTCAACTACCCGGCCGACAGCCTGCCGTACTGGGCGACCACGAGCGTGGACGACAAGTACTGCTTCGTGTCGCTGAGCAAGCGCAACACCATCTCGGTGATCGACTACGCGGCCGGCAAGGAGGTCGCCAGCATCCCGGTGGGCAACTTCCCGCAACGCGAACGGCTCGGCAAGCTGGCCTCCTCGGCGATCGCGGGTCTTGGATAGATCGCCCGCCCGCAATACCGTCAGGCTCGGACGGGATTGCGAGGAGGCAAGGATGCCTGGTCTGCGCAAGGTGCTGGAGCAGATGCGGGCCGATCCGGACACGCTCATCGGTGTGACCGCGGCGGCCAGGGCGAGTTCGGCCTTGGTCGCCGCGTTGCCCCTGCAGGACGTCCAGCAGCACGTCGGCGGCCTGCTCCTGGCGGTGTCGTCGGCGTACATCGACCGGGTCGACCTCGGTGAGAGCGCGACCGCGGCCGACCGGCTGGCCGAGGACCGTGCCGTGCAAGGGATCCCGCTGGCCGCGTTGCTGGAGGGGTTCCAGGCCGGCCGCCAGTTCGTGATGACGCAGATCTTCGAGCGCACCGACGGGCTTGAGCCCAAGGAGGTGTTCGAGGGGCTGATGGAGCTGGACGCACTGGCCAACGAGATCCAGAACCGGCTGATCCACGTCTACCAGGAGACCCAGCTGAGCCTGGCCCGGACCACCCATGCCGTACGGCTGCAGGCGCTGCGGGCGCTGCTGCAGGGCGGCCCGGTGTCCGGCGAGGTCGGCCTGGACCTGCGCAAGAAGTACCACTGCACGCTGGTGGACGTCAGCGCGCCGAAGGACGCCCGGCGGTTCGAGTCGGCGCTGACGACCACGGACGGCCTGTGCGGCATGGTGGACGGCTACCTCTGCGCGGTCACCACCCGCATCCCGGAGGGCCCGTTCGAGGTGCTGCTGGTCGCCGCGCCCGCGGTGCCGGTGGGTGAGCTGGCCGGGTCGTACCGGTTGTGCCAGACGGCTTTGGTGTCCGCGCGGCGGCGCGGGCTGACCGGCCTGAAGCACCTGACCGGGCTGGCGCTGGCGCTCAGTGTGGACACCCACCCGGCTCTCGGCCGGATGCTGGCCGCGGAGAACCTGGCCGGGCTGGACCCGGCCGACGAGTTCCACCAGCTGCTTGCGCAGACCGCGTTGGCGTACCTGGAACATGGCGGCCGGACCGACCTCGTCGCCAGTGCCCTGCACGTTCACCCGAACACGGTCAAACACCGCCTCCGCAGGATGGCCGAGCTGACGTCGTTCAACCCGGTGCCCACGGGAAGGAACTCGTTGGCGCACGCGATGCGCTGGTGGTGGGCCCTGCAGTCATGGCTGACGCCGGTAACTCACGAGCTCTAGCTCGACACCGAAGCCGAGCTTGGTGAACATCCGCGCGGACGCGTCGTTCTCATGCGCGACCACCGCGGCCGCCTGCCTTCGCGCGCCGTTGCGGGCGTCCAGTTCCCTGAGCAGGCCCCGGACGACCTTGCCGCCCACGCCCACACATCGCATCTCCGGTTCCACCGCCACGTAGTCGACCAGATACTCGTCGAGCTGGGTGTAGCCCGCCGCGAACCCGGCCAGGGAACCGTTGGCCTGTTTGAGGATCACCACCGTGTGCTCCTCGCCGCTGAGCAGCTGCTCGGTCGACCTGGTGCGGTTGGGGAACGCTCTCTCGAGCAGGACCGCGACCTCCTCGCGGATGCGGGGGTCGTCGGCGGGCAACGGTTCCACGCAGTCGATGTCCTGCGCTATCAGCGATCGCAGGTCCGCGCCCGCCAGGGTGAGGATCCTGGTCTCCCGTTTGGTGGAGAACCCGTGGCGGACGGCGAACTCGGCGAGCTGGCGGTGCGCGATGTGGCCGTACAGGTCGAGATCGTCGATGCCTTGGAGGGCGGGCCGGGCACGCACCTCCCGGTAGAGGGCGTCCGCGTTGGTGTCCCAGGACTGTGGCGCCGCGGGATGCCCACTGGGCACGTCCACGAACGGCCCGTAGAGCCAGCCGCGGCGCAGCTCACGGTTGATGTCCGTGATGAGCACGCCGCGCAGCGCCCCGGAGGACCCGATGGCGACCGCGGCGCCTTCGGGCCACCCGGGCAGCCCGGTTATCTCTTCGGTGACCTCCTCGACCGTGACGCCGAGAAAGCCGATGTGGTGCGCTGGGTCAGCCTGCAAACGCGCGACCAGCTCAGCGATGGCCGGCAAGTCGGCCTGCGTAGCCGGACGGATCTCTGTCATGTCCGAATCCTGAACTCCCGCCCGGCCGAAAGCGACTGGTTTACCGGGGGTAGGTCGAACAGGTGTGCGCTGGTTCACGTTCATGTTAATGAACACCAGTTCGGAAACCTGATCGGTGACCTTCGATCACCGAGCAGGCGGTTTCACTTACCCCCGGTGGCGGTTATCGCCGATGGGGGACATCGACTGTTTACTTAGGACTGTTCTTTCCCCGGTGCGGCGAGCCGGGTGATGTCGAGTCGTTCCACGGAGTGGATGCGGCCCCTCGTCCGCACACGCCGGGTCTGCTCGAAGATCATCCAGTCACGGTCGTCCCCGGCGCTGGACAGTCCATTGAGGACTCCGGTGGTGCGACGGGTTCTGTTGCGCGCCAGGCACATACCGATCTCGTGACTTCGGGTGCCGGGGCCATGCGCGGCTCTTCGGGCCTGCGCGAGAGTGACATACGTGGTCGCGTGGGCTGCTTCCCGCAGCGCCTGCGCGGTCATAGGCTGGGGCGGAAGCCGCCCTTCAGGTTGATCACGCCCCAAATGATGCCGCATACCAGGCAGTACGCGCAAGGTACGGTATTCGCATGACTTTTCTCGGCGGAGGAGAGCGCTGCGACGCTCCACAAAGGACCGTTGACCGGGGCGCAGCTGGCTGAGGTCGAGAGTCTGTTGGTGTAACGCGGTTGAGGCGCTGCCGCAGCTCGGCTCCAGCCACACCACCCGGCCGCAGCTGGCGCACGTGTCGAACGCGGCTCGCTGGGGTGGGTGTCAGTCTTGGGTGCGGAGGCGTTGCGAGATGACTTGGGTGATGCCGTCGCCGCGCATGCTGACGCCGTACAGGGCGTCGGCGATCTCCATGGTCGGCTTCTGGTGCGTGATGATGATGAGCTGGGAGGTGGCTCGCAGCTCTTCGAGCAGGCCGATGAGGCGGCGCATGTTGGTGTCGTCCAGCGCGGCCTCGACCTCGTCCATCACGTAGAAGGGCGAAGGGCGCGCGCGGAAGATGGCGACCAGCATGGCCACCGCGACCAGGGACTTCTCGCCACCGGACAGCAGCGAGAGGCGCTTGATCTTCTTGCCCGGCGGTCTGGCCTCGACGTCGACGCCGGTGGTCAGCATGTCGTCCGGCTCGGTCAGGATCATCCGGCCCTCGCCGCCCGGGAACAGGGTGTTGAACACGATCTCGAACTCGCGCGCGACGTCCTCGTAGGCGGACGTGAAGACCTCCAGGATCTTGTCGTCCACCTCCTTGACGACCGTGAGCAGGTCGCGGCGGGTGTCCTTGAGGTCCTCGAGCTGGGTGGACAGGAACTTGTAGCGCTCCTCCAGCGCGGCGAACTCCTCCAGCGCCAACGGGTTCACCTTGCCCAGCAGGGCTAGGTCCTTCTCCGCCTTCTTGGCGCGGCGCAGCTGGGTGTCCCGGTCGAACGGTGACGACGGCGGCCGGGTGACGTCCTCGCCGCGCTCCTTGGCCGCCTCGTACTCGGCGATCTCGTTCGGCGGCGCGGGGATCGGCCGGTCCGGGCCGTACTCGGCGACGAGGTCGTCCAGCCCCATGCCGAAGTCCTCGGCGATCTTCGTTTCCAGCTGCTCGATCCGCAGCCGCTGCTCGGCCCGCAGCACTTCGTCGCGGTGCACGGCGTCGGTCAGCTTCTCCAGCTCGGTGGACAGCTCCCGGACCCGCCCGCGCACCTCCTGCAGCGCCGACTCCCGCTGCGTGCGCCGCGAGGCGACCTCATCCCGTTGCGCCGCGGCGCGATGCAGCGAGACCTCGATCCGCTCGATCGCGTACTCACCGCCGCGCACGACCGCGTCGGCGACGAGCTTGCCGCGCTGACGAGCCTCCCGCGCGCGCTCGAACCGTTCGCGCGCCTCACGTTCCTGCCGGGCCGCGCGCCGGAGCCCTTCCGCCTTACCGGCAACGGCCCGAGCGCGCTCCTCGGCGGTCCGCAACGCCAGCCGCGAGTCCATTTCCTGCTGCCGCGCGGTGTTCAGCTGCGCGACGGCCTCGTCGCGCACCCGGGAGTCGGGCTCGTCCTGCAGCGGCTGCTCCTGCGCGCCGAGCAGACGCTCCTCCAGATCGGCGAGCTTGGCCAGCTGGTCCTCGCGGGTCTGCTCCACTTTGGACCGCTGCGACCGGATCCGCTCCACCTCGGCCTGGGCAGTGCGCGCGGCCTGCTTCATCCGCGCGATCCGCTCACCCGACCGCGCCTTGCGAACCTTGGCCTCGCTCAACGCCTCCTTGGCCGCGTTCACCTCGTCGCGCCGGGCCTCCTGCTCGGCCCGGGCACCCGCCAAGGCACCGGAGGACTCCGCCAGCGCACGCTCAACGGTCGCGAGCTGCTCGTTGGCCTCATCGACCGCGGCCTGAACCTCGATCACGCTCTCGCTGCGGCCCGACCCGCCAACGGCCCAGTCGGCCCCGAGCAGGTCGCCCTCGGTGGTGACCGCGCGCAAAGACGGATACGCACCAACAATCTGCCGTGCGGCAGGCAGACCATCAACAACGACAACACGATCCAGCGCACGTTCCAACGCGGGCCGCAAGGCTTCCGGGCAGCGAACCTGGTCCACCGCCCACGACGCACCAGGCGGCAGCATCGGCCAGGACGAACGGTCCACAGTGGAGCGGTCTGCACTGGATGCCCCGCCGCCGATGACGATCCCGGCCCGGCCGGCGTCGTTGTCCCGCAACAGGTTCAGCGCGGTCACGGCGTCCTCGCCACCGGCCACCGCGACAGCGTCGGCGATCGGGCCCAACGCCGCCGCCAAAGCGACCTCGGCACCCGGCGAGACGGTCAGCAGAGCCGCGACCGAACCCAGCAACCCAGGAAGCCTGTGCCCGGCGGCAAGCAGCGCGCCCGCGCCGTCCTTCCGGCTGAGCCCCAGCGAAAGCGCGTCGACACGGGCCCGCCACGAAGCGATCTCCCGCTCCGCTTTGCGTTCCGCGGCAACGAGTTCGTTCACGCGGGCCTTGGCCTGCTCCTCGGCGGCGACGGCTTGGTGGTGCCGCTCGTTCAGGCCCTCGTCGTCGGAGTCCTCGACGCCGGTCTCTTCCTCGGTCTCGGCCAGCTCCATCGCCGCGGCCTCGGCGCGCTCCTCGGCCTCGGCCAGCGTGGTGGACAGCCGCTCGATCTCCTCGGCGGTCGCACCGTTCTTGCTGCGCAACGCCTCCACCTGGCCGGCGAGCCGGGCCAGGCCCTCGCGGCGGTCGGCGATCGCCCGCACCGCGGCCAGATGCGCCTTCTCCGCGGCCGCGACCGCGTTCTCCAGCTCGGTCCGGCGGCCCAGCGCCTCGCTCAGCGCCTCGCGCGCCACCTCGACGCCCTCGGCCAGCTCGATCTCCAGCTCGGCGGCCTCCTCGGCCTCCGCGTCCAGCTGCTCCGGGTCCTTGCCCTGGCTCTGGCGTTCGCCCTGGTCGGACAGGTGCCGGGCACGTTCGGCGGCCAGCCGGACCGTGCCGCGCAACCGCTCGGCCAGCGCGGACAGCCGGTACCAGGCGTCCTGCGCGGCGGTCAGCGCCGGCGCGTCCTCGGCCAGCGACGCCTCGAGCTCGTTCTGCTCGGCCTGAGCGAACTGCAGCGCCCGCTCGGTCTCGCCGCGCTTGTTCCGCGCGGCGGCCTCGTCCTGCTCGTCCTTGGCCAGCTCATATCGTTGCGTGACCAGCTCGTCCGCGATCAGCCGCAGCCGCGCGTCGCGCAGCTCCATCTGCACGACCTGGGCGCGCCGGGCGATCTCGGCCTGCTTGCCCAGCGGCTTGAGCTGGCGCCGCAGCTCGGCGGTCAGGTCGGTCAGCCGGGTCAGGTTGGCCTGCATCGCGTCCAGCTTGCGCAGCGCCTTTTCCTTGCGCTTGCGGTGCTTCAGGACGCCGGCGGCCTCCTCGATGAACGCGCGGCGGCCCTCCGGCTTGGACTCCAGGATCGCGCCCAGCTGGCCCTGCCCGACGATGACGTGCATCTCGCGGCCGATACCGGAGTCCGACAACAGTTCCTGCACGTCCATCAGGCGGCAGGAGGACCCGTTGATCTCGTACTCGCTGGCCCCGTCCCGGAAGATCCGCCGGGTGATCGAGACCTCGGTGTAGTCGATGTTCAGCGCGCCGTCGGAGTTGTCGATGGTCAGCGTGACCTCGGCCCGGCCCAGCGGCTGGCGGCCGCCCGCGCCCGCGAAGATGACGTCCTCCATCTTGCCGCCGCGCAGCGACTTCGCGCCCTGCTCGCCCATGACCCAGCTCAGCGCGTCCAGCACGTTCGACTTGCCGGACCCGTTCGGGCCGACGACACAGGTGATCCCTGGTTCGAAGCGCAGCGTGGTCGCCGAGGCGAAGGACTTGAAGCCCTTCAGCGTCAGGCTTTTCAGGTGCACGAAACGGGAGGCCTCTCCGGTACAGGCACGGGTAGTATCCCGCCGAGGGTACCCGGGCACGGCGCGGATCTATCGGAGGCAGGCCTCCCCGAGTCGGGGGACGTCAGGACGCGCGTATCCCGACCAGCACTCCTCCGCCCGCTGTGATCTCTATGCGGTCGATGTCGGATATCGGGATCGACGTGCTCCCGGGCGCGGACCGCAGGTTCTTGTACGTGCCCGCGGTCCACTGCCCGGCGATCTCGCTCGTGCCGTCCCGGCGGTACACGCGCATGTCGCACAGCTTGCGGCCCTCGGGCACGCTCTCCATGGAAAGGTGCAGCTCAGTGCCCCAGCCACGGCGGATCAGGTCGATCTTGCCGGTGACGCCGGTGGCCGGATCGGTGGCGGTCCATGTGACCGGGGCCACAGCTTGGACGTTCGAGTCCGGCGAGGGTGGCGCGAACATGACGAACCCGCCCAGCGCGAGCAGCACGATGGCGGCCGCGGCGGCCAGCGCCCGGCCGTTGCGGCTCAGCCAGCCGGGCCGACGGGGTTGCGGCGGGACGAGGTCCTCCGGCAGATCCAGGTCGACCAGTTCGAGCTCGACGGGGAAGTCGGCCGGCCAGTCCGGCACCTCGTCGCCCGCCTCGATGGCCTCGTAGTCGGCCGGTGTGAGCCGTTGCAGCAGGCCCGGCAAGGGGGCGAGCCGGAGCAGCTCGGCCTTGCAAGTCGCGCAGGTGGTCAGGTGATCTTCGAACCCGGCCCGTTCGCCCGGGTCGAGAGCGCCAAGCAAGTAGGCGCCGAGCGAGACGGTGCGGCGGCAGGTCATGGCTCGGTCACCCCCCGTTCCTCCAAAGCGTCGCGCAACGCACGCAGTGCGTAGAACGAACGCGATTTGACCGTGCCCGGCGGGATGCCGAGCACCGACGCGGCCTCGGCCACGGTCCGCCTGCGGAAGAACAGCTCGCCGATGACAGCACGGTGTTCCTTGCTCAGCGCGCGCATCGCCTCGGCGATCTGCCAGCTCTGCAGGACGCGGTCGAAGTCGTCGTCCGCGCGGGGCATGTCCTGGCTGGGCATGGGCACCTCCGTGACCCGTGCACCCTGCCGGCGGTAACCGGAGACGATCAGGTTCCGGGTCACCGTGTAGAGCCACGGCCCGGCCTGTTCCACACTCAACGTGTGGGCGTTGCGCCATGCCCGCAACAACGTCTCCTGCACCACGTCTTCCGCCCGCTGGTGGTCACCACCGACTGACCGAAGGGCGAATGCCAGCAACGGCCGACGGTATTTGTCGTAGAGCTCGCGAACCAGGGCTTCGCGCTGCTCGGGGGTGCTCCCCACGCGGTCTATTACGCCTCTCCGTTAGGGGCGGTTCAACACCTTCAGGTGAATTTCGCTAGCGCTCGAAGAACCCGGTCAACCCACCGCGTGCGTCCGACCATCTTTCGATGACTTTGTCCACTCTTCCAGGGGACTCGCCATGACGGAGCGCGGTCAAAAGCGATCGCAGAGCGTCCTCGGGTCCCTCGGCGATGATCTCCACCCGGCCGTCCGGCATGTTCCTGGCGCTGCCCACGAGCTTGAGCGCAAGCGCTTGCGACCGTGTCCACCAGCGAAAACCCACTCCCTGAACCTGCCCGTGCACCCAGGCGGTCAGCCTTATCGCTCGCATAGGACGATCACTCCAGCGCCGATTCCGTCGGCAAAAAGTACCAATGGTAGGTTGCCAGTCCGTGACTGCCTGCCCGGCCGGTTCGAGCCGGGCGGACGCCGGCGAGGAGGAGCCCCGCGCATGGCCGAAGATCACGACCGCATCGACTTGTCCGAGCTCGGCGGCGAGCCGGCGGACGAGCCCGCGGCCGGACCCCGGCGAGCCCCCTACGCATTACTCGCGGCGGCTGGTGTCGGCGTCGCGACCGCGTGCGCGGCCCTGGCCAGTTTCGCCGTGACCACCAACACGGGCGCCGAGCCGCGCCCCCGGATCGTCACCGAGGTCGGCAGCGACGGCCGGACGACGACCTCCACCCAGACCGTGGACGCGTCCGTGCTCAGCGGCACCGACCCGTCGCAGCAGCCGTCCGCGCCGACGACCACCTCGGGCAGCCCCGTCGCCCCGACGGACAAGCCGCGGCCGCCGCAGTCGGGCAACAACCAGCCCCAGCAGCCGCCGGCGCCCCCTCCCGGCGGAAACGGCGGAAACCCGCCACCCCCGCCCGGCGGCACGTCCTCGAGCCAGACCACCACCAGCTCGACGACGACCGAGGCGACCTCGACGCCGACTTCCACGCCGACATCGCCCACGACCCCGACGTCGCCGACCACGCCGACATCGCCTCCCGGCGGCGGCAAGTAAGCGCCTTCCGCACATCATCGGATGTCCCGATGGGTGGGAGCCTGCGGCCGAAGGGTGGTACGCGGGATGAGCTGGGATTACCAAAGAAGATCCGTCTGTAGGGGTACGAAGATCACCCGTTGGTGGTACGTTGCCCGACCGTGAGTGAAACGCGACCCCGACGCGCCACGATCATGGCAAGCCTGACCGCGGTGGCAGCCGGTGCCGCCATCGCCGGTGCCGCAACGTTTTTCAACGACCGCGACGAGGCGAAGGCCCTCGAAGTGCCCCTGGTGACCGGTTACAACGGCGCCAACAACCAAGCGAGACAGGCGCCAGAGACCACTGCCACCGCCACCGCGTTGTCCGGCCCGGCGGCGAACGGCAAGACCAGCACCACCACGAGCACCACCAGCACGACGACGTCGACCACCTCGACGTCCACCAGCACCTCCACGCAGGCGCCGCCGCCGTCACCGGCGAAGTCCGAGCAGCCGCCGCCCCCGCAGACCAAGCAGGACGCCCCCAGCAGCCCGAACCCCGCGTTCGCCGCCAAGGTCATCGAGCTGACCAACCAGTTCCGAGCGTCGCGGTGCGGGCCGTTGAAGGCGAATGCCCAGCTCACCAAAGCCGCGCAGGATCACGCGTCGGACATGTCGAACCTCGACTACTTTTCGCACACCGGCAAAGACGGGCGAACTTTCGACAAGCGAATCAAGGAAGCCGGCTATGCCAGCCCTGGCGCCGAGAACATCGCACAGGGACAGAGCACCCCGGAACTGGTCATGCAGTCGTGGATGGCGTCCGAGGGACACCGCGCCAACATCATGAACTGCGATTTGAACACGATCGGCGTAGCGGTCGACATGAGAGGGATGTACTGGGTGCAGGACTTCGGTTTCTGACCGCCTCAGTCGTCCTGAAATCCCCAGGCCCGCAGCGCGCGGCCGACGAATTCACCACCCAAGGTGTTCGCCTCGTCCGCGCGCCCGCGCCGCCGCTCCGGCAGCTCGTCCTGGTCGGCCGCGGCGATGACCTTGTCCTGCTGGGCCGCGGGCAGCTTCCAGCTGGTGCCGCAGCCGTTGGGACAGGGGTGCTCCATCTCGCGGAGCACCCCGTCCGGGCAGGGCTGCCGCCACCGCAGCACGCCCTCGCCCCCGCACATCGGGCACTCACTTAGGGACCTGGCCGACACCGCCACAGGCTCGACAATAGTCCTTCCGATTGGGTGCCATTCCCGACCCGAGGCACACTGGACACTCATTCACTGGGCACACCCTCTTCGTCGCCGCTGGCGAACGACTCCTCCGACACATGAAAGAATCTCGGAATGGTCTGGTCCATCGCAACAAAAACCGCCCGATAGAGTGAACGTCCGTCATCGCGTCGTTATCTACACTGCGGCTACCGTCCGTCGTGATCCGATGACCACATCCCCGGAATGTGCGCAGTTCACCAGCAAAACCCGCATTTTCGCGCCTCTCTGCGTAATCGCGATCACGAAACACCCATTCGGCCTGCTTGTCCGGCGACAGGACAAAAACCTCGATCGGGTGATGACACTGGCGGGCTACCCCTCAGCCTGCTACTGCCTAGCATCAGTGACCATGGAACTGGGGACCGCTCGCCGGCGCGCCATGGGTGCGCTGTTCACCACTGTCGCGCTCACCAACACCGCCACGGTGCTGACCACCACGGCGGGCACGTTGATCGCCGTCGAGACCGGAACGGCCGCGTGGAGCGGTTTACCGAGCGCGGCCGGCGTGTTCGGCACCGCGTGCGGCGCCCTGCTCGCCGGTCGCCTCACCGCTCGCAAGGGCCGCCGGTTCGCTCTGCTCACCGGATACTCGGCCGCCACCGTGGGCGCGATCATCGCGGCGCTCGGCGGGATCTTCGGCCAGCTCGTGGTCCTGCTGATCGGCCAGGCCATGCTCGGCCTCGGCAACGGCGCCGCGCAGCTGTCCCGCTACCTCGCCGCCGACCTCTACCCGGACAGCCGCAAGGGTTTCGCGCTCTCGTCGGTGATCTGGGCGGGCACGATCGGCGCGCTGACCGGCCCGTTGCTGATCGCCCCGACCGCGCACGTCGCCGCGGTGCTCGGGTTACCCGAGTTGAGCGGCCCCATCCTGTTCGCCACCCTCGCCGCCGGCTGCGCGGCGCTGGCGTCGTTCCTGCTCCCCGCCGACGACCTCAACGTGTCCACAGCCGAACGAAAAGCGTTGCCGTGGCGGGCGATCCGGCTGCCGGTGACGGCGATGGTCGCCGCGCAGGTCACGATGGTCGCGGTGATGACCATGACCCCGCCGCAACTGCATCACCTCGGGCATGGCCTCGACGTGGTCGGCTGGATCCTCAGCGCGCACATCATCGGCATGTTCGCGCTGGCCCCGCTGTCCGGGCGGTTCGCGGACCGGTTCGGCGGCCGGGTGACCATCGCTTGCGGCATCGCCGTGCTCGCGATCTCCACCGCCTTGTCCGTCGCCCTGCCCGAATCGCACACCATCGGCCTGCCGATCTCGTTATTCCTGCTCGGCTACGGCTGGAACCTGATGTTCGTCGGCGGCAGCAGCCTGCTCAGCCGGGTGCTGCCGGCCGGGTCGCAGGGGTCGATCGACGCGGTCGTCTGGGGCAGTTCGGTGCTGGGCAGCATCGGGGGCGGTCAGCTGTTCGGGTGGGGCGGCTACTCGCTCGTGGCGGCCGCCGCGGGGGCGCTGGTGATCCTGCCGGTGTTAGGGGGGTGTTTCGCCCGGCGCGATGAGTTCCGGGCGGCCAAGCCGTCTAACCCGGCATGACATCAACGACTGTTTCCGCCGACGGCACCACGATCGCCTACACCCGCCAGGGCCAGGGGCCCGCGCTGATCTTCGTCGACGGCGCGCTGTGCTCCCGCACCTTCGGCCCGCATCCAACATTGGCGCAGGTCATGGCCAGTGACTTCACCGTGTTCACCTACGACCGCCGGGGCCGGGGCGAGAGCACGGACACCTTGCCGTACGCGGTCGAGCGCGAGGTCGAGGACCTGGCTGCGGTGATCGAGGCCGCGGGTGGGGAGGCGTTCGTGTCCGGGCACTCCTCGGGTGCGCTGCTGGCGTTGCACGCGGCCGAGCTGAACGTGCCCAAGCTCGTGCTGTTCGAGCCGCCGGTGGGCGACGACGAGTGCCGGTCCATCGAATCCGACTACACGGCGAAACTGCGGGGCCTGGTCGAGAGCGGCAAACGCCGGGAGGCGGTCGTCGACTTCCAGACCTCCATCGGCATCCCCGAAGACGTCCTGGCCCAGATGGAACCGGTCATGCCGGCGTTCGAGGCGATGGCTCACACGATCGTGTACGACTGCACGATCGTCGAACAGACCGACTACGCCTTCGCCCGCGGCGTGCCGACCGAGACCCTCGTCCTCAGCAGCGACGTCACCGGCGAGAACCTCACCCACTGGGCCAAGACCATCGCGGACAACCTGCCCAACGGCACCCACCGCGAGCTGGCCGGCAACTGGCACGGCGTGCCCGACGAAGATCTCAAACCGGTTCTGGTGGAGTTCTTCAAGAGCTAGATTCATGGGGTGCTGGAGCTCGTGGCGGCGGGGCGCGACGCGGATGTGTTCGCGTGGGCGCCGGGGCGGGTTTTACGGCGGTACCGGGACGGCGGGGATGCGACCCGGGAGGCCGGGGTGATGACCTACCTCGCCGACCAGGGCTACCCGGTGCCGGAGGTGTTCGAGGCGGACGGCCCGGACCTGGTGCTGGCCCGGGTCGACGGGCCGAGCCTGCTGGACGCCCTGATCCGTGGCGACGTCGAGCTCGGCGCGGGTATGCGGCTGCTCGCCGACCTGGTGAACTGGCTGCACGGATTGCCCGGGTACGTCCTGCACATGGACCTGCACCCGGGCAACGTGCTGCTGGGGCCGGACGGCCCGGTGGTGATCGACTGGCGCAACGCGCGGGACGGCGACGCGGACCTCGACACGGCGATGTCCGCGTTGCTGCTCGCCCAGCTCGCGGTGCACCCCGACTACCGCCTGGTCCCGGATCTGCGCACATTCCTGCGGCACGTCACCGGAAACCCGCGCGAACAATTGACCCTGGCCACCGAACTGCGCCGCGACGACCCGAACCTCACCCTGGCCGAACGCGAACAGCTCACCGAAGCGAAACGGTTCCTGCTAAGCGGTTTCGAAGCGGTAGCCCATTCCGGGTTCGGTCAGTAGGTGCCGCGGGTGGGACGGCTGCGGTTCGAGTTTCCGCCGCAGCTGAGCCAGGTACACGCGCAAATAGTGCGTTTCGGCGGCGTAGGCGGGACCCCACACCTCCTGCAGCAACTGTTTCTGCGCCACCAACCGCCCTTTGTTGCGGACCAGAACCTCGAGCACACCCCACTCGGTCGGCGTCAGGTGCACTTCGGCGCCTTCTTTCAGCACCTTCTTCGCCGCGAGATCGACCGTGAAGGACCCCGTCTCGATCACGGCCTCCTCCTCGCCGGGACCGGCCGACGTCGAACGCCGGACAGCGGCCCGCAGCCGGGCCAGCAGCTCGTCCATCCCGAACGGCTTGGTGACGTAGTCGTCGGCGCCCGCGTCGAGAGCCTCGACCTTGTCCCCCGAGTCGGTGCGCGCGGACAGCACGATGATCGGCACGGTGGTCCAGCCGCGCAGGCCGGCGATGACGTCCGTGCCGTCCATGTCCGGCAAGCCCAGGTCCAGCACGACCACGTCCGGCTTGCTCTCCGCGGCGGCCCGCAACGCGGCGGCGCCGTCGTGCGCGGTGACCACCTGGTAGCCGCGGGCGGAGAGGTTGATGCGCAACGCGCGGACGATCTGCGGCTCGTCATCCACCACCAGAACTTTTGTCATAGCTTGGCCTCCGGGAGTGAGATCACGATGGTCAGGCCGCCGCCGGGGGTGTCCTCGGCCCGGATCGTGCCGCCCATCGCCTCGGTGAACCCCTTCGCGACCGACAGCCCCAACCCGACCCCGGGAGTGGCGTCCCGGTCGCCAAGCCGTTGGAACGGCGCGAAAACAGCCGCCGAAGCACCCTTGGGCAACCCGCGCCCGTGGTCGACGACCCACAGTTCCACCTGGTCGGCGTAAGCGCTCGCCCGAACGGCCACCGCCGGCTCGACTGTGCTTATGCTCGATCCTGCAAGCAGATCTTCGGAACTGATGCTCGACCCTGCAAGCAGATCTTCGGGCCTCACCCGACCATCCCCGTCCACGTCCACATGCCGTCGCGGCACGAGAGTTCCGTGCCGCACCGCGTTGTCCACCACATTGGCCACAACCCGCTCCAGCAGCCCGACATCGGCGCGCACCAGCGGCAACCGTTCGTCCACGTCCACGGCGACCTGCTGACGGCCGTCCAAACCGGACAGAGCCCGCGCCACGACCTCGTAGTAGCCGACCGGTTTCAGGTTCGGCTCGACCGCGCCGGTGGCCAGCCGGGACGAGTCCAGCAGGTTGTCGATGAGACCCGCCAGCCGGTCCGCGGACTCCTCCACGGTCGCCAGCAGCTCCGAAGTGTCCTCTTCGGACAGCTTCAGGTCGGGCGCGCGGAGGCTGCCGACCGCGGCCTTGATCGAGGTCAACGGCGTCCGCAGGTCGTGCCCGACGGCCGACAACAACGCCGTCCGCAGCTCGGTGGTCTCCGCCCGGCGCTGCGCCTTCGCTGCCTGCGCGGCCATTCGCTGTTGCCGCAACGCGAGCAGCGCCTGACCCGCCGCGGCCTCCAGCACACGCCGGTCGGCGGCTGGCAAAGCCTTACCGCGCAACGCCAAATGCACGTCGGCGGTCACCGGCACGTCGACGTCGGCCTCATCCGGCTCGTCACACGGCGAGTCGCCGATGCACGCGACCCGGTGCCACTCCCCGTCCTCCTTCTCCAGCAGAGCCACCGAGGTGAGCCCGAAGTTCTCCTTCACCTTGGCCAGCAGGCGGTCCAACGGCTCGACGTGGGTCAGCACGGTCCGCGAGTAGGACGCCAGCAAGGCCGCCTCGGTCCGGGCGCGGGCGGCCAGCTCGGCGCGCCGGGCGGCCCGGTCCACCACGACCGCGACCATGATCGCCACCACCATCATCCCGATCAGGGTGACGACGTTCTGCTGCGCGTCCACGGTCAGCGTGAAGAACGGCTCGGTGAAGAAGAAGTTCAGCAGCGCACCCGCGAGCACCGACGCGAACAGCGCCGGCCCCAGCCCGCCGACCAGGGCGACGATGATCACCGCGAGGAAGTAGTCGATGACGTTGGTGGACAGGATCAGGTCGTCACGCAGCACCGTCCCGAGCATGGTCGCCAAGGCGGGCAACACGAACGCCAGGGTCCAGCCGATGATCCGCCGCCGGCGGGACAACGGGCTGCGCGCGAGCTTGGCCCGCAACCGCCCCCCGGACTGGCCGTGCGTGACCATGTGCACGTCGATCGGCCCGGACCGCTGCACCACCGTCGCGCCGATGCCCTCGTCGAACAGGCGCGCCAGCCGTGAGCGGCGCGAGGTGCCCAGCACGAGCTGGGTCGCGTTGGCGCCGCGCGCGAAGTCCAGCATCGCGGTCGGCACGTCGTCGCCGACCACCGTGTGGAAGGTCGCGCCCACGTCGTCGGTGAGTTTGCGCAGCTTGCCGAACGCGCCCGGGCTCACGCCACGCAGGCCGTCGCCCTTCAGCACGTGCAACACCATCAGGTCGGCACCGGCACGGGTGGCGATCCGGCTGGCCCGGCGGATGAGCGTCTCGCTCTCCTTGCCGCCGGTCACGGCCACGACCACGCGTTCCCGCGTCTCCCAGGTGTCGGTGATCTCCTTCTCGGCCTTGTAGCGCCGCAGCGCCACGTCGACCTGGTCGGCCACCCACAGCAAGGCCAGCTCCCGCAGTGCGGTCAGGTTGCCGGGCCGGAAGTAGTTGCCCAGCGCGGCATCGATCTTGTGCGCCGGGTAGACGTTGCCGTGCGCGAGCCGCCGGCGCAGCGCCTCGGGCGTGATGTCGATCAGCTCGATCTGCTCGGCCTTGCGGACCACCTCGTCCGGCACGGTCTCCAGCTGCCGGGCGCCGGTGATCCGCTCGACCACGTCGTTGAGCGACTCCAGGTGCTGCACGTTGACCGTGGACAGCACGTCGATCCCGGCATCGAGCAGCTCCTCCACGTCCTGCCAGCGCTTCTCGTTGCGCGAGCCGGGGACGTTGGTGTGCGCCAGCTCGTCGATCACCGCGACCTCGGGCTTGCGGGCCAGCAGCGCGTCGATGTCCAGCTCGTCGAGCTGCTGCCCGCGGTAGTCCATCCGCTTGCGCGGCAGGGTCTCCAGCCCGGCCATCAGCTCCGCGGTCTTGGCCCGGCCGTGCGTCTCGACCAGGCCGATGACCACGTCGGTGCCGCGCTCCAGGCGCCGGCGGGCCTCGCCGAGCATGGCGAAGGTCTTGCCGACACCCGGCGCGGCACCGAGGTAGATCCGCAGCTCACCGCGACGACGCTTGTAGTCCACGTCCACAGTGTGCGCCAGAGGGGCACTCACCCGCGCTTCGCCGCCTGCACGGCCAGGTTGAGCTTGAGCACATTCACTGACTCGGGTCCGATACCTGACGTCGTGTTGTCGGAGATCAGCTGACGGACGCGGTCAACTGTCAGCCCGTTCTCCTTCGCGACCCGCGCGGCCTGGAGGGTGGCGTAGGCCGGGCTGATCTGGGGATCCACGCCACTCGCCGAGGCCGTGACCGCGTCCGGTGGCACCAGCGAGGGATCAACGCCTTCGCGCTGGGCGATCATGTCCTTCCGCTGTTTGATGACTGACAGATAGTCCTGGTTGTCAGCGCTCTTGTTCGATCCGCCGGATGTCGACGGGTCAGCCGGGCCCAACGGGTCCTTGGCACTCGCGGATGGACGGGTGTGGAACCACGGGTCGTGGTTCGGGTCCTGGGCGACCGGGTCGACCCCGATCAGGCTCGACCCGCCCGGGCCCACCGACCCTTCGGCGTTGGCCTCCAGACCGGGGACCCGCGAGACCAGCCAGACACCCAACGGGTAAAGAACACCGAGCAGCACCGTCATCACCAGCAGGATGCGGAGCCCGGCCCATGCTTGCTTGACCATGTCAGTTCACATTCCCGGAATCAGCCGGACGAGCAGGTCGATCAGCCAGATCCCGATGAAGGGCGTGATGATCCCGCCGACGCCGTATACCAACAAGTTCCTGCGCAGCAGCGACCGCGCGCTCGACGGCCGGTACCGCACACCCCGCAGGGCCAGCGGGATCAGGGCCACGATGATCAACGCGTTGAAGATCACCGCGGACAGGATCGCGCTCGACGGCGAGTGCAGCGCCATGATGTTGAGCCTGCCCAGCTGCGGGTAGATGCCCGCGAACATGGCCGGCAGGATCGCGAAGTACTTCGCCAGGTCGTTGGCGATGCTGAACGTGGTCAGCGCGCCCCGGGTGATCAGCAGCTGCTTGCCGATCTCGACGATCTCGATCAGCTTGGTGGGGTTGGAGTCCAGGTCGACCATGTTGCCGGCCTCCTTGGCCGCCATGGTCCCCGTGTTCATCGCCACACCGACATCGGCCTGTGCCAGGGCGGGCGCGTCGTTCGTGCCGTCGCCGGTCATCGCGACCAGCCGCCCGCCCTCCTGCTCCTGGCGGATCAGGGCCATCTTGTCCTCGGGCTTGGCCTCGGCCAGGAAGTCGTCCACCCCGGCCTCGTCCGCGATCGCCTTGGCGGTCAACGGGTTGTCGCCGGTGATCATCACCGTCCTGATGCCCATCGTGCGCAGCTCGTCGAACCGCTCACGCATCCCCGGTTTGACCACATCGGACAGCCGGATCACGCCCCGCACGACGCCCTGTTCGGCCACCACCAGCGGCGTTCCACCCTGCTGGCTGATCATGTCGACCAGCGTGTGCACCTCGCCGGGCACCTGGCCACCGGCCTCGGTGACCCAGTCCCGCACCGCGCTCGCCGCGCCCTTGCGCACGCTGCGGCCGTCCAGGTCGATGCCGCTCATCCGGGTCTGCGCGGTGAACGGGACGAACTCGCCGGTCTTCTCGTGCTCGGTCGGGTGCTCGGCCAGCCCGTACTCCTTGGCGCACAGCTCGACGATGCTGCGGCCTTCCGGGGTGCCGTCGGCCAGGCTCGACAGCCGGGCGGCCTGCGCCAGATCGTCCACTGTGGAGGTTCCGACCGGGAGCAGCTCGGTGGCCCGCCGGTTGCCGAAGGTGATCGTGCCGGTCTTGTCCAGCAGGAGCGTGCTCACGTCACCGGCCGCCTCGACAGCTCGGCCCGAGGTGGCCAGGACGTTGCGCTGGACCAGGCGGTCCATCCCCGCGATGCCGATAGCGGACAGCAGCGCACCGATCGTGGTCGGGATCAAACAGACGAGCAAAGCTGTCAGCACGATGACCGACTGCAGACTGCCCGAGTACCCGGCCATCGGCTGCAGCGCCACGACCGCGAGCAGGAAGATGATCGTCAACGTGGCCAGCAAAATGGTCAGCGCGATTTCGTTGGGTGTCTTCTGCCGTTGCGCGCCTTCGACCAACGCGATCATCCGGTCCACGAAGGACTCACCGGGCTTGGTCGAGATCCGCACCACGATCCGGTCGGACAGCACGGTGGTGCCACCCGTGACGGCGGAACGGTCACCACCCGACTCCCGGATCACCGGCGCGGACTCACCCGTGATCGCCGACTCGTCGACGGTCGCGATGCCCTCGATGACGTCACCGTCCCCCGGGATCACCTCGCCCGCCTCGACGACCACCAGGTCACCAATGGTCAGCTCGACACCGGGGACGCGCTCCACTGTGTCGATGCTCGATCCTGCAAGCAGATCTTCGGTCACATCCTTGAGAAGTCGGCGAGCGACGGTCTCCTTCTTGGTGCGGCGGAGGGTTTCCGCCTGCGCCTTGCCCCGCCCTTCGGCGACCGCCTCGGCGAGGTTGGCGAACAACACCGTGAACCACAACCACAGCGCGGTGCCGATGCTGAACACGGTCGGATCACCGATGGCGAACACCGTGGACAACGCCGACCCCACCCACACCACGAACATGACCGGGTTGCGGGCCTGATGGCGCGGGTTGAGCTTCTTCAACGCGTCCGGCAGCGAGATCCACAGCTGTCGGGGGGTGAAGACCCCGGCGCTGATCCGGCCCGCGTTCTCCACGTGGTGCCGGATCTCCTCCTCCGGTGTGCGCAAGGGGGTTTTGACACTGCTGGTCATGCGAGAGCCTCCGCGATCGGCCCGAGAGCCAGGGCCGGGACGAATGTGAGCGCAGCGACGAGCACGACCGTGCCGCCGAGCATGGTGGCGAACAGCGGGCTCGTGGTCGGCAGGGTGCCCGCGGTCTCCGGCACTTTGCGTTGCGCGGCAAGGGAACCGGCCAGGCACAGCACGGCGATGATGGCGATGAACCGGCCCAGCAGCATGCACACGGCGAGCGTCGACTGGAACCAGTCGTTGGTGACCGTGATCCCGGCGAACGCGCTGCCGTTGTTGTTGCTGGCGGACGTGTACGCGTACAGGATCTCGGAGAACCCGTGCGCCCCAGGGTTGTTCAGCGCGTCCAGGTTGCCCGGGACGAGCAGCGCGGCGCCCGAACCGAGCAGCACGACCGCCGGCATCGCCAGGATCGCGATCGCCGCGCACGTGACCTCACGTTTGCCGAGCTTCTTGCCCAGGTACTCCGGTGTCCGGCCGACCATCAGGCCCGCCAGGAACATCGCGATCACCGCGACCACCAGGATGCTGTAGAGGCCCGTCCCCACACCGCCCGGCGACAGCTCGCCGAACATCATGTTGAGGATCGTCCCGCCACCGCCGAGACCGCTGAGGCTGTCGTGCATCGCGTTCACCGCGCCGGTCGACGTACTCGTTGTGGCGTCGGCGAACAACGAGGACGCGCCGATCCCGAACCGGGTCTCCTTGCCCTCCATGCCACCGCCCGCGAGCAGCGCCACCGCGCCGTTCGGGTGCGCCTCGGCGTACCAGATCACCGCGAGCATGCCGGTCCACAGGAACGCCATCACGCTCAGCAGGATCGTGCCCTGCCGCTTGTTGCCCACCAGCACGCCGAACGTCCTGGTCAGGCAGACCGGGATGACCATGATCAGGAAGAGCTCGATCAGGTTGGTCCAGGAGCTGGGGTTCTCGAAGGGGTGCGCGGAGTTGGCGTTGAAGATGCCGCCGCCGTTGGTGCCCAGCTCCTTGATGGCCTCCTGGGAGGCCGCCGGCGCCAGCGCGATGTGGCTCGCCGAACCGTCCACATTGGTCACATCGACGCCCGACCTCAGGCTCTGCACCACGCCCAGCGCGACCAGCACGATCGCGAACAGCAACGAGATCGGCAGCAGGATCCGGACCGTGCCGCGGGTCAGGTCGACCCAGAAGTTGCCCATCCGGTCGGTGCGCGACCGGACGAACCCGCGCACCAGGGCCATCGCCACGGCCATGCCGACCGCGGCGGAGGCGAAGTTCTGCACGGTCAGCCCGGCCATCTGGACGACGTGCCCCATCACCGACTCGGGGATGTAGGACTGCCAGTTCGTGTTGGTCACGAAGCTGACCGCCGTGTTGAACGCCACACCCGGCGTCACCGTGCGGCCGAAGTCCAAGGGCAGCAACGGTTGCAGGCGTTGCAGCAGGTAGAGCAGCACCACCGAGGCGAACGAGAACGCCAGCACGCCGGTGGCGTAGGTCTTCCAGTGCTGCTCGGAGTCCGGGTCCACCCGGCCGATGCGGTAGATCGCCTTCTCCACCCGCAGGTGCCTGGCGCTGGTGTACACGCGAGCCATGTAGTCGCCCAGCGGCTTGTAGACAAGCGCGAGGGCGAGGATCAGCAGGCCGGCCTGCGCCAGGCCGGCCCAGGAGTCGCTCATCAGAACTTCTCCGGTCGGACCAGGGCGATGAACAAGTAGATCAGCAAGCCGAGGGCCAGCACACCGGCGACGATGTTGGCCACGGCACCGGTCCCGCTCACAACTTCTCCAGACCACGCAGAGTCAGCGCGAGGATCGCGAAGATGGCGATCAGCAGCACGGCATAGGCCAGGTCGGCCATGGTCGCGCTCTCCTCTCCAAGTCGGGGCACCCCGTTGGTTTCCCGGCTGCCCAGAGCCTGCATTCCCGGAAGGCCCTGGTGAGGATCGCCTGATGGGGTCTTTATGCGGCACCGATGGCCATTTACGCGATCCTGACGAAACCGGTCACCGAGCGTCTCCAGGCTGGCCCGCCCGGATGACACGTTCCCACCTAGTCGATTACTGATCGTCACCTTGTGCGAGTTAGATGTATTAGCTAATAATCGAGTTACACGGAGGGTACTTGGGAGGTAACACATGTGTGGGATCACCGGGTGGGTCTCGTATGACCGGGACCTGACCCAGCAGCAGGCGGCGATCGACGCGATGACCGAGACCATGTCCTGCCGCGGCCCGGACGCCGAGGGCACGTGGGTGGCCCGCGAGGCGGCCCTGGGCCACCGGCGGCTGGCGGTCATCGACATCCCGGGCGGTGCGCAGCCGATGTCGGTCTCGACGCCCAACGGGGACGTGGCCATGGTCTACAGCGGCGAGACGTACAACTTCACCGAGCTCCGCGCGGAGCTGGAGGGACGCGGCGAGAAGTTCACCACGTCCAGCGACACCGAGGTGGTCCTGCGGGGCTACCTGCAGTGGGGCGAGGCCGTCGCGGACCGGTTGAACGGCATGTACGCGTTCGCCATCTGGGACGCGCGGACGCACAAGCTGGTGATGATCCGCGACCGGATGGGCATCAAGCCGTTCTACTTCTACCCCACCGCCGATGGCGTGCTGTTCGGTTCGGAGCCCAAGGCGATCCTGGCGAACCCGCTGGCCAAGCCGGTCGTGAACACCGACGGGATGCGTGAGCTGTTCGGGTTCATCAAGACGCCGGGGCACGCGATCTGGAAGGGCATGCGGGAGGTCGTGCCGGGCACGATCGTCACGGTCACCTCATCGGGTATCAACTCTCGGACCTACTGGAAGCTGGAGTCCCGGGAGCACACCGACGATCTCGAGACGACCGTTGCGCACGTGCGTGAGCTGCTCGACGACATCGTGCGGCGCCAACTCGTGTCGGACGTGCCGGAGTGCGTGCTGTTGTCCGGTGGGCTCGACTCCAGCGCGATCACGGCGTTGTCCGCGGCGCAGCTGGACATCCCGGTGCGCAGTTTCGCCGTCGACTTCGTCGGGCAGACCGAGAACTTCCAGCCCGACGGCGTCCGCGCGACACCCGACGCGCCTTACGTGCACGACGTGGCCGACCACGTGAAGACCGACCACACCGACATCGTGCTGGACCACATGACGCTGGCGGATCCCGCGGTCCGGCAGGCGGTCGTCCGGGCCCGGGACCTGCCGCTCGGCCTCGGAGACATGGACGCCTCGCTGTACCTGCTGTTCAAGGCGATCCGGGCGCAGTCGACGGTCGCGTTGTCCGGTGAGTCCGCGGACGAGATCTTCGGCGGGTACCAGCAGTTCCACGACCCGGTGGCGCAGCGGACCGACGACTGGCCCTGGCTGGTGAAGTACCGCGACATGATGGGCGCCCGCGCCGACGAGGGCGTCGAGCGCCTCGGGATGGCTGCCTACTGGCGGGACAAGTACGCCTCGGCGGTCGCCGAGGTCGAGCGGGTGCCTTCGGAGGACGCGTTCACCCACCGGATGCGGGTCATGTCGTACCTGCACCTGACCCGGTTCGTGCGGATCCTGCTGGACCGCAAGGACCGGATGAGCATGGCGGTGGGGCTCGAGGTGCGGGTGCCGTTCTGCGACCACCGGCTGGTCGAGTACGTGTACAACACCCCGTGGTCGATGAAGACGTATGACAACCGGGAGAAGAGCCTGCTGCGCGGCGCGGCCCGGGATGTTCTGCCGCAGTCGGTGGTGCAGCGGGTGAAGAGCCCCTATCCGTCCACACAGGACCCTCAGTACGGCGCCGAACTGCAGCGACAGGTCCGCGACCTGCCCTCGTCGCACCGGGTGTTCGACATCATCCCGCGTGCCCGGGTCGCACCGGCGCTGAACGGCGACTTGACGCCGCAGGGCCGCGGTGGCCTCGAACGACTCCTTACCATGGCGGCCTGGCTGGACATCTACCGTCCCGAAATGGTGTCCTAACACCAAAACGGACGTTGGAGGGCAAATGACAACCGAACAGCAGGCCTTCGACATCGTGGTCGCGCTGCACCGGTTGCTCAGAACCCTCCGCCACGCAGTGAAGAACACCAGCCTCCAACCCACCCAAGTGCTGGTGTTGTCCCAGCTGCTGACCTCGGGTCCGATGCGGGTCGGCGAACTGGCGGCCCGCGTCCCCTGCTCCCAGCCCACCGCCACCGTGGCGGTGAGCAGCCTCGAATCGGCCGGCTACGTCCGCAGGGAACCGGACCCCGCGGACGGCCGGGCGATCCGGGTGGTGGCGACCGACACCGGCCGCGAACTGATCCTGTCCCTGGCGCACAACGAGGCGGAGGAGTTGGCGGGCCGCCTGCGCCGGCTGGAGCCCGCCGAACTGGCGATCCTCGAACAACTCCCCGGCCTGCTCAACAAACTGGCGCAGCCACCCGTTGCGGCGCCTCAGGTTTCCTGATCCCGGCTGGGTATGGGGGCGCGGTTCAGGTTCGGCGTCGGGCGGTGGGGTGCGGATCGCTACGCATGCCTGGAAGCCCAGCGGGGCCAGGTCCCGGGTGGGTGCTAGCGGGGGTGGGGTTGGCAGCGGGGGCAGGAGAAGGAGCTGCGGTTCATGAAGGGCTCGCGGCGGATGGCGGTGCCGCAGCGGGTGCAGGGCTTGCCTTCCTGGCCGTAGGCGTTCAGCGAGCGGTCGAAGTACCCCGACTGGCCGTTGATGTTCACGTACAGCGCGTCGAAGCTGGTGCCGCCGACCTTGAGGGCCTCGTTCATCACCTCGGTGGCCGCTTGCAGCAACCCCGTCGCTTTGGGGGCCGTCAGTTTGTCGGTGGGGCGGGCCCAGTGCAGTTTGGTGCGCCAGAGGGCCTCGTCCGCGTAGATGTTGCCGATGCCGGACACGAGGGTCTGGTCGAGTAATGCCCGTTTGACCTCAGTGTGCTTGCGGCGCATGGCTTTGACGACCTCGCGGGCGTCGAACGCCGGGTCCATCGGGTCCCTGGCGATGTGCGCGACGGGGGCGGGCAGCAGCTCCTCATCGACCTTCACCATCTCCGACAGCGCCAGGCCGCCGAAGGTGCGCTGGTCGACGAACCGCAGCTCCGGGCCCTTGTCGGCGAACCGGAACCGGATCCGCAGGTGCTTCTCGTCCTCGTACCCCTCGTCGCGGACCAGCATCTGGCCGCTCATGCCGAGGTGCGCCAGCATCGCCTCGCCGCTGTCCAGCTCGACCCACAGGTACTTGCCGCGCCGGCGCACGGCGTCGATGCGCACGCCGGTCAACCGGTCGGCGAAGTCGACGGCGCCGGGCAGGTGACGG
This sequence comes from Actinocrispum sp. NPDC049592, assembly GCF_040675465.1. Lineage (NCBI taxonomy): Bacteria > Bacillati > Actinomycetota > Actinomycetes > Pseudonocardiales > Pseudonocardiaceae > Actinocrispum > Actinocrispum sp. NPDC049592. The sequence goes on along the minus strand of NZ_JBFAPA010000020.1, from coordinate 167,847 downwards.
CGGATCGCACGCGGGTGCATGACGTCGACGTGGGTGATGGTGCGGCCCGACGCGTGACTTTCCAGCCCGCGCCGGACGACCTCGACCTCAGGCAGTTCCGGCAAGCCCGTTGCCGTTCTGCTCCGACAGCTCGCGGTAGGCGGCCTCGGCCGCCTTCTGCTCGGCTTCCTTCTTGGTCCGCCCGTCGCCCGAGCCGTAGCTCTGGCCGGCCACGACCACGGTGGCGCTGAACTCCTTGCGGTGATCCGGGCCCTCCTCCTCGACCCGGTACTCCGGTACGCCAAGACCGGCGGACGCGCACAGCTCCTGCAGGCTGGTCTTCCAGTCCAGGCCCGCACCGCGCCGCGGCGCCTCGTCGAGCAGCGCGTCGAACAGCTTGTGCACGACCACACGGGCGACGTCGATGCCCTCCTGGAGGTACACCGCGCCGATCACGGCCTCCAGGGTGTCGGCGAGGATGCTCGCCTTGTCCCGGCCGCCGGTGAGCTCCTCACCGCGGCCGAGCAGCAGGTGCGCGCCGAGGCCGCCCTGGCCGAGGCCACGGGCGACCCGCGCGAGCGCGTGCATGTTCACCACGCTGGCCCGCAGCCGGGCGAGCTGGCCCTCCGGCAGGTCCGGGTGCGCCTGGTACAGGTGATCGGTGATCACCATGCCGAGCACCGAGTCGCCGAGGAACTCCAGCCGCTCGTTGGGCGGCAGGCCACCGTTCTCGTAGGCATACGAGCGATGGGTCAGAGCGAGCTGAAGCAGCTCGCTCTCCAGTTGGACGCCGAGCGCGACGAGCAGCGAACCGGGATCGACCGCGCCGTTACGGCTGCCCCTTCCTCCCATGCCTCCGCCTTTTATCGAATCAAGCAGGCTGGGTGACCTGGCGGCCGTTGTACTGGCCGCAGGCCGGACAGGCGACGTGCTGCGGCTTGGGCTGACGGCACGCACGGTTGGAGCACGGCTCCAGGACCACGGCGGTGGTCTTCCACTGGCTGCGGCGCGAGCGCGTGTTCGAGCGCGACATCTTCCGCTTGGGGACGGCCACGGCTAGTTCTCCTCAGGTCGGTCACTGGACTCGCCGAACCGCTCAGTGAGCGCGGCCCAGCGAGGATCGATTTTCTCATGCCCGTGGTCGGGGCCTACCTCGGCCCACTTCGCACCGCAATCCGGGCACAACCCAGCGCAGTCGGGCGTACACAACGGCACCTGCGGCAGCGCGAGCAGCACAGCGTCGCGAACCACGGGCTCCAGGTCGATCCGGTCGTCGACGAGGCGCGGGACCTCGTCCTCGTCGGTGGTCTCCTCGGTGGCGCTGTCGGGGTACGCGAACAGCTCCGTCAGCTCCACCTCGACCTGCCCGGACAACGGGTCGAGACACCGCGAGCAGCTCCCAGTGGTGGGCGCCGAAGCGGTGCCGGAGACCAGCACCCCCTCGACCACGGACTCGAGCAGCACGTCCAGCTCCACCTCGGCGCCCGCGGGCACCTCGATGACGTCGGCATACCCCAGCGGCACCTCGACGGGCACGACCCGCTGGACGGTACGGCTGCTGCCCGGGCGGCGGCCGAGCTCACGGGTGTCGATAACCCACGGGCTGGCGGCGGCGTTCCGGGTGGTGGCCTGCCTTTTTTCGGACATGTCAGTACTCGGGTAGGTGTAGTGGTCGGGAAAGGTCAACCCGAGAAGAATACGTGACTACCCGACCGGGGGGAAAATCGGGGCCACGAGAGTGGCGGTGCCCGCCGTTACGCTGCGCGCATGGTCACGGTTCACCAGCTCAGCCGCCAGGACGCGCGGCGCATCGCCGTGCGCGCCCAGTGCCGACCTGATGGCGTGGCCCGGCTCGGGAACGCGTCTTCGCCCGGTGATTTACGTGCCGCGCTGGACAATCGTGATCTGATCGAGCTGCGCGGGATGATCCACCCGGCCGAGGACCTGGCGCTGCACCGCGCGGACATGGCGGCCGCCATCGACAAGGAGATCTCGAAGCTCGCCGCCTGGCTCGGCTTACGCCGCTAGTGCTGTGGCCGGATAGGTTTGCCGTGTTATCGGCGGATCCAGGTTTTCAGCCGGGGTTGATCAGCACGGGCGTGCGGCCGGAAGGTCCTCGTACCGGGTTGTACTTGGGCCTTTCGGCCGTGCGGTCAGCGCTGTTGGATGTCACCGCAAAGCTGGGCCGTCGAGTCGGTGAACCTACCTGGTCACAGCACTAGCTCTGGCCCTCGTAGTCGAACGGCACTTGGCCGTTGCCGCGCGGGAACACCGGCTGGACGTGCGGGTTGGGTGTGTGCATGCCTGTGGCTTGGGTAGCTCGGAGGTGCGAGCGACCCTTGCCCACGGTGCGCAGGGTGTGTGCCAGCAGGTCTTCGAACTCGGCGAGCTTGCTGTCGACGTACGCGTCGCACTCGGAGCGCAGCCGGTCGGTCTCGGCCTTGGCCGCGTCCACGATCCGGTTGGACTCCACGTGGGCCGCGTGCACGACCTCGGTCTGGGAGACCATCCGGGCCTGTTCGAGCCGGCCGTCCTCGACAGCGTGCTCGTAGGACTCGCGCCCTGCCTGCAGCATCCGGTCGGCCTCGCTCTGCGCCCGGCCGACCAGCTGGTCGTACTCGGCCTGGCCCTTGGCGACCTCGCGGTCCGCGGCCTGCTCGGCCTCGCTGACCAGCCGGTGCGCGCGGGCCTGCGCGTCGGCCAGGATCCGCTCGGCCTCGGCACGCGCGTTGGCCAGCGTGTTCTCCGCCTCGGAGTTGGCTTTGCTGATGGTGGTGCTGGCCTCGTGCTCGGCCTTGCCGACCAGCTCGTCCTTGTGGTCCAGGACGTCCTGGGCGTCGTCGAGCTCGCCGGGCAGCGCGTCGCGGACCTCGTCGAGCAGTTCGAGCGCGTCGCCGCGCGGCACGATGCAGTTGGAGGTCATCGGGACACCCCGAGCCTCCTCCAGGATCGTGACCAGCTCGTCGAGGGCCTCGAACACCCGGTACACGCCGCACTCCCTTGGTCTGTCCACCGCCTCCGGTCACAACTTTGCCAGCTCCAGCGCGCGCAGGTGCGGACGTCGGCGGTGTGTCAGGCGCGGATGTTCACCAGACGGAAGCTGGCGTAGTGGTCGGCGGTGTAGAAGTACTCGCCGGCGCTGCCGGTGATGATCCGCCGCGCGCCGCGGTCCGGGCTGCCTGGGGTCTTGACCGTGTACTCGTGGTAGTAGCTCGCCGGGCAGGTGGGCAGGATCCGCTCCCGGTTCTGGAACACCTGGCCGTCCTGCCGGTACGGGAACGGCCCGCCCCGCTGGATCAGCCGCACGGTGTCGGTCGCCTGGGAGGGCAGCGCGGACAGGTTGACCTTGGTGAACCCGGACGTGGTCCCGCAGGCGGCCTGGATCGCGAGCCCGTCCGCGGCCGCCGCCGGGGCACCGATCCCGGCCAGCCCGATCACCAGGGCGAACAGGACCTTCACGGCACGTAGTGTGATGTTGGTCATTGCCGGACCGTAACCCGATTGTGTGACCACAAGGTGACACAGTTACCGCGTGATGGTGGAGATCCGGAAAGCCCGAGCTGAAGACGTTCCCTCGATCGTGTCGCTGATCGCGAACGACCAGCTGGGCGCGAAACGTGAGCACCCCGGCGACCCCCGGTACCTGACGGCGTTCGAGGAGATCGACCGCGACCCGAACCAGTTCCTGGCGGTGCTGGATCTTGGCGGTGAGGTGGTGGGGACGCTGCAGCTGACCTTCACGCCGGGGTTGTCACGGGTGGGCATGACGCGGGCGACTATCGAGGCCGTGCGGGTCCGGGCAGACCAGCGGGGGTCAGGGTTGGGGCAGCGGTTCATCGAGTGGGCTGTCGACATGGCCCGCGAACGCGGCTGCGGCCTGGTTCAGCTGACCACCGACGCCACCCGCGAAGACGCCCACCGGTTCTACGAGCGCCTGGGCTTCAAGGCCAGCCACATAGGCATGAAACTCCCCCTCTGACCCGCGTGTCCCACACTCACCGCCCGCGTGTCCCACATTCGCGGACCCTGTGTCCCACGTTCGCCGACCCCGTGTCCCACGTTCGAAAGGTTCGCCCGCGGTCCGGGTCCGTCTCGAAGGGGGAACTCGGGGTGCCTGAATGTGGGACACGGGGGCGGCGAACGTGGGACACGCGCGGGGCTAGGCGCGTTCGGCGAGGCGGGTGATCAGGCGCTCGTGGATCTTGGGCGGGAGGAGGTGGGTGACGTCGCCGCCGTACTTCGCCACCTCCTTGACCAGGGAGCTGGACAGGAAGCTGTAGGCGGGGCTGGTGGGCATGAACAGGGTGTCGATGCCGGAGAGCTGCTGGTTCATCTGCGCCATCTGCAGCTCGTAGTCGAAGTCGCTGACCGCCCGCAGGCCCTTCACGATCGCCTTGATCCCGTGCTGCTCGCAGTACTGGACCAGTAACCCGTGCCACGAGTCGACCCGCACGCCCGGCAGGTGGGCCGTCACCTCGCGGAGCATGTCGGTTCTCTCCTCGACGGTGAAGAGCGTCTGCTTGCTCTTGTTGATCATCACCGCGATCACGACCTCGTCGAAGACCTGGGCCGCGCGTTCGATGATGTCGAGGTGCCCGTTGGTGACCGGGTCGTAGGAGCCTGGGTAGACCGCCCGCCGCATGGCGGAAACCTAGCAGCCGAAGGGGCTCACCCTGGGCATGCGTGGCCTCGATCACTCCTCGGGATGACGGGCCCAGTGCAGGGCGGTGTCGCCGTACTTCCGGATCTTCAAAGCCTCGAAGGCCGCGGGCCACTCGGGGGCCGCGGACCGTGCGGCCCGTTCCAGAACGATCAACGCGCCCGGGCGTGTCCACCCCACCAGCGCCTGCAGAACAAGGGGGACATCGTCGTCCGCGTAAGGCGGATCGGCCAGAACCAGGTCATAGAGCGCCGAAGTACCTGCCGACAGGACCGTCCGCACCCGTCCCGGAACCACCGAAGCCCCAGGCAGACCCACCGCGGCGACGTTCGACCGCAGGACAGCCAACGCGTTCCGGTCGGACTCCACGAACGTCACCGACGACGCGCCCCGGGAGAGAGCCTCCAGACCGAGGGCGCCGGACCCCGCGTACAGGTCCAGCACGGCCGCGCCGTCCAGGTCCAGCCTGGACTCGATCGCGCTGAACAACGCCTCGCGGACCCGTTCGGATGTCGGGCGGGTGCCGCGGGGTGGCACGACCAGCCGGCGGCCGCCGGCCGTGCCCGCCACAATCCTCGTCACACGGTCATCGTCTCACCGGCCGTTGAATCCGCCGCCGTTGACGTGCAGGACCTGGCCCGTCACGTGGGCGGCGCCGGGTGAGGCGAGGAACGACACGGCCGCGGCGACGTCCTCAGGCCTGCCCGGCCGGCCCGAGGGGATCTCGCCGATCAGGAACTGCCGGCGCTCCTCGGTGAGGGTGTTGTTGAAGAAGTCCGTGTCCACGGTCATGCCCGGGGCCACGATGTTCGCGGTGGCCTTGCCCGCGAGTTTCTTGGCCAGCTCGACGTTCCACGTCACCAGCGCGGCCTTGGCCGGGCCGTACGAGCCGTTGCCGCGGACCCCGGCGATCGAGCCGATGCTGATCACCCGCCCGCCCTCGGCCAGCCGGGGCAGCAGTGCCTCGGTGACCAGCACGGCCGAGATCACGTTCGACTCGTAGTCGGCGATCCACAGCGCTCGCAGCGATGTCAGGTCGGTCGCCTTGAGGCCCTGGCGGGCCATGTTGGCGCCGGCGTTGTTCACCAGGATGTCGACGGTCTCCGGCAGGTCGGCCAATGCGGCTTCGACCGCATCCGGCTCTGTGGCATCGAACACGACGTCCCGCGCGCCGATCTCCTTGGCGGTCGTGGCGAGCACGTCCGCCCGGCGCCCGGTGATCACCACCTCCGCACCGTCGCTGACCAGCTGCGCAGCGATCGCGCGGCCGATTCCAGTTCCCCCACCAGTGACCACAGCAGTCAGTGTCATAGCCGAATAATCTCGGGCACCTGAAACACATGGTCAAGTTTTCACATATGTGGAAGGTGACGGCAGCAACATCCATGGCCCAACCGGTTTGTCAACCGCTGAGAGAGCGTAACGTGGACCTTCCGTCCCAATCACGATCCCGGGAGCCATGGGTGTCGCAAGCCTCAGTCCGACAGGACGAGATCGCGGTCGAGCAGAAGCATGTAGACGTTGTCTACGAGCGGCTGGCCGAGATGCGGGTCGAAGCCGAGCAGATGCGCGACCGCGGGGACCAGCTGGCCCACGGGGCACGCACCGAGGCGGTGTTCGAGCAGGCCTCGATGCTGTACGAGCGGGACGTGATGGTCCGGCACGCCAACCGGATCCTGCAGATGCTCGACTCCGAGCACGAGGGCCTGGTGTTCGGCCGGCTGGACGACGTCACCGGCGAGACGCTGTACGTGGGCCGGCTGGGCATCCGCGACGCCGAGTTCGAGAACCTGGTGACCGACTGGCGCGCGCCCGCGGCGGCCGCGTTCTACCAGGCGACCGCCGAGCAGCCGATGGACGTGGTGCGCCGCCGGGTGATCCGCTCCTCCGGCCAGCAGGTGATCGAGATCGACGACGACCTGCTGATGCCCGACGCCCAGCCGGCGTCGATGCACGTGGTCGGCGAGGGCGCGTTGATGGCGACGCTCAACCGCGCCCGCGGCGATGCCATGCGCGACATCGTCGCGACCATCCAGAAGGAACAGGACGAGGCCATCCGGGCGCCGTGGCGGGGCGTCACCGAGATCACCGGCGGCCCGGGCACCGGCAAGACCGCCGTCGCCCTGCACCGCGTGGCGTACCTGCTTTACCGCGACCGCAAGCGGATGGGCAGCGCGGGCGTGCTCGTGCTCGGCCCGTCGACCGCGTTCACCTCGTACATCTCGCGGGTGCTGCCGTCGATGGGTGAGGACAGCGTGGAGCTGCGCTCGCTCGGCACGTTAATGGACGGCGTCGAGGCCAGGCGCGTCGATCCGGCGCAGGTGGCGGCGGTCAAGGGGTCGCTGCGGATGCGCCGGGTGCTCAAGAAGGCGCTGCGGGACGTGCCGCCGGACGCGCCCACCGAGATGCGCATCACCTACCGCGGCGAGGTGCTCAAACTCGACGAGCAGGACCTCGCGAAGGTCCGCCGCCAGGTGCACGCGCTCGGCCGGCTGCCCAACCGCTCCCGGGTGGACGCCGCCGAGGCGTTGCTGGAAGCGTTGTGGCGCAAGGCCGACTCCTATGAGGACTTCCCGGTCAAGCGCCAGGACCTGTTGATCGACCTGGGCGAGCGGATCGACTTCCACCGGTTCGTCGTGGTGTGGTGGCCGGTGCTGTCGCCGGAGGGCGTGCTGCGGTCGCTGGGCGAACGGTCGAGGCTGGCCAAGGCCGCCGGGCAGACGCTGAACGCGCGCGAGATCGACGTTCTCTCGGCGTCCTGGCGCCGGGACGACTGGTCGGTCGCGGATGTGGCGCTGCTGGACGAGCTGCGGACGCTGATCGGCCCGCCGCCCAAGCGCCGCACCCGCCGGGCGCTGGAGGACTCCCCGGAGCCGGGCCGCCGCCGCCCGGAGAACTACGAGGACTACTCGCACATCGTGGTCGACGAGTCGCAGGACCTCTCGCCGATGCAGTGGCGGATGGTCGCGCGCCGCGGGCAGTACGCGAGCTGGACCCTCGTCGGCGACCCGGTGCAGAGCACCTGGCCGGACCCGGCCGAGGCCGCCAACGCCCGGGATACCGCGCTGGGCAAGCGAACCACGCGCCGCCGCTTCTCGCTGAAGACCAACTACCGCAACTCCGCGGAGATCTTCGAGCTGGCCGCCCGCGTGGTGAAGAACGTGGCCTCCGACGACGAACTGCCGCGTGCCGTCCGCGACACCGGCATCAAACCGTCCATTGAGGTCGTTGCCGAGGCCTCGATGCCCGGCGCGGTAAGGGATGCCGCACGCGAACTGCTCGACCAGGTCGACGGGACGGTCGGCGTGATCGGCGCGATGTGCGACATCGAGAAGATCGCCGGCTGGGTCACCGACGTGGCGGACGACCGGTTGCGGGTCGTGGATGCCATTGAGGCCAAGGGGTTGGAGTACGACGCCGTGGTACTGGTGGAACCCACCGAGATCGTCGACGAGTCGCTCACCGGCCCCCGCACCCTCTACGTGGCCCTCACCCGGGCCACCCAGCGCCTCACCGTCCTCACGACCGACCCCGGGTGGCCGCGCTGATCGGGCCCGGACGCGCGTCCGCTACTCCGTGACCGTGACCCAGCCGCCGGTGCGCCAGTATTCGCCGTGCTCACGGCTGAGCAGGCCTTCGTCCACGAGGTAGCGCCGCAGGGTGACGTAGTCTGCCTCGCCGCCGTCGCACCACGCGCGCAGCACGACGTCGACCTCACGCTCGGGGAAGCGGCGGCCGGGTTCGAACGAGGAGGCGACGTGTTCGAGCAGGATGCGTCTGCGCCCGCGCTTGGCCGGGAACCGCACCAGGTGGCCGTCCTCGATGAACGTCCGGACCACCTTGTCGTACTCAGGCTGCATGGTCCCTTGATAACCCAAGTACGGCCCCGGCGCGACGCGATATAGTCGCCGCTGGGCCCGCCTGCGGGCCTGACCTCCTGACCGGGCGCCCACGCCGCCCGGCGCCGCGGGGGCGAAGGTGATCTTCGATGTCATCGCGGGTGACTGGTATCGGCACGTCGGCTTGGGACGCGAACCGGTGCGGGGCGTGGGGTACGGCAGCGGGCGGCGTCCTGGGAGAGCGATGACCGACCAGAGGAAGCTCAAGAAGCTCGTCCGCGACCGGATGGCCCGGACCGGCGAGACGTACACGACCGCGCGGATGCACGTCCTGGCCCGCCGCGAAATCACCCTGCCGAGCGGTCTGTTCGCTGGGTACCGCACGTTCGGCGCCCAGCGGCACCGGCAGTCCTCGCTGATCGCGCACGTGCTGGAGGCGCAGGGCGTGACCTACAGCGAGGCGATGATCGCCGGGCTGGCCGGCGGCATCGGGTTCATGTACGCGGTGTTCGAGTACAAGGACATCCCGCCGCTGATGACCATCGTGGCCCAGCACCACCCGGCGCCGTGGGCGCCCGAGGCGCTCGGCCGGCTCAATGTGTCCTATGTGGAGCAGCACAGTGGCAAGGCGGCTGCCGGGATCGACAAGCTGCGCAAGGCGAACCGGCCCGCGCTGGTCTCGGTGGACCGCAGCCGGTTGCCTTGGCACGGCCTGGAACCTGGGTTCGGGATGGATCCGTACGTGATCGCGGTCGCCGGGATTTCCGGCGACACGGTCTATGTGGACGACTCGGGTCTCTACGAGATGTCCACCGAGGACTTCGGTGCGGCCTGGTCCGGGTACAAGAAGGGCAGGCACCACGCCCTGATCATCGGCGAGGCGGGGTCGCCGGACCTTCCGCGGGCGATCCGGTCGGCGTTGAAGATGACCGCGGGCCACCTGACCGGGCCGGTGCTGGGCAACAGCTTCGACGTGAACTTCGGGTTCTCCGGGATGGCCAGGCTGGCCGCGCAACTGCGGGACACCAGGACGAAGAGCGGGTGGGCCAAGCGGTTCGGCAGCCCGATCGCGTTCGCGCACGGGGTTCGCCGGTTCTATGAGTGCCTCGAGCTGGAGTACACCTCGCCCGGTGCCACCCGTCCGGTCTACGCGGACTTCCTCGACGAGGCCGCGCCTTTGGTGAACCCCAAGCTGTCCGACGCGGCCTCGTTGTTCCGGCAGTCCGGGGCCCGGTGGTCCGCGTTGGCGTCGCTGGCTTTGGAGTCGGTCGCCGGGCTCGGCTATGCCGACCTGGTCGAGGAGCGCATGGCGATCACGTTCAGCCGGGGCCGGGACGCCGAGCCGGAGATCCGGGCGCTGAACAAGCGGATCGAGGCGGTCGCCGCCGAGTACGGCGACCCGCTCGGCGACCAGGGCCGCCAGGACCTGTTCGCCGCGATGGCCGACATCGTGGACGAATGCGTTGCCCTCGAACAGGAGGCGCTACGGCTGTTCTAGTTTTTCCACCAGCGCCTCGATGATCGGGGCGAGCACACGAAGCTTGGCCGGATCGGTGGTCGCGCACTCGGTGATCCCGGCGCCCACGACGGGAACGGGGATCGCCTTGATCGTCGCGACCACCTCCTCCACGCTCAACCCGCCCGGCTCGGGGTAGCAGGCCCCATCGAACTCATCGGGATCGAGCACATCCAGGTCGACGTGCACGTACACATAGTCGCCCGGAATCCCGTGCCGTGCGGGGAGTCCCGCGTCGATGGCGGCCTGCTCACCGGGATCGATCGCCCGCGCGCCGACCAGAACGGCGTTACCCCGGGTCAACGCGGGCTGGGCCACGAACTCCGGATCACCCTCCCCGAACAACACCCGCAACGCCATCCCGTGGAACGCCCCGGACGGCGAGGTCTCCGGCGTGTTCAGGTCGGGATGCGCGTCGAACCACACCACGCCGAGCCCCTCGCCGTGCCGGAACCGTGCCACCCCAATGGGAACGACGTCGACCCCACAGTCCCCGCCGATGGTGAGCACCGGCCCTTCGGGTGCTTCCAACGCCGCCAGCTGCCCGGTCCGGTTCTCGATCAGCCCGGCCCGGTTGGCGATGCCGTCCACCATCCCGGAGGTTCCCGCCACCACAGGCACGTACACCGGCCGCACCCGCGCGATCTCCCCCGCCAGCGCGGCCAGCGCCATACACCCCTCCGGCAGCAACCGCGCCCGCTCGACCAACGCGCCTTGCCGTTGCGCCACAGCGTGAATCTGCATCACGCCCCCTCCCTGCCGTTCACCGTGACGGGGCCGGACCTCGACATCGGCCCCTTCGGGGATGCAACAGCCGGGCGGTCGGCCTCCTGGTGACGCGCCCGGCTGTTCGAGGAGCCCTGGGTCGATCCGTTAGCCGAGGACCAGCAACAGGTCTCCGCCTTCGACCTGCTGGACCGAACCGATCGCGAGCCGGTGCACCCGGCCGCCCTTCGGCGCGGTGATGGCGGCCTCCATCTTCATCGCCTCGATGGTCGCGACCGTGGCGCCCGCCTCGACCTCGTCCCCTTCGGACACCGAGAGCGTGACGACGCCCGCGAACGGGGCCGGGACGTGGTTCGGGTTGCCCTTCTCCGCCTTCTCGGCCACGGGGAGGTTCGACGCGATCGACCGGTCCCGGACGGGGATCGGCCGGAGCTGGCCGTTGAGGGTGGCCATGACGGTCCGCATGCCGCGTTCGTCGGCCTCACCGACGGCTTCCAGCTCGATCAGCAGCCGGACGCCCTGCTCCAGGTCGACCGGGTATTCCACGCCCGGCCGCAGCCCGTAGAAGAAGTCCTTGCTGGCCAGCACCGACGTGTCGCCGAACTGCTCCCGCAGCGCCAGGAACTCCTTGGTCGGCCCGGGGAACAGCAGCCGGTTGAGCGTCGGCCTTGGGTTCGAGGCCAGCGCTTCCTGGTCCTCCGCGCTCAGCTCGGCAACGCCCTTCGGCGCCGGGCGGCCGCGCAAAGCCTTGGTGCGGAACGGCTCCGGCCACCCGCCCGCCGGGTCGCCCAGCTCGCCGTGCAGGAACCCGATCACCGAGTCCGGGATGTCGAACCGGCCCGGGTCGGCCTCGAACTCCTTGGGGTCCACGCCCGCACCGACGAGGTGCAGCGCGAGGTCGCCGACCACCTTGGACGACGGCGTCACCTTGACCAGGCGGCCCAGCATCCGGTCGGCGGCCGCGTACATCGCCTCGATGTCCTCGAACCGGTCGCCCAGCCCCAGCGCGCGGGCCTGGGTGCGGAGGTTGGACAGCTGGCCGCCGGGGATCTCGTGCAGGTACACGCGTCCGGTCGGGGCGGGCAGACCGGCCTCGAACGGGTAGTACACCCGCCGGACGGTCTCCCAGTACGGCTCCAGGTCGGACACCGCCTGCAGGCTCAGGCCGGTCTCACGCTCGGAGTGGTCCGTCGCCGCCACGATCGCGGACAGCGAGGGCTGCGAGGTGGTGCCGGACAACGAGGCCGCGGCGCCGTCGATGGCGTCCGCCCCGGCCTGGATCGCCGCCAGGTAGGTGGCGAGCTGGCCACCGGCGGTGTCGTGTGTGTGGACGTGCACCGGGAGGTCGAACTCCTTGCGCAGCGCGGTGATCAGCCGCCGTGCGGCCGGCGGGCGCAGCAGGCCCGCCATGTCCTTGACCGCCAGGACGTGTGCCCCCGCGCCGACGATCTGCTCGGCGAGCTTGAGGTAGTAGTCCAATGTGTACAGTTGCTCGGCCGGGTCGGACAGGTCGGCCGTGTAGCAGAGCGCGACCTCGGCGACCGACGTCCCGGTCTCGCGGACCGCCTCGATGGCGGGGCGCATCTGTTCGACGTCGTTGAGTGCGTCGAAAATGCGGAAGATATCGATCCCGGTCTTGGTGGCCTCCTGCACGAATGCGTGCGTGACGGCCTCGGGATACGGCGTATACCCAACGGTGTTGCGGCCGCGCAGGAGCATTTGGAGGCAAATGTTCGGAATGGCCTCACGCAGTTTCGCCAGCCGCTCCCACGGGTCCTCGGCGAGGAACCGCAAAGCCACGTCATAAGTGGCGCCACCCCAGCATTCCACGGACAACAACTCGGGCGTTGTGTGCGCGACATAAGGCGCTACCGCGAGCAGGTCCTTGGTGCGTACTCGGGTCGCCAGCAATGACTGGTGAGCGTCACGGAATGTGGTGTCGGTGACGCCGACGTGCTTGGCGTCGCGCATCCACCGCGCGAACCCCTCCGGCCCGAGCTCGACGAGCTTCTGCTTGGACCCCGCCCGCGGCTCGCCGGTCAGCTCGATCGCGGGCAGCTTCTCCACCGGGTCGACGAACTTCGGCCGTTCCCCGTTGGGCTTGTTCACCGTGACGTCGGCGAGGTACGTGAGCAGGCGCGTCCCGCGGTCGGCGGAGTGCCGGGCGGTCAGCAGGTGCGGGCGCTGCTCGATGAAGCTCGTGGTGATCCGCCCGGCGCGGAAGTCCGGGTCGTCCAGCACCGCCTGCAGGAACGGGATGTTCGTGGCCACACCGCGGATGCGGAACTCGGCGACCGCGCGGCGCGCACGTGCGACGGCGGTGGCGAGATCTCGCCCACGACAGGTCAGCTTGACCAGCATCGAGTCGAAGTGGGCGGAGATCTCGGTCCCGGCGAACGCGGTGCCACCGTCCAGCCGGATCCCGGCGCCGCCCGGCGAGCGGTAGGCGCTGATCATGCCGGTGTCCGGGCGGAACCCGTTCGCGGGATCCTCGGTGGTGATCCGGCACTGCATGGCGAACCCGCGCAGCCGCACGGTGTCCTGGCTCAGGCCCAGGTCCTCGAGGGTCTCGCCGGCGGCGATCCGCATCTGCGACTGGACCAGGTCGACGTCGGTGACCTCCTCGGTCACCGTGTGCTCGACCTGGATGCGCGGGTTCATCTCGATGAAGACGTGCTTGCCCGCCGCGTCCAGCAGGAACTCGACCGTGCCCGCGTTGCGGTAGCCGATGTGCCGCGCGAAGTTGACCGCGTCGGCGCAGATCCGCTGCCGAAGCTCCTCGGACAGGTTCGGCGCGGGCGCCAGCTCGATCACCTTCTGGTGCCGGCGCTGCATCGAGCAGTCGCGCTCGAACAGGTGCATCACGTTGCCGGTGCCGTCGGCGAGGATCTGCACCTCGATGTGCCGCGGGTCGACCACGGCCTGCTCCAGGAACACCGTCGGGTCGCCGAACGCCGACTCCGCCTCGCGCATCGCGGCCTCGATCGATTCCCGCAATGTGGACGCCTGCTCCACCCGGCGCATCCCCCGCCCGCCACCGCCGGCGACCGCCTTGACGAACACCGGGAACCCGATCGCGTCGGCCGCGGCGACCAGCTCGTCCACATCGGACGAGGGCGGGGACGACTGCAGCACCGGCAGCCCGGCCTCACGGGCGGCGGCCACCGCGCGGGCCTTGTTACCGGTGAGTTCCAGGACCTCGGTGGTCGGGCCGACGAAGGTGATCCCGGCCTCGGCGCAGGCCCGGGCCAGGTCCGGGTTCTCCGACAGGAAGCCGTAGCCGGGGTAGACCGCGTCCGCGCCGGAACGCTTGGCGGCCTTCACGATCTCGTCCACGGACAGGTAGGCGCGGACCGGATGACCCTGCGCGCCGATCTGGTACGACTCGTCGGCCTTCAGCCGGTGCAGCGAGTTGCGGTCCTCGTACGGGAAGACAGCGACGGTTCCGGCACCCAGCTCGTAGCCGGCCCGGAACGCCCTGATCGCGATCTCCCCGCGGTTGGCGACGAGTACCTTGCGGAACATGGCCCGGATACCTCCTGGTCATAAGCGCATCGCCGCCGGAAGTCCGCCGGGGATGCGCGGTGGACTTCCGGCGGCGATCACTGAGGTCGTCCGGGAAACGCTACCGGTCTGGGGGCGTCTGGGCACGGTGTCGGGTGACCGACATCATCTCCGCGTTCAGGCGCTGTCGACCAGCCCGAACCCCCGCGCGTTGGTCAAGGCCTGCGGGCGGTTGCGGGCACCGAGTTTCGAGAACAGCTGGCGCTGCTCGCTTTGCACCGTCTTCACGGCGATGCCCAGGGCCTGCGCGGTCTGCCGGACCGACTCGCCGCGGGCGATCGAGTCCAGGATGTCGCGTTCCCGCCTGGTGAGACTGCGGGGCGCGTCACCGTTGCGCCTGCGGTTGGCGGGGTGCGGCAGGAGCATGCCCAGGCGGCCGACCTCGGCGGTGGCCTGGGTGCGGCTCTGCACGTCCAGCTTGGAGAAGATCCGGCGCTTGTGGTTGGTCACCGTGTGTGGGCTGATGCCCAGCTCCTCGGCGATCTCCGCGGCCGAGCAGCCCGCGCAGACCAGGGCGAGGATCTCCATCTCCCGGCTGGACAGGCCGCGTCCGTTCACCGGCGCGCGGAAGGCCGTCTCGGCCTCCTTGAGGGCATCGCGCAGGCCGGCCACGCCGAACCGGGTGCTCACCAGCCGGTGCACCCCGGCGCGGTGCAGGTAGGCCAGGCTTCGGGCGTCAAGGGTGCGGTGCAGGCCGACGATATGCGGGCCAGGCCGCACCGCGCGTAATTCCGCCACGAGGGCCAGCTCCTCGGGGCAGGCCGAACCGAGCTCCACCACCGCGGCGTCCGGGGATCGCAGCGCGCAAAGCCGTAGCAGACCGTCACCGGTGGCAGCCGCGCCGACGACCTCGTACCCCGGTAACGACGATATCCAGTTGGCCAGAGCGTCCCTCAACAAGCCGTCCCCGCAACGGAGAACGACGCGGTACATCCGGTTCGGATCCGTCAGGCATGAATCCGACATAGTGCGGCCCACTTCCTGCCACGCCGCGCAGGTGTGGACACAGGGTAATGGACCGGGAACACACAGGTCTGGACCATTAGGGCTAATTCGGACGTTTGACGTCATCCGATCGTGTTCAACGTCATCCAGTCGGCTTAATCGTCCTACCAACCAACCTCGCCCGCGGAGCTGCTGGTCCATCTGGACCAAGATCTTCTCCGGCCGGACGGCCTACCTCACGGTTCGCACGATCGAGGGATTCACTAAAGTGGCAGAATGGCCGTTGCCGACGAGTCGCAGAAACCCCAGTCCGCCCACTTCGACATCGTCCTGCGCGGATACAACCAGCGTCAGGTCAACGAGCGGGTCACCCGGCTCGGCTACGACCTCAAGAACGCGGCGAAGAGCCGCGACGAGGCGATGGCCCGGGTCGCCGAGCTGTCCAAGGCGCTCAACTACGCCCAGCAGGAACTGACCGAGACCAAGGCCCGTCTCGAACGGATGGCGACCAACCCCAGCAGCGCGACGGCGATGACCGAGCGCGTGCGGGAGATGATGCGCCTGGCCGACGAGGAGGTCGAGGAGCTGCGCCGGGACGGCGAGGAGCACGTCGCCAAGATCAAGGCGGAGGCGGACAAGTACGCCACCGAGACCCGGTTCAACGCCGACAAGTACGCGGTGAGCATCCGCGAGGACGCGGACAAGTACGCGGCCAAGATGCGCGCCGAGGCGGACAAGCTGGCCGAGGAGCTGCAGACCGCGCACGACGGCCGGATGGCCGAGCTGGACCGCCGCCGCCAGGAGCTCGAGGAGAAGTACACCAAGCACCACGACGAGCTGGACAAGGAGTACGACGGCCTGCGCACCAAGCTGGCCGCCGAACACACCCAGTTGATGGCGGAGGCGCAGGCCGAGGCGGCCCGGCTCAAGACGGTGGCCGAGCAGGCCGCGGCCCAGCTGGAGAAGGACGCCGCGATGCAGCGGGCGGCGCTGGACGCCGAGGCCGAGCAGAAACGCAACAGCGAGGCGGCCGCGGTCGTCGCGGAGATCGTGGCGAAGCAGGCCGAGGCCGAACAGCTCGCCGCCACCACGAAGGCCGAGGCGGAGGAGATCGCCGCCGAGATCCTGGCGGCCGCCGAGGAAAAGCAGGCCAAGGCGGACGCCGAGACCAAGCGCCTGCTGGAACTGCGCGACGAGATAGCCGCCCGCCTGGCCGCGACCAACAAAGCGGTCCAGGAGGCCATCAACCACTTCGAGCAAGACCCCGACTAAGCCCCAGCTGGCCCCTCGTGAGTGGTTATGCCGGTCAGAACCAGTACAACCACTCACGAGAGCCGACCTGTGGGTTTACCAAAGGGTTGGGGCATGGGACTCGGTTTGGGCGGCGATGTGGCCGATGAGGTGTTCGCCTGGTTGGGCGTCCAGGTGTTTGCCGTCGCGCAGCCGTAGAGCGACTTCGCCTGCGGCGGCTTCCTTCGGACCGATCACCGCCTGGTACGGAACCAGCCGCGCCTCCCGGATCCGGGCGCCCAGGCTGCCCTCGTAGGCGATCTCAGCCCGCAATCCACGGTTGACGCACAGTTCGGCGAACTTCTGCGCGGCCGGGATCTCGTTGCCGGACACCGGCAACACCGCGATCTGCACTGGCGCCAGCCAGGCCGGGAAAGCGCCGCCGTGCTGCTCGATCAGGTGCGCCACCGCGCGTTCCAGGCTGCCGATGATGCTCCGGTGCACCATCACCGGCCGCTGCTTGGTGTTCTGCGCGTCTATGTACTCCAGCTCGAACTGCGCGGGCTGGTGGAAGTCGACCTGGATGGTCGACAGGGTCGACTCGCGGCCCATCGGATCGGCGATCTGGATGTCGATCTTGGGGCCGTAGAAGGCCGCCTCACCAGCGACGGCTTCGTACGGCAGATCTCCCAGCACGTCACGGAGGATGTCCGCCGCACGAGCCCAGTCCTCAGGATTGGCAACGTATTTGGCGCCTTCGCCGGGCAGGGACAGCCGGTAGCGGGCCACGGAGACGCCCATCGACGCATATGCCGCGTGGATCAGGTCCAGCGCCGCCCGCGCCTCGGCCGCCACCTGGTCGAGGGTGCAGAAGATGTGCGCGTCGTTGAGGGTGATCGCACGGACCCTGGTCAGGCCACCGAGCACACCGGACAGTTCGGACCGGAACATCCCGCCGATCTCCGCTATCCGCAACGGAAGCTCGCGGTAGCTCCGCGACCGCGACCGGTAGATCAACGCGTGGTGCGGGCACAAACTGGGCCGCAGGACCATTTCCTCCTCGCCGACGGCCATCGGCGGGTACATGTCGTCGTGATAGTGCTCCCAGTGCCCGGAAAGCTCGTACAGCGACCGTTTGCCCAGCACCGGCGAGTACACGTGTTTGTACCCGTGCCTTCGTTCGACGTCACGGATGTACTCCTCCAGGGTGTGCCGGACGATGGCGCCGTCGGGCAGCCAGTACGGCAGGCCCGCGCCGATCATCGGGTCGGTGTCGAACAGTTCGAGGGAGCGGCCGAGCTTGCGGTGGTCGTTCATGGTGATCCCTTTCGCAGGGGAACGAGTGACCACCACATGGCGAAGCCCCGGGGCCACTCGCCCCGGGGCTTCGATCAGACGTGGGTCAGCGCGCCGGGACGGTTTCCGGCGTCGTCGTCATCAAGGCGCGCTTCACGTCACCAACGTTAGCAGACGGGGCATCAGGCTTTCTGCAGATATTCGGCCCGTTCGTCGTCCACCAGCGCGTCCGCCATCGACGCGAGGCCCGGGTAGCGGGCCAGTTCCGGGTCCTTGGCGACGATCCGCTGCGCCTCCGCCCGCGCCTCGGTGATCACCTCGACGTCCTGCACGAGCGACAGCATCTTCAGCTGCGAGCGCCGACCGGACTGGGCCGCGCCGAGGATGTCGCCCTCGCGGCGGATCTCCAGGTCCAGCTGGGCCAGCTCGAACCCGTCCAATGTGGACGCCACCGCGTCCAGCCGCTCCCGGGTGGACGTGCCCTCCAGCGCCTCGCTGACCAGCAGGCACAACCCGGGCGCGCTGCCCCGGCCGACCCGGCCGCGCAGCTGGTGCAGCTGGCTGACGCCGAACCGGTCGGCGTCCAGGATCACCATCATCGTCGCGTTCGGGACGTTCACGCCGACCTCGACCACGGTGGTCGCGACCAGCACGTCCACCTCGCCCGCGGCGAACGCGCGCATGGTCATGTCCTTGTCCTCCGCGGCCATCTTGCCGTGCAGGATCGCGATCTTCAGTCCCTGCAACGGACCCGCCGCGAGCTGCGGCGCGACCTCCTCCACCGCGACCGGTGCGCGGCGGCCGGTGTCGTCGTCCGGCGGTGGCTCCTCTTCGGACTCCTCCGCGCCGGCCTCGCCGATCCGCGGGCACACCACGTACGCCTGGTGTCCCTTCCCGACTTCCTCGCGCAGCCGTTGCCAGGCACGGTCGAGCCACCCTGGTTTCTCCGCGACCGGGACCACGTTCGTCGCGATCGGCGAACGCCCCTGCGGCAGCTCACGCAGCGCGGACGTCTCCAGGTCGCCGTACACGGTCATGGCGACCGTGCGCGGGATCGGGGTCGCGGTCATCACCAGCACGTGCGGGCTCGACCCGTCGGTCCCCCTGGTGCGCAAGGCATCCCGTTGCTCCACACCGAACCGGTGCTGCTCGTCCACCACGACGAAGCCCAGATCGGCGAACTGCACGGTCTCCTGGATCAACGCGTGCGTGCCCACCACGATCCCCGCGGCGCCGCTGGCCGCGTCGAGCAGGGCCTGCTTGCGTTGAGCCGCGGGCAACGATCCGGTCAGCAGCGTCAGCCGGGTCGCCTCCTCGGCACCACCCAGCTCACCCGCCTGCGCCAGGTCGCCGAGCATCTCCCGCAACGAGCGGGCGTGTTGCGCGGCAAGGACTTCCGTCGGCGCGAGCATCGCCGCCTGCCGCCCGGAGTCGACGACCTGCAGCATCGCCCGCAGCGCCACGATCGTCTTGCCGCTGCCGACCTCGCCCTGCAGCAACCGGTTCATCGGGTGCTGACCGGACAGGTCGTCCGCGATCGCCTGGCCGACCTCCTGCTGGCCTGCGGTCAACGTGAACGGCAGGCGTTTGTCGAACGCGTCCAGGATCCCGTTCGACTTCGGCGGGCACGCGGGCGCGGGCCGCACCGCGGAGGCGTGCCGGCGGCGGGCGAGCGCGATCTGCACCGCGATCGCCTCGTCCCACTTCAGCCGCTTGCGCGCGCTGGTGACCTGCTCCCACCCCTCCGGCAGGTGGATCGCGCGCAACGCCGCCTCCAGCCCGAGCAGCTTGCGCCCGGCCAGCAGCTCCCCCGGCATCGGGTCGTCCGCGCCGTCCCACATCTCCAGGACCTGCTTGACGCACTTGGCGATCTGCCAAGTCTGCAGCTTCTGCGCGGCCGGGTAGACCGGCACCAGCTTGCGCATCGCCTCCTCGGCGGAGACGTTCTCGTCCTCGAACAGCTCGATTTCCGGGTTCTGCAGCTGCAGCTTGTGGTTGAACATGCTGACCTTGCCGGCGAACAACCCCCGCGCGCCGACCGCCAGCTTGTCCTTGTACCGGCCCTGCTGGTTGAACAGCGCGAGCGACAGCACCCGCTGCCCGTCGGTGATCTCGACCTCGGTGCGCGTCCCGCGCCGGGTCTTCATCCGCACCGAGTTGACCTTGCGGATCTCCGCGACCACCGTGACGTGCTCGCCGATCTCCAGCCCGGCGATGCTGGTCAGATCGCCGCGCTCGAAGTACCGGCGGGGGTAGTGCCGCAGCAGGTCGGCGACCGTGTGCAGGTCAAGAGCGCCGGCCAGCGCATCGGCCGACTTCTTGCCCAGCAAGGCCTGCAGACCATCGTCAAAAGAAGCCACTGTGCTTATTGTCCTCGCTTCGCTCGGACGGGCTTGGCCGCCGAAAGCCGGTCATTTCCGGGCCGCGCCACGCGACCGCCGTCGCTCTCGGGACGGCAGCCACTGTAGCCGGGGCGACGGCGGGCGTGTCGCGACCCGGAAATGACCGGCGCGGCCAAGCCGGGGGTTGATTGCAAGGTGAAGGTAGAGGTCGCCACTGACAGTTCCTGGTTCACTCCACCCCGAGGATCAGGAGGGTGTCGCGTTGACCGCCGCGGTAGGCGACGAACTCGACGGCGGGGTGGTCGAAGCGGATGTGCTTCTCCACGGCGTCCTCGAGGTCGTCGGGGGCGCCGTGGCCGATCAGCGCGGTGACGAGCTCGCCGCCCGCGGCCAGCATCCGGTCGACCACCGCGCAGGCCGCGGCGATCACCTTCTCGTCGGTCGGCGGGCCGTGTTCGATCCGCATGACGTCCCCGTCGGCGAACCCCAGCAGGTCACCGCGCTCGCACGGCCCGATCCAGGTGATCGCGTCGGCGTCCGCCACGACCAGCTCACCGCGGCGCGTCGCCGCCGAGGCCTCGGCCATCGCGACCACGTCGTCCCCGGCGCGCCGGGCGGAGTCGTGCACGGCCAGCGCGGCCATGGCCTGCACCGGGGACACGCACGGGATCACCACCACGTCCTGCCCCCCGGCGACCGCCCTGGTCGCGGCCTCGTCCGCGATGCCGACCAGCGACTCGTCGCCGGGCAGGACCGTCACGTGCGAGGCGCCGGTCGAGGTGATCAGGTTCAGCAGGTCCCAGACGTCCGGCTCGTCGTGGTCGCCGATCTCCAGGACCAGCGCGCCTTCGGTGCGGAACAGGTGCGCGATGCCCGCGCCGCGCGCCGGGATCACGACCACCCGCTGGCGGCCGAACCTCGACGGCGCGCCCTCGGCGTCGGCGAACCGGGCGACCATGATCCGGTGCGGGCGGCCGGTCTCCACGCCCGCCTCGATGGCCGCGCCGATGTCGTTGCAGTGCACGTGAACGGTCCACAGCCCAGCGCCGTCGCCGACCACCGACACGCAGTCGCCCAGCTGACCGAGGACGTCCCGGAGCCGGCCCGTCTTCTCCTCGGTCGTGCCGTCGAGCAGGTACATGACCTCGTAGTTGAACTCGGTCGACCCGGCCTCGCGAGCAGCCACCGGGGAGCTGATCGGCACCGAGAACGGCACGACCGGCTCATCGCGTTCGTTCACCACCGTGACCAGGGACTCCAGCACCACAAGCACACCCCGGCCCCCGGCGTCGACAACACCGTTCTCGGCCAGGACCTCAAGCTGCTGTGGGGTCAACGCGAGTGCGTCGGCGGCCGCGCGCACGGCGACCGACATGACCTCGTGCAACGAGTCGCCACGGACCCGGCGGGCGGCCGCGGCGGACGCCGTCAGGACCGTCAGCATCGTGCCCGCCTTGGGCTCGGCGACCGCCTCACAGGCCAGTTCGGCCGCTCTGACCAGGGCTTTGTTCACGTCCTGAGCGCGGGCCTCGTCGACGTCGCGGAGGGTCTCGGCCAGGCCGCGCAGCATCTGCGACACGATCACGCCGGAGTTCCCCCGCGCGCCCGCCAGCGCGCCCTTGGCCAGCACCGACAGGGCCGCGCCCGCCTCGGACCGTTCGTCCACCGGCGCCCTGAGCAGCGACTCCAGCGCCGCGCGGAAGGTCGCGAGCAGGTTCGACCCGGTGTCACCGTCGGCCACCGGGAAGACGTTGATACCGTCGATGGCCTGGCGCTGCGCGTCCAGCGACCGTACGCAGACCGCCGCCCAACGGCGGATCGCGGCGGCGTCCAGGGCCTGCAACACGGTGGGAATCCTCTCATCAGGCGAGCCTGCGCGAGGGTACCCCCAGGGGCCGGTTTGGAGCCGCTGACGCCGACCCGTTACCCTGTCAGAGTTGCCCGGCCGGCCCGGGCATGACTGTTGGCTGGCATCGTCTGCTGGCGACTCATGAGGAAAGGACACTACCGTGGCTGCTGTCTGCGACGTCTGCGGTAAGGGGCCGGGCTTCGGCAAGTCGGTCTCGCACTCCCACCGGCGCACCAACCGGCGGTGGAACCCGAACATCCAGACCGTGCACGCCAAGGTCGGCGTCTCTCAGCGCAAGCGGCTGAACGTGTGCACCTCCTGCCTGAAGGCGGGCAAGGTCGTTCGCGGCTGAAGTACTACTTACGAGACGGCCCGGGTGGTTCAGATCACCCGGGCCGTTTCGCGTCCCTGCCCGCCGCCAGCGGCGCCCGCCCGATCCCGCCCCGCCAGCCTGCGTGGCCATCACGCAGGCGGTGTGCTGGGCCGAGTCGCTCGCGGCGAAGATCCGGCCGACACCATGGCGCTGGCTGCTAGGCGGCCGCGAGGTCGAGGATCTCCGCCAGGGTCTTGTCCGCGGAGTTCGTCAGGACCAGGTCGGCGGCGGTGTAGCGGGCGAGGTCGGAGTACCTGGTGGGGATGGCCACGCACTTGAGGCCCGCGGCTTTGGCGGCCGCGACGCCGTGCGGGCTGTCCTCGAAGGCGATCGCCTCGGCCGGGTCGACGCCCAGCCGTTCCAACGCGAGGATGTAGACCCCAGGGTCCGGCTTGGGGTGCGCGACCTCGTCACCGCAGGCCACGACGTCGAACAGGTATCCCGTACGTGCGAGGAACGGCAGCACCCAAGTCGTCGGGGAGCTGCTCGCGACGGCCAGCTTCAGGTCCGAGGCGGACGCGATCCAGTCCTGGATGCCTTGGGGCACCTTGAGATCCGCGTTCAGGGAGTCTCGGTGGGCCACCCGGCGGGCGTGGCTGGCGCCGCGGTCGAACTCGGGACCGACGGCGCCCGCCAGAGCCGCATAACGTTCCTCGCTGACATCGCCACCGTGGTCGACGAAGAACGTTCCCAGGTCCAGCTCAAGCCCGTGGTGCCGCCATTCGTGCTGCCAGCTGGCGACCATCGTGCCCTCGGTGTCCATCAGCAGGCCGTCGAAGTCGAATATCAGCGCAGTGATCCCCACTGCGACCATTATGCCTGGTCAGGGCAGCTTCCAGTCGACCGGTGCGGCGCCCTGCTGCTCCAGCAACGCGTTCGCCCGGCTGAACGGCCGCGACCCGAAGAACCCGCCCGCCGCGGACATCGGGCTGGGGTGCGCGGATTCGATGCAGGGCAACGGGTCCAGCAGCGGACGGAGGTTGCGGGCGTTGCGGCCCCACAGGATCGACACGAGCGGCTTGTTCCGTTCCGCCAGCGCCACGATCGCCCGCTCGGTCACTTCCTCCCAGCCCTTGCCCTGGTGGGAGTTCGGCTTGCCGGGCATCACCGTGAGCGCCCTGTTGAGCAACAGCACGCCGTTCTCGGTCCATGGCGTGAGATCACCGTTGCCGGGCTTGGGATAGCCCAGATCCTCCATGTACTCCTTGTAGATGTTGATCAGGCTCTTCGGGATCGGCCGGACATCCGGCGCCACCGAGAACGACAGGCCGACCGCGTGCCCCGGCGTCGGGTACGGGTCCTGGCCGACGATCAGCACCCGCACGTCGTCGAAGGGTTGTTTGAAGGCGCGCAACACGTTCTCGCCGGCGGGCAGGTACGTGCGGCCCGCGGCGATCTCCTCGCGGAGGAACTCGCCCATCGCGGCGATCTTGTCCGCGACCGGCGCCAGCGCCTCGGCCCAGCCGGGGTCCATGACTTCATGCAGTGGGCGTGCCATGCCGCCGGAGGATAACCACCCCGAAATGGTCCTGGACCAGCGGGTCTAGGTCTTCTTCGGGAGGAACTGGCCGACGGCCCTGGAGATGTCCTGCAGCGGACCCGTGCCCGCCGCCGTGGGCACGGTCAACGCCACGAACACCGTCCGGTCCACAGTGAACCAAGTGGTCGCGTCGGCGCCGTCGATCGGCAGCCACTGCACGCCGTCGATCGCCCGGGTCTGCGTGGTGGGGCCCAGTTCGGCGGGCTTGTCCAGGCCGCAGCGCAGTACGACCGGCTCGGACTGGTTGTCCGTCCAGGCCACGCTCGCGGGTGGGGCCGGGGCCGCCAGTGCGGCTTTGCTGAGTACGGTGGACCCGGACTGCAGGCTCTCCGGCAGCTTGCCGAGCAGCGCCGTGCAGTCCGCGGAAGTCGCCTGGGGCGCGGGAACGGGCACCAGGACCGGCTTCGCCGGCGGCTGCTGCGAGCGCACGACGATGCCGAAGACGATCACCCCGGCGATGAGCACCACGGACAGACTGGCCGCGATGACAACCCTGGTCCGGTTCACCGCACCACTACAGCACGACTCAGAGATGCACCACTGGGCAGGTGAGCGTGCGTGTGATCCCGTCCACGTTCTGGATGCGGGCGACCACCAGCTGGCCGAGCAGGTCCACGTTGTCCGCCTCGGCCCGCACGATCACGTCGTAGGGACCGGTGACGTCCTCGGCGGTGGTCACTCCCTGTATTCCGGCGATCTCGGCCGCCACCGCGGCCGCCTTGCCGACCTCGGTCTGGATCAGGATGTATGCGTGGACCACCGGCGTGCCCCTTCGTCTGGACAAGAATGCTCAAGGTAGGAACGTGGTCAGCAACGTACCCCAAGCGGGGAATGTTCGGGGGTCCGAACATTCGGTATCGGAGGCTTTTGTGCGATCGGACACGCCAGAGGGGGCTGCCACCGTCGCTGATCTGGGTGAGTTCTCGCTCATTCAGCGGTTGACGGTTGGCCGCGCCCAACCGCCGGGCACTCTGCTCGGGCCGGGGGACGACGCGGCGGTGGTGGTCGCCTCCGACGGCCGGGTGGTCGCCAGCACGGACGTGCTCGTCTCCGGTGTCCACTTCCGCCTGGATTGGTCTACACCAGAGCAGGTGGGTCACAAGGCGGTCGCGGTGAACCTCGCCGACGTGGCCGCGATGGGCGCCGCGCCGACCGCGGTTCTGGTCGGGTTGGCCTGCCCGCCGCAGACCACAGTGGAGCTTCTGGACGGCATCACCGCGGGCATGTGGAAGGAGGCGACACGTGCTCGCGTCGGCATCGTCGGCGGCGACATTGTCAGCTCCGACACACTGGTGATCTCCGTCACCGCGTTAGGAGACATGCAGGGGCGTGAGCCGGTGAAGCGGTCCGGCGCGCTCGTCGGTGACGTCGTCGCGGTGTGCGGGCGGCTCGGCTGGTCGGCCGCCGGACTTGCCGTGCTGGGCCGGGGTTTCCGGTCACCGGTGAGCGTCGTGAGCGCACATCGCGCACCCGAGCCGCCGTACGCGGCGGGCGCCCAGGCGGCGGACGCGGGCGCGACCGCGATGATCGACGTGTCCGACGGGCTCTTGGCAGACCTCGACCACATCGCGGAGGCTTCTGGGGTGGCCATCGACGTCCGGACCGACCTGCTGGAGGTGCACCAGCGGCTGGTCGACGTCGGCACCGCGCTCGGCGCCGACCCCCGGCACTGGGTGCTCACCGGCGGCGAGGACCACGCGCTGGCCGCGACGTTCCCCGGCCCCGGCTCGGTCCCGGAGGGCTGGGTGACCATCGGCACGGTCTGGCGGGGCGACGGCGTGACCGTCGACGGCAGGCCCTACGAGGGTCCCGGCGGCTGGCAGCACTGGCGTTAGTCCACTGTGGAGGAATCTTGGCCATCTACGCACTCGGTGACCGCGAGCCGATCATCCACCCGGATGCGTACGTGCATCCCGACGCGACCGTCATCGGCGACGTGACGCTGCGCGCGAACGCGTCCGTGTGGCCGCAGGCGGTGCTGCGCGGCGACTACGGCAGCATCCAGATCGGCGAGCGCACGAGCATCCAGGACGGCACCGTCATCCACTGCACCGAAGTGCACCCCACGGTGATCGGCGCCAACTGCGTGGTCGGCCACAACGTGCACATCGAGGGCGCCACCGTGGGCGACGACTGCCTGATCGCCTCGGGTTCGGTGCTGCTCAACGGTTGCGTGGTCGAGGAGGGCGCGATCCTCGGCGCCGGCGCCGTGCTGTCGTTCGACAGCCGCATCCCCGCCCGCCGCATGGCCCTCGGCGTCCCCGCCAAGATCCGCGAGAACTACGAAGTCCCACCCAACTCCTGGTCCTTCGCCGTGGACAAGTACATCGCCAACATCAAGATCTACAAATCCACCCTCCGCCGCCTCGACTGACCCACTCCCGGCCGTGTCCCCCGTTCGTCGCCCGCGTGTCCCACATTCACGTACCCCGAATTCTCCGTTGGAGACAAGGGGGACACGGTACGGAGGAAAGGGGGACACGAGGCGGAGGAAAGGGGGACACGCCGGGGCGGCCTCCGCCGCGAACTGCCCCAGGGGCGGCTGTTCTCCTTATCGCAGACCGGTTCCGCGCGCTATGGCGGTTTCGACCAATGTGGTCACCAGCGACTGATAGTCCACTCCGGTCACTGCCCACATCTTGGGATACGCGGAGCTCGGGGTGAAGCCTGGCATCGTGTTCAGCTCGTTGACCAGCAGCTCGCCGTCCTCGCGCAGGAAGAAGTCCACGCGCGCCAGGCCCTGCCCGTCCATGGCCTGGAAGGCGCGGATGGACAGCGCGCGGATCTCGTCGATCATGGCGTCGCTGACCTTCGCGGGGATGTCCAGCTCGAGCGAGTCCTCGCTGAGGTACTTGGTCTCGAAGTCGTAGTACTCCGCGCCGGTGGTGAACCGCACCTCGGAGGGCAGCGACGCCTCGATCCGGCCGTCGGGGAACTCCAGCACCCCGCACTCCAGCTCCCGCCCGGTCACCATCGCCTCGATGATCACCTTGGGGTCCACCGACCGCGCGTACGCGATGGCGACGTCGAGCTCGTCCCACGAGGAGACCTTGGTGATGCCGTAGGACGAACCCGCGCGCGCCGGCTTCACGAACACCGGCAGCCCGAGCCGATCCCGTTGCCCCTGGGACAAGGTGCGTACGTTGGGGCGCAGCACCTCGTACGTGCCCACCGCGATGCCCTCGGCGGCCAGGAGTTTCTTGGTGTACTCCTTGTCCATCACGACCGCGCTCGACAGCACGCCCGCGCCGACGTACGGCACACCCGCCAGCTCCAGCAGCCCCTGGATGGTGCCGTCCTCACCGAAAGCCCCGTGCAGCAGGGGGAACACCACATCGACCGACGCCAGGGTCTCGCCGCGCTCGAGTCCGATCAGCCGCGACGACGACAGCGTCAGCTCGGTGCCGGAGGTGATCGACGGCAGCTCACGCCCGATCAGCGCCAGCGAAGCAGGATCCGACGGCCCCAGCACCCAGGAACCCCGCGGGGTGATGCCGATCGGCAGCACCTCGTACCGGGACGTGTCGATGTTGGCGAGCACGCTGGCAGCCGAGACACAGCTGACGGAGTGCTCGGTGCTCTGACCGCCGAAGATCACGGCGACTCGGGTTTTCGGCTCGCTCATGCCGCCCGACCTTACCCGTCGCCGTGTGCCCGCCTGAGCAGGTCCACTAGCTGCGGTAATACGCCGATGAGCTCGTCACGCGAACAAGCCGCGTAGCCCAAGGCGATCCCGTGCCAGCGTGCGCGGCCGGCGTGGTGCCGGGCGAGGCCGTCGACCCGGACGCCGATCCCCTCGGCCGCGAGCCGGGCGTCCTTTTCGGCCCGTCCGGAAGCCAACGGCACCACCACATGCGCCCCAGCGTCATCACCAAGCACAGCCAACCCGGCTGACTGCAAGGCATCCACGATCAACGACCGGCGGTCCGACAGTTCCCGGCGCAACCGCCGCAGGTGCCGGCCGAGATCACCGTGCCGCGCCATCTCGATCAGCACCCGCTGGCCCGCCGCGGCCGGCCCCATCCCGGTGATGTCCCGCTGCGCCAACACCGCCGCGGCCACCGATGGCGGCGCGACCATCCACCCCGTGCCGAGCGTCGGGGTGAGGATCTTGCTCGTGGTTCCCAGGTGCACCACGACGTCCGGGGCGAGGGCAGCCAGCAAAGGCAACGGTGCCACGTCATAGCGCAGCTCACCGTCGTAGTCGTCCTCGATCACGAGCCAGCCGTCGCGCCGCGCCCGTTCCACCAGCTCCACCCGCCGGCCCGCGGGCATCCGGCCGCCCAACGGATACTGGTGCGCGGGCGAGCAGTACACCGCACGAACCGAAGCGGGCACCGAGTCCACCCGGAACCCTTCGACGTCAACGGGTGCCTGCACCACGTTCAGCCCGGCCGCGCGCATGGTCTGGACCGCACGCTGATACCCAGGCTCCTCAACAGCAACAGTGGCCCCACGCCCCAACACCGCGGACGCCAGCTCGAACACCGCCGAAGTCGTGCCGCTCGTGGCGAGCACGGTCTCGTCCTCGGTGCCGACCCGCAACCCCCGGTGCCGCAACAGGTGTTCGGCGATGACTTCGCGATACTCCGGCAGCCCAGCGCGTTGCGGCCGGAGCAACGGCTCCGGGTCGGCGGCCGCCCGCCATGCCCGTCGCCAGGCCGCGCGGTCGATCCCGCCCGCCCACGGCGAACCGGGTGTCATGTCGACGAGCGGGCGTTCGGGCGCGGACGCGCGCGGCCGGTGGCCCTTCTCCGGCAGGCTGCCCGGCGGGGCTGTCGTTATATAGGTGCCCGATCCGTGCCGGCCCGCGATCCACCCCTCCGCGTGCAACTGCTCGTATGCTGCTGCTGTGACGGTTCGGCTGACCCGCAGCCGGGTCGCGAGCGCGCGGGTCGACGGCAGGCGGTCGCCACTGCGGAGCCGTCCGTCCGCGGCGGCCGAGCGCAAGGCGTCGGCGAGCTGGACAGCAAGGGGCGTCTCCAGCTGGCGGTCGAGGGTGACCGGCGGCGCCGGCGGGTCGGTGGACACAATTGGCCTTTCGAATTCTTCTGTTTTTGGCCCTTTGAGGATGCCACTTCGCCGGTCATTCTGGAAACCGTGAACCGGACAGCACTCTCACCCACCCCGCGAAGCACGATCCAGCGCGGCAAGAAGCGCGCCGTCACCGAACGGGACGCCCTGGACGCGGTGCTCGACGCCGGGCTGGTCTGCCACCTTTCGGTCGTCGTCGACGGCTCGCCGCTGGTGCTGCCCACCGGCTACGGCCGCGACGGGGACACCTTGTATCTACACGGTTCCTCGGGCGCGCGCAGCCTCCGTACGGCCGCTACCAGCGAGATCTGCGTCGCGGTCACGCATCTCGACGGGATCGTCTACGCGCGTTCGGTGTTCCACCACTCGGTGAACTACCGGTGCGCGATCATCCACGGCCAGGCTCGGGTGCTGGAAGGCGACGAGAAAGTGCACGGACTGCGCGTGCTCACCGAACACCTGGCGCCCGGGTCGTGGGAGCACACGCGTGAGCCCAACAAGAAGGAACTGGCGCAGACCGTGGTGCTGGCACTGGATCTGTCCGAGGCCTCGGTGAAGGTCCGGTCCGGCCCACCGGTCGACGAGGACGAGGACATCACCGAGAACACGGCCTGGGCCGGCGTGCTGCCGATCACCCAGGTGTGGGGTGAGCCGCAGCCGAGCCCGGACCTGGAGACCGGCTGGGACACACCGGTTCACGTGAAGGAGCGCATCTCCCGCGCGGTCTCGTAGACGTGGATGCTCACCGCGGGGTCGATGCTGTAGTTGACCACCTGGTGCGCGTACCCGGGCGCGAACACCCGTGACTGCCCGGCACGAAGGTCGTGCACCAGGCCCGACCGCAGCACTCGTTCGGTGAGCACGCCGGAGACCACAGTGAACGCACCCGTCGCGTCGCCGTGGTCGTGCAGGTCGGTCGACTGGCCCGGCAGCCAGCTCATCAGCCAGACCTCGTACTCGGGCGTGCGCTCGATCAGCGCGGTGTAGCGCTCGACCGGGTCGTAGCGCAGCAGACCTGCCCACTTGGCCCGGTCAAGGGCGACCGCGCGGGCGACTCGCTGGGGGTGAGCCGCCGTGGGCGAAGCGGCCTGGGCAATGGTGTTCTCGGGTACGGCGAACATGGGGTTTTCCTCGGGAAAGCGGGCGTGAACAGGACAACGGGCCGATCACCGAGGAAGACACAGCGCGCTCGCGACGAAGGCGAGGTCGATGTGACCCCGTCCGTCAGCCATGGCGCGCATCATGGCGAATAGGAAAGCAGGCGGCCGCCGACCCCGTCAAGCCACGAACAACCAGTGCCCTGATAGTGGGATACCGCTGGTCAGCCCTCGTGTGTGGGCACGGCCGAAACCACACACGAGGGTCACGTGTCCAGGGTGGACAGTGCGGTGCGGATGTCCGCGACGAGGTCTTCGGTGTCCTCGCAGCCCGCGGACAACCGGACCAGGCCTTCGGGAACCGGGTCGCCCCACTGCGCGCGGCGGTCGGCGGTGCTGTGCAGGCCGCCGAAGCTCGTCGCGCCGGTCACCAGGGAACTCGCGGCGAGGAACCGGTCGACGTGTGCCGCGGAAGGCAGACAGAACGTCAGCACCCCACCGAACCGGCGCATCTGCCGGGCCGCCAGGGCGTGCGACGGATCCTCTGGCGCCCCAGGCCATCGCAGCCCGGTCACGCCCGGCGCCGAGGACAGCACCTTATATACAGCGGATGCGTTGGCCGCCTGCCGCGCGAGCCGGAGGTCCAACGTCCCAAGTCCCCGGTGCGCCAACCACGTCTCGAACGGCCCGGGCACGCTCCCGCTGAACGTCCGCGACTCGCGGATCCGGGCGGCCAGCGCGGGATCGCTGCAGGTGACGTGTCCAAGAACGACATCACTGTGCCCAGCAAGCGCTTTGGTATCACTGGCCACAGCGAAGTCCGCGCCGAGCTGCAGCGGACGCTGCCCCAGCGGGGTCGCGGTCGTGTTGTCCACAGCCAGAAGCGCGCCGGCCGCGTGCGCTTCCGCCGCCAGGGCAGTGATATCGCACACATCCAGTCCCGGGTTCGACGGCGTCTCCAGCAGAACCAGGCCCACGCCGTCGAACGAGGGCCATGGTCCCGCGGTCGGCACCTCGACGACCTCGAGCCATGGCAGTTCCGACTGGACATACGAGCGGGTCACGAAGTAACCGTCCGAAGGCAACACGAGCCTGCCCTCGCAGGTCCTGAGCACAGCCGAGATGGCGGCCATGCCGGACGGGAAGACCACGCACTCCCCACCGTCCAGCGACCCGATCGCCTCCTCGAGTGCCCGCCAGGTCGGGTTGTCCGCGCGGCCGTAGCCGTAGGACGGATGTCCCAAGTGGTAGCCGGTGCCGAACACCGGTGAGGCCAGCAACGGTGTTCCGGGAACGGGATCCGCCAGACCCGCGTGCACACAACGGGTCCCGTCGCCCAGTTCGGTCATCGTTCGGGCCTGACCTTGCGGCCGATCAGCTCCGGGCCCGCCTTCTGCGGATCCAGGCCGTCGTGGCAGACCCGGTGCACCACTTCGGTGATCGGCATGTCGACCCCGTGCCGCAGCGCGAGTTCCCGGATCGACGAGCAGGACTTCACGCCCTCGGCGACCTGACCGTGGGTCGCCTCAAGCGCTTCATCGAACGTATGTCCACGCCCGAGCCGCTCGCCGAAGGTTCGGTTGCGGGACAACGGAGACGAACAGGTCGCGACCAGATCCCCCATCCCGGCAAGGCCGGCGAACGTCATCGGGTCGGCACCCAGCGCCACGCCGAGCCGTGCGGTCTCCGCGAGACCTCTTGTTATAAGGGTGGCGGCGGTGTTGTTGCCGAAGCCGAGTCCGGTCGCCATCCCGCAGGACAACGCGATGACGTTCTTGCAGGCACCGCCGAGTTCGCAGCCGACCACATCGGTGTTGGTGTACGGGCGGAAGTAGCCGGTCGTACTGGCGTGCTGGATCAGGACGGCACGATCGTGGTCCTCACACGCGATGACCGTGGCGGTCGGTTGTTCGAGCGCGATCTCCATGGCCAGGTTCGGTCCGGACACCACGGCCACGTGATGTGCGGGCACTCCGGCGACTTCGGCGACGACCTCGCTCATCCGCTTGAGAGTTCCCAATTCCACCCCCTTGGCCAGGCTGACCAGCGTCGCACCGGCGGGCAGGAGTTCGCGCCACTCCGAGAGGTTCGCGCGCAGGCTCTGGCTCGGCACCGCGAGCACCACCGCCTCGGCGCCGTCCAGCGCCTCGCGTGGGTCCGAAGTGGACGTCAGGTTGTCCGGCAGCCGGATGTCCGGCAGGTAGGCGGGGTTCTCGTGCTTGTCCCGGATGGCCGCGGCGACCTCGGGACGGCGTGCCCACAGCACGACCTCGACGCCCGCGTCGGCCATCACCTTCGCGTATGTGGTGCCCCAGGATCCCGCGCCCAGGACGGCGACTCGTGTGAGTTCCATGTCAGGCCTCGGCCTTCTTCGGGTTGAAGAACCCGGCCGGCGCCTGCTCGCCGCGGATCTCCGCGAGCAGCTTCTTCACGTCGGTCATCACCAGGTCGGTGACGCGCATCAGGGTCACGTTGCTCGGCGTGCCTTCGCTCCGGTACTGGGAAAGGTCCACCGGTTCACCCACATAGGTCGTGATGGTCTTGCGGGGGAACGGGGTGAACTTCTTGGTGTAACCGTTGAGGATGTCGCGGGTACCCCAGCGCGCGATCGGCAGCACCGGCACGTCGTGGGCCAGCGCCAGCCGCGCGACACCGGGGAACGACCGCATCGGCCAGCCCTCGGGGTCCTTGCTGATGGTGCCCTCCGGGTAGATGCAGATGATCTTGCCCTCGCGCAGCGCCTCGTCGGCCGCACGCAGGCTGTCGCCCGCGTTCGCGGTGCCCCGGTATACCGGGATCGTGCCCGCGCCGGCGATCACCTTGCCCGCCACCGGGATGCGGAACAGGCTGTCCTTGGCCAGGAACCGGGGCACTCGTTTGTTCCGGTGCACAAAGACCGCGTCCACCACGGGATCGAGGTGCGAGATGTGGTTGAACACCAGGATCGCGCCGCCCTGGCGGGGAATCCGCTCGGCACCCCGGGTCACCCGCTTGCCCAGCCAGGTGATCGGGTAGAACACCGCCGCCGCGGTCTTCACCCAGAACCCGTCCTTCTCACGACCCGCCAACGTTCCTCCTCCTGGTCACTTGTGGCCCCGAGTCTAGGTGCCGGATGTGTCACAGCAACGCTCACAGGTTTCAGGCAGTATTGGGTGGTGCAGACAGATCTCGTCGTCCCGGTGAAGGCGCTGGCCGACGCCAAGTCGCGGCTGCGTGGCGCGGTCGCGCCGGACGACCACGCACGGCTGGTTCTCGCCGTGTTGCTTGACACGGTCACGGCCGCCGCGAACGCCGACGGCGTTCGCCGTGTGCTGGTGGTCAGTTCCGACCCGCAGGTCGCGGCCACGCTGGCCGCCAACGGGTTCGAGAGCGTGCCGGAAGGCCCGGTGCCCGGGCTGAACGCGGCCTACCGGCGGGGTGCGGCCGTGCTGCGGGAAGCGGATCCGGCTGGGCGGATCGGCGCATTGCAGGCCGATCTGCCGGCGCTGCGGGCGGACGAGCTGGCCGCGGCGCTCAAGTCCGCCGACGGCAGGCGGGCTTTTGTCGCCGACCGCCAGACAACCGGCACCACGCTGCTGCTGTCCACGCCGGGCGGTCCGCTGGACCCCCGGTTCGGCAAGGGCTCTGCGCTCGCCCACGCGTTGTCCGGTGCGGCGGCGCTCACGGACAGTTGGCCCTCGCTGCGCTGTGACGTCGATACGCCACAAGATCTCCGGTTCGCCCGTGATCTCGGTCTCGGCCTGCGCACTTCGGCGCTACTGGGCGCGGTCGCGTGTGGGCCGATCGAGTGTTGACGACCTTGTCCGGCCACGGACGCGCATTCTGCTGATAAGTCCTGGACAATGGCTTGCTGTGAGCACGGACAGCACGAACGGCCCCACCGACCAGCCCGCCCCTTCCCCGCCACCGCCCGCGAACCGGCCGGAGCGAACGGTTCCGTCGGCTCCACCCGCCGTCACCAACGAGACGACCGAGACCGGTCTGCCCGACGACCGGTACATCAACCGCGAACTGTCCTGGTTGGACTTCAACGCCCGGGTGCTCGCCCTGGCCGAGGACGAGTCGCAGCCACTGCTGGAACGCGCGAAGTTCCTGGCGATCTTCGCGTCGAACCTGGACGAGTTCTACATGGTCCGGGTGGCCGGCCTGAAGAGAAGGCGGGAGACCGGGCTCTCGGTCCGGTCGGCCGACGGGTTGAGCCCGCGCGAACAACTGGCGTACATCGCCAAACGCAACCAGGAGCTGGTGGAACAGCACTCGGCCGCGTTCGAGCAGCGGGTACGCCCCGAACTCGCCCAGCGCGGCATCCGGATCGTGCGCTGGGGCGAGCTCGACGAAGCCGACAAACAGCGGCTGCACCAGTACTTCACCGAGCAGGTCTTCCCCGTCCTCACCCCGCTCGCGGTGGACCCGGCGCACCCGTTCCCCTACATCTCCGGGCTGTCGATGAACCTGGCGGTCACGGTTCGCGACCCGGAGGGCGGCACCGAGCGGTTCGCCCGCGTGAAGGTGCCCGACAACGTGCCGAGGCTGCTCAACGTCCAGTCCAATGGGGACGAATGGAGCGCCACCTTCCTGCCGCTGGAGGACCTGATCGCGGCGCACCTCGGTGAGCTGTTCACCGGGATGGAGGTCACCGAGGTGCACGAGTTCCGGGTGACCCGCAACGCCGACCTGGAGGTCGAGGAGGACCGCGACGAGGACCTGTTGCTGGCACTGGAACGCGAGCTGGCGCAGCGCCGGTTCGGCCCGCCGGTGCGCCTGGAGATCGCCAGCGACATGAGCGAGCACATGCAGGAGCTGCTGCTGCGCGAGCTCGAGGTGGCGCCGAACGACGTCGTGGTCATCAACGGGCTGCTGGACTTGTCGTGCCTGTGGCAGCTGCACGCGGTGGACCGCAAGGATCTCAAGGACGCGCCGTTCGTCCCGGCGACGCATCCGGCGTTCGCCGAGCACGAGACGCCCAAGAGCGTGTTCGCCACGTTGCGCGAGGGTGACGTGCTGGTGCACCACCCCTACGACTCGTTCTCCACGAGCGTGCAGCGTTTCATCGAGCAGGCGGCGAGCGACCCGCATGTGCTGGCGATCAAACAGACCCTCTACCGGACATCGGGTGATTCGCCCATTGTGGACGCCCTGATCGACGCGGCCGAGGCGGGCAAGCAGGTGGTGGCGCTGGTCGAGCTGAAGGCGCGGTTCGACGAGCAGGCCAACATCAAGTGGGCCAGGGCCTTGGAAAAGGCGGGTGTGCACGTGGTCTACGGCCTGGTCGGGCTCAAGACGCACTGCAAGACCTCGCTCGTGGTGCGCCAGGAGGGATCCACGATCCGGCGCTACTGCCACATCGGGACCGGCAACTACAACCCGAAGACCGCGCGGCTGTACGAGGACATCGGCCTGCTCACCGCCGAACCGTCGATCGGCGCGGACCTCACCGAGCTGTTCAACGTGCTGACCGGGTACGCCCGCCAGGACACGTATCGCAGCCTCCTGGTGGCACCGCACGGGATCCGGCGAGGCATCATCGAACGCATAGAGCGTGAGGTCGAGCACGCCCGCGAGGGCCGCGAAGCGGGCATCCGGTTCAAGGTGAACTCGTTGGTGGACGAGCAGGTGATAGACGCGCTCTATCGCGCCTCACAGGCCGGTGTGCCGGTTGACGTGGTGGTACGGGGAATCTGCGCGATCAAGCCGGGGATCGGCGGCCTGAGCGAGAACATCTCGGTGCGCAGCATCCTCGGCCGGTTCCTGGAACACTCGCGGGTGTTCCACTTCGTCGGGTCGGACGAGCGCTGGATCGGCAGCGCGGACATGATGCACCGCAACCTCGACCGCCGCGTGGAGGTGCAGGTGCCGGTGCGCAATCCGCGGCTGGTCAAGCAGTTGGACGCGATGTTCGACTCGGCGCTCGACCCGGCCACGCGCTGCTGGGTGCTGCACCCGGACGGCGAGTGGAAGCCCTCACCGACCGAGATCGAGAAGGTCCGCGACCACCAACGGGAAATGATTCATCTGCATGGAGCGCAAGGCTGAGCGTTGACTTCCAGGCGTATCGCGGCGGCCGGCGCCGTCGTCTGGCGGGCCGGGGCACTCGCAGTGGTGCACCGGCCCCGCTATGACGACTGGTCGCTGCCCAAGGGAAAACTTGACCGGGGCGAAACCATTGCCCAGGCAGCGGTCCGTGAGGTGGCCGAGGAGACCGGCCTGCGGGTGGTTCTGGGCCGTCGTCTGAACACTGTTCGGTATTCGGTTGGCGACGTGGAGAAACAGGTCGACTACTTCGCGGCGCGGGCCACCGGCGGCGCTTTCCGGCCGAACGACGAAGTGGACGAGCTGCGCTGGCTGACAGTTGACGAAGCCAGCGAAATGCTGAGTCATCCACAGGATCGCGCGGTGCTCGCCGAGTTCACCCGGCTACCAGTGCAAACGACGTCCGTGCTGCTCGTGCGGCATGCCAAGGCGGGCAAACGGGAGTTGTGGACCGGCCCGGACGCATTGCGGCCGCTGTCGGC
Source organism: Actinocrispum sp. NPDC049592 (assembly GCF_040675465.1). Classification (NCBI taxonomy): domain Bacteria; kingdom Bacillati; phylum Actinomycetota; class Actinomycetes; order Pseudonocardiales; family Pseudonocardiaceae; genus Actinocrispum; species Actinocrispum sp. NPDC049592. Next base: position 131,345 of record NZ_JBFAPA010000020.1, on the reverse strand, counting down.
AACGGGCCACTGGCAGGCCGAGGCCCTGCGTTCGCTGTTGCCCTTGTTCGGGGCCGAGCGGCTCCACGCGGCGCCATTGACGCGGTGCGTGGATACTTTGGCCGGACTCGCCGCGGATCTCGGTAGGACGGTCGTTCAGGAGCCGTTGCTGAGCGAACGTGAGTACCCGTCGGATCCGGTGGCCGCGCACCGCAGGCTGGGCGAGATCGCGGCAGCGGGCGAGGGTGTGGCCGCGGTGTGCAGCCAGGGCGGCGTCATCCCCGGGCTGATCTCCGGGTATGCCAAGGAATCGGGCCTTGACCTGGCCAAAGTCCAGTCGAAGAAGGGCAGCTTCTGGCTGCTGACGTTCGTCCATCCTGGACCGAAGCTGGTGGCGGCGGACTACTACCCCAGTCCGCTGCCCAAGCCCTGAGCGTCGCGAAGTGCGTGGGAGATCACCAGAACCGGCTCTTCGGGCCGCAGAGACCCTTCCAGGGGCCAACAACACACCGTTCTGATCACGGTTGCCGCGGACCCCTCCGGCGGTGAGCCCGGAATACCGTGCTGTGCCCGCGAATGGGCACCGGGCGGGCGAACCCGGGGATATGTCAGGTGAACCGCTCGATCACCGATGCCCCAACCACAACCGGCGCACCCCGGACGGGTGCGCGACCACAACATGTAGCGGTTGCAGGAACCTGCAAGCTGCCTGTTGGTAGCGATCAAACCCGCTGCGGGCACAGTAAAGCCCACCTAGGCGTCCCCAGGTGGGCTTCACAGCATGGTGTCGAACTACTTGGCCGCCTTCTTGGCAGCCGGCTTGCGGGAAGACGCGGCCGACGTCTTCTTCGCGGCGGTCGCCTTGGCGGCCGTCTTGGTGGCACGACGGGTCGTCGTCTTGGCGGCGGCCGGCTTGGCGGCAGCCGTCTTCGCGGCAGCGGGCTTCGCGGCGGCCGTCTTCTTGGCGGCGGTCGCGGTCGAACGCGTCCGGGTGGACGCGGTGCTGCGAGTGGCGGCGGCACGCGTGCTGGTGCCGGCGGCACTGCGGGCGGTGGCCGGCTTGGCAGCGGCAACCTTGGGCAGCTTCTTCGCGCCGCTCACAACGTCCTTGAAGCCAGTGCCAGGGCGGAAAGCGGGCACGTTGGTCTTCTTGACCTTCACGGTCTCACCGGTGCGCGGGTTGCGAGCGGTGCGGGCCGCGCGGGCACGCTTCTCGAACACGCCGAAGCCGGTGATGTTGACCTTCTCGCCCTTGTTGACCGTGCGGACGATCACGTCGACGAGACCGTCGACCGCAGCGCCTGCGGTCTTCTTGTCGCCCAGGCGTTCCGTGAGCGCCTCGATGAGCTGGGCTTTGTTCACCCTTCTGTCCTCCATTGTGACCACATGACGGTTACGGCCTTCTGGCCGACTTCTCGCCACAATATGCCGAAAAGCGCGCGACCACCACGCGCCACGCCATATTTTTCCTTAAGAGGTTTGTGATCCGCCCATCGGGGTGACATTTGGCCCCTGATTACCCCCGTCAGGCAAGGGTTGTGACGGGCTTCCAGACCGGCCTGCCCGCCTCGAACGAGTCGATCGCCTCGGCGTGTCGGAGGGTCAGCGCGATGTCGTCCAAGCCTTCCAAGAGGCGCCAACGGGTGTAGTCGTCGATGTGGAACGGGGCGGTGAACTCCTTCGCTGTGACAAGCCTTTCCCGCAGGTCGACGGTCACTTCCGTGCCCGGCTCGGCCTCCAGCAGCTTCCACAGCTGCTCCACGTCGTGCTGCTCGCACTGTGCCGCAAGCAGTCCCTGTTTGCCCGCGTTGCCCCGGAAGATGTCGGCGAACCGGGACGAGATGACCGCCCGGAAGCCGTAGTTGGCCAGCGCCCAGACGGCGTGCTCCCGCGAGGACCCGGTGCCGAAGTCCGGTCCGGCGACCAGGACGCTGCCGGCCCGGTAGGGCTCCTGGTTGAGCACGAAGTGCTCGTCGGTACGCCAGGCTGCGAACAACCCGTCCTCGAAACCGGTCTTGGATACCCGCTTCAGGTAGACGGCGGGGATGATCTGGTCCGTGTCCACGTTGGACCGGCGCAGCGGCACACCCACTCCAGTGTGCGTGGTGAACGGCTCCATGGCTGTTCCAGGCCTTTCAGACGAGGTCTTCGGTGCTGGTGCTCGACCCTGCGAGCAGGTCTTCGGTGCTGGTGCTCGGCCCTGCGAGCAGGTCTTCGGGTGAAGAGAGGGTGCCGCGAACGGCGGTAGCGGCTGCGACGAGCGGGGAAACGAGGTGCGTGCGCCCGCCCTTGCCCTGCCGGCCCTCGAAGTTGCGGTTGGATGTCGACGCGCTGCGCTCGCCCGGCTTGAGCTGGTCCGGGTTCATGCCAAGGCACATAGAGCAGCCCGCGGACCGCCATTCGGCGCCTGCCTCGGTGAAGACCTTGTCCAGCCCCTCGGACTCGGCCGCCTGGCGGACGCGCATCGAACCGGGGACCACGAGCATCCGTACACCTTTGGCGACTTTGTGCCCACGCAGCACGTCCGCGGCGGCACGCAGGTCCTCGATGCGGCCGTTGGTGCATGAACCGAGGAAAACGGTGTCCACGGCGATGTCGCGCAGCCGGGTGCCCGGCTGGAGGTCCATGTAGGACAGGGCCTTCTCCGCGGCGGTCCGCTCGTTCTCGTCGGCGATCCGCTCCGGGTCCGGCACGGTCTCCGACAACGGCAGGCCCTGGCCGGGGTTCGTGCCCCACGTGACGAACGGTGTCAGCGTATCGGCGTCCAGGTCCACTTCACGGTCGAAGGTGGCGTCCGCGTCGGTGCGCAGCTCGCGCCACGCTGCCACAGCGGCATCCCAGTCCGCGCCCTGTGGGGCGTGCTTGCGCCCCTTGAGGTACGCGAACGTGGTCTCGTCGGGTGCGATGAGCCCGGCGCGGGCGCCGGCTTCGATGGACATGTTGCAGATGGTCATCCGCGCTTCCATCGACAGCTCCTCGATCGCGCTGCCGCGGTACTCCAGGACGTAGCCCTGGCCGCCGCCGGTGCCGATCTTCGCGATGACCGCGAGGATGATGTCCTTGGCCGTGACGCCGGGGCGCAGCGAGCCGGACACGTTGATCGCCATGGTCTTGAAAGGCTTCAACGGAAGCGTCTGGGTGGCCAGCACGTGCTCGACCTCGGACGTGCCGATGCCGAACGCCATCGCGCCGAACGCGCCATGGGTGGAGGTGTGGCTGTCGCCGCAGACGACGGTCATGCCGGGCTGGGTCAGTCCGAGCTGCGGGCCGATGACGTGCACGATGCCCTGTTCGTCGTGGCCCATCTGGTAAATCGGCACCCCGAACTCGGCACAGTTCTTGCGCAGGGTCTCAACCTGCGTGCGGGACACCGGATCCGCGATCGGCAGCTCGATGTCGGTGGTGGGGACGTTGTGATCCTCCGTCGCCACGGTCAGATCGGTCCGGCGTACCGGGCGGCCTGCCTGGCGAAGTCCGTCGAACGCCTGCGGGCTGGTGACTTCGTGCACCAGGTGCAGGTCGATGTAGAGGAGGTCCGGCTCGTCTCCGTTGCCCGGACGCACTACATGTGCGTTCCACACTTTCTCGGCGAGCGTGTGGCCCATCGCTCCTCCGCCTTCCGGTTGTGGTGGTTGTGTTCCAGTGCTTGTTCCCAGATACTGGACATCTCAGATATCGGGAAGTTAGTATCGTTGTGTGGGACAGCATAGCGGAATCGGTGTTCTCGACAAGGCAATGGCCGTGCTGCAGGCAGTGGCCAAGGAACCGTGCGGCCTCGCGGAGCTCTGCACGAAAACGGGGCTGCCGCGGGCGACCGCGCATCGCCTCGCGGTCGGCCTGGAGGTACATCGGTTGCTGCGCCGTGGATCCGACGGGCGGTGGCGTCCCGGCGCCGCACTCGCGGAGCTGGCGGGCGGTGCGACGGATCCGTTGCTGGACGCGGCGAACGCCGTCCTGCCCCGGTTGCGGGACATCACCGGGGAGAGCGTTCAGCTCTACCGCCGTGACGGGATGCACAGGATCTGTGTCTGCGCGGCAGAACCGCCGAGTGGCCTGCGCGACACCGTCCCGGTCGGCGCGCGGCTGCCGATGACCGCGGGATCGGGCGCGAAAGTGCTTGCCGCCTGGGCGGATGCGGGTACTCAGCGGGCGTTGCTGAACGACGCGGTGTTCGGTGAGCGGGCACTGCTGGAGGTGCGCCGGCGCGGGTGGGCGCAAAGCGTGGCGGAGCGTGAGCCTGGTGTGGCCAGTGTTTCAGCACCGGTGCGTGATGGCGCAGGGAACGTTGTGGCTGCTGTGTCGGTAAGCGGCCCGATCGACCGCATGGGCCGCCGCCCCGGAAGCCGCTGGGCAGCGGACCTCCTAGCGGCCGCGGACGCCCTCCACAACCGCCTCTGACCACATTAGACAAGTCCACAAAGGCCCCAACGTCCCCCACCCCCGGGCGGGGGACGTTGTCATGCCAAGGTCACGAGCACCCCCTCGCGTCTGAGCGGGACGACACCCGGGGTGAGTTGGCGGCAAACCCGGAGAACCCAGACACCGCCACTGCCGGACCCACAGCGAAGCACCAAGGCTGACGCCCGACTGACAGTGCTCACCGGACTGATGGCCGAGCGGCGCTGCCTGCCAGAACTGACGGCGAACCACCGACACTCGCCAGACCTGACGGTCGAGCACCGACGCTCGCCCAGACTGATGACCAAGCAGCGGTATATGCCCGAACTGACAGCCAAGCAGCGAGACTTGCCACATCAGAGGGCGGAGTGGCAGTGCTTACCAAGGCTGACGGCCGAGCGGCAGTGCTCGCCAGAACTGACAGCGGAGCGCCAACGCTTGCCCGGACTGATGGCCGAGCGGCGATGTGTGCCGGGACAGACGGCCGAGAGGCAACGCTTGCCAAACAGACAGCGAAACGCCAACGCTCACCCAGACTGACGACCAAGCAGCGGTACATCCCCGAACTGACAGCCCAGCGACGACACTTGCCAAACAGACAGCGAAGCGCCGACGCTCGCAGGGGCTGACGGCCGAGTAGCGGTGTGCGCCGGAACAGACGGCCGAGAGGCGACGCTTGCCAGAACAGACAGCGGAATCCGGATGCTTACCGGAACTGCTGACCGAGTGGCAGTACTCGTCGGAACTGACAGCAGAGCGCCGACGCTCACCGGGACCAACAGCCGACCGGCAATGCTCACCGGAACTGACGGCCGACAGGCAGCACCCACCAGAAGTGACAGCGGAGCGCCGACGCATACCCCGACAGATCGCCGAGTCGCAGTACATGCCGCACTGACGGCCAAGCGCCGACGCCAACCGGGATCAACGGCCAAGCGGCGACGCTCACCGGAACTGACGGCCGACAGGCAGCACCCGCCAGAACTGACGGCAGACCACCGGTGCTACCCGGACTGAAGGCCAAGCGGCGACGCTCCCAGAACAGACGCCCAAGTGCCGATGCCGCCCCACAACAGACAGCCGAGCAGCGGTGCTTACCAAGACCGACGGCCGCGTGCCAGCGCTCGCCAAAACAGACGCCAACTGCCGGCGCCTCCCGGAACTGACCGGTGTCCATGCTCGCTAGCACCAACGGCGGAGTGAAGGCACCTACCGGAACTGATGGCCGGGAGGCAGTACTAGCGACGAGAACGCTCCTACCAGGACCACCCGACGGCAAGCACCGACCAGCCAGAGCCTCGTACCGCCAACTTTGCCTTTAACCAACACTTAAGGGCGCAATCAGCAGCCGCAGCGAACCCCTTTGTTTCCAAAAGAAAACCCCAGCGGAAAGCAAGGCGGCGCAGCCGCACGTGGGGGGTATGGGGGGCTCGGCCCCCCAAAATAATGCGAAGCGGACCCTGGGGAAGGTGCGAAGCACCGACCAGAGTCCGCCAATTCCGCGTAGCCCCGACGGGATTTGAACCCGCGCTACCGCCTTGAGAGGGCGGCGTCCTAGGCCGCTAGACGACGGGGCCAAGAACTTTGTTTTCAGTTTTTCGTTGAGGGAATCCTAGCACATGCGCTTTGGACTCTCTCGCTGGGGTACCAGGACTCGAACCTAGACTAACTGAACCAGAATCAGTCGTGCTGCCAATTACACCATACCCCACTGGCGTCACTGACTCAGGTCTGTACCGCCAACGAGAGAGATAGTAGACCATGTGGCCACGTGGTTAAAAACCGGGGTCACCGTCGGGGGGCCGGTACCCCCGCGTACTCCCAGACCAGCAGTTCAGGCAGGTCGTCGAGGTCGGTGATGGTGTGCACGCGCGCGGGTGGGGCCACGTGGAAGGCCGGGTCGCGGTTGAGCCAGATGGCGTGGAGACCTGCGTCACGTGCTCCCACGGCGTCGAGGTCGAGGCGGTCGCCGATGTGCACGGCTTGGTGTGGCTGGACCTGAAGTCGCTGGCAGGCGGCGTGGAAGATGCGCGGATCGGGTTTGGCCACACCGACTTCGCCCGCGATGACGACCACGTCGAAGTAGCGGGTGAGGCCCATGGCGGCGATCTTGGTGTGTTGCTGGGGGCCCGAGGCGTTGGTCACAGCGGCGACTTTGAGGCCGGCCGCGCGCAGCCAGTCGAGGCAGCGCAGCGCGTCGGGGAACAGCCGCCAGCTGTGGCACATCTGGGCCAGCCGCCTGGCCTCCAGGACGGCCACCGTACCGTCGTCCAACTGGATCCCCAGCTGTTCGGCGAAAAATGCCTTGGTGCGGTGCTCACGCATCGTCTGCGGATCCAGTTCACCGGCAACGGCGCGGGCGACGAACTCGTCGGTGACCCGCTGCCATGCGGGCCACATGTCGTCCCGGCCGATCAGCGCGAATAATGCGGCTCTTGCGGATCTGGTGAAATCGACCAAGGTGTCGTCGACGTCCAGGCAGACGGCCTTGATTTCCGGTGGATTCGCCACGGATCCGGGAAGATCCGACCGCAACGTCAGCGCTGATGCCATCCAAGGACGATAGGCGCGTTCCCCTGGTTTCCGATTCGGCTAACGAGGTGATTGTTGGGTCACTGACACGGTTAAGCCGTTGATCGTCGAATGACGGTCAAACTGCCTGTATCGCGTCGGTGGCCCTCAAGCGTTACGGGCTCGCCTCACGCGGGTGAGGGTGTGCTCGCAGCCGGGCTGCTCATCGACTTCTCCAGCACTGGTGCGAACGCTTTGCGTGGCCGGTGTCCGGTGCGCACAGTCCGGAATGGACTCAAGTCACGCGGCGGCGGACTCGTGTTCATGGCACCGATGAGGCTGACCGGGTGACAGAGCCTTGACGGGGCACTCCTGGGAGAGGACTCTAGAGTTATTCAACAGGCGTTGAACTTGGAGGAGGGTTCGATCATGCAGCGCACAACGTGCGTCGTTGCCGGGGGCGGGCCAGCCGGGATGGTTCTGGGGTTGTTGCTGGCCAGGGCCGGCGTCGAGGTGACGGTGCTGGAGAAGCACGGCGACTTCCTGCGCGACTTCCGCGGTGACACGGTGCACGCGTCCACCGTCCGGCTGATCGACGAACTGGGGCTGGGCAAGCAGTTCCGCGACCTGCCGCAGAGCAAACTGCAGCAGGTCGGCGTTCCCGGGCCGAACGGCCTGATGGTGCTGGGCGACGTGAGCCGGCTTCGCGCGCCGTACAACTACATCGCGATGGTCCCGCAGTGGGATTTCCTTGACCTGCTGGCGGATGCGGGCAAACAGGAGCCCGCGTACACGTTGCGGATGAACACCGAGGTCACCGGCGTGATCCGGGACGGCGGCAAAGTCGTCGGCGTCACCTATGAGGACCCGGACGGGGAAGGCTCGCTGTACTCGGACCTCGTGGTCGCGTGCGACGGGCGTTCGTCCTTGCTACGCCGGGAAGCGGGCCTGCGCCCGGAGGAGTTCCCGGTGCCGCTGGACGCGTGGTGGTTCCGGGTGCCGCGGCACGAGACCGAGGAGGCCGAGACCGGCGGCCTGCGGCTGAACTTCAACGCGGGCGAGCTGTTGCTGCAGATCAACCGCGGCGAGTTCTGGCAGTGTGCTTACCTGGCCAGGAAAGGCTTCGACGCGGAGCTGCGCGCCGAGGGCCTGGAGCGGTTCCGGGAGCGGATCATCCGGATCAACCCGGAGCTGGCCGACCGGATGACCACCCTGACGACGATGGACGACGTCAAGGTGCTCGACGTGAAGCTGGACCGGTTGCACCAGTGGCACACCGACGGCCTGCTGTGCATCGGGGACGCGGCCCACGCGATGTCACCCATCGGTGGCGTGGGGATCAACCTCGCGGTGCAGGACGCGGTGGCGGCGGCGACTTTGCTGGCCAAGCCGTTGCTGGAGCGCCGGGTGACGCCGGCCGATCTGGACAAGGTGCGCAGGCGCCGGTGGCTGCCGATGGTGATAACCCAGGGCCTGCAACGGTTCCTGCACAGCAAGGTGTTCAAGCCGGTGCTGTCCGGCGAACGGGTCAGCTACCCCACCGCGCCGCTGTTGCTGACCAGGCTCTTCCCGCCGCTGCGGGCGGTTCCGGCGTACATCGTCGCGATCGGGTTCCGGCCCGAGCACGCCCCCACTTTCGCCCGCCGTCCACAGTAGAACCCCAGCTCAGCCCTCGTGAGTGTGTCCGGCCGTGAGAACGACCGAAAACACTCACGAGGCTTGGCGTGGCTATCTGGCGGCGACGGGGTTGGTGAGGGTGCCGATTCCCTCGACGGTCACCGACACGGACTGGCCCGCGGTCATCGGGCCGACGCCCGCGGGGGTTCCGGTGAGGATGACGTCGCCGGGGAGCAGCGTCATCACGCGGGTGACCCACTCGATGATCTTGGGGACGTCGTGCAGCAGCAGGGAGGTCCGCGAGTCCTGTTTGACCTCGCCGTCCAGCTCGGTGCGGATCGCGAGGTCCTCGGCCTTCAGCTGGGTCTCCACCCACGGGCCGAGCGGGCAGAACGTGTCGTGGCTCTTGCCACGCGTCCACTGGCCGTCGGCCTTCTGCTGGTCGCGGGCGGTCACGTCGTTGCCGACGGTGTAGCCGAAGATCACCGACGCGGCCTTCTCGGCCGGAACGTCCTTGCAGGGCTGGCCGATCACCACGGCCAGCTCGCCCTCGAAGTCCACTCTGGACGAGTCGGCGGGCAGCTTGATCGGGGCGTTCGGGCCGATCACGGACGTCGACGGCTTGATGAAGATCACCGGGTCGGCCGGTGGCTCGCCACCCATCTCACGGGCGTGGTCGGCGTAGTTCTTACCGATGCACACCACCTTGGTGGGCAGCACCGGCGCCAGCAGCCGGACATCCGCCAGTGGCCAGCGCCGCCCCGAGAAGCTCGGCTTCACGAACGGCTGCTCGGCGATCTCCAGCGCGACTTCCTGACCGTCCGCCTCACCCAGCGCGGCGTAGGCGAACCCCTCAGAGTGAGCAATACGAGCAATACGCACACCCCAACCCTAGGACACCCGCCCGGCCACGCGCACTGTGCTGTGCGCTGGGCCCGGAACCCGGGCCCAGCACGGCGGTCTAGGCGACGGGGAGGCCGAGGCGCATGGCTTTGTGGACGAGGGCGTCGCAGAGGGCGAGCCAGCTGGCCTCGACGATGTTGCCGTGCACGCCGACGGTGGTCCATTCGCGGCTGCCGTCGGTGGACTGGACGAGAACCCGTGTGACCGCGTCGGTTCCGGGGTGGTCCATCAGGATGCGGACCTTGTAGTCGGCCAGTTCGACCTCGTCCAACCAGGACAGGTGGGGCAGCAGGGCCTTGCGCAGCGCCGCGTCCAGGGCGTGGACCGGGCCGTTGCCCTCCGCGGTGGCGATGACGCGTTCGCCCGCTACGTGCACTTTGACCGTGGCCTCGGCCACCACCGTGCCCTCGACGTGGTGGTCGATGATCACCCGGTAGGACTCCAGCACGAACGGGGGTGCGTCCACAACGGACTGTTCGGCCGAGGCGACTTCGCTGCGCAGCAGGAGTTCCAGCGAGGCGTCCGCGGCCTCGAACGACCAGCCGCGCGCCTCGAGGTCCTTCACCTTGCGCACCGCGCTGCTCAACGCCTCCGGCTGAGCGGCCAGGTCAACCCCGAGCTCACGTCCCTTGAGCTCCAGGCTGGCCCGGCCGGCCATCTCGGTGACCAGCACCCGCATGTCGTTGCCGACGACGACCGGATCGATGTGGTTGTACAGCTCCGGGTCGACCTTGATCGCGCTCGCGTGCAGCCCCGCCTTGTGGGCGAATGCCGACGACCCAACGTAGGCCTGGTGGGTGTTGGGTGCGATGTTGGCGATCTCGGCAAGGGCATGGGAGACCCGGGTGAGCTCGGCGGTCTTCCCGGTGGGGAGGACCTCCATGCCGAGCTTGGTCACCAGGTTCCCGACAACGGCGAACAGGTCGGCGTTGCCGGCCCGCTCGCCGTAACCGTTGGCGGTGCACTGCACATGGCTGGCGCCCGCCTGGACCGCCGCGACGGAGTTCGCGACGGCGCACGAAGTGTCGTCCTGGCAGTGGATCCCGACCCGCAGGCCGGTCCTGCGCACCACCTCGCCGACGGTCTCGGCCAGCTGCAACGGCAACTGGCCACCATTGGTGTCGCACAGCACGACGACATCCGCGCCGCCCTCCCCCGCCGCGGTGAGCACCCGCAGCGCGGTGTCCGGGTCGAACGCGAAGCCGTCGAAGAAGTGCTCGGCGTCGACGAAAACGCGGCGCCCCTCACCGGTCAGGAACTCGACCGTGTCCCGGACCATGGCGCACGCCTCGTCCACATCGGTGCGCAGCGCCAGCTCGATGTGCCGCCGGTCGGACTTGGCGACCAGCGTGACCACCGGCGCCTGGGAGTCCAGCAACGCCCGCACCTGCGGGTCGTCCGCCGCGACCAGACCGGCCTTGCGGGTGGCCCCGAACGCGACCAGCGCCGCGTGCCTGAGCTCCAGCTCCCCCTTGGCCGCCAGGTCGAAGAACTCGGTGTCCTTCGGCAGCGCGCCCGGCCAGCCCCCCTCGATGAACCCCACGCCCAGGTCGTCCAGATGCCGGGCGACCGCGAGCTTGTCGGCGACGGAGTACGTGATGCCCTCGCGCTGGGCCCCGTCGCGCAACGTCGTGTCGTACACGTGGAAGTCGTCGCCGAGCGGGGTGCCGGCCGGGGTCGTGCGGGTCACGGGGTTCTCCTGGTGGTGGGGTGAGCGAAACCGGAAAAACAAAAAACCTCCCGCAGGATGCGAGAGGTCGGCGCGCCGGGTTCGAGGACTTCGAACTACCCAGCGCGCTGGTCGATAATGATCACGGCATACGCGGTCACGTTCGGCATCCTGCCACAGCCCCACCCGCCGTACCAACACCCGGTCGGGTGTTCCCACGCCTTGAGAAACGCAGAAGGCCGCCCCCACGAAGGGGACGGCCTTTGCAGCGAAGCGGAACTACGCGGTGGTGCGCGAGGTGTTCGACGACACCAGGGCGGCCAGGCGGTCGCCGATGGCGTAGGTGCCGCCGGGTGAGGAGTGGTCGCGGGTCGCGAGGTCGAACGCCACGGAGGCCTCGATCCGGCGCGCGGCCTCACGCTCGCCGAGGTGGTCGAGCAGCAGCGCCACCGACAGCACGGCGGCGGTCGGGTCGGCGATGCCCTGGCCCGCGATGTCCGGCGCGCTGCCGTGCACCGGCTCGAACATGCTGGGGTTGCGGCGGGTGATGTCCAGGTTCCCGCTCGCGGCCAGGCCGATGCCACCGGTCACCGCGGCCGCGAGGTCCGTGAGGATGTCACCGAACAGGTTGTCCGTGACGATCACGTCGAACCGGCTGGGGTCGGTCACCATGTGGATGGTGGTGGCGTCCACGTGCTGGTACGCGACGGTCACGTCGGGGTGCTGCAGGGAGACCTCTTCGACCACGCGCGACCACAGCGAACCCGCGTGGGTCAGCACGTTCGTCTTGTGCACGAGGGTCAGGTGCTTGCGCGGACGGGCCGACGCACGCGCGAACGCGTCCCGGACCACGCGCTCCACGCCGAACGACGTGTTCACGCTGACCTCGGTCGCGATCTCGTGCGGGGTGTCCTTGCGCAGCAGGCCGCCGTTGCCGGCGTACAGACCTTCGGTGCCCTCACGCACGACGACCATGTCGATGTCGCCGGGGTCGGCCAGCGGGCTGCGCACGCCCGGGTAGAGCCGCGCCGGGCGCAGGTTGACGTGGTGGTCGAGCTCGAACCGCAGCCGCAGCAGCAGCCCGCGCTCCAGGATCCCGCTGGGAACGGAAGGATCACCGACCGCGCCGAGCAGGATGGCGTCGTGGTCCCTGAGCTCGCCCAGCACCGACTCGGGCAGCAACTCCCCGGTCGCGTGCCACCGGGCGGCGCCGAGGTCATAGCGCGTGATCTCAGCGGAAGGCACGACCTCGTTGAGGACCTTGAGGGCCTCAGCGATCACTTCCGGCCCGATCCCGTCACCGGGGATCACCGCGAGCCGCATGAACACACCTCCGTGGATACAGGCCCTGACATCGGGCCACACAGTTCAGGGAAGGCTACCCGCACCCACCCGATCATCCGTACCTCGACCACACTTGCGGGGTCCCCCGTTCGGTGTACGGACATCTCAAGGACCGGGAATCCGCACCACTGAGGCACGATTGCCAGTGGCATTGTGGTGATTCAACACCAATATCCCAGCGGGTTCGTCGGCGGCCAGTGACTTCCGGTCTCGCCTGATGGACAGGGCGGTGCCGGGCCTGGCGCTGAAGACGAGGGCGTCCTCGCCGTTGCCGGTGGCGCGCAGGCCGGGCTTGAGCGGGTCGAACGACACCGGGCCGACGCTGTCGACCAGGCCGCTGTCGTCGCCGGGCGCGGTGTAGAACCCGGCCATCCCCACGGAGTACGTGATCCGCGCGGAGGGCTTGGTCACGTCCACGCCGATGGCCTTGAGCGGCACCGGCAGCACGGCGACGTTCGTGTCGAACACGTTGGTGTCGATGTCACCGAGCAGGCCGTTGAGCGGGGTGCGCGACACCGTGGGGTTGCCCGGCTTGGCCAGGTCCACTGTGTTCACCACCCACACGTCGGTCCCGGTGAGCTTGGTCACCAGCGACTCGAAGTCTGCCGTCCCGTCGCCGTTGGTGTCCATGTCCACGTAGGGAATCAGGTTGCTGCCCAGGTTGTACCAGTTGCCCCAGGTGGCGATGCCGAACGCGATGAGCGCCTTGTCCGGCGTGCCGTGTTCGATCGCGTATGGGGCGGTGGACGCCACTCCAACGTACCGAAGATCGCCACCCTTGGCGGAATCGTTGACAGTGCAACCTTTTGTCAGGTTCCGGCGGCACGCGGGCAGCTGCGGGGAGACCGACTGCAGCTCGAGCACGCTGATCAGCGAGCGGTACGCCTGCGTACCCTCGCCCTGGTCGATTCCCTTGCCACGCAACGGCAACAGGCCCTCGTCGCGGCTGTCGAACTTGACGTTGTCCTCGGTGCTGATCCGCGCGACGGGTTTCGGCGCCGCGTACACCGGCAGCCGCAGCGCGCTGCCGGTGCTCGGGGTCAGCACGAGCCGCCCGGACGCGTCCGCGACGAACTGCCGCGCCAGGTCGTTCTGGATGGGCGCGACGGTCGGGTCGATGGTCTTGCGCAGCGCGGCCGGGTCGTCGATGCGCAGCGTCACCGAGACCGGGACGGCACTGCGCGGGCCGACCCGGACCGGCCCGCGGGTGACCTCGAAGCGAACACCTGGCATCTTCGTGATGTCCTGGTAGGAAACGGCGAACTCCGCCGTGCGCGAACCCTTGTTCACGACCTTGACCGTGCGGGTGAGCGAGGTGCGCGAGGCGGCCTCGACCGTGCCGAACGAGACCCCGACCGCGCCGGGCAGGTCCATCGACATCGCCAGCACCTGATTGTCCACTGCGGACTGCGCATCCACCCGGCCGGCACCGACCCGCTGGGGCGCGAGCTCGATACCGTTCGGTCCAGTGTGGACATCACCGTCGGCGGTGTTCATGATATCCGCTTTGACCTCTTCGACCGTCCAGTCCGGATGCGCCTGCCGGACCAGCGCGGCAATCCCGGTGACGTGCGGCGCGGCCATCGAGGTACCGCTGATCACGAGCACCTGGTTGCCACTGCCCCGCAACGCCGACGAGATCGTGTCGCCGGGCGCGGCCACATCCGGCTTCACCGCAGGGCCTCGCACGCCTCGTGAGGTGAACACGCTTGGGGTGTCGGCGATCTCCGGCGAGAAGGTCTTCAGGCTGGCGCGCTTCGCCCCCGCCAGCCGGACTTGGAGCGTGCCGGCCGACAACGCGGTCAGCAGCGGTTTCGTTGCGGTGGCGGTGAACTGGAACATCGGCAGGCTGTCGATGCCCGCGATGCCCGCGGCGAACTGGTCGGTGCCGGACGGCAGCAACGCACCCGCCGCACCGGCCTGTTTCGCGTTGTTCGCCCGGATCGCCGACCCGCACCGCCGGGTGGCGTCCTCGTCGTCCCAGTCCAGCCAGACGAACTTGCCCGCCACGGCGGCCTTGTCCTGGTCGGCGAACTTCCGGCAACCGTCCTTGTTGGACGAGTCGGACATCGGCACGACCGGCTTGGTCAGGTCCAGCTTGTCGTAACCGGTGAACGCCTGGCTGTACTGGCCACCCACCGAACCGGCCACGTCCGCCGGGGCCGTCACGTCGGCCGCGTCCCGCAGGACGAACGGGTCGCGAGTGCTGGCAACGGTGAGCGCCTCCGGGGTGGACCCGGGCGCGCCGCCGATGTCGTAGACGTCGCCGCCGTTCCCGCCGGAGATCACCGGGAGAACGTTGTTGCGGGCCAGTTTCCGGACGAACACGCTGTCCGGGTCGTCCGGTGCGCCGAAGTCGCTGCCCAGCGACATGTTCACCACGTCGAGGCGGTCGGCGTAGTCGCCGTTGCCGTCCGGGTCGAGGGTCCAGTCCATCGCCTGCGGGGTCAGCGCGGTGGAACCCATGCAGCCGAACACCTTGATCGCGTACAGCGAGGCCCTGGGCGCGGTTCCCGGGCCGATCCGCATGTCCATCAAGGACTGTGCGGTGAGTTTGGTGTAGTCGCCCTGGAACGCGGTCCCGTCGGCGTTGACTCCGTAGCCTGCGGCGGTTCCGGCGACGTGCGTGCCGTGTTCCCCGCAGGCCAACGGGTTCGGGTCGGGTGTGGGTGTCTTCGGACCCAGGGAGCCGGACGAGTCGTAGTTGTCGCCGGACAGGTCCGTTCCGCCGATCACCTTGGCGGTCGGGAAGAACGATGGGTCCACTTTGGTCCGGTCGATGGCGTCGTATGCCTGTGCCGTGCCCGGGCCGCCGAAGTCCGCGTGCGTGTAGTCGATGCCGTCGTCGATCACGCCGATCCGGATGTGGTCGCCGAGCTTCCCGGTCTGCTGCCAGGCGTTGAGGGTCTTGGTGACCTGTACGGCGCTGGCGTTGGTCCTGGTCTTGGGCACGATCGGGCTGACCGACAGGACCTCCGGCCGGGCAGCGAGATCACGGATCGCGGCCGCGTCACCGACAACAGCCATGCCCGCGACGGCATTCGCGGTGCGGTAGAGCATGCGGGCGCTGTCGTCGCGGGCGCGCAGGGCGCCGCTCAGCCGTTCGGCGAGGGCGTCGATCTCCTGGACCGTGGACTTCGCGGCTTGCGCGCTGCGGGCCTCGTTGTACGCGTCGATCCCGGCGCGGTGGTCGAACTCGACGAACGCGGTGACCGGGCCATGTCCGGCGACCCGCGGTGACACCTTGTCGGCCGTCGACGGGGGAAGTTCCAGCGTGGTGGGCACGCTTCGGGCGAGCGGGTAGGTCGTCGGCGCGCTGATCGCCGTTCCCGCGCTGGCCATGCTCGCGACCAGGGCGAACCCCAGCACCGCGGCGACCGGACGCCGTCTGGATCCCACTGCCCCGCCTCACTCTCCGCGTCCAATCGACACCGGAAAGCAACATATCGGCGAAACGGGTGAGCCGCCTAGCCCAAACGGGGGTACATACCCGATCTAGTGCGCATGTCCCACGTTCACCGCCCCCGTGTCCCACATTCACCGACCCTGAAATCCCCACTCAGCGGAGATTTCGGGGTCGGTGAATGTGGGACACGGGGGCGACGAGTGTGGGACACGGGGGTTCGCGGTGGGCCGGGTTGCTTTAGAAGTCGACCGAGCGGACGTGGTGGGCGCCGACGCTCAGGCCGATCGAGTCGAGCACCGACTTGTCCACCTGGCGGTCGACGCGCAGCAGCATGTAGGCCTCGTTGCCGGTGGTCGACTGGGAGATCTGCGCCGCCTCGACGTTGATCCCGGCCTCGCCCAGCAGCGTTCCGACGGTGCCCATCACGCCCGGGCGCTCCGGGTACTCCAGCACCAGCAGGCTGCCCTCGGCGCGCAGGTCGAAGCTGCGGCCGTTGATGCCGACCAGCTTCTCCACCCGGGAGACGCTGGACACCGTGCCCGACACGTCCAGGCTCTCGCCGTCGGCGTAGACCGCGCGCAACGTGACCAGGCTGCGGTGCGCGGCGCTCTCCGGCTCCTTGACCAGGGCGACCTCGACACCCAGCTCCTGGGCCAGCCGAGGCGCGTTCACGAACGTCACCTGCGACTCGACCAGGCCGTGGAACGCGCCGCGCAGCGCGGCCAGCTGCAGGATCGAGACGTCCTCATTGGACAGTTCGCCGCGCACCTCGACGGTGACCGAGACCGGGGTGCCGTTGCCCAGCGCGGAAAGCACGAGGCCGAGCTTCTGGGTGAGCGGCAGCCACGGCTGGACGACCTCGCCGACCACGCCACCGTCCACGTTCACCCCATCGGGTACGAAATCGCCGCGCAGCGCGAGCAGCACCGACTTGGCGACGTCCGTCCCGGCGCGGTCCTGCGCCTCGGCGGTCGAAGCACCCAGGTGCGGGGTGACGACCACGTTCGGCAGGCCGAACAGCGGGCTCTCGGTGGTGGGCTCGGTGACGAACACGTCGATGCCCGCGCCGCCGACCTGGCCGCTCTTGATCGCGTCGGCCAGCGCGGCCTCGTCGATCAGGCCACCGCGGGCGGCGTTGATGATGATGACGCCCTTCTTGGTGCGCGCCAGCCGCTCGGCGTTGATCAGGCCCTTGGTCTCCGGCGTCTTGGGCAGGTGCACCGAGATGATGTCGGCGCGGGCCAGCAGCTCGTCCAGCTCGACCAGCTCGATGCCCAGCTGGGCGGCGTGCACGGCGGACACGTACGGGTCGTAGGCGATGATGTCGGTGCCGAACGCCTGCAGCCGCGCGGCGAACAGCTGGCCGATCTTGCCAAGGCCCACCACACCAACGGTCTTGCCGTTGATCTCGACGCCCGAGTAGGAACTGCGCTTCCACTCACCGCCCTGCAGGCTCTGGTTGGCCGCGGGCACCCGGCGCGCGACGGCCAGCAGCAACGCCACCGCGTGCTCGGCCGCCGACACGATGTTCGACGTGGGCGCGTTGACCACGAGCACACCGCGTTCGGTCGCGGCCGGCACCTCGACGTTGTCCAGGCCGACACCCGCACGGGCGACGACCTTGAGCCGGGCGGTGGCCTGCAGGACCTCGGCGTTCACCTGGGTCGCCGACCGGACCAGCAGCGCGTCGGCGTTCGCGACCTCGGACAGCAGCGCGGACCGGTCCGTCCCGTCCACGTGGCGGACCTCGACCTCCTCGCCGAACACGTCGAGCACGGACGGTGCGAGTTTCTCCGCGATCAGGACGACGGGTCGACCGGTTGTTGCAGTCACGGCAACGGCTCCAAGTTCGCTACAGGAAGGCCAGGACGGTCAGCGGTCACTTCTTCGTGCCCGGACGTTTCGAGAGTGTAAAGCCTGTGGCCACGCCCTCGTGAGCGATTCAGTCACAGCTTGAACTGCGAGATGGAACACGCCTCCCAGATGCCGGGACCCGTGATGACCTGCTAACTGGGCCCGTCGAACTCCCCTGCTCGCGCGCCCTTCAGGAAGGCGTCCCATTCGGTGGGTGTGAACACCAGCACGGTGCCGTCCGGGTGCTTCGAGTTGCGCATCGCCGTGTAGGTGACGCCGTCCGTGTGCCCGACGAACGCGAACTCCACGAACTCCCCATCGGGGTCGTCGCCCGGCATCGCCGCGCGCTCCCAGTTCGCTCCCGAAAGGTCAAGTTCGCCGCGTACATGCGCTTTGTCGTCGTAGATCGGCGCGCTGTCACTACCCATGACGCAAGGTTATCGCCCAGAATCCGGACACTCGCGACGGCATTGACAATTGCGTTACCGGATCAGCGTTTCCGCGAAATGCCTACCCCGGACAAGCGTCGGCGCGCCGCACTCCCCGAGAAGCACGGCGCGCCGAGAAGGACAAATGGCTCAGGCGGTTTCGGTGATCGGGCGGTCGACCCAGGACATCAGGCCGCGAAGCTTGCGGCCGACCTCCTCGATCGGGTGCTGCTCGCCCTCGGCGACCAGCTTGGCGAAGTTCGGGCGGCCGGCGGCGTCCTCGCCCACCCACTCCTTGGCGAAGGTGCCGTCCTGGATCTCGCCGAGGATCCGCTTCATCTCCTCCTTGACCGCGGGGTTGATCACGCGCGGGCCGCGGGTCACGTCGCCGTACTCGGCGGTGTCCGACACCGAGTAGCGCATGCGGGCGATGCCACCCTCGTACATCAGGTCCACGATCAGCTTGAGCTCGTGCAGCACCTCGAAGTACGCGATCTCCGGGGCGTAGCCCGCCTCGGTGAGCACCTCGAAGCCGGTCTGGACCAGCGCGGAGGTACCGCCGCAGAGCACGGCCTGCTCACCGAACAGGTCGGTCTCGGTCTCCTCCTTGAACGTCGTCTTGATGACGCCCGCGCGGCTGCCGCCGATGCCCTTGGCGTACGCCAGGGCCAGCGCCTGGGCGTTGCCGGAAGCGTCCTGCTCGATCGCGATCAGGCAGGGCACGCCCTTGCCGTCGACGAACTGGCGGCGGACCAGGTGGCCCGGGCCCTTGGGGGCGATCATGAACACGTCGATGTCCGCGGCCGGCTGGATCAGGCCGTAGCGGATGTTGAAGCCGTGGCCGAAGGCGATCGCGTTGCCCGGCTGGAGGTTCGGGGCGATGTCCTCGTCGTAGATCTTCTTCTGCTTGGTGTCCGGGGCGAGGATCATCACGATGTCCGCCTCGGCGGCGGCCTCGGCCGGGGTCAGCACGCGCAGGCCCTGCTCCTCGGCCTTGGGCCGGGACTTGGAACCCTCCGGGAGTCCGATTCGGACGTCCACACCGGAGTCACGCAGGCTCAGGGCGTGCGCGTGGCCCTGGCTGCCGTAACCGATGACCGCTACCTTCTTGTCCTGCAGCACACCGAGGTCGGCGTCGTCGTCGTAAAAGATCTCGACACTCATCGCTTTTCGTGTTTCCTTAACCTGTAGGGATCTTTACCGCACCGCGGTAGCGGTGATCGACCGTGGGCCGCGACCGATCGCGACCATTCCGGACTGCACCATCTCACGCACCCCGTACGGCTCGAGCATTCGGCGCAGTGCCTCAATCTTGTCCGATGTACCGGTGGCCTCGATAGTCAGGGCCTCTGGCGAGACATCGACGACCTTGGCCCGGAACAGCTGCACCGTCTCGAGCACCTGGCTGCGCACGGTGGCGTCCGCCCGGACCTTGACGAGCAGCAGTTCCCGCTGCACCGCCGAGGCCGGCTCCAGCTCCACGATCTTGATCACGTTCACCAGCTTGTTGAGCTGCTTGGTCACCTGCTCCAGCGGCAGCTCGTCGACGGCGACCACGATGGTCATCCGCGACACGTCCGGGTGCTCGGTCGGCCCGACCGCGAGCGACTCGATGTTGAAGCCGCGCCGGGAGAACAGGCCGGCCACCCGGGCCAGGACACCGGGTTTGTTCTCGACGAGAACGCTCAGGGTGTGCTTGGACATGTCAGATCTCATCCTCGTCGAACAGCGGGCGGATGCCGCGCGCGGCCATGATCTCGTCGTTGCCGGTGCCGGCCGCGACCATCGGCCACACCTGCGCGTCCTTGCCGACCACGAAGTCGATCACCACCGGCCGGTCGTTGATGTCCATGGCCCGCTTGATGGTGGCGTCCACCTGGTCGCGCGAGTCGCACCGCAGGCCCGCGCAGCCCAGCGCCTCGGCCAGCAGCGTGAAGTCCGGGATGCGGTGCTTGTGCGTGCCCAGGTCGGTGTTGGAGTAGCGCTCCGAGTAGAAGAGGTTCTGCCACTGGCGGACCATGCCCAGGTTGCCGTTGTTGATCACGGCGACCTTGATCGGCGCGCCCTCGATGGCGCAGGTGGCCAGCTCCTGGTTGGTCATCTGGAAGCAGCCGTCGCCGTCGATCGCCCAGACCTGCTTGTCCGGCATGCCGAACTTGGCGCCCATGGCGGCCGGGACCGCGAAGCCCATCGTGCCCAGCCCACCGGAGTTGATCCAGGTCGCCGGGTTCTCGTACTGGATGAACTGCGCGGCCCACATCTGGTGCTGGCCGACGCCCGCGGTGTAGATCGCGTCCGGGCCGACCAGCCGGCCGATCCGCTCGATCACGTACTGCGGGGACAGCGTGCCGTCCGACGGCCACTCGTAGCCGGCCGGGAACGTCTTGCGCCAGCCGTCGATCTGCGCCCACCAGGCGGTCAGGTCCGCGTGCCCGCGCTCGCGCTCGGCCTGCACCGCCGCGATCAGCTCGACGATGATCTCCTTGCAGTCGCCCACGATCGGCACGTCGGCCTTGCGGTTCTTGGAGATCTCCGCCGGGTCGATGTCCGCGTGCACGACCTGCGCCTCGGGCGCGAACGAGTCGAGCTTGCCGGTGACCCGGTCGTCGAACCGGGCACCGAGCGCGATGATCAGGTCGGAGCGCTGCAGGCAGCCGACCGCGGCGACCGAACCGTGCATGCCCGGCATGCCGAGGTGCTGCGGGTGCGAGTCGGGGAACGCCCCGCGCGCCATCAGCGTGGTCACCACCGGGATGCCGGTCAGCTCGGCGAGCCTGCGCAGCTCCTCGGACGCACCGGCCTTGATGACGCCGCCACCCACGTACAGCACCGGCCGCCGGGCCTGCGCGATGAGCTTGGCGGCCTCGCGCACCTGCTTGCCGTGCGGCCGGGTCGTCGGCCGGTAACCGGGCAGGTGGATCTCGGGCGGCCAGGAGAAGCTGGTGGTCTCCTGCAGCACGTCCTTGGGGATGTCCACCAGCACCGGGCCGGGCCTGCCGGTGGCGGCGAGGTGGAACGCCTCGGCGATCGTCCGCGGGATCTCCGCCGGATCGGTCACGAGGAAGTTGTGCTTGGTGATCGGCAGGGTGATGCCGCAGATGTCCGCCTCCTGGAAGGCGTCGGTGCCGATGAGCGCCCGGGTCTGCTGACCGGTGATGGCGACCACGGGGACCGAGTCCATGTTGGCGTCGGCCAGCGGGGTCACCAGGTTGGTCGCGCCCGGGCCGGAGGTCGCCATGCAGACCCCGACCTTGCCGGTGGCCTGGGCGTACCCGGTGGCCGCGTGCCCGGCGCCCTGCTCGTGGCGCACCAGCACGTGCCGGACCTTGGTGGAGTCGAGCAGCGGGTCGTAGGCCGGCAGGATGGTCCCGCCGGGAATCCCGAAAACCACCTCGCAGCCGACAGCTTCCAGCGACCGGACCAGCGACTGGGCGCCGGTGAGGCGCACCGGCGCGCCCGAGGGCGGCGCTGGTTTCGGGCGGTTGGCCGGGGACGGGGCCCCGGGTTTTGCGGCGGGTCGCGATGTTGCGCTCGTCATCGGTTCTGCCTCGTGGGTCGGTCGGGTAAGGGGTCCGGGCACGAAAAAACCCCCGCCGACCGGATGGGTCGCACGAGGGTCGCGCGTCGACGAGTCAGGTGCTCCTAAGCGTCGACGCGCTTGGGAAGTACGAGACCAATCGAGGTGAACATACCGCGACGGTAGTGCGCTTCCCGCGCGCACGTCAAATCTGCGGGACGCCATTCCCGGATAGTGGACCCGTTCGAGGGACCCGCGCGCATGCCCTGACCACGCACGGTGCACCATCGTCGACGTGCCCGAAACAGTGCGCAAGGTGGTCTTCCGGACTCCGCCGACGGCCAATCTCGCCCCGCTCCTGCTGATCGTCGCGGCGACGCCGTTCGCCTTCGCCGCGCCGCTGCTGTGGCTGATCTACATCGTGCCGGTGCTGGTGATCGTCTGGATCGTGCGCAACCGCACGACCGCGACTCCCGACGCGGTAGTGGTCCGGTCCACTTTCGCCGGTCGCACGTTCAAGTGGGACGACATCGCGTCGCTGAAGCTGGACAACGGGCGGGTCTCCGTCGTCGAGTCCGATGGGACCGTGACCAAGCTCCCGTGCGTGCGTCTGCGGCACCTCGGGCTGCTCTCCCAGATCAGCGGCGGCCGGATCCCCGACCCCGCTGCCAAGCCTTCCGCCGAAGCCGGCGAGTAACCTCGGTGGCACCGCGCTGTTGATCGTGCCCACCAGGCATGAGTTGTGACTGTTTGTTCTTGAGCTTGGAGGGGCTGTGCCTCAGCTGCGCTCCCGCACCACCACCCACGGCCGTAACGCTGCCGGAGCCCGCGCGCTCTGGCGCGCGACCGGGATGACCGACTCCGACTTCGGCAAGCCCATCGTGGCCATCGCCAACTCGTACACCCAGTTCGTGCCCGGCCACGTGCACCTGCGTGACCTCGGCGACATCGTGGCCGGCGCGGTGCGCGAGGCCGGTGGCGTGGCGCGCGAGTTCCACACCATCGCGGTCGACGACGGCATCGCCATGGGCCACAGCGGGATGCTCTACTCGCTGCCGTCCCGCGAGATCATCGCCGACGCGGTGGAGTACATGGTCAACGCGCACCAGGCGGACGCCCTGGTGTGCATCTCCAACTGCGACAAGATCACCCCGGGCATGCTCAACGCCGCCATGCGGCTGAACATCCCGACCGTGTTCGTGTCCGGCGGGCCGATGGAGGCGGGCAAGGCGGTCATCGTCAACGGGGTCGCCGAGACGCCGACCGACCTGATCACCGCGATCGCCGCGTCGGCGAACCCGGACGTCGACGCGGACGGCCTGTCCATTGTGGAGCGCTCTGCCTGCCCGACTTGTGGCTCGTGCTCAGGCATGTTCACCGCGAACTCGATGAACTGCCTGACCGAGGCGCTCGGCCTGGCCTTGCCGGGCAACGGGTCCACGCTGGCCACGCACGCCGCCCGCCGCGCGTTGTTCGAGCAGGCCGGGACCACGGTCGTCGAGCTGGCCCGCCGCTGGTACGCCGAGGACGACGCGTCCGTGCTGCCGCGGTCGGTCGCCAACCGCAAGGCGTTCGAGAACGCGATGGCCCTGGACATGGCGATGGGCGGGTCCACCAACACGGTGCTGCACATCCTCGCCGCCGCCCAGGAGGGCGAGATCGAGTTCACCCTGGCCGACATCGACGCGATCAGCCGCCGCGTGCCGTGTCTGTCCAAAGTGTCCCCGAACTCGGACTACCACATGGAGGACGTGCACCGGGCCGGTGGCATCCCGGCGATCCTGGGCGAGCTGGACCGTGCGGGCCTGCTCAACCGGGACGTGCACGCGGTCCACTCGCCGTCGCTGACGGAGTGGCTCGCGGAGTGGGACATCCGCTCGGGCAAGGCTTCCGAGACCGCGATCGAGTTGTTCCACGCCGCCCCGGGCGGTGTGCGCACGACGGAGGCGTTCTCCACGACGAACCGGTGGAAGTCGCTCGACACCGACGCGGCCAGCGGCTGCATCCACGACTTCGAGCACGCGTACACCAAGGACGGCGGCCTGGCCGTGCTGCGCGGGAACCTCGCCGTCGACGGCGCGGTGATCAAGTCGGCGGGCATCGACGAGGAGCTGTTCCGGTTCCAGGGCCCGGCGCGCGTGGTGGAAAGCCAGGAGCAGGCGGTCTCGGTCATCCTCACCAAGCAGATCCAGCCCGGTGAGGTCCTGGTCGTGCGCTACGAGGGGCCCGCGGGCGGCCCCGGCATGCAGGAAATGCTGCACCCCACCGCGTTCCTGAAGGGCTCCGGCCTGGGCAAGAAGTGCGCGTTGATCACCGACGGCCGGTTCTCCGGTGGTTCGTCGGGCCTGTCGGTCGGGCACATCTCGCCCGAGGCGGCCGGCGGCGGCGCGATCGGCCTGGTCCAGGACGGCGACCAGATCCTGATCGACGTGCATGAGCGCAAGCTGGAACTGCTTGTCCCGGAAGAGGTTCTGGCCGAACGCCGGGCCAAGATGGAGTCCAGCGAACGCCCGTGGCAGCCCGCGGACCGCGACCGCCCGGTCACCACGGCCCTGCGTGCCTACGCCCACATGACGACCGACGCCTCCACCGGCGCGGTTCGCAGGATCCCCAGCTGACATGAAGATCCTGGTCACCCGGTTGATGGTGGACGCGGCCATGCGCGCGCTCGACGGCGTGGACGTGGACCTGTGGGAAGGGCCGCCCGAGGCCATGCCGCGCGAGGAGTTCCTCAAGCGCGCCAAGGGCAAGGACGGCCTGCTCACCATGTTGTCCGACCGGGTCGACGCGGAATTGCTCGACGCCGCGGGACCACAGCTCAAGATCGTCGCCAACCACGCGGTGGGCTACGACAACGTGGACGTCGAGGAGTGCGTCCGGCGTGGGGTCATGGTGGCCAACACGCCGGACGTGCTCACCGAGGCGACCGCGGACCTGGCGTGGGCGCTGATCCTGGCGTGTACCAGGCGGATCGCCGAGGGTGACCGGTTCCTGCGCGCGGAAACGCCGTGGATCTGGGGTCCGCGGATGATGCTGGGATACGAGCTGTACGGCAAGACCCTGGGAATCGTGGGGTTTGGCCGGATCGGTCAGGCCACCGCGCGGCGCGCCACCGGGTTCGGCATGCGGGTGATCCACCATTCCCGCCGCGGCGGGGTTGCGTTCGAGGAGCTGGTGGCGGAGTCGGACGTGATCTCGGTGCACGCCCCGCTCACGCCGGAGACCCGGCATCTGTTCAACGCCACCGTGTTCCGGGCGATGAAGCCGACCGCTGTGCTGGTGAACACCGCGCGCGGGCCGTTGGTGGACGAAGCGGCCCTGGCGGAGGCGTTGCGGGCCAAGGAGATCTTCGCGGCCGGGCTGGACGTGTTCGAGCGGGAACCCGCGGTGCACCCGGGCCTGCTTGGTCTGGACAACGTCACGATCGTGCCGCACCTGGGCAGCGCGACCGAGGAAACCCGTGCGGCGATGGGACTTTTCGCAGTGGAGAACCTCCTCGCGGGCATCCGTGGCGAACGCCCGCGAGGGCTGGTCTCCTAGCTTTTTCCTAGCGCAGCACGATCAGCGACACGACGCACAGGCCGGCCGCGATGAGCAGCATGAACAACCCGAGCGGCACCGGGCGGCGCCCCCACGGGGTCGGGCGGTCCAGCGAAACCCGGCCCGCACCGGTGAACAGGAGCGCGAACGACCCGGCGGCCAGCAGGGCTTCGCGTTCGAAGCCGACCGGCGGGCCGAAGTAGCCCGCGCCCCACTTGAGGTAGATCACGTTGGCCGACACGGCCAGCAGCGCGGCCGCGCCGATCGGGGTGAACAGGCCGAGGATCACCAGCGCGCCGCCGGCCAGCTCACCGACGCCAGTGATCCAGGCCAGCAGGGTCGTCTGGCTGAACCCGAAGTCGCCGAGGTAGCGGGCGAACCCGTCGATCCCGAGGCCGCCCCACAGCCCGAACAGCTTCTGCAGGCTGTGGGCGACGAAGGTGCCGCCGATCACCAGCCGCAGCACCAGGAGCGCGAGGTCCAGCCCACCGTGCCACGTGTACGACGGCCGCACGGGCGGCGTCGTGTCGTCCGTGGAGTCAGGTCTGGACAGCACGCTGGTCGTGGACGAGCTGTCGAAACCATCATCGTCGTCGTACCGCCCGTAGCTGTCGTCCTGCTCGGACAACCGGTGCGCACCACCGGAGTAGCCGGAGCCACCCTGGGAATACAGTCCTGGGTAGCCGCCCGGGTCGGTCGGACGGTCATCGTGGGTACTCACGGCGGGTAGGCTAAAGGATGGGCGAGCGAAACGCCTTACAAAGTTTTTAAGTCAGTATTTTCCCGTTACCAGGTTGTCAGGGTCCTGTCCGGCCGCGAACTGCGCGATCTGCCGCGCCGCCACCTGGTACGCACGTTTGTACCGTCCCTCCACGGTTCCGGCGACATGCGGGGTGAGCAGCAGGCCAGGTGCCGTCCACAGTGGATGGTCGGCGGGCAGCGGCTCGGGGTCGGTGACGTCCAGCGCGGCCCGCAGCCGTCCGGAGCGAAGCTCCGCTAGCAGCGCGTCCGTGTCGACGATGACGCCGCGGGCCGCGTTCACCAGAATCGCCCCGTCCGCCATGAGGGACAGGAATTTCGCGTCCACCATCCCGGTCGTCTCGGGGGTGACCGGGACCATGATCACCACGGCGTCGTGCTGCCCGAGCAGTGACGGCAGTTCGTCGACCGACCGCACGCCGTCGCGGGCACGCGTGCCGACGAGCGTGACAGTGGTGTCGAACGGTTCGAGCCGTCGCTTGAGCTGCTGCCCCAGGTCGCCCGCGCCGACGACGAGGACCCGCTTGTCCTGCAGGGTGTCCGTCAGGTGGAACGCCCACTCGCGGGCTTTCTGGGCGCGGTCGAACTCGCGCATGTCTCGGTAGATGGACAGCAGCGCGCTCACCACCCACTCGGCCGTGCTGCCGCCGTGCGCGCCCCGGGCGTTGGCGAGCTGGACGCCGTCCGGCAACGCGCCCAGCCAGCTCTCCACGCCCGCGGACAGCAGTTGCACGAGTTTGAGGTTGGGCAGCTGGGCCAGCAGGGCCTTCAGCTGCGAGCCGGCCTGCATGCCGGGGATCAGCACTTCGGCGTCCGCCGCGCCCGGCGGCAGAGGTTCGCCACGCTCGAAACGGAGCGGTCGTACCCCATCGAGGCCGCTCAGCGCGGACATTCCGTGGTCGTCAGGTACCAGAACGGTGATCGGCACGAAAACAACAGTAAGGTGTGTCGCTTTCGGAGGGTGGACTCGGGCAGACTCTGCGGCGATGCACGAACACGACGTGACCTCGTCGGACGGCACGAGGATTCGCGGCTGGCGCACTGACAACCCGGGCCCGCCCCTGCTGTTGTGCCCCGGGCTGGGCACGACCCCGGAGGCTTGGCCGGCGTTGCTGCTGCCGGACGCCGGTGTACGCGTGCTGTCCTGGTACCACCGCGGCACCATGGGTTCCGATCGGCCTGCCGACGAGAGCCGGATCGAGCTGGCCGACCACGTGGCCGACGCGCTCGCTGTGATGGACGCCGCCGGGGTGCGGCGTTGTGTGGTGATGGGGTGGTCGGTGGGCGTGATGGTCGCCGCCGAGCTGGCCAGACGCCATCCGGAACGCGTGTCCGGCCTGCTGCTCGCCGCGGGCGTGCCGGGCGACTTGTTCGGCGCGATGTTCAGCGCGTTCGGCATCCCCGCCGTCGTCCGGCGGGCCATCACGTTGAGCGGGACGCACGCCTTGCGTGCTCTTGGGCCTGTGGTCGACGCGGTGCTGCACAACGTGCCTGTGAACACGCTCACAGCCTCGATCGTCCGGCACAGCGGGTTCATGCTGCCCGCCGCCGACGTCGAGGCGGTGATCCGGATGATGAAGCGGTTCGTGCAG
This sequence comes from Actinocrispum sp. NPDC049592, assembly GCF_040675465.1. Taxonomy (NCBI): domain Bacteria; kingdom Bacillati; phylum Actinomycetota; class Actinomycetes; order Pseudonocardiales; family Pseudonocardiaceae; genus Actinocrispum; species Actinocrispum sp. NPDC049592. Next base: position 103,828 of record NZ_JBFAPA010000020.1, on the reverse strand, counting down.
CACGACTGGCGCTGGTTTTTCACGCTGGCGCTGGCGGTGAGCGCGATCCCAGCCCGTGAGCTGCGCGGTATCACCTGTCCGGTGACCGTTCTGGCTGGTCAGTACGATCTTCTGGCGTCGCCGGAGCGGACCACCAAGCCGGTGGCGACGTTGCCGCAGGCGCGGGTCCGGGTGGTTCCGACCTCGCATTTCCTGCCGCTGGAGGCGCCCGAGGCGGTCACCGAGGAGCTGGCGTTGCTGATGCGCCGGGTCGCCGCCGTGGAGCGGGCCAGGGAACTGGCGCGGCCACCCGCCCGGGACCCGATCGACACGTTGATCCCACCCGCGCTTACCTACGGTTCACGGCTGCGTTCCTAACCTCGGTGCTGTGTCTCGTTCCAGCAGATGGCGTCTGGCCGCGCTCTGCGCCGCCGCGAGCCTGGCGCTCAGCGGCTGCGTGTCGTTCGCCGAGCAGCCACCCCCACCCAGCTGGACGACACAGCCCGAGCTGCAGCCCGAGACCGGGCCGGACAACGGCGGCGGCAGCAACGGGCCGAGCGGCGGCAGCGGTTCCGGCGGCGGAGGCCCCAACCCACCCCCGGCGTCGATCCCACCACCCCAAGGCTGCAAGGACTTCAACCCGGCGGTCATCGGCACGTGCATGGACAGCCTGGTCGCGGTGGCGCCGTTCCCGAACAGCGACCCACCCGCGGGCCTGGTGGGTGAGCGCAAGAGCGGCAACGTCATGCAGGTCCGCGCCGGCTCTGACCCCGTGAAGGTCACGTCGATCCCGGTCGACTCCAGCACCGACGGCGGCCTGATCGGCCTCGCCCTGTCGCCCTCATACGGCGAGGACCAACTGGTCTACGCGTACATCACCACGGCCACGGACAACCGCATCGTCCGCTTCACCGCAGGCGACTCCCCCAAACCCGTGCTGACCGGCATCCCCCGCGGCACGACGGGCAACCGCGGTTCCCTGTTGCTCGACCGCACCGGCAGCCTGTTGCTGGCCACCGGCAACGCAGGCAACCCCGCCCTCGCCGCCGACCCCAAGTCGTTGGCAGGCAAGCTATTGCGCATCGACACCCAGGGAAAACCGGCCCAGGGCAACCCCGACCCGGGATCCGCGGTCATCGCATCGGGCTTCACCGCTCCGGCCGGAATCTGCATCGGCATCGACGGCCGCCCCTGGGTGACGAACAGAGAGCCGGACCGAGACGCGATCTACCGAATCGACCCCGGAAAGCCCCTCGCCAACCCCGCCTGGAACTGGCCCGACAAACCAGGCGTGGCAGGCTGCATCGTTTCCCCCACGGTGTTGATGGTCGCTACCTCCACCGCCGGGAATCTGCAAAACCTGCCCCTGAATCCCGAGGGCGTGGTGACCGGTAAGCCGACCGTGAGCCTGGACGCCAAGGACGGCTTTGGCCGTCTCGGCGGCATGGCCGTGCTCGACCCCACTCTGGCATTGGCGGGGACGACCAACAAAGACGGCGGCACCCCGATCTCCAGCGACGACCGCGCTGTGTTGATCGCGATCAACCCGTCTGCCGCAGGCGGCTCAAAGGACTGACCCAAAGTCGCTCAATCGGCAGAGTCGGAAGTGGATGAGGAATCGATACGATCCTCGTCGTGTCCAAGGACTTCGATGAGGCGAAGATTCGTGTCCAGGCTGCGATCAAGGCCAGGTCGGGCAGGCTGGACTTCAGCTTCTTGCGCATCGACGAAGGGCATCTCGAAGAGCTTCTCGACACGGTGGCGAGAAATCTCCCTGAGCTCACCGACCTCAAAATATCTGACACTGACATCCGGGAACTGCCTGACGCTCTATGGCGGCTGAGAGGGTTGCGGTTGCTCAATGCCGGAATGTCTGCGGTGTCGCATGTTCCCAGCGCTATCACCAAGCTGTCCAGTCTCGACTCTCTTTCTTTACCCGGCACCCACTTGCTGACTCTACCGACCGTCCTGTCCCAGCTGTCCAGCGTCCGCTATCTCGACCTCGACGCCAACAACTTTGAGAGCCTGCCAACGGATTCCAGCTTCCCTCCAGGATTGCACACCTTACATTTAGGCTTCTGCCATCTCCGCGAGGTTCCTCCTGGAGTGTTTGAACTGACGGAACTACGCACGCTCGACCTTGCACATAACGAGCTCACCGCACTGTCTTCCAACATCAGGAAACTACGCAACTTAACGTACCTGCGTCTCAGCCGAAACCGGCTCAAGAAGCTTCCAGCCAGCCTAGGAGAACTGTCGGGCATACACAGCCTGCCATTGGATGGCAATCCCCTACCTCCTGAGCTGTTGGCGGCTGCTGAGCGCGGCACGGCGGAATTACTCCAGTATCTGAATGCTCTCGCCTCCGGCGGCGCCGAGATCACTGAGGCCAAATTGGTTCTGGTCGGCGAGGGCGCGGTGGGCAAGAGTTCGCTGCTTGCGGCGTTCTTGGATGAGCCGTTCGTCGAGGACCGGGATACCACGCACGGCATCGAGATCAAGAAGCTGGATGTCCGCCACGAGGGCTCCGACATCACCTTGAACTGCTGGGATTTCGGTGGGCAACCGCTCTACCGGCCCACCCACCAGCTCTTCTTCACCAAACCTGCGGTCTACCTCGTCGTCTGGAAGCCCCGCGAAGGCCCCGAACTCGGCCTGGTCGAGTACTGGATCTCGCTCATCAAGGACCGCGCAGGCGCGGGAGCCCGCGTCCATGTGGTCGCCACCCACGGAGGCCCCGGGCAGCGATCGGCCTATCTCGACCAGTCCAGGCTGGTGGCGCGCTTCGGCGAGATGATCGTTGGGTTCCACCATGTCGACAGCAAGACCGGCGAAGGCATCGCAGAACTCAAGCAAAAGATCGCGGCCACCGCACATGGGTTGGAGCACGTCAGCCGCTCCTACCCCCGGTCGTGGTATGACGTCCTCGCCGAGCTGTCCGAGTCACGCGAAACCCACCTGCGGTACGACCAGTTCCAGGAGATCGCAGGCAAACATGGGCTGACGGCCGAGTCGGCGCGTTCCCTCGCCCGCAACGCCCACGCGTTGGGCCAGTTGATCTACTACGACGATGATCCCGCCCTGCAGGATCTCGTTGTGCTCAAGGCGGATTGGCTGAGTGTGGCGATCGGGTTCGTGCTCGACGATCCGACAGTCCAGCAGTACGGCGGGCTCCTGCAGCACCGCTACCTCCCGCAGGTGTGGGACAACCCCGTGAGGACGCCGAGGCAACGGTATTCGCACGGGTTGCAACAGATGTTCCTTCGACTGATGGAGCGGTTCGATCTGAGCTACCGCGCCCCGGAGCTCAGTCCCGATCAGCCGCTGAGCCTGGTCGCCCAGCTCCTCCCCGGCGACCCGCCAAAAACGCTGCAACAACAGTGGAACGACTACAAACCCGGCGCCGAAGAGGCCATCCAGGTCTGCCAGTTCGTCGAGCAGGACACCGGCAAAGCCGCCGACCCGCCACCCGGCCTGATGGCGCGGCTCATCGTCCTGTTCCACCGCCATTCGCTGGGGCGCAACGACATCAACCAGTCCGTCCATTGGCAGAACGGCCTCGTCCTCGAAGACCGCTACGGCGCCCGAGCCCTCCTGAGGACCGACGACACCGACCTCACCGTGCATGTCAAGGGTGTCAACCCGAGCGCCTTCCTCAACCACTTGGTCCGCGAAATCCAGACCTACGTGGAGAACTTCTGGCGTGGCCGCCGCACCCGAGTTCTTGTGCCGTGCCCCAAAAACTGTGGCATTCAAGGCGTCCTACGTGGACAGTTCGATCTGGACACGGTCTACCGCCGGCTCGACGCGGGCAAGACCACCGCGGAATGCCGAGGTCCGAGTTGCGGACACGATGTCGAGATCGCGAGGATCATCGGCACGCAACGGGAGAAGCAGGCCGGGAACGTCATCGACGAGACGATGTCCGGCGCGTTCGGCCGAGAGATCCTGCCGCTGCTGCAGGCCCACACCGCCGAGATCATCCGCCAGCTCAACGCGGGTCTTGGGGGTGTGCACGCGCATCTCAGTGACGAGGGCAGCCGGTTGTTCAGCCGGATCGAGGACCGCTTGGACGTCCTCATGCGCGCCCACGACGACGAGGCCAACGACGGTCCGCGCCTGTTCAGCATGGACAAAGTCCGCAGCTTCAGCCCGACGACATACCGCATGCGCCTGACCCTGTGGTGCGAGCACTCCAAGGTCCCGGTCCACCTGCTGGAACCCGACAAGCCCGGGGCGGGTGTGTACACAGTGGACGTTCCGAGGGACTGGTGGGTCAAGGCGGCGCCGCTGGTCCGGACCACGAGCACGCTGCTGAAGGCGTTCCTGCCGATCGGCCTGCCGGTGATCAAGGCCGAGCTGACCGACGACCAGTGGAAGGGCGTCGAGGAGCAGCTCACGGTCATCAAGGAGTCCCTCGGCGCCGCGGCCGCACTGGGCACTGACGCGGAGGCCACCAGGACGTTCGAGCCGAGAGCAGCCGAAGGCGGCCTGCTGCGGATGCTGCACGCCACCCTGCGGGAACAGGACATCACCTACGCCGACCTGCGCAAAGTCCGTGCCGGCCAGCGGATTCTGTGGGTCCACCCGCGGTTCGAGCACATCTACAACCCCGAACCGCCCCGAATCCCCGTCTAACCGAGCAGCTCCAGGCCGACCTCAAGGGCCGCGTCGAGGCGTTCCTTCTCCGACGCGCCGGTGTCGTGCAGGGCGAACATGCTGAAGTTCATCACCATCAGCGACATCCGGGCCTTCAACTGGACCGCGAGCGGCGCGTCCTTGTCCACCAGGAAGTCCACCAGTTCCTGCATCCGCTCGCGCCCGCGGTGGCCCGCGGCGAGCTCGCGGAGGGTGTGCTGACTGTCCTGCATCAGGCGCATCAGGCGGAACGCCTGCCCGTCGCTGACGCCGTGCGCGTAGAGCCGGAGCAGCTCACGGCGGTTCTCGGGGGTGGGCTCGCGTTCGGCGGCCCAGTCGACCAGCCGGTTGATCCCAGCGAAGGCCGCCTCGAAGAGACTGGTGACGATCTCTTCCTTGGTCTTGAAGTGGTAGTACAGCGCCGCTTTGGTCACGCCCAGCCGTTCGGCGATCTCGCGCAGCGACGTCTTGTCGTACCCCTGCTCGGCGAACAGCTCCAGGGCCACCTCCTGGATCCGCGAGCGGGTATCGGACCGGGTGTTCATCGCCACATCCCCTGCTTCAGATTGCTTACTTGACGACCGGCTAGCTGACAGCTTACCGTACGACTAGCAAGTTAACTAGCCGGACGGCAAGTAAGGACCAGACCTCCTGGGGAGAGTATCCAATGACCAGCACTGAGCCGATCAACAAACGCAAGCAGTACACAGTCTTCGCCGGCCTGATGATCGGCATGCTGCTGGCGATGCTCGACAACATGATCGTCGGCACCGCCATGCCCACCATCGTCGGTGACCTGGGCGGGCTCGACCACTTCTCGTGGGTGATCACCGCCTACACCCTGGCGTCCGCGGTCTCCACGCCGATCTGGGGCAAGCTGTCCGACCTCTACGGCCGCAAGAACATGATGATGGCCTCCATCGTCACCTTCCTGGCCGCGTCCGCGCTGGCCGGCACGGCGCACTCGATGACCGAGCTGATCGCCTACCGCGGCCTGCAGGGCCTGGGCTCCGGCGGTCTGATGGTCGGCGCGATGGCGATCATGGCCGAGATGGTCTCGCCGCGGGAACGCGGCAAGATCCAGGGCCTGTTCGCCGCGGTCATGCCCATCGCGATGGTCGGCGGCCCGCTGCTCGGCGGGTTCATCACCGACCACCTGGACTGGCGCTGGGCGTTCTACGTGAACCTGCCACTGGGCGCGCTCGCACTGGCCGTCATCGGCGTCACGCTCAAACTGCCGAAGCGGTCGAGCAAGGCGACCATCGACTACTGGGGCGCGGGCCTGCTCACCCTGGGCATCGGCAGCCTGGTGCTGTTCGCGACCTGGGGCGGGACCGAGTACGCGTGGGGTTCGTGGCAGATCGTCGGCCTCGGCGTGCTGACCGTGGTCTCGCTGGGCCTGTTCGCCTGGGTCGAGCAGCGGGTGGCCGAGCCGATCCTGCCGCTGCGGCTGTTCCGCAACCGCAACTTCACGCTCGCCTCGGTGCTGGCGTTCATGTCCGGGTTCGCGATGTTCGGCGCGGTCGGGTTCCTGCCGCAGTACCAGCAGATCGTGCAGGGCGCGTCGGCGACCAACAGCGGCCTGTTGCTGCTGCCGATGATGGCCGGGGTGCTGGTGTTCTCCACGCTGTCCGGCCAGATCACCAGCCGGACCGGGCACTACCGGACGTTCCCGATCATCGGCATGGCGGTGATGGGCACTGGTGCGCTGCTGCTGAGCACGCTGGCGATCGACACCAGCTCGTTCACGTCCAGCATGTACATCTTCGTGGTGGGCGCCGGCCTCGGGTTCCTGATGGGCACGACGAACCTGATCGCGCAGAGCAGCGTCGGCCTGAAGGACCTCGGCGTGGCGACCTCGACGGCGACGTTCGCCCGCAGCATCGGCGGCTCGCTCGGGGTGGCGGTGCTCGGGTCGATCTTCACCACCCGGATCCAGGACAGCCTGACCACCGCCCTGGGCTCGGCCGGGTCGAAGCTGACCAGCACCGGCGGCCAGCTGTCGCCGAAGATGATCGAGTCGCTGCCCAAGCCGGTGCACGACGCGTACCTCGGCGGCATGGTCGACGGCATCCAGGGCGTGTTCACCTGGGGCGCGGTGTTCCTGGCGCTGGGCTTCCTGGTCTCGTGGTTCGTCAAGGCCGAACCGTTGCGGGACTTCACCGTGGCCTCGTCCGATGAGGCCAAGCCGGTGCCGGCGCTCGCGATGGACTGAGCGACCGGATCCAAGTGAGGGCCACCTATCGGGGGGTGGCCCTCACTGCTGTCTCACGGAGGCTGATGTGCGGCTCGAACGCGTCCAGCAACAGCTCGCGCATCCGGTCGACAGACATCTCGGTGGTCCGCGCCAGGATCTGGATCGCCAGCCCGTCGACCATGCCGGTGAACCGAGCGGCCAGCGCTTCGGCGTCGGCTTCGGTGCACTCCCGGACCAACTCGACTACGACCTGGCGCCAACGGCTGTAGATCTCGCGCTGCCCCGGGCGTCGCGCGGGGTCGAGGATGGCCTCGTTCCAGGCCTGGATCCAGATGGACCACCCCTGGACGTCCTCGTCGGTGGCCGGAAGCTGAACCTCGATCAACCGCCGCAGCTTCTCAAGTGCTGAACTGGGCCTCGATGCGCTGGTGGAGCCGATCCGCGTAGAAAGCGAGCGCGGACCGCAGCGTGTCGTCCTTGATGGGGAAGTTGATAGTGGATCGTGCCCGTGCTCGTCCCGCACTCCTCGGCGATATCCGCGACCCGCACGTGGTGAAAGCCTTTGCGCGCAACGAGCCTGGCCGTTGCCTCGAGGATCTGCGCCCGCCGGATATCCGGATCGAGCGAGTCGGCCCGCGCTCGCCCTTTGGCCGGTCCGGGCCCACGCCCTTCCCCGGTGCGGAGATAACGCTGGGACACCTTGCCTTCGCGGGCGATGGCCACCAGTTCGTCGTCCCGCAGCCGCCGCGTCCCGTGCAGGACCTTCGACAACGCCGTTGGATCCATCCCGGCCCGCGCCGCGAACTCCCGCTGGCAGCGCGCCCAACCACACTGGCGGCGCCCCAGCACGCTCACGCTCCCAGCCACACTCGTGCCGCCCCAAACCAGCGCCACCCCAGCAAAAAGCCACCTACAAGCCCACAAAGCAAAGCGCCCGGCCAGAAAACCCAGCCGGGCGCCACCAAGCAACCATCAAACCCCGGAACGCTCCAAAATCAGCTCCCGGACCCGCTTGGCATCGGCCTGCCCCTTGGTCGCCTTCATCACGGCGCCAACGATCGCACCCGCAGCCTGAACCTTCCCACTACGGATCTTCTCCAGAACATCGGGCTGCGCAGCCAAAGCCTCATCCACAGCCGCCGTCAACGCCGACTCATCGGAAACGACCTTGAGCCCACGCTGCTCAACGACCTCAGCGGGAGAACCCTCCCCAGCCAGCACGCCCTCAACGACCGACCGCGCCAGCTTGTTGGTCAGCAACCCATCCGCGACCAACTTGATCACATCGGCAACAGCCCGAGGTGAGATCGGCAGCTCATCCAGCTCAACGCCCCGGGAGTTCGCCTCCTGCGCGAGATGCGAGACCCACCAAGCCCGAGCCTCCGCCGGGGAGGCGCCCTCGGCCACGGTCGCCGCGATCACGTCGACCGCACCGAGGTTCAGCAGGTCCCGGAGCTCCAAGTCGGACAGGTTCCACTCGGCCTGAATGCGCTTGCGCCGCGCGGAAGGCATCTCGGGCAGTGTCGACCGCAGGTCCTCGACCCACTGGCGGGACGGGGCGATCGGCACGAGGTCGGGTTCCGGGAAGTACCGGTAGTCCTCTGAGGTCTCCTTGGCGCGACCGGCCGAAGTGGACCCGGTGGACTCGTCGAAGTGCCGGGTCTCCTGCCGGATCGTCCCGCCGGAGGCCAGAACCGCCGCCTGACGGGTCATCTCGTACCGCACCGCCCGCTCGACCGACCGCAGCGAGTTGACGTTCTTGGTCTCCGTGCGGGTGCCGAACTCGGTCGTGCCACGCGGCATCAGCGAGACGTTGGCGTCGCAGCGCAGCGAGCCCTGGTCCATCCGCACGTCGGAGACTTCCAAGGCACGCAACAGGTCCCGCAGCGCGGTCACGTACGCCCGCGCCACCTCCGGGGCCCGCTCGCGGGTGCCGGTGATCGGCTTGGTGACGATCTCGATCAGCGGCACGCCCGCCCGGTTGTAGTCCAGCAGCGAGAAGTCCGCGCCGTGGATCCGGCCGGTGGACCCGCCCACGTGCAGCGACTTGCCGGTGTCCTCCTCCATGTGCGCGCGCTCGATCTCCACGCGCACGGTGGACCCGTCCTCCAGTTCGACGTCGAGCCAGCCGTTGAACGCGATCGGCTCGTCGTACTGCGAGGTCTGGAAGTTCTTCGGCATGTCCGGGTAGAAGTAGTTCTTCCGGGCGAACCGGCACCACTCGGCGATCTCGCAGTTGAGCGCCAGGCCGATGCGGATCGCCGACTCGACACCCGTCTCGTTCACGACCGGCAGCGACCCGGGCAGGCCAAGGCAGGTCGGGCAGACCTGGGTGTTGGGCTCCGCGCCGAACGCCACCGGGCAGCCGCAGAACATCTTGGTGTGGGTGGACAGCTCGACGTGCACCTCGAGCCCGAGGACGGGGTCGTAGTTCTCGAGGACCTCGTCGTAGTCCATCAGGTCGGTCACTTGTCGTCCTTACGTGCCGCTCGGATGGTCAGCAAGACGCCGGTGACCGCGGCGAGGATGCCTGCTACCGCGTTGACCAGCAGCAGCCGGTCCTTGTCCTTGCGGGCGGTCTGCAGCGACTTGACCGCGCTGACCGCGCCGAACACGGACCCGGCCACACCGAGAACTCCGCGGATTCCGCGCACCTTGTTCATCCCGCCACCTCCAGTTCCGGCACCCGGTGGATCAGCGGGCCGCCGTCGGCTTCGTTGCGGGCGACCTCGTAGGCCGCCGCCACCCGGTACATCCGGGTCTCTTCCAGTGCTGGGGCCATGATCTGCAGGCCGACCGGCAGGCCGTCGGTGCCCGACAGCCGGCTGGGGACGCTCATCGCCGGGGTGCCCGCCATGCTCGCCGGGATGGTGCACAGGTCGGCGAGGTACATGGCCATCGGGTTGTCGGTGCGCGAGCCGATCTCGAATGCCGTGGTCGGCGTGGTCGGCGAGACCAGCACGTCGACGTTCTCGAACGCGGCGGCGAAGTCCCGCTTGATCAGCGTGCGGACCTTCTGCGCCGAGCCGTAGTAGGCGTCGTAGTAGCCCGAGGACAACGCGTACGTGCCGATGATGATGCGGCGCTTGACCTCGGCGCCGAAACCGGCCTCACGGGTCAGCGACATGACCTCCTCGGCGCTGCGCTCACCGTCGTCGCCGACGCGCAGGCCGTAGCGCATGGCGTCGAACCGGGCCAGGTTCGAGGAGCACTCGCTCGGCGCGATCAGGTAGTACGCCGATAGCGCGTACCTGAAGTGCGGGCAGGACACCTCGACGATCTCGGCGCCCAGCGTGCGGAGCTGCTCGACGGCCTCGTTGAACGAGAGCATCACGCCGGCGTCGTAGCCGTCGCCGGAGAACTCCCGCACGACACCGATCCGCACGCCCCGGAGGTCGCCCAGCGCGCCCTCCCGGACGGCCTGCACGACCGACGGCACGGGCTCGTTGATCGAGGTGGCGTCGAGGTGGTCGTGACCGCCGATCACCTCGTGCAGCAGCGCGGCGTCCATCACCGTGCGCGCACAGGGACCCGCCTGGTCGAGTGACGACGAGAACGCCACCAGCCCGTAGCGCGACACACCGCCGTAGGTCGGCTTCACGCCGACGGTCCCGGTGACCGCGGCCGGCTGGCGGATCGAGCCGCCGGTGTCGGTGCCGATCGCCAGCGGCGCCTCGTACGCGGCCAGCGCGGCCGACGAGCCACCGCCGGAGCCTCCGGGCACGCGGCCCAGGTCCCACGGGTTGTGCGTGGGGCCGTAGGCGGAGTTCTCGGTGGAGGAGCCCATCGCGAACTCGTCCATGTTGGTCTTGCCCAGGATCACGATGCCCGCCTCGAGCATGCGCGTGGTGATCGTGGCGTCGTAGGGCGGCTGCCAGTGCTCGAGCATCTTGGAGCCGACCGTGGTGGGCGCGCCCTGCATGGTGACGACGTCCTTGAGCGCCAGCGGCACCCCGGCCAGCGGCGACGCGGGCGTGCGGCCGGCGGCGACGTCCTCGTCCACGGCCTTGGCCGCGGCGAGCGCGCTCTGGGTGCTGACGTGCAGGAACGCGTTGACCGCGGGGTCGACGGCGGCGATCCGGTCCAGGTGGGCCTGGGCGACCTCGACCGCCGAGACCTCCTTGGCCTGGATCTTTGCCGCGATCTCGGCCGCGGTCAGCCGGATGATGTCCTCGCTCACTGTTCCTCTCCCAGGATGCGTGGCACGCGGAAACGGCCGTCCTCGGCCGCGGGGGCACCGGCGAGCGCCTGCTGCTGGGTCAGCCCGGGGCGAACCACGTCCTCGCGGAACACGTTGGTCAGTGGCACTGCGTGCGAAGTGGGCGGCACGTCCTCGGCGGCGACCTCGGTGACCTTGGCCACTGCTTCCAGGATCACGTCGAGCTGACCAGCGAACTTGTCCAGTTCCTGGTCGGTCACCGCGAGCCTGGCCAGCTTGGCCAGGTGCGCTACCTCTGCACGGGAGATGGTTGGCACTCCACGAACCCCCGGGGGTTTACATTGCGTCTGGGACCTGGTGAGTCTATGGCGAGGGGTCACCCGTTCCCGAACCGGTTATCCGCCGATGCGCTGTTCGCGACCCCACGCCTGCTCTCGGGGGCGTCCGGGGGTCTGCGAGAATCGGCGACCGGCAGCAGGCGCGGACGGCAGGGTTCCGCGCTCGACGCAGGAGGCGTTCGCCTTGTCCTTCCTGATCCGGGTGCAACTCCCGGATTCCCCGGGAACACTGGGCGCGGTGGCGACCGCGCTCGGCAAGATCGGCGCCGACATCCTCAGCGTGGACGTGGTCGAGCGCGGCGGCGGCGTCGCCGTGGACGACCTGGTGGTGGAGCTGCCGTCGGGGCGCCTGCCGGACATGCTGATCACCGCCGCGGAGTCGGTGGACGGCGTCGAGGTGGACGCGGTGCGGCCCTACGCGGGGGTGCTGGACACCCACCGCGAGCTGGAGCTGGTGGAAGAGGTCGCGGCCGAGCCGAACGAGGGCATGCGGACGTTCACCGAGGGCGTGCCGAAGATCATCCGGGCGGGCTGGGCCGTGGTGGTCGCCGCCGACCCGAGCGGTTCGCAGACACTGGCCGCGTCGGCCGCGGCGCCGCAGATCACCAAGATCGAGCTGCCGTTCATGCCGCTGGCCAAGGCCACCGTGCTGGACGGCGAGGAGTCGTGGGTGCCGGAGACCTGGCAGGAGCTGGGCACCGAGCTGGCCGCGACGCCGCTGGGCAAGCCGGACCGGGTGCTACTGGTCGGCCGCCCGGGCGGCCCGATGTTCCGTGCCGCCGAGGTCGCCCGCCTGGCGCACCTGGCCGGGATCGTCGCGGTCGTCCTGGACGGATGACAACGCTGTCAACCAGCTGACCAGCACGAAGCAGTACAGCGACGACCCGATGTGGTCGAGCAGCGTGCCGCCCTTGAACAGGTGCATGCCCCACTCGACACCGATCAGCGGCAGCGTGAGCAGGAACGAAGCCGTGGCGAACCTGCGCTGGTGCAGCACCACGAACACGCCTGGGAAGCACAGCACCAGGTAGTTGTGCCAGGCCACCGGCGAGAACAGCAGGGTCGCCGCGGTCAATGCCCACAGCGCCTGGGGCGTGTCCTGGCGGACGCGCTTGTAGGTGATCGCCAGGATCACCGCTCCGGCCAGGAAACCGGCCCACGCGGGCAGACCGAGGCGGGCGGCCAGGCTCGGCAGGGATGCGTTGTCGCCGAACGTGCTCAGCGGCTCGTGGCGCAGGACCTCGATCCAGCGCCAGGTCTGGCTCGGTCCGGTGGCCAGCCCGACGAGCGTGGCTCCGATCGTGGTCGCCAGGGCTGCTTTGAGGGTGGGCCAACGGCGTTGCGCGATCGGCAGGAGCAGCAGCGGGGCCAGGGTCGGCTTGAGCGCGATCACCAGGCCAAGGGCGATTCCGGCTTGCCCGGTGTTGTGGCGGCGGGCGGCGAGCCAGGACCAGGTGAGCCCGGCGGTGAGGACGCCGTAGATCTGCCCGACCGCGACCGTGCCCATGAACGGCGAGGACAGCGCCATCGCCGCCAGTGCGAGCCATTTCGGCGCGTTGAGTTCCCGCGCGACCAGGTATCCGGACCCCAGCACGAGAATCGCCGTGATGACCGCGAAAACCCAGTACGCCGCAAGGGGTTCGAGCAATCCGAACGGCGCGAAGAGAACCGTCCACACGGGCGGGTTGAGGTTGACCAGGTGCGCGCCGGTGTCGTAGATGGGTTGCCCGTGCAGCAACGCCTGCGCCGACCGGTGGAACGTCTCCAGATCGGCGTGCCACCCGACCTCCGTGGACAGGATCCGCCCCACGTTGGCGCTGCCATAAGCGAGCAACAGCCACAACGTGACCGCACCCGCCACCACAGTCCCCACCCAGCGCACCCACCCGAGGGTACCGACGGGGGTGCGCTGGGCGGGGATGGCCTACGTGGTGATGAACGCGTCCGGCTTCTGCACGACCGGGGACTCCAGGTAGAGGCCCTTGTACTCGTCGTTGATGCCGCTGTTGTGGATCTGGATCGCGATCGGGCCGACCCGGCCGGCCGTCTTGTCGGTGAACTGCAGGACCTCAACGGCCTTGCAGGTGGTCGCCTTGTCCGGGAGCGGGCAGCAGGCCATCCGGGCGACCCCGGTGTCCTGGTTGGCGATCAGCTCGCACTGCGCCCACTTCTTGATGTCGATGGACTTGTGGTCGAACTGCTTGAACAGCTTGCCGCCGCCGTTGTTGTGGCCGGGGCGGTAGTCCCAGTGGCCGCCGTTGGGGGGCTGGAACTGGATGGCGGACAGCGCGTCGCGGATGGGGTCGGTGGTGCCCCAGATGAGGACGGTGGGCTTGTGGTTGCCCTTCACCTGACGGACCTGGAAGATCCACCGGAACGTGCCGGCCTGTTGCTTGTTGTAGTAGATCCAGCCGCGGGCGGTCCCGTTCGCGTGAATGGCACCACCCTTCACGGTGAACTGCCCATCCTTGGCCTGGGTCCACCCGTCCAACGAGGTGCCGTTGAACATCGAGACGAGGTTGGGATCGTTGTAGGGGTTGGGATCCGCACCAGCGGGAGCGGCAAAGCCGAACACCAGGGCGACCGCGGCCGCGATAGTCCACAGTGGACGCATTCGTACCTCCGTCCCTCGAAATGTAAACGTTTACAAGGGCGGCTCTCCCGAACCTACGGTGACTTCCCGTAATCGTCAACCCACATTCCGCTCACCGACACCCCCACCACCACAAGCCCCATCCGGCACACCCGGCGAATACCCCGTCCGCCAACACCGCGAGCCCCTCACCCGTCCCCAACACCGCCAGTCTTCACCCCATCCTGCGACGCCGCGAGCCGCACCCGGGCCATGTAGCCCATCCCCGATGCCGCGAGCCCCACACCGCAGGCCCCACCCGATTGCGCCCGCCCAGTGGATACCGCAACACCGCGAGTGTCCAGCGCGGTCAGGCAGGCGTTGGTGGCGATCCGGTACAGCCAGGTCCGCGGCGACGAACGGCCCCTCGAACCGGGAGTACGCCCGCCACGCGTTCAGGTACGTCTCCTCCTCGCCCTACACCCCATCCCGCAAGCCCGCGAGCCGCACCCAGGGTCCTGTGGACACCCGGCCACCTGTGGACAACCTCCAGCCACAAGCCCAGAGCTGTCAGCCCTCTTCACTAGGCTGGAAATCGGGGGCCGGAGGCAAGCCCGGGCAGCGAAACGAAGCCACCCGGGCCGCCACACAACACACGTCAGAGGTATTTGGCCAGCTCGCGCCGAGCCATGGACCGCTTGTGCACCTCATCGGGCCCGTCGGCGAGCCGCAACGTCCGGGCGTGCGCCCAAAGCCCGGCCAGGGGCGTGTCTTGGCTGACGCCGCCGGCGCCGTAGGTCTGGATGGCCTTGTCGAGGATCCATTCGACGGTGGTGGGGGTCGAGATCTTGATCGCCTGGATCTCGGTGTGGGCGCCTTGGTTGCCGACGGTGTCCATCAGCCAGGCGGTTTTGAGGACGAGCAGGCGCAGTTGTTCCACGCGCACACGGGCTTCGGCGATCCAGTCCTGCACAACGCCTTGCTGTGCGATGGTTTTGCCGAACGCCACGCGGGACACCGCCCGCTTGCACATCAGCTCGATGGCGCGTTCGGCCATGCCGATCAGCCGCATGCAGTGGTGGATCCGGCCGGGGCCGAGGCGCGCCTGGGCGATGGCGAACCCGCCGCCGAGTTCGCCGATCAGGTTCTCGGCGGGCACGCGCGCGTTGTCGAACTCGATCTCGGCGTGGCCACCGTGGTCGCCGTCGGTGTAACCGAAGACGTGCATGCCGCGCTTGATCGTCATCCCCGGTGTGTCGCGCGGGACGAGGACCATGCTCTGCTGGCGGTGCGGCTCGCCGTCCGGGTCGGTCTTGCCCATCACGATGAAGATCTGGCAACGCGGGTTCATCGCGCCGGAGATGAACCACTTGCGCCCGTTGATGACGAAGTCGCTGCCGTCGCGGTCGATCCGCGTGGCGATGTTGCGCGCGTCGGACGAGGCGACGTCCGGTTCGGTCATCGCGAAGGCGGACCGGATCTCGCCCTCCAGCAACGGGTGCAGCCACTGCTTCTGCTGCTGCTCGTTGCCGAACATCGACAGCACTTCCATGTTGCCGGTGTCGGGGGCGGCGCAGTTCAACGCGGACGGCGCGAGGTGCGGGCTGCGGCCGGTGATCTCCGCGAGCGGCGCGTACTGCAGGTTGGTCAGGCCGCCGCCGTGCTCGCCGGGCAGGAAGAAGTTCCACAGCCCGCGTTTGCGCGCCTCGGCCTTCAGCTCGTCGACGATCGGCGGGGTGGTCCACTCGCTGTCCCGTTCGGCCAGCTGCTGCTCGAACACCGGCT
The DNA here is from genome assembly GCF_040675465.1 of Actinocrispum sp. NPDC049592. NCBI lineage: Bacteria > Bacillati > Actinomycetota > Actinomycetes > Pseudonocardiales > Pseudonocardiaceae > Actinocrispum > Actinocrispum sp. NPDC049592. The sequence goes on along the minus strand of NZ_JBFAPA010000020.1, from coordinate 88,160 downwards.
CGGCCGGGTAGACATGCGAGTCCATGAAGTCGTTGAGCTGCTTGACCAGCTCCTGGGTGCGCGCGTCGTAGCCGAAGTCCATCAGTTCTCCTTGAGCGTGGCGTTGCCTTGCGCGACAACGGGTTCGGTGAGCGAGCCGACCAGCTCGAAGCCCTGCCCGACGGTCTTGCCCTGGCTGAACCGGAAGTAGATGCCCTCGGTGATCACCGCGAGCTTGAAGAACGCGAACGCGATGTACCAGTCCAAGTTGGACACATCCAGCCCGGACCGGTCGCCGTACCGCGCGATCGTCTCGTCCACGCTCGGATACCCCGGGGCGCTGCTGACGTTCGCGATCACCGAGTCGTCCGGCGCCTCCCGGGTCGCGTAGGCGACGGTCAGCCCGATGTCGGCGAGCGGGTCGCCGAGGGTGGACATCTCCCAGTCCAGCACCGCGTTGATCCGGTCGTCCAGCACCAGGGTGTTGTCCAGCCGGTAGTCGCCGTGCACGATCGTGGCCCGCTGTGGCTGTGGGATCCGCTCGGCCAGCCGCTCGTGCAACCGGTCGATGCCCTTGATCTCCCGGCTGCGCGACGCGTCGAGCTGCTTGCCCCACCGCCGCAGCTGCCGCTCCAGGAACCCGTCCGGGCGCCCGAAATCGGCCAGTCCCACCGCCGCCGGGTCGACCGCGTGCAGGTCCGCGAGAGTGTCCACAAGGGAGTCCGCGATCGCCCGTGTCCTTTCCGGACCAAGCCGGCCGAGCTCTTCCCTGCTGCGGTACGGGATCCCCGCCATGAACTCCATCACGTAGAACGGCGCCCCGAGCACTTCGGTGTCCTCGCAGAGGAACAACGTGCCAGGCACCGGTACGGCGGTGTCCTTCAACGCGGTGATCACGCGGTACTCGCGGGTCATGTCGTGCGCGGTCGGCAGCACGTGCCCGAGCGGCGGCCTGCGGACCACCCACTTCGACGTGCCGTCGGTGACCACGTACGTGAGGTTCGACCGGCCGCCCTCGATCAGCTCGGCGCTCAGCGGGCCGTCGCCCAGCCGGCCGGCGAGCTTGTCGAGGTCCAGTCCGGGCAGGCTCATCGGTAGATCCGGCTGACGGTCTCGGCGACGCACGCGGGCTTGTCGCTGCCCTCGATCTCGATGGTGAACTTGGTGATCGCCTGCTTGCCGCCCTGCACGTCGGTGATCTCCAGCAGCTCGGCGGTGCCGCGCACCCGCGAGCCGACCTTCACCGGCGACGGGAAACGGACCTTGTTCAGGCCGTAGTTGACCACCATCGCGACGTTCTCGACCCGGTAGATGTCCTTGGCCAGCACCGGGATCAGCGACAGCGTCATGTACCCGTGCGCGATCGTCGACCCGAACGGGCCGGCCTTGGCGCGCTCGACGTCCAGGTGGATCCACTGGTGGTCGCCGGTCGCGTCGGCGAACAGCTGCACCGCCTCCTGGGTGACCTCACGCCACTCGCCGGTGCCCAGCGACTCGCCCTTGGCCGCGGCCAGCTCGTCGACATCCTTGAAGACCCGCATGCGCCCTGTCCCTTTCAGTCCGTCGGCCCGCCGGCCGCGTACACGACCTGACCGGAGATGAAGCCCGCACCCTCGCTGACGAAGAACGACACCAGGTGCGCGATGTCCTCCGGCTCACCGACCCGGCGAACCGGGATCTGCGCGGCCGCACCGGCCTTCATGTCCTCGAACGACACGCCCAGCCGCTCGGCGGTCGCGGCGGTCATGTCGGTCGCGATGAACCCGGGGGCGATCGCGTTGACCGTGACACCGAACTTGCCCAGCTCGATGGCCAGCGTCTTGGTGAAGCCCTGCAGGCCCGCCTTGGCCGCCGAGTAGTTCGCCTGGCCGCGGTTGCCCAGCGCGGACGTGCTGGACAGGTTCACGATCCGGCCCCAGCCCTGCTCGGTCATGTGCTTCTGGACCGCGCGGCTCATCAGGAACGAGCCGCGCAGGTGCACGCCGATGACCGAGTCCCAGTCGTTGTCGGTCATCTTGAACAGCAGGTTGTCCCGCGTGATGCCGGCGTTGTTGATCAGCACCGTCGGCGCGCCGAGCTCCTGCGCGACCTGGCTGACCGCGGCCTCGACCTGCTCGGTGTCGCTGACGTCGACGCTCAGCCCGATCGCCTTGCCCCCGTCGGCGACGATGGCGGCCGCACCCTCCTTGACGCCCGCCTCGTCGAGGTCCAGCAGGGCGACGGCGAACCCGTCGGCGGCGAGCCTGCGGGCGACGCCTGCCCCGATGCCGCGGGCGGCGCCGGTGACGATCGCGACCTTCGAAGTCATCAGTTCTCCTTCTGCAGTGAAGCCACCAACAGGTGGGCGTAGTGCGTGGCGATGTCATTGGCGGACAGCTGCCCGGTCCGGCGGTACCAGATGCCCAGGTGGTGCACGGCGCCGAAGAAGTAGTCCACGACCAGGTCGGCGGGCACGTCCAGGCGGAACGCGCCGTCCCGCTGGCCCTCCTCGACCATGCCGCGGAAACGTTCGTGGTAGCGGCGCCGTTCGGCGCGCACCGCCCGCTGTTTCGCGGGGCTGAGGTACTGCATGGACTGGTAGAAGATCCGCACGTCGTCGAGGTTCTCGATGGTCGTGACGACGACGTCGACCGCGGCGTCTTTCAGCCGTTCGGCGACCGGCGCCTCACTGGCGGCGAACTTCTCCAGCCGGTCGGTCTGCTCGCGCAGGACCCGCCCGTAGATCTCGTGCAGCAGGTCGTCCTTGGAGCCGAAGTAGTGGTACATCGCGCCCTTGGTCACGCCCGCGGCCTCGACGATTTCCTGCACGGACGTGCGGTCGAAGCCCTGCTTGGCGAACAGCCGGGTCGCCTCGGCCAGGAGCCGCTCGTCCACACCGGACGCCGCGCTGGTGGGCCTACGAGCCATCGTCGGGTCACCTTTCGTTCCTTCAGGCGCCGCAAGCATACCGCTCGGTATGTCGTCGGCAACCTCGACGTGAGCTAAGCAACCGCTTAGCATGTTGGGCATGACCGACCACGGGGTACGGATCTCGGCCGACGGCGCGGTGACCACGGTGACGTTCGACCGTCCCGGCCGGCACAACGCGATGAACATCGAGATGGAGGTCGCGTACGGCGAGACGCTGCGCGCCCTCGAGAAGGACCAGGGTGTGCGGGCCATCGTGCTGACCGGCGCGGGCACCTCGTTCTGCCCCGGCGCCGACCTCGACCTGCTCGCCGGGGTGTCGGCGGAGGCGAGCGGCGGCCACGAAGGCATGGTCGCGAACGTCCAGGCGGCGGCCTTCCTCGGCAAACCAGTGGTCGCGGCGATCAACGGCGGCTGCGCGGGCCTCGGGTTCGTCATCGCCTGCACGGCGGACGTGCGGTTCGCCGCGGCGGGCGCCAAGTTCACCACGGCCTTCGCGCGCCGCGGCCTGATCGCCGAGTACGGCCTCGCCCGCCTGCTGCCCGACCTCGTGGGCCGTGGCCGTGCGATGGACCTGCTGTTGTCCGGCCGTACCTTCACCGCGGAGGACGCCCTCGCCTACGGCCTGGTCCAGGAGGTCGTCCCGTTCGACGCCCTGCTGCCCACCGCCCAGGCGTACGCGACGGAGCTCGCGACCTACAGCGCGCCGCGGTCGATGGCCGTGATGAAACAGCAGATCCGCGACGAAGCCCCGCTCCCGCTGGAGGAGTCCGGCGAACGAGCCGCCAAGCTGATGATCGAGTCCTTCACCCACCCAGAGCTGGCCGAAGGCCTGGCCAGCTGGACGGAACGCCGCCCACCCAACTTCCCGCCGCTGTGACCGTGCGAAAGGAGCTGGAGCAGGACAAACTGCTCCAGCTCTACCTGCACGACCTCGCGGAGTTCTTCGTAGCTCGCGGAATCCTTCTGGCGCGGCCTGACAACCCCCACCGCGGAACGGACCCTCACCCCACCGGAAGTATCAGAACCCCGAACCCTCCCGCGCTTCCAAACTTGACCACATCGTCGCCGCCAAGCAGTTGCCCTTGCGGCTGGCTCGTCCACCTGCAAGGGGCCCAGCACAATCTCCAAGGTTCCAGGAGCCAACGACTCCAAGCCGAAACCGCGACGAACGTCCAGCGCCCCACCGGACCAAAAGGCCCCGGTCACCACCAACCTCGCGCGCGTCCGGATCAGCAACACCCCTCAAACTTCACGCACAACCACACCCCGCGCCACCGACCCATTTCTGTCAGACCCCCTGAGTAACTTACGGACCCAGGGGAGCCGCAGAGTCATGGATAATCTCGGCAGGCCCGCCACCAGCCAGAACGTCAGCGGGTGGCGGGGGCCAACTGGCGGTCAGCCGAGGTTTTCGACCTTCTGCTGGAGCTTGTTCATGCCCGCGATCCAGCGGTCGTTCTCGGTCGCGCGGTGGGCGTAGTACTGCGCGACTTCGGGATGGGGCAGGATCAGGAACTGGTCGCCGCGGAACGCCTCGACCACGATGTCGGCGACCTGCTGAGGTTCGATCAGGCTGGGGCCCATCAACAACTGCCCGCCCGCGCCGGTCTGCTCGTACATCCGGGTCCGGACTCCCTGCGGGCACAACGCCTGCACGGTGAGGCCGCGGTGTTTGTACGTCGCCAGCAACCATTCGGCGAACGCCAGCGCGCCGTGTTTGGTCACGGAGTAAGGCGCGGATCCCAACGTGGTCAACAGACCCGCGGCGGACACAGTCGCCAGGAAGTGCCCGCGTCCCCGCTCCAGCCACGCAGGCAGCAGTTCACGCGCGGCCCGGACGTGCGACATCACGTTGACGTTCCAGGCGCTCTCCCAGAGTTCCTCCGGGGCGGTCTCCGACCCCATCGGCGCGATGCCGGCGTTGGCGCAGAACACGTCGATCTCGCCCAGTTCGGCCCGGGCCGCGGCGATGAGTTCCGGCACGTCAGCCGCGGCGTCACCGACGAACGCCGAGGCGCCGAGCGACGCGGCGACGTCGTTGACTGAACTGTCCAAGTCGGACAAGAAAAGTCGCGCACCCTCGGCGGCGAACCGGGTGGCCAGGGCGGCGCCGATGCCTTGCGCCGCACCGGTGATCACGACACCGGCGTCCTTGAGGTCGACGCTCACACGCCACCGCCCAGCGTGAGACCACCGTCGAGCACGAGCGTCTGCCCGGTCACCCAGCCGGCGTCGTCGGACAGCAGGAACGCCACCGCACCGGCGACATCCTCGGGAAGACCCAGCCGCTTCAACGGGTACACCGAGGAAACCTGCTCCTCACGCCCCTCGTACAGGGCGGTCGCGAACTTCGTCTTCACCACGGCGGGCGCGACCGCGTTGACCCGGATGTTCGGCGCGAGGTCGACCGCCAGCTCCATGGTGAGCCGGATCAGCGCGGCCTTGCTGACGCCGTAGAGCCCGATGCCGGGGGACGCACGCAGCCCGGCGATGGACGCGACGTTCACGATCGACCCGCCGTGCTCGCCCATCCAGGCGTCCCGCACCTTGCGGGTCCACGCGATCGGCGCCAGTACGTTCACCGCGAGGATCTTCGCCGCGGCGGCCGGGTCGATGTCGACGGTCGGCCCGTACACGGGGTTGATGCCGGTGTTGTTCACCAGCATGTCGACCCGGCCGAACGCCTCCATCGTGCGGGCGACGGCCTCGTCCTGGTGGTCACCGTTGTCGGACTTGCCCGGTACGAAGATCGCGTGGTCCGAGCCGCCGAGCTCGCGCACGGCCTCCTCGAGCGCCTCCGGATTGCGCGCGGTGATGCACACCCTGGCGCCCCGCTCGGTCAGTGCCTTGGCGATACCGAGCCCGATGCCGCGGCTCGCGCCGGTGACGATCGCCACGCGGTCCTTGAACATGTGCAGTCCTTTCCTAAGCGCCCGCTTAGCATGAGGGGCCGAGCCGGTAGTGTCTATTCATGACGATGTCACTGTGGCCGGACGTGAAACCAGAAGCCGCCCGCCGGCTGATGCACGCCGCCGTGCAGTCGTTCGCCGCGGTGGGCTTCCACGCGACCACGACCAGGGACATCGCCACCGCCGCCGGGATGAGCCCGGCCGCCCTGTACGTGCATTTCCCGTCCAAGACCGCGCTGCTGTTCGAGATCAGCCGCAGCGGCCATGAGCAGACCCTCGCCCTGGTCCAGGACCTGGCCACCGGGGACGGGACGCCGACGGACAAGATGCGCGCACTGGTGGAGAGCTTCGTCGCCTGGCACGCCCGCGAGCACACCGTGGCCCGGGTGGTGCAGTACGAACTGGACGCTCTGCCGGAAAGCGAGTACCTGGTGGTCACCGGCTTGCGCAGGCGGATCGAGCAGGCCGTCCGCACCCTCATCGCCGAAGGCGTGCGTACTGGCGAGTTCCAGGTGCCCGACGAGAAGACCGCGGCCCGGGCGGTGCTGTCGCTGGGTATCGACGTGGCCAGGTGGTACACCGAGCGCGCCCGCAAAACACCCCGCGCCCTCGGCCGCGAGTACGCCACACTTGTGCTGCGCATGCTCGGCAACTCCACCATCGACTGAGCCGATCCTGTTACGTCAGAGACATACCTACCAGTCGGTACCCGCCGAGCATACTAAGCGGTCGCTCACCTCACAGAAAATCGCGACGTCCGGAATCCGCCAGCTTCGCCGTGGCCACCCGGCCAAAATTGCCCTTATGCAGCTCCGATACACGGCCATCCCCGCCGACCGCCTCGCCGCGATGCGCGCCGCGGGCATGGACGAACACGGCAACAAGTGGCAACTCCGGTCCGCCGAGGGGTGGGAGCCGCTCAGGTGCTGCCTGGAGCGGGCGGAGCAGGACGAGGACATCGCCCTGATCTGCTACACCCCGTGGACCGAGCCGAGCCCCTGGCTGGAGGCCGGGCCGATCTTCGTCCACCACAACGAGTGCGCGGGCTACCAGACCCCAGACCAGTACCCACCCTTGTTCGCGCACAACAAGGCGATCCTCAACCCCTTCGACCACACCGGCGCCCGCGCCTACGACCACATCACCTTCCTGGCGCCCGCCGACGACCACGAAGAAGCCGCGCACAAGATCCTCAACGAACCAGAAGTAGCCCACATCCACGCCCGAAGCCAAGAAGCAGGCTGCTTCCACTTCCTCATCACCAAACACGCCTGACCCGCACCGTCGCCGCGCCGCCGGCCCGCACCAACCGTTGTGCGGGCTGCGGTGCACCGCTGATCTCCGGCAAAGCCCTCACCCGCCCGCCGCATCCACACCCCTCGCCAAACACGGCCATCTCCCGTGCGACGTCCCAACGTCACCGCTCCATGCCGCGCGGCCATCTCCGTGCAGCGCCCCGACGTACCTCACAACCAGCTCCATGCGGCATCCCCGACGTCACCACCTCCGCCGCCCCACGGGCATCCCAGCCCTCGTGCCCTGGCATCCCACTCGTGCGCCCACCCAATCCGCACAGCACCCGAACCGGCGCACCCACCAGTCCGCACCGGCACCCCGATCCCCCACGGCAGCTACGCAAGCATGCACACCAATCCCCGGAGCTACGCCAATGTGGGCACCATGGCAGCTACACGAGCCAGTACACCCCACTCCCGTGACATCAGCGCCACTCGCGCGCACCCTAGCCGCACGGTATATCCGGCATCGTGGCAACCAACACAGCAGCGTCCGCACCGCGCGCAACCTCGCGCCCCCGAGCAACTCCGGGCGGGGTGCCCAATGCCTTTGACATCTGCGGCAGTGAACCCATAGTGCCGTAGGCATTTTCCGGACCAGAGCGTCGCCCGGTACCCGCGAGCATCTGGCAGCCCGCCCCGTGCAGATGGGCGCGTGTGCGGCTGCGCGTTCATACCGCGATCATTGTGCCGGGCGTGCAGACTGGCGGCCCCATTCCGAGACGTGCGGACATCCGGCTCATCCTGGACGTACCGACAGTCGGCCCATCCTGAGGCGTGCGGACATCCGGCCATCCTCAGGCATGCACACAGTCACCTCATCTCGAGACGCGCGAACAACACCGCGGTACATGACGCCGTGTGGGCGCCAGGGTTGCGCCGGCGAAGGTGTTCCAGAAGCACGCTGTGTGGGCCGCCGAGCCTGCTCTCCGAAGGCGTCTTCTCGTGTGTCTCGTCCGGGTGGGCGCTACTCCTCCTCTGGTTCTTCGTCGGTGCCGATGGTGGCGAGTTCGGTGGCGGCGTCGGGGCCTTGGGCGAGCAGCACCCGGAAGCCGTCCTCGTCGAGGATGGGGACCTTCAGTTGCAATGCCTTGTCGTACTTGGATCCCGGGGCGTCACCAACTACGACGAAGGAGGTCTTCTTCGACACGGAACCGACGGCCTTGCCGCCCCGCGCGATGATCGCCTCCTTGGCCTCGTCGCGGGACAGGGTCGGGAGGGTGCCGGTGACCACAATGGACAGGCCCTGGAGGTTTCGGGGGATGGACTCGTCGCGCTCGTCCTCCATCCGCACACCGGCCGCCCGCCAGCGTTCGACCAGCTCACGGTGCCAGTCGACAGTCCACCACTCGCGGAGGGCGGCGACGATCGTGGGGCCGACACCTTCGGCCGCGGCGAGCTCCTCCTCGGTGGCCTCGAAGATCCGTTCCAGGGTGCCGAACTCCATGGCCAGTGCACGGGCGGCGGTGGGGCCGACGTGCCGGATGGACAGCGAGACCAGAACCCTCCACAGTGGACGCTGCTTGGCGGCTTCGAGGTTCGCCAGGAGCTTCTGGCCGTTGGCGGAGAGTTCACCGGCGATGGTGCGGAACAGCTCCACCCGCAGCAGTTTCTCGGCGTCGAGGTCGAACAGGTCGGCCTCGTAGTCGTACACATCGGAGTTGACCAGGGCGGTCGCGCTCTCGTAGCCGAGCACCTCGATGTCCAGCGCGCTGCGGCCGCCGATGTAGTCGAGACGTTCGCGCAGCTGACCGGGGCAGTGCCGGGAGTTGGGGCAGCGGATGTCGACGTCGGCTTCCTTCTCCGGACGCAGCAGCGTGCCGCATTCCGGGCAGGCCACCGGCATCACGAACTCGCGCTCGTCGCCGGTCCGCGCATCGGTCACCGGACCGAGCACCTCGGGAATCACGTCACCGGCCTTGCGCAGCACGATCCGATCACCGATCAACACGCCCTTGCGCTTCACCTCGCTGGCGTTGTGCAGCGTCGCCCGCGTGACGGTGGAGCCCGCGACGGTGACCGGTTCGGTGACGGCGTACGGGGTGACCCGGCCGGTGCGGCCGACGTTGACCCGGATGTCCAGCAGGGTGGTGGTGACCTCCTCGGGCGGGTACTTGAACGCGATCGCCCACCGCGGCGCCCGGGACGTGGTGCCGAGCCGGCGCTGCAACGCGACCTCGTCCACCTTGATCACGACGCCGTCGATCTCGTGCTCGGCGTCGTGCCGGTGCACCCTCCAGTACTCGATGAACGCGAGCACTTCCTCGTGTGTGGACAGCACCTTGGTGTGTGTCGACACCGGCAGGCCCCACGCCGTGAGCCGGTCGTACGACTCGGACTGCCGGTCCGGCTCGAACCCCTCGCGCTTGCCCAGGCCGTGGCAGATCAGCCGGAGCTTGCGGCTCGCGGTGATGCTGGGGTCCTTCTGCCGCAACGAACCCGCGGCCGTGTTGCGTGGGTTGGCGTAGATCTGCTTGCCGGCCTCGGCCTGTTTGGCGTTCAGCTCCAGGAAGTCCTCGACCCGGAAGAACACCTCACCGCGGACCTCGACCAGCTTGGGCACCGAGAACTCGTCCGTACCGGTCAGCACCTCGGGGACGTCCTTGAGGGTCCGGACGTTCAGCGTGACGTCCTCGCCCGTGCGGCCGTCGCCGCGAGTGAGGCCCCGGGTCAGCCTGCCGTTCTCGTAGAGCAGGTTGATCGCCAGGCCGTCGATCTTCAGCTCGCACAGGTAGTGCGCGGCGTCGCCGACCTCCTTGGCGACCCGGTCGAACCACCCGTTCAGCTCGTCCGCGCTGAACGCGTTGTCGAGGCTGAGCATCCGCTCGAGATGGTCCACAGCGGTGAACTCGGTGGAGAAGGTGCCGCCGACCCGCTGGGTCGGCGAGTCCGGGGTCACCAGCTCCGGGTACTGCTCCTCCATCGCCTCCAGCTGGCCGAGCAGCTCGTCGAACTCGCCGTCCGTGATCGTGGGCGAGTCCAGCACGTAGTAACGGAACTGGTGGCCGCGAAGCTCCTCGGCCAGCTCGGCGTGCTTGGTGCGCACCTCGGCGGGCACGTCGGCCACGGTCTCGTCACTGGATTCGTTAGTGCTGGTCACGCCGTGGAGACTAGTCCAGGCCACCGACAATTTCGCGAAGGTCCAGCAGCCCGATCGCGCCCTCGGGTTCGGTCTCGGCGGTCTCCACCCGGCGCAGCCGCTCCCCGGCGACCCGTTCACCCAGCGTGACATCCAGCGGGAGGTAGGTCAGTGTCTCCCGGACCGCGGGGTCCAGTTCGGCGAACTTCGGGTGATAGACGGCGACATCGACGACCGATTGGTCCACGTGGACGGCGACCCGGACGTCGGCCAACGGGAACCGGTGCTCGCCGAGGTTGACCGTCACCTGTGTCGGATCCGGCACCGGCGGCACCGAATCGTGGTACTCCCAGATGGCGTCTTCCGGTGGTGCAGCGGCTTTCCACGCGTCGGTGAACGGCCGCAGCCGGGGATCCTCCTGACCGGACAGGACCAGGGCGTAGATGGCCCGTTGCCCGCGTTCCACCGAGAAGTGCAGGTCAGGATGCAGGCGGGCGACCAGCTCGCAGAGGTCGTTCTCCACGCGGTGCAGCTCACTGTCTCCCAGTGCCGCGCTCACCATGGGCAGCAGGTCGATCCACCCCTGCCAGAACTCGGCCGCCGGCTCAGCCGGGTCACGCTCGGCAACCGGCTCGGTTCGACGCCTGAACCACCTCATTCTCGACAACCTAGTAGCTCGGCCTGGACGGCTGCCGGTCTTGTCGCGGATCCCTGGCTTTCCGCAGAAGGTCCATCGGGAAGGCGAGCCGTCGAGAACGCCGGAGGTCCTGATCCGTTTGGCGAACCGCGGTCCGGCAGACGCCGGTGGTCAAGCGCAATTGCTCGAGGCAGTGGCGGCGATCGCCCTGGGCTGGACACGATCCTGGGCGAACTGGCCCCCTTCGCGTACAAAACGGACTCGTCGACGCCTTGATGGCCTCCCAGCGCTCTGCCAGCGCTCTGCGGCACTCGCCCGGCACCCATGCTCACTACCACCTGTACCAAGCCCGCGGCTGCGAGGACAACGCGTCCTGCGAGCGCGCCGGGAAGATCAACTTGCCCGCAGCGCGACAGCCAGCAGCTCGGCCGCGGACCCGATCAGGCGCCGCCCAGCAGGCCACACCGCGCGGAGCTGGCGACGGAGGTCCAGGCCGTCCACCGTGACCTCCACCAGCCGGCCCTCGACCAGGTAGGAGTCCACAGCGAGAACGCTGAGCACCGCCGGGCCCGCGCCTTCGACGACCGCGCTGCGGACGGCTGTCGTCGATCCCAGCTCCGCGATCGGCTGAACCTCACCGACTTTCGCCTGCCGCAACGCGCGCTCCAGCGTCTCCCGGGTCCCGGAGCCGTGCTCGCGCACGACGAGTGGGGTCTCCGCGAGGTCGGCGGCGGTCAGCGCGCGCCGCCGCCGGGTCCACGGGTGGCTCGGCGGCACAACGACCGCGAGCCGGTCCGTCGAGACCCGGCGCGCGTTGAGGTCCTTGGGGACGGTCGGCGACTCGACGAACCCCAGATCGACCTCCCCGCTCTTGACCAGGTCGCAGACGATGCTGGAGTTCGTCACCATCAGGCCGACGTACAGCTCCGGCCGCGCCCGGCGGAGCTCGCCGATCCAGCCGGGCGCCAGGTGCTCGGCGACCGTCAGGCTCGCCGCGACCCGGAGTTCCGCCTCCCGCCGGGACCGCAACGCCTCGGCCCCGGTGACCAGGACGTTGAGCTCGTCGAGCACCCGCCGCGCCCAGTCGGTGACCACCCGGCCGTCCGGGGTGAGCGCCGAGCCGCGCCGGGTGCGGTCGACCAGGGCCAGGCCGAACCGGCGCTCCAACGTGGCCAGCCGCTTGCTCGCGGACGGTTGCGCGATGCCCAGTTTGGCCGCCGCCCTGCCAATGCTGCCCAGCTCACCGACCAGCACCAGCAGACGCAACGACTCCAGGTCCGGGGTCATAGCCCAAGGGTATGACCCCAGGCCTCAGGCGCGCTCGTCGAGGTACTCGTGTGGACTCAGCACCGGCGGGCCGAGGACATCGTGGAGGTACTGATGGGCCCAGCCACGCGGTGGCCGCCTCCCGGTTGTCCACCGGCGCACGGTTCTGCGCCGCAGGCACCGCGGTTCCTCGATGAGCACCCGGTAGAACGGACAGTCGCATTCGCACTGGCAGAGTTCCCGCTGAAGCCGGCAGTGCCGGGTTTCCCAGGTGTCGACGCCGAGTTCGTGCTCCCCCGACACGCACTTACCGCAGTAATGCTTGCGCAGGCCGGGTAAGGCGGTCATCGAGCACCCAATCCACGTCGGGAAAGCGGACTCCTACGGTCGCGTAGGAGAGCCCGGAAAACTACCGCCCTTCGCGTGATTCGGCCGCTGCTGTTTGGTCACGGAAATTGATGAACCCGACCAGGACATGCCCGTCCGGAACCCGTGTCGCACCGGGTAAGACGTCCAGGACCTGGCGTTTTCCGGCCGAGAACACGTATGCCGTGCCCCTTTCACTCGTTAGCAGCAATCCATGGCCAACAGCGATGGGCCGGGCCGCGGCGGCGGCACCGGGCGCCAGTCCCAGCCGCACGGACTGCTCGATGGACTGCGGCGAGTCGACGGATGCCAACGCCACCAACGGCAACACCGGCGCCGGCGGGCCGGCCGGCCGGTCCGGTGGCGGGACGTAACCGTCCAGCCTCGCCCGGCCCCAGCGGTACGGATCCCCTTGCACGCCACCCCATGTGGACCAACCGATCCTGGTCTGCCCGGTGCGGTCCTGGGTGTCCGAGTCGTACACGAGCACGTTCAGGCCGACGTTCGCGGGATCCACGGCCCCGGGCAGTTGTGCCATCGGGATGGCGACCTCGACCACATAGCCCGATCCGGTGATCCTCGACGCGACCCGCACGCCGGGCGCGTCGCCCTGATGGTTGTCGGCGTCCCGCAGCACGCACGGCGGACCTTCCGCGGTGACCGGCAGGACAGCCAGTTTGTACGTCGTGGACGTGTTCTCCGACCGGCCGCGCGGATCGACAGTGATCTCCACCGAATCGGTCCGCCAGTGTCGTTTGCAGTCCGCTTTCGCCAGCCGGGTACCAAGAACGTCGTCCGTCACGGTCACCAGCGCGTACAGGGTGTCGTCCCGCCAGGCGAGCTTCGCGGTCGCCGAGCAGTCCGCCGGGGACGAACACTCCGTGCCCTCCCACCGCGGCGAGACATTCAGCTCCGCACCGGGATACTCGCCCGGACCGTCGCTCGCGTCCACGGCAGGCATCACTGTCGACTGCGGAATCGTCACAGCGGGAACCAGCTCCAGGGCGGCGAACGTCGTGCTGCCGAGAACCGTGATGCCGTATCGGTAGTCGCCTCCTTGTTGTCCCGTGGGTAATGCGGGATCCGTGTTCCGCACGGAGAACCGCACAACCGCGCTCGCTCCCGGGGCCAGCACTGGGAATGGCTGCACGGCTCCCGTCGCGAACCCAGTCGGCATGGTCAACGCGACGGTGCCGCCCTTCGACGTGATTCCGTTGTTCCGGACGGTGATGTCGATATCTCTACTTCCACCGGACGGCAACGTCAGCACCGGAGCCACGGATCCGGCCAGCTCGGCATGGCCGATCCCGGTAGCCCAATCCCGGTACTGCGCAACCTGAGGCAGCGGCTGCTGTTCCCCGGACACGACGGGCACGACTTCGACGAGCGCCTCGGTCGCCGGACGCCCGTTGACCGCCACACCCAGTCGCACCTTGCCAGGCACCGTAGTCGCCGGGACCATGACGGTATCGCCGGTAACTGTCCAGCCCGGCGGAGCACTCACTGTGATCCGCCCGTGCACTGTGGACTCCGTTCTGACCCGGACGGATTCCCCTGCGGTGACCGCGTATTTCGACGGCACGGCGGAAATCCTTGTCCCTGACGGAAACTCTCCGGGAACGACCGCGCCTTCGAGCATGCCTTGGGCGCCACGATGGTCGACGCGATACGGCACCCGGCTGGCCAGCTGCGTGAAGTACTCACACCCGAGCTTCGCCGGATCCGTTGGAACATCAGGGAAACCGGCCCAGCCCTGGCTGGCGTACTCGCGCTGGGCGGCCCGTTCCACCTGCGCCCACGTCTGCCCGCCGTACGCCGGCGCACCCGACCACACACCCCAGACCCGGTCGGTCGGCTCGGTGGGCGTGAACGCCTCGACACATCCCGGCCCGGTCTGTGAGGACCCCTTCAGCCCGCCGGTGAACAGCCTGGACACCGCCCAGGGCCGGAGCCGCTGCTCCGGGAAGGCATGTGGGTCCGCGGCCAGCTGGTACGCCTCGATCGCGAGCCGGGCAGCGAACTGGTGGTTGCCGTGGTTGCCCGGCGACGGCGCGGGATCCATCGTGATCACGACATCGGGTCTGGTCTGCCGGATTACCCGGACCAGCTTGCCGAGCGTGCTTTCATGCCCCCACGCCTGCTCGGTCAGCGGGGCGCTGACGGTGTAGTAGAAGTCGGCCTTGTCGAGGTTGAACACGTCGGTGATGCCGGCCTTGCCGACCGCCCGGCGTTCCTCGGCCTCGCGGACCCGGCCCAGGTCCGGTCCTTCCTCCGTTCCGACGGCATTGCCGCCGCCTTCGCCACGGGTCACCGTGACCACTCCGGTGCGCACCCGGAACTGTCCCAGCGTCGCCAAGGCGAACGCCTCGTCGTCCGGGTGCGCGCCGACGAACAGCACATCCAGCTCGGCCCTGGACCGGCCTTGTTGGTCCGCCTGTGCGGGGAGCGCGGTACCAACGAGCAACACCAGGGACACCAAAGTCACCCAGCGCACGGATACCCTCCTAGCCTTTGACTGAGCCATCCACCATGCCGCGGATGAAATGTCTTTGCAGGAACAGGTAGAGCACCACCACCGGTAAGGCGACCAGCACCGACGCGGCCGCCAGCAGCGGCACGCTCGTGGTCTCCTTGCCGGAGAAGAACTGCAGGCCGAGCGGCGCCGTCCGCAACGGCTCGCTGACGATCATCACCCGGGCCAGCAGGAACTCGTTCCAGGTCCACATGAACACCAGCACCACCAACGTGACCAGCGCCGGGCGCCCCATCGGCACCAGCACCCGCCACAGCGTCCGCCAGTGCCCGGCGCCGTCCAGCCGCGCGGCCTCCACGATGCCGCGCTCGGTGGACCGGAAGTACGTCCGCATCCAGAAGGCGCCGAACGCCACCGACTGTGCGACCTGCGGGAAGATCAGCGACGCGTAGGTGTCGGTCAGCCCGAGATCCCGCAGGTCGAAGTACAGCGGAACCACGACCGCCTCGCCCGGCACCGTCAAACCCAGCAGCATCAGGTAGAACAGCGCTTCCCGGCCGCGGAACCGCATGGTGCCGAAGGCATACGCGGCCAGCACGGACAGCAGCACCGTCAGCGCCACGACGCTGACACTGACGATCACGCTGGACAACAGGTAGCTGCCGAACCTCGCCTCGGCCCACGCCTTGCCGAAGTTCTCCCAGTGGACGCCGCCGCGACCGGCCACCTCGGACCGCAGCGCGGTGCCGAGGATCGCCACCAGCGGGTACAGCGCGAACACGGTGAACACACCGAGCACGAGGTACGTGCCCGCTCGCTCCGCCTTGCTGACGATCATGTCCGCTCCCGGCCGGCGATCCACGTGATCAGGTAGGTGACCGCGAATGCCAGCAGCGTGATGGCAACGCCGATGGCGGCCGCGGAACCGACCTGTCCACTGTGGAATGCTCGTTGATAGATCTCGTATGCGGGCACGGTGGTCGAACCGCCCGGCCCGCCAAGCGGCGTCATCATGTACACCAGGTCGAACGTGCGCAGCGCGGCGATCACCGTCAAGGTCAGCGCCACCCCGATCTCCCCTCGCAAGGCCGGCAGGATCACCGCCCGGAACTCCCCTGCGGGCCCGGCGCCGTCCAGCCGGGCCGCATCGAACAACTCGGCCGGGATCTTGCCGATCCCGCCGAGGAACAACACCATCGCGAGCCCAGTCTGCACCCAGGTACCGACAATTCCGACCGCGAGCAGAGCCGTGCCGGAGTCGCCGAGCCACGCGCGACCGGGCGTGCCGAGCACCTGGTTCAGCACACCGTCCGGTGCGAAGATCCGCTGCCACGCCACCGCGACGACGACCATCGCGACCACCTGCGGCAGGAACAGGGCCGTCCGGAAGAACGGCAGGCCCCGCACCTTGACCCGGTACATCGCGGTGGCCAGCACGAGCCCGATCACCACCGGCAGCACCGCGAAGAACAGGATCAGCACACCCACGTGCCCGAAAGCCGCAGCAGCGCCCTCCTCCGCGAACAGCCGCCGGTAGTTGTCCAGCCCGGTGAACGTCCCGACGGACAGCCCATCCCAGTCGAACAGCGAAAGCCATCCGCTGTGCAGCAAGGGAAAGAGCAGGAACAGCACGTACACGGCCAACGCCGGCAGGACGTACAGATAGCCCACTCGCCTCGGCTCGCCGACCCCGCCCGACCGTTGCGGCGAAACACGGTCGGCCGAGGCCCGGCCCGCACTCAGCTCAGCGACCATCGCGCTCACCGGCTGGCACTGCTGTCCGGCTCGGGTTCAGGAGGGCTTCGGGGTCACCGGCCGCCACGGCTCGAGTCCAGGTCCGCCTGCAGTTTGCCGAGGAAGCCCTCCACGTCTAACTGCTTGGACAGTAACTGTTCCACGGAACCTGTGACGACTTCGTACGCGTTCGGGGTGGCGTAGTCGAGGTAGGGCACGAGCCCTGGTGAGTTGGCGGCCTTGTTCCAGGCGTCGAGCACATCCCGCTCCACACCCGAGGCCGCCTGCTTGTCCGCGTCGAGAACGGGCAGGTTGCCCGCGGTGGCAACGGTCTTCATGGCGTCCGGGGACGTGATGAAGTCGATGTACGCGGCGGCCGCGTCCGGATTCTTGGACTTCGAGCTGATCGCCCACGGCAGGCCGGTGCCACCGGTGACCGTCACCTTGCCGTCCTTCTCCGGCGGCAGCAGGAAACCGACGTCGTCCTTCATCGGCTCCTTGACGGTCGGCGTGATCCACGTACCGTCCACATGGAACACCCCGTCGCCGGTGCTGAACTTCGACACCGCGTCATCGCCCTTGAGACCGGCGAATCCCGGTGTCAGGTAGCCCTTGTCGGCCCACTCGACGACCTGGCGCGCGGCGGCCCGGTTGGCATCTGTCGGCCAGTTCACACCGGCCCGGCCGGTGGCCAGCTTGCTCTCCTCGTCGGCATTGCCGAACCTGTGCATGGCCAGACTGAACAGGTACGGTCCCGCGCTCTTCTCCAGGTTGCCGACCTGGATCGGCAACTGGCCCGCGGACTTGGCCTTGGCCAGCGCGGCGTCGAACTCCGCCCAGGTCTTCGGCGGCTGCAGCCCGAGCGCGGTCAGTTTCGGTTTGTTGTAGTAGATCCCGACCAGCTCACCGGTCTGCGGCAGACCGTAGAGCCTGCCCTCACCGAGCGCGTCGCCGGTGTCCGGGTAGCTGCCGAGCTTGCGGACGGACTCAGGGAACCGTTGCGTCCATTGGTAAGCCGACGCATACGCGTCCAACGGGCGTAGCAGGCCCGCCTTCACGAACGCGCCCATGTCCTGCTTGCCGTTGTTGACCTGGGCGATGTCCGGCGCGTCGTTGCCGGTCAGGCCCAGCTTGATGGTGCTGCGCAGGTCGTCGAACGAGCGCGCCACCCGGTTGATCCTGACGTTGGGGTACTTGCGCTGGAACTGGTCGTTCAGCGCGGAGATCTGCGCCTGCTGGCCGCCTCTCGTCTCCTGGTCCCAGATGGTCAGCGTGACCTGGCCCATGGCCGCCACGTCGGTCTTCACGTCCCCAGCCGGCTGTTGCGCCGGGCGGTTGTCCGAGCCGGGCGTGCAGGCGGCGAGCGCCAGCACGGCGGCGGTGCACAACCACGCACCGAGTTTCACGAGATCCCTCGCAATCCAATGGTCGCACTCGCTCGACGGACCTTGGTGTCGCCGTGGCTGGGCAACAGGTCGTTGAGAAAGGTGTAGCCACGAAGCTCGCTCTCGTCACGCCGGCCGACCAACCGCCACCATGCGGCGATGTCACCCCAGCCCGGCGCCGACTGCGAACCCCCGAAATGCTGCACGGACAAGGCCGCGCACAGGTTGGCGAAATGCACCCGGTCGGCCAGCGACCAGCCGGCCAGGGTGCCCAGCACGAACCCGGCGCCGAACACGTCGCCCGCCCCGGTCGGGTCCAGCGCGGCCACGTTCAGGCCGCGCACCTCCGCCTGCTCACCCGTGTTCGCGTCGATGGCGTACGCGCCATTACCGCCCCTGGTCACCACGACCACGGGAACGATCTCGGCCAGCTCCTTCGCGGCGGAGGGCACGTCCTCGCACCGCGTGTAGCTGATCGCTTCGACACTGTTGGGCAGGAAAACGTCATATCCCGCCAGCAGCTCCCGGAGCATCGCCGGCTGCCAGCGCTGGGTCGGATCCCACCCGACGTCGGCGAACAGTAAGGCGCCTTGCTCCTTCGCGGTCTTCACCCAGTTGTCGGCGTGCAGGTCGACATGCACGAAACAGGCCTTGGTGCGCGGTGGCGGATCCAGCAGCTCGTCGGCGCCGATGGGCGCCGGATGGCCGTGTGTCACCATGCTGCGGTCCTTGTTGATCGCCATGGACACGGTCAGCGGCGAGTGCCAGCCATAGAACCGTCTGGAGTGGCTGAGGTCGACACCCTCCTGGTTGGCCAGCACGTCCCAGCAGAAGTCGCCGTACGCGTCCTCCCCGAACGCGGCGGCGAGCCCGGTTCTCAGCTGCAGCCTGGACAGCGCCACCGCGAGGTTGGCGATCCCGCCCGGGCTCGAGCCCAGGCCGGTGGCCCAGACCTCGGTGCCCGGGTCGGGCAGCTGCGGCAGGCCGGTGAAGATGATGTCCAGGAACACCGTGCCGGACAGGAGAATGTCCAGGTCAGCGGCCTGCTCGGACTGCGTCGTCACAGCACGTCCCCCTTTCGTAACGCTGCCATCATGCACGATCGTGAAGTGTTCTGACAAGTTGCGTGAACGAAAATGAGTGATATTGTCGTCCCGTGCTTCCCCAACGGCGTCACGCCGAGATCCTCCAGTGTCTGGCCCGCGACGGGTCGGCGTCCATCGCCGCGCTGTGTGAACGACTGTCCACCAGCCCGGCGACAATCCGGCGCGACCTGATCTGGCTCGAGGGCGAGGGCGTGCTCAGGCGCGTGCACGGCGGCGCGGTGATCGAGGTGGACCAGATGGGGCACGAGCGGCCGTTCGCCCAGGTGGCGCACGAGCAGACGGACGCGAAGGACGTACTGGCCAGGGCGGCGGCGAACCTGGTCGAGGACGGTCAGACGGCCCTGCTGGACATCGGCACCACCGCCCACCGGGTGGCGGTGCACCTGCACGGGCGGCCGGTCACCGTGCTGACGAGCAATCTCGCGGTGTACGAGGAACTGGCGGACGACACCGCGGTGGAACTGATCCTGCTGGGCGGCGCTGTGCGGCGCAACTACCGCTCGATGGTGGGGTTCCTGACCGAGGACGCGTTACGCCAGGTCCGGGCCGACCACGTTTTCCTTGGCACGTCAGGAGTGCGCGGGGACGGCTCGGTCATGGACGACACGGTCGTGCAGGTTCCGTTGAAGCGGGCCATGGTCGCGGCCGGCGATCAGGTGGTGCTGCTCGCCGACCGGGACAAGTTCCCCGGTGGCGGGCTCGCGCGGGTGTGCGGCCCGGGAGAGCTGGACATCGTCGTGACGAACCAGGGCGCGGACGAGACGACGCTGGCCGCGCTGCGGGACGCGGACGTGGAAGTCCTGCTGGCTTGATGAGTGAAGGGCACGGTCATCCGTGTGATGGCCGTGAGGAGGGAACACAGTGAGACTTGTCATCCTTGGCGGGGGCGGGTTCCGGGTGCCGTTGGTGCACGCGAGCCTGCTCGCCGACCCGGACCGGCTGGTCGACGAGCTTGTCCTGCACGACGTGCACGCCGACCGGTTGCGGGCGATCGGCGCCGTGCTCGACCAGCAGGCCGAGGGGTTGGCCTGGCGGCCCAGGATCCGAGCCACCACCAGCCTGCCCGACGCGTTGGCGGGCGCGGACATGGTGTTCTCGGCGATCCGGGTCGGTGGTCTGGCCGGTCGCAGCGTGGACGAGCGTGTCGCGTTGAGGCACGGCCTGCTCGGCCAGGAAACCGTTGGGCCGGGCGGGATCTGCTACGGGCTGCGGACCATTCCGGTCGCGCTGGACATCGCCGAGCAGGTCGCCCGGTTGGCGCCGGACGCGTGGGTCATCAACTTCACCAACCCGGCCGGGATGGTGACCGAGGCGATGTCCGCCGTCCTGGGCGACCGAGTGGTGGGGATCTGCGACTCACCGGTGGGGCTGTGCCGCAGGGTCGCGTCCGCCCTCGGGGTGGGTTCGGAGTCGGCGTCGTTCGGTTATGTCGGGCTGAACCATCTGGGCTGGTTGCGGTCGGTCATGGTGGAGGGGCGGGACCGGTTGCCCGAGTTGTTCGCCGATGAGGCGGCGTTGACGTCTTTTGAAGAGGGGAAGCTGTTCGGCGCGGACTGGTTGCGGACGTTGCGGGCCGTGCCGAACGAATACCTGCACTACTACTACTTCGCGCGCGAAACCCTTGAGCAGACGCTGGCCCAGGAGTCCACGCGTGGGGAGTTCTTACGCGATCAGCAAAAGACGTTCTATGAACGCGTCGGCCAGGACCCTTCCTCGGCTTTGCGGCTGTGGCAGGAAACTCGGTCGGAGCGGGAGAACACCTACCTGCAGGAGGGCCGTGCGGTCGCCGGGATGGGCGACCGGGCGGCGTGCGATATGGACGGAGAGGGGTACGAGCAGGTCGCGTTGCGGTTGATGACGTCGATCGCCGGCAACCGGTCCGACACATTGATCCTGAACGTGCGCAACCGCGGGGTGGTCGCTGGGATGGCTGACGACTCAGTGGTGGAGGTGCCCTGCCACGTCGACGGCAACGGCCCTCGCCCCCTGGCCACCACCCCTCTCGATGCGCACAGCCTGGGCCTCATGCTTCAGGTGAAGGCGACCGAACAGGCCACCATCCGCGCCGCCACCACCTCCAGCCTCACCGACGCCCTGTTCGCCATCGCCACCCACCCCCTCACCGACTCCATCACCGCCGCCACCACAACCCTCACCGACTACCAGTCCGCCTTCCCCGACCTAGCCCACCTCACCTAACCCACCGAGGAGCCATAACGATCTTCAAAACTCAATACCGCGTGCGGCCCCACACCCCATCGCCTCTCGGCAGTCCTCAACATCCAGACTGAACGCTCGGCGACAAGTACCTGGCGCGCAACGAGATCCGCGGCACGTGGGCACCGCTGCGGCCTCGTCGAGCGGCCAACCGGCGGGGGCTTCGAAGGCTCTGAGTGGCGACGCCTAGACCGGTCAATGCGGCACACTGCCGACCCTTCGCGGCGCCGAAGACTGCCAGACCCACGAGGAGCACCGGTTTGCCGGAATGAGGGGATGCCGCCGCGGCACCGAGGCGATCACGATCGACGGGGAAGGGCTCGGGCGCTCGCGGGGCAGACTGAGTACGAAGGTCCAGAGCAACGCGCCGAGCACGGACCCAGCCAGCGGGACACCGCGGGACCCAGCGGGACACGGCAGGACCAGCGGGACACCGCGGGAAACGGCGGGCTGAAGCGATACCGCGGCTGACACCCAGTCAGTTGATACGGTCAGTTGATAGGGCCCAGTGGTTGCGGCACCTATTTCAGATCAGGCGCTACTGCGACTGTTTCGGGCGGCGGGGCGGAGATGGCGCGGCACGTTCGACAGCACCGTGGGTTGCCGCCCGACCGTTACGGCGCCGCACTGACTCTGGCGGTAGGTCGGGTTGCAGCACATAGCGGCCGCCTACACAGCGAATGGGCCGCATGGGCTCCAGCGCGCTACGCGGTGGCGACGCCCATCGTCACGGGACCGCCTCGACTCGACGGTGTGCCGAGTTGTGGCGCATGGCGGCCACCGCTGTAGCGATTCGCGCCGCATGGTGGCCAGCATGCCAACCGATGACGCCGCCCGGCTGCAACGGCAACGCGGCTCAGCACCACCGCGGGTTCAGGGTGCGCCGTCTCAGGATGCACCGCAGGCGCAGAGTGCGCCTCAGATTCGCGGTGCGCCTCAGATTCGGGGTGCGCCTCAGATTCGGGGTGCGCCTCAGATTCGGGGTGCGCCTCAGGTCCGGGTGCGCCACGGGCTCGGGGTACGCCTCAGATTCAGGGTGCGCCACGGGTTCGGGGTGCGCCTCAGGTCCGGGTGCGCCACGGGCTCGGGGTACGCCTCAGATTCAGGGTGCGCCACGGGCTCGGGGTACGCCAGAGGCTGGAGATGCGCCGCAGGTTCGGGGTGCGAGGTGGATCAGGCGGGTGGCCGGGAAGGCTGTTCCATGTGGCACAGCGAATTGGGCAGCAGGTGAGTGGTGGGGTGGAGGGGCCATTGGGGTGTTGCCGCGGCTGCAGGGTTGGGTGACGCTTGAGTGGGCGTTGTGTAGCTGAGGCTTGAGGTGGGCGTTGCATCGGTAAGGCTTGAGGGCGGGCGTTGCGTGGGTGGAGCTTGAGGGCATGTGGGTTGGAACGGGTGAGGGTAGCGGGGCGTGGGTGGTGGGGGTGCTTGGAGTGGGTCTCATGTGGCGGCCTTGCCAAGTTTCTTGTGGCAGGTGCATGTGGCTGTGAGGGTGAGGACGGCGCTGAAGTGGTTGGTGTAGCGGGTGCTGCGCCGGTGGTAGGCGGGCAGTCTGGCGGTGGATCGTTCGATCACCCGGCAATGTCTGCTGAGCTTCGTGCTCGATTCGATGCCTTTGTGGGCGATGCGCATGGCGATGCCTTGCTCGCGTACCCAGCTTCGGAGGTCGATTTGTTCGTAGGCCTTGTCGCCGGGGAGTTTGGGCGGCTTGCGGCGGCGGGGTTCGCGTCGGGACTTGATCGCGGGGATGGCCGTCACCAGTGGACTGAGGGCGGAGGAGTCGTGGGTGTTCGCGGTGGACACGGCCAGCGTCAACGGTGTCCCGGCGCGGTCGGACAGTGCGTGGGTCTTCGGGCCGGGCTGGCCGCGGTGGACTGGGTTCGGCCCGGTCATGGTCTCCTTTTTGGCCGGTTTGGCGCTCCGTCCAGCGCCGCTCGCGATCAGTCGATCAGGTCTTGGCTGTGCAGTTCGTCCGGTACCGCGCGGTGCAACCGGCGCCCAGTGCGGCTTCGGTGAACCGGCGATGCGCTGCGGGCACGGTGAGTCCGAATGACGGTGGCTGGGATCGCCAGGCACAACCGCGGGTCAACACGAACACGATCGCGGTGAACATCGCGCGGTTGTCCACCGGCGTCGTGCATCCGCCCTGCGGACGGGCTCAAACACCGGAATCAACGGGCTGCGCAACGCCCACGGCACGTCCGGCACCAACCTTCGCGACAGACCATGATCAACCACGTGAGACAAGGTCTTAGCGCGGGTTAGAGGAGGGATTCTATGGTTATGGGGAGGGTTCGGATTCTTTTGGATGTGGCGTTGTAGATGGCGTTGGTGATGGCTGCGGCTACGCCTACGATGCCTACTTCGCCGATGCCTCGCGCCCCGACGGGGTTGTGGGTGTGGTCGGGATAGGTGAGGAAGTGGACTTCTGCTTCTTTGATGTCCGCGTTGATGGGGACCAGGTATTCGGCGAGGTTTCCGTTGGCGAGGCGGCCGGTGGGTTCGAGGTGCAGGCCTTCGTGGAGCGCCGCGGACACGCCCCAGATCATGCCGCCGACGATCTGGCTCCTCGCCGTCTTGGTGTTGATGATCTGGCCCGCGTCGATGACGCTGAGAAGACGAGACACTCGCGGCTCGCCGGTCCAGCGGTTGACCCGCACCTCGCAGAACTGGGCGCCGAACGTGCAGAACGCGTAATCCTGGGCCTCGCTGCCGGGGCCGGTCGAAGTGACGACATCCAGACCGTCACTGCCCACCATGCGTAGGAGCGCGCCGAAGTCGAGCGACTGCGAGCCACACTCTAGGCAACCGTTGGCATAACGGATGTTGGGAGATTCGCGGAGCGGTGAGAGTGGATGGGTAGCGGCCAGGTCGATCAGTTTGCGTTTGATCTCAATGGCGGCGGCGTGGACGGCCGAGGTCACGTTCGCCGTGCCGCGGGAGCCGCCCAGGAGCGGGGCTGACGGAAGCGCCGAGTCGCCGAGGTGGGGTTCGATGCGGTCGAGGGGCAACTCCAGAGAATCCGCGCCGATCATGGCCAGGACCGTCCACATCCCCGTGCCCAGATCGCCTGTGCTGCACGAGACCTCGGCCATATTGTCGGGCCGCAGGGTGATCTTCGCTGAGGTGGTCGACCGGAAGTTGGGGTGCACGGCGGTGGCCATGCCCATGCCGACGTACCAGTCACCGTCCAACGTGGCGCCCGGCGAAGGGTTGCGCCGGTGCCAGCCGAACCGTTCCGCGCCAACGGAGTAGCACTCGTCGAGGTGCTTGCTCGACCACGGCACGTTCCGGCCGGGATAGACCGTGGCGTAGTTCTTCATCCGCAGCTCGATCGGGTCCATGTCGAGCATGACCGCGAGTTCGTCCATGGCGACCTCCAGCGCGAACGACCCGGTGGCCTCCCCCGGCCCGCGCATGATCGCATTGGGCGGCATGTTCAACGTTGCCAGCCGATGGCTGATCGCGATGTTCCGAGACGCGTACCAACTCCGGGAGGTGCGGTGTGCGGACGGCTCGCCGCCGGGCAATTCCACCAGCGCGGACCGAGCGGCCCAGGTATCGT
Organism: Actinocrispum sp. NPDC049592; assembly: GCF_040675465.1. Taxonomy (NCBI): domain Bacteria; kingdom Bacillati; phylum Actinomycetota; class Actinomycetes; order Pseudonocardiales; family Pseudonocardiaceae; genus Actinocrispum; species Actinocrispum sp. NPDC049592. The sequence continues at coordinate 63,242 of NZ_JBFAPA010000020.1, read as the reverse complement.
GCGCGAGCGCGTTCAAGGTCCCGTCCGAGTCGGCGCCCAACGACACCTTCTGCACCGTTCCGCTGCGAACCCAGGTCGAGCTGAACGTCTGCTCCCGGCTGAGCACCACCTTGACCGGACGGTCCAGCTCTCGCGCAGCAGCCGCCGTCAGGTACGTCTGAGCCGAGGTGAACACCTTGCCGCCGAACGCGCCACCGACGAACGGCGTGATCACGCGCACCTGGGATGGATCCAGGCCGAGCGTCACGGCCAGGTCGGCAGCGACCACGTCGACACCTTGTGTTCCGGTGTGGACGATCATCGTGCCGTGATCCCAGCGCGCCACAGTCGAATGCGGCTCCATCGCCGCGTGCCCTTGCACGGGCGTGGAGTACGTCGCCGAGACACAGTGACTACTCGCGGCCAAGGCGTCCTCAATGGATGACACGCCCTCCGCGAGGAACGTGAGGACTGACGGCTCGCCGTCCGTCACGGGCGGGATGACCGCGTCCGGCATCGCGTCGACCAGCGAAGTCACGGCGGGCCGGACGTCGTAGTCGACGTGCACGGTCATCGCCGCGTCCCGTGCCTGCTCGAAAGTCGAGGCGACGACCAGACCGATGATCTGCCCGTGATGCCCGACCTCCATGTCCCGCAACGGAAGCCACATCCGGCCCAGCGGGCCGGCCGCGGCGAGCAGCTTCAACGGTGCGAACGGGGTGTACACCGCCAGCACGCCCGGAGCGGACTCCGCAGCGCTGACGTCCATCGCTCGGATTGTGGCGTTGCCGACCGTGCTCGTTAGCACATAGCCGTACACCAGCCCGTCGGGTGCGAAATCAGCGCCGTAGGTGGCCGCGCCGGTGACCTTGAGCGGCCCATCGATCCGCGAGACGGAACTCCCCAGCATGATCACACCTCCAGGCTCAACAACGCGCGCACGATCGTCCGCGTGGCGAGGGTGGCCTTGAAACCGTTGTCAGACAACAACTTCATACCATCGGCAGCCTGCTCGGCAGCGGCCACGAACGCAGCCTCACCGGCCCGGGCGCCACGCAATGCCGCCTCAACCGCACGCATCCGCCACGGCACCGTGCCGACGCCACCGAGCGCGATCCGGGCGTCCGCGATCACGCCGTCGCGGACATCCAATGCGACAGCAGCCGAACACAGGGCGAACTCGTACGACTCACGGTCGCGGATCTTCAGATACACCGACCGCGAGGCCCAGTCGAGCGGTGGTACGAGCACCTCGGTGATCAGCTCACCCGGCCGAAGATCATGCTCCAGGTCCGGAGTTTCGCCTGGCAGCAGGTAGAAGTCGGCGAGCCGGACCGTCCGCGTCCCGGCGTCGCTGTACAGCCGAAGCGACACATCAAGCGCTATCAAGGCGACGGCAAGGTCGCTCGCGTGAGTCGCCACACACGATTTGCTGGTGCCGAGCACCGCGTGCATTCGGTTGCCCCCAGCCAAAGCTGGGCAACCGCTGCCGGGTTCACGTTTGTTGCAAGGGGTTGTGACATCCCGGTAGTACCCGCAGCGCGTGCGTTGCAGGAGGTTGCCGCCGATGCTGGCCATGGTGCGGATCTGCTGCGAGGCACTGCGCAGCAACGCTTGTGCGATCACCGGATACTGAGCCGCGATGTGCGGATGGGCGGCCACGTCGCTCATCCGTTCCAGCGCGCCGATCCGAACACCGTCGGCCGAGACTGTGATCCCGCGCAACGGCAACGCGTTGATGTCCACGACATCGTTGGGATGAAGCACTTCCAGCTTCATCAGGTCCACCAACGTGGTAGCGCCCGCGAGGTACGCCGATCCTGGACGGGACCTCTGCACGGCGTCCTCCACGGATGGCACGGCGGTGAGGCTGAACGCGCGCATCAGACGCCACCTTCCTGCGCCTGGCGGATCGCCGCGACGATGTTGGGGTACGCCGCGCACCGGCAGATGTTGCCGGACATGAACTCCCGGATCTCGTCGTCGGTCCGTGCCTCGCCCCGCCGGACGAGCGCGACGGCCGACATGACCTGCCCGGACGTGCAGAATCCACATTGGAATCCGTCGCAGTCGATGAACGCCTGCTGCACTGGATCCAACCCGTCGGAGGGCGTGATCCCTTCGACCGTGGTGACTTCGCCGCGTACGGCACCTGCCAGGGTGAGACACGACAGCGTGGGTCGGCCGTCGACGTGGACTGTGCACGCACCACATTGGCCGCGGTCGCAACCCTTCTTCGTGCCGGTCAGGCCAAGTCGTTCGCGCAGGGCGTCGAGCAAGGTCACGCGCGGGTCGATCGTGAGATCCCTGGTTTCGCCGTTGACCCGCACTGCGATCCGAATCTCGTCGGAGGCCGTGCCGATTCCACCGCCCGGCGCTGGGTCAGAGCTCGCCATGAGTGGTCCCCTTTTGCTCGGTCCGGCAATGTCCGGTGCGTGATGTCCCTTTTCCGGACGGCCGGTAATTGTTGAACGCGAAGTCACAACGCGATTCACGGTAGCGCCGTCCCTGCCACACGACTGTAGTACATACCTCGATAAGTGCAACACTGATGTTGTCATACGCGACCGAACTGCGCCACCGTGGTAGTGTTTGACCACCATGAGAGCCGACGCCGCCCGCAACCTGGACCGGGTCCTGTCCACCGGGGCGCGCCTGCTCGCCCAGGACCCGGCCACCACGATCGCGAAGATCGCCGCCGAGGCGGGCGTGGACCGGGGCACCGTGTACCGGCACTTCGAATCGCGCGAGGCCCTGCTCGCGGCCATCTACAAGGAGCGGTACGACCTGGTGGAACAGGTCATCGACGAGGCCAGGCTGACCGCCGCGCCGGTGGCGATGGCGCTGTACCGGTACGTCGAGGGGATCATCGCCGCCACCCGCAAATGGCCCGTCAACCTGCAGCAACTCCGGTCCGACGCCACCATCGGGCCGCGACGCGCACAGCTCGCCGCCCGGGTCGACGCCTTCATCGAGCGAGCCGTCGCCGAGGGCCTGTTCCGGCCCGGCCTGCCTGACGGCTGGATCGCGGCCCTGTTGCGCGGCATCGTGCACATCGCCGCCGACGAGTACAGCCATCTCGACGTCGCCGAGGCGGCCGAGTTCGCCGTGGAGAGCCTGCTGCGCGGCGCCGGCCGGCCGTGATCTATTTCCGGTTACCGAAACAACGGCGGCGAAATCTCGCCGCCAGGTAGGTCCGGCCGAATGCTCCGGCTAGTGTCGAAATCGCTGAATACACACCTCTATGTGTATACCGGTATCAACCACTGGAGGGATTCTTCATGTTGAGCAGGCGATCCTTCGGCAAGGTCATCGGCGCGACAGCGGTGGCGGCGTCGGTGGCCGGGCTCGACCCGGCGACCGCCACGGCGGCTCCCAGCACGAGCCAGCCGGGCGCGGTGAAGCAGATCAACGCGGGTCTGCTCAACGTCGGCTACGCCGAGTGGGGTCCGCAGGACGGCACGCCGGTGATCTGCCACCACGGCTGGCCTACCGACATCCACAGCTTCGTCGACGCCGCGAACCTGCTTGCCCCGCAAGGCTATCGCGTGATCGCGCCGTTCACCCGCGGCTACGGCAGCACGACGTTCCGGTCGGACCGGACATTCCGCAACGCCCAGCAGTCGGTCGTCGCGCTCGACACCATCGCGCTGATGGACGCGCTCAAGATCGACAAAGCCATCCTGGCCGGGTTCGACTGGGGCGCCCGGACGGTGAGCATCATCGGTGCGCTGTGGCCGGAGCGCACCAAAGCGCTGGTGTCCGTGGGCGGGTACGTCATCACGAACCTGCAGTCCAATTTGGACCCGCTGCCGCCGGAGGGCGAACACAAGTGGTGGCACCAGTTCTACTTCGCCACCGAGCGCGGCAAGAAGGGGCTGGAACGCAACCGTGACGCGCTCGCCCGCCTGATGTGGCAGCAGGAGTCGCCGAACTGGAACTTCGACGACGCCACGTTCGCCCGCACCGCCGCGTCCCTGCACAACGACGACCACGTGGCGATCGTGCTGCACAACTACCGCTGGCGGCTGAGTCTGGCCAAGGGCGACCCGCGGTACGACGGCCTGGAGCGCAAACTGGCCAAGGCGCCGAAGATCGACGTGCCGACTGTCACGCTGCATGGCCTCGACGACCCGTTCGCCGCGCCGAACGACAGCGGCTACCGGGACAAGTTCACCGGCAAGTACAAGTTCAGCGCGTTGAAGGGGATCGGCGGGAAGCTGCCGATGGAGGCCCCGGCGGCCTTCGCCCAGGCCGTCGTCGACGCCGACAAACTCTGACGGAACCGGTCCCCGAACGCGAGTTCGGGGACCCAAGTCACTGCAACGGCTGCAGCCACTTGCACGGAACCGTGACAGTGTGATCGGTGGGACGGCTCACAATCTGCCCGGTGATGGCGTCCTTCAACACGCCTTCCACGATGTAGCTGACGTTCGACGGCAGGCCCATGCGCTCGGCCGCCTCCGGTGGCAGCGGAGTGCTCACGCGCGAGGTCTCCGAGATCCAGATGCCCGTTACGGCCGGTTCGCCGTTCAGCGTCCGCCCGGTCTCCGTCACGGTGAGGTCGAACTCGGTGACGCTCTCCAGCAACCACAGGAACACCACGAGATCGGTCTCGGCCTGGGCCGGGTCGCCGGTCAGCAACTGGGCAGGGTTGTCCTTGTGGGTGCAGTGCACCCGGTAGGTCTGGCCGACCACGACGTCGTGCGGACGCATGTGCCCAGCATGCCTCATCACCGGCCTCCTGTGGTGTTTGAGAACGGTCACACCGACGCTTTCAGCACGTCCCGGTTCAGCCGGGTGATCGTGGACAGCGGAATCCCTTTTGGACAGATGGCGGTGCATTCACCGGTGTTCGTGCACCCGCCGAAACCCAGGTCGTCGTGCGTCTTGACCATGTCGACCGCACGGCTTTCGCGTTCCGGCTGACCTTGCGGCAGCAGGCCGAGATGCGTCGTCTTGGCCGCCACGAACAACATGGCCGAACCGTTCGGGCACGCCGCAACGCAAGCGCCGCAACCGATGCAGGCCGCGGCCTCGAAGGCGTGGTCGGCGTCGGCCTTGGGCACCGGGATCGCGTTCGCGTCCGGCGCGCTGCCGGTCGGCGCGCTGACGTAGCCACCGGACTCGATGATCCGGTCGAACGCCGAACGGTCCACCACCAGGTCCTTGACCACCGAGAACGCGCCGGACCGCCAGGGTTCGATGGTGATCGCCGTATCCGGCCGGAAGCTGCGCATGTGCAGCTGGCAGGTTGTTGTCGCCTTCGCCGGGCCGTGCGCGACGCCGTTGATCATCAGGCCGCACATGCCGCAGATGCCCTCGCGGCAGTCGTGGTCGAATGCGACCGGTTCCTCGCCTTCCGCGATCAGGCGCTCGTTCAGCACGTCGAGCATCTCCAGGAACGACATGTCCGGCGAGATGTCGTCGACGACGTACACCACCAGCCTGCCCTTGTCGAACTCGTTGTCCTGGCGCCAGATGCGCAGGGTGAACCTCACTTGTAGCTCCGTTGACTCGGGGTGACGTGGTCGAACCGCAGTTCCTCGCGGTGCAGCACCGGCGGCGACGCGTGCTCCCAGGCGGCGACGTACGCGAAGTTGTCGTCGTCGCGCAGGGCTTCGCCGTCCGGGGTCTGGCTCTCCAGCCGGAAGTGGCCGCCGCAGGACTCGGTGCGGTGCAAGGCGTCGACGCACATCAGCTCGGCCAGTTCGAGGAAGTCGGCGACCCGGCCGGCCTTCTCCAGCGACTGGTTGAGGGTGTCACCGGTGCCCAGAACGCGCACGCGCCGCCAGAACTCCTCGCGCAGCGCCGGAATCTGCCCCAGCGCCTTGCGCAGGCCCGCCTCCGACCGTTCCATCCCGCAGTAGTCCCACATCAGGCGACCGAGTTCGCGGTGGAACGAGTCCGGCGAACGGTCTCCGTCGACGGCGAGCAGCTGGGACACTCGGGCGCGGACTTCGGTCTCGACCGCGCCCGCGTTGGCGACCGGCGGGAACGGGCCGTCGGCCAGGTAGTCACCGATGGTGTTGGGCAGCACGAAGTAACCGTCCGCGAGGCCCTGCATCAGCGCGGACGCGCCGAGCCGGTTCGCGCCGTGGTCGGAGAAGTTCGCCTCGCCGATCACGAACAGGCCGGGGATGGTGCTCTGCAGGTCGTAGTCGACCCACAGTCCGCCCATCGTGTAGTGCACGGCCGGGTAGATCCGCATCGGCGTGGCGTACGGATCCTCGCCGGTGATCCGCTCGTACATCTCGAACAGGTTGCCGTACTTCTCCGCCACGACGTGCTTTCCCAGGCGGGCGATGGCGTCGGCGAAGTCCAGGTACACGCCGAGGCCGCCCGGGCCGACGCCATGTCCGGCGTCACAGATGTTCTTCGCGGCGCGCGACGCGATGTCACGGGGCACGAGGTTGCCGAAGCTGGGGTACATCCGTTCCAGGTAGTAGTCGCGCTCTTCCTCGGCGATGAGGTGCGGCGGTCGCTTGTCGTGCACCGCTTTCGGCACCCACACGCGGCCGTCGTTGCGCAGCGACTCGCTCATCAGCGTCAGCTTCGACTGGTGCGAGCCGGTGACCGGGATGCAGGTCGGGTGGATCTGGGTGAAGCACGGGTTGGCGAACAACGCGCCACGGCGGTGGGCACGCCAGATCGCCGTTGTGTTGCAGCCCTTGGCGTTCGTGGACAGGTAGAAGACGTTGCCGTACCCGCCGGTCGCCAGGACGACGGCGTCGGCGAGGTGGGTCGCGATCTCGCCGGTGACCAGGTCGCGCGTGACGATCCCGCGGGCGCGGCCGTCGGCGACCACCAGGTCGAGCATCTCGGTGCGGGGATGCATTTTCACCGTTCCCGCGTGGATCTGCCGGGCCAGCGCCTGATATGCGCCCAGCAAAAGTTGCTGCCCGGTCTGCCCGCGGGCGTAGAAAGTGCGGGCCACCTGTGCGCCACCGAAAGAACGCGTGTCCAGCAGGCCACCGTACTCGCGGGCGAACGGGACGCCCTGTGCCACGCATTGGTCGATGATCTCGACGCTCAGCTCGGCCAGACGGTACACATTGGACTCCCGGGCGCGGAAGTCGCCGCCTTTGATCGTGTCGTAGAACAGCCGGAACACGCTGTCGCCGTCGTTGCGGTAGTTCTTGGCCGCGTTGATCCCGCCCTGAGCGGCGATGCTGTGCGCACGGCGCGGGCTGTCCTGATAGCAGAAGGACAGGACGTTGTAGCCGAGTTCGCCCAAGGTGGCGGCGGCCGCACCACCGGCGAGGCCGGTGCCGACGACGATCACCGTGAGCCTGCGCTTGTTCGCCGGGTTCACCAGGCGGCTGGAGAATCTCCTTTGCTCCCAGCGCTTCTCCAGCGGACCATCAGTATGCTTGTTGTCCACAATGTGTATACCCGTTGTATACAACATGTATTACGCCACCAATCCGGTCAGCACGGCGAACGGCACGGAGAGGTACCCGACGGTGATCGCGAGCGCGACGCCGAGCGACGTCAGCTGCAGCGCGCGCTGCCGCGTGGCGCTCGACGCGCCCAGCGACTGCAGCGCGCTCCACATCCCGTGCCGGATGTGGAATCCCAGCGACACAACGGCCGCGGTGTAGAAGAGGACCACGTACCACAAACGGAAATCGGCGGTCAGGTTCGCGTACACCTGTCCCTGCACGCCGTTCGGGTTGAGCGTGCCCGTGGTCAGGTCGAGGATGTGGTAGACGACGAACAGGCCCAGAATCACTCCGCCCCAACGCATTGTGCGCGCGGCGTAGCTCCCTTGGATCTTGCGCCGATGCTGGTAGGCGGCCGGGCGGGCTTTGTGGGCGCGTCTGGCGAGCTGGGTGGCGGCCGTCATGTGCAGGACGACGCTTCCGACGAGGACGGCCCTGGTACCCCAGAGGAATCCCCCGTGGCCGAGGAGTCCGTCCACAATGGTCCGCAGCCACGCCGCGTACCCGTCGATGCTGGTCGGGCCGAAGAAGAACTTCAGGTTCCCCAGCATGTGCGCGATGACGTAGAGCAGCAGCACCAGGCCGGTCACCCCCATCACGGCCTTCTTGCCGATGGTCGACGACCAGACGCGCGTCTCGAGCACTGCCATGTGGCCAGTAAGACACCGAATTGTCCAGTCGTCCAATATATCGAAACGCTCGTTGGGATAGCCTGAGCCTATGGACAGGGTCGACCGGCTCACCTTGCAGCAGCTCAGGTACTTCCTCGCGGTCGCGGACACGCGGCACTTCACCCGCGCCGCCGAGCAGACCCATGTGGCGCAACCCTCCCTGTCCAAACAGATCCACAGCCTGGAGACCGAACTCGGCGCACCCCTGTTCAGCCGGGCTCGCGGCAACATCGCGCTCACCCCGGCCGGCGAGGCACTGGTGCCGATCGCGCGCCGGATCCTGGCGGACGTGGACATCGCGCGGCACGAGATCGGTGAGCTCGCGGGCCTCAAACGCGGCCGGGTCCGGGTCGGGGCCACGCCGAGCCTGTGCGTGAGCGTGTTCGCCGATGTGCTGCGGCGATACCACATCTCGTACCCGGGGATCCGGTTGCAGGTCCAGGAAAGCGGGTCGCGGGACCTGGCGAAGTCGTTGCTGCGCGGGGAACTCGACCTCGCGCTGATCATCGTTCCGCCCGAGGGCACGGATCCCGCGCTGACCACGCAGGTCGTGTTGCAGGAGGACCTTGTCGTCGCCTCGGCTTCGCCGTTGGTGAACCGGCCGGCCATCCGGTTGATCGACCTGCGGGACCGGCCGATGGTGATGTTCCGGCAGGGCTATGACCTGCGGGAGACCACTTTGCAGGCGTGCCGTGCTGTCGGGTACTCGCCACGGCTGGCCATCGAGGGCGGCGAGATGGACGCCGTGCTGCGGTTCGTCGAGGTCGGGCTCGGCGTCGCCATCGTGCCGAGCATGGTCCTCGCCGGCCGCAACCTCACCGGCACCCCCATCGCCCCGCCCGGCCTGCGGCGCACCGTCGCCCTCGCCCACCGCACCGACGCCCCGCCCACCACCGCGGCCCGCGCCTTCAGCAAGATCCTGCTCGACTACCTGCACACCCTCGGCTGATCCGGGGGGCGCGGGCCCTCCCCCGTGTCCAGCCTAGGGAGTTGGGAGTGGGGCTGTCACGAAGAAAGCCGTGCGAGTGGGCCGTTCGCACGGGTTGGCTACTTGGGCTGGGGGTGCCAGTCGGTGGTCTCGGTGGTTATGGTCCAGGGGTCGTTCATCAGGGTCGCGGCGTTCGTCACCTCGGCCAGGGACATTTTCGTGTTCATCCAGCCGTGCCAGCAGTTGAACATCGTCACCGCGGGATAGCTCGTCTTGATCCTGGTGATGACTTTGGCGAGGTCCCAGGTTCCGTCGTAGGGCATTCCGGAACCCATTTCCAGCAGCGCGAGGGGGCGGTGGGGTTCCAGGATGTCGCTGATGTCCTCCTGCTGGTTTTCCAGCCCGAAGGTGAGTTCGTTTCCGTACAGAGTCGGACCCATGATGTCCACGACGTCGTCGCCCGGGTAGAACTCCATTCTGGGTGCGTTCCACGGGCGCGCTGGGGAATAGGCCCACAGGATGTTGTGCAGGTTCCGGGTTTCCGTCATGAACGAATACAGATCGCGATACAGGTCGACCGCCGCGCTCGCGCCCGTGTGGGTATCCGCGCCCCACCAGAACCAGAGGCCGTTCGCTTCGTGGAGGGGGCGGAAAATGACCACGACGCCCGCGTCCGCCAATTCCGCGATCACGTCGGCGACCCGGTTCAGCCAGGTCAGCCAGCGGGAGCGAGGAGCCGAATCACCGGAAAGCAGCATCCGCAAGTCGGGTTTGGGCGTCGCCGCGTCCACCCGGTACGACTCGGGATCAGCCCCGGAGACGAACGGGTTGGGTGGGTGCATGTCGATGGTCACCAGGCCGCCGGACTGCCAATGGGAAATCAGCACCGGCACGATCCGCGCGTTCCAGTATCCGTCGTAGCTCACGCCGATCAGCGCGGGTTTGTGGCCTGTGGTTCGCGCGAGGCCGTTGAACAGGTGCTCGTAGTCCTCGACGGCGTCCGCGGTGATCTGCTGGCCGGAGACCAGGCGGCGGCTGGAGCGCTGCGGCAACGCCGTGATCCACGCCAGCAGCCGGCGGGTGTCGGGGGTCGCCGAACGATCAGCCGGACCGTTGGGCGGTGTGTGCCTGACAGTCAGCGGAGGTGCGGGTGGAGGCGGCGGCGAGCTGCAGCCCGCCAGGGCAATCCCGGCCAGGCCAAGCAGCGCCGCACGGCGTGACAACGGGGTCATGCCGGTCACCAGCTTTCCGGCGGCTCCACGAACGCCTTCCCCACATCGCGGACCAACTCGAGCGCGCGCTTGGCCCAGTCGGTGGTGGCACCGGCGAGGCCGCAGGTCGGGGTGGGGATGGCCTGCGTGGCGAGGATGCTGCGCGGGAAGCCGAGCCGGTCGACGAGCCGCAAGGCGGGCGCGGCGATCGAGGCCAGCGAAGGCGGGCTGGACGGGTCGGTGCTCGGTACGAGGCCGAGCAACATGGTCGTCCCGGAGTCCCAGGCCTCGCCCAAAGCGTCCGACAACGAAGCCGGGATCGAGGACAGCAGAGTCGCGTCCAAGGCCAAAGCATCGGCCCCGGCCGAACGGAACAGACCCACGGGAGGCTGAGGCGCGCAGCAGTGCACGATCACCGGCTGGGAGGTCGCCGCGCTGGCGGCCGAGATGACCTGCGCCAGGACGTCGCGGGCGTCCGGCTCCAGGACCGCGGGCACGTTCCCGTAGCCGGAGGCGGTCCTGAGAGACCCCGCGAGCACGGCGGGCAGCGACGGCTCGTCGAACTGGACGACCACCGGGGCCCCGACCCGCCGCGAGACCTCGGCGGCGTGCAGCGCCACGCCCTCGCCCAGGGACTCGGTGAACTCCCGCAACGCCCCGGAATCGGTCAGCACCCGGTGCCCGCGAGCCAGCTCGATGCCCGCGGTCAACGTCCACGGCCCGGCGAGCTGGACCTTCACCACCGGCGGCTTGGCGCCCGACCGCTCGACGGCCTCCTCCAGCGCGTCGAGGTCGCGGCGCAGCAGGTCCACCGCGGTCCGGTGCTCGTGCCCCGGGCGGCTGGCCGTCCGATATCCGGACGGGACGACCTCCACCGGCAGGTCCACCAGCAGCGCGGCGGTCCGGCCGATGATGTCCGCGCCGAGCCCGCGGCCCGGCAGTTCGGGCAGGTGGGGCAGGTCGGGCAGCTCACCGACCACGACCGACGCCGTTTCGACCGGGTCGCGGCCAGGCATGGACCCGATGCCGGTGGCTGTTCCTGGTGACCAGGGCGTATTCGACACCCCTACAGTCTGACCGAGGCCGTCCGGCGGGTCGCAACCGACCGTCACCGAACCGCTATGCAGCATGGAGGTCTAGACCCATTGACTGGATGGTCTAGGCCACATACCTTCGTTTCACTCGTCGCGACAACGCGCGCACGACCGGCTTCGAACCGTGATGACGATCTCGGGGCCCTGCAGACGTGGTGTGGGGGACGTGTCGCGCCCGCGCCCCCCACACCACACCCATCCTCGCACCGGCAGTTGTCCGGAAGGTGAACGGGTGCTGCGCGCGTAAGGTGACAACGTGGGAGACGTCGAACAGGCCGCCGCGCGAATCGCCCCGTACATCCGGCGGACCCCGATACTGCGGACCGAGGTCGATGGGCGACCGCTCGTCCTCAAACTGGAGCACCTGCAGCGGACCGGGAGCTTCAAGTTCCGTGGCGCGCTGAACATGTTGCTGGCGGCCGGGAACCCGGAGCGGGTGGTCACCGCTTCCGGCGGGAACCACGGTATGGCCGTAGCGGCCGCTTCGGCGGTACTCGGCCTGCCGGCGACGGTTTACGCGCCCGAGTCCATTCCGGAGGGCAAGGCGCGCCGGATCGTCAACGCGGGCGCCGAACTCGTGCGGGCCGGGGACACCTACGCGGAGGCCGCGAAGCTGGCCCAGGAGCAGCCGGGGCTGTACGTGCCCGCGTACGAGCACCCGAACGTCATGGCCGGACAAGGAACTGTGGCCGCCGAGATCGTGGCCGACGCGCCCGATGTCGACGCTCTTGTGGTGGCGGTCGGCGGTGGCGGGCTGGCCGCTGGGACCGTGCTGGGCGGTGGTGGGCGGCCGGTGATCGCCGTGGAACCGGAGAACTGCCGGTGCCTGCACGACGCTCTGGCCGCGGGCACGCCGGTCGACTCCAAAGTGGACTCCGTCGCCGCTTCCGCGCTGGGCGCGACCCGGGCGGGCACTTTGCCGTTCGAGGTGCTGAACAACGCCGACCTGAAGTCGGTATTGGTGTCCGACGAGGAGATCCTGGCCGCGCGGGACCGGCTGTGGGAGGACTTCCGGCTCGCGGTCGAACCGGCCGCGGCCGCGCCGTTCGCCGCCTGGCTGGCCGGAAAAGTACCCGGCGACCTGCCGTGTCTCATCGTCTGCGGCGCCAACACCGACTGGTCACCGGTGTAAGCGGCAGCCGGCAAGCGCGTACGCGCCTCGACGTACGCCAGGACGCGCTCCCAAGCGGACGTTCCGGGACCGCTGCTGGGCGAGCATCATCCGCATGCGCACTATCGATCGGGTTGGCTACGCCGTCGCAGGCGTGCTGTTCGTGAGCGGGTTGGTGCACCTGGGGGTGCTGGTGTTCTCCGGGGGTACGTGGCTGGGGCCGGTGTCGTTCCGCAAACCGATGACGTTCGGGCTGTCGTTCGGGCTGACTGTGGCCGCGGCGGTCTGGGCGTCGTCGTTCATGCGGATGAAGTGGCGGCCCGTGCTGTTGGGCGTGCTGATGGCGGCGAGCGTGCTCGAGGTCTCGTTGATCACGATGCAGGCCTGGCGGCGGGTGCCGTCGCACTTCAACTTCGAGACGCCGTTCGACTCGACCGTGTCGATGACGTTGGCGGGCGGCGGGTTCGTGCTGATCGCGGTGTTCATCGGGTTCACCCTCGCCGCGTTCCACACGTTGTACACACCGAGTATGCAGCTCGCATTACGGTTCGGGTTCAGCGCTCTGCTGGTCGCGCTGGGGGTGGGCGCGGTGATGATCGCGACGGGGGTGATCCAGGTCCGCACCGGGCACCCGGACCTGGCATACCTGACCGCGGGCGCGCTGAAACCCGCGCACGCGGTGCCGATGCACGCCATCTTGATCATGCCCGGGCTGGCGTGGCTGCTCAGCAGGACCAAGTGGCCGGAACGCACCCAGCTCAACCTGGTGCGGGCCGCGGCCGTGGGCTACGGGCTGCTGATCGTGGGCACGATCATCGTCTACGCGTGAGCCGGCAGCCAGCTCGTGTACCAGGGATTCGCTGTGGTCACAACGTTTCCCAGGGCGAACACGGCCGAGTCGTCGTACGGGCGGCCGACGATCTGCAGACCGGCCGGGATCCCGGTGGAGGTGAGCCCGGAGGGCACGCTCAGCACCGGGCACCGGCTGGCCATGTTGAACGGGATGCACAGCGGCGCTTCGAGGTTGTGCGACAGCCGGACTCCGTCGACCACCAACGGGGTCTCCAGATAGTCCTCCCCCGCGAGGAAAGCCGGGATCCCTGAGGTGGGGCAGATCAAGGCGTCGGCCCGCTCGAACACCGAGGCCAGGTCGGCCTGGATGCGAGCCTCGACAAGCAGGGCGTCGAAGTAGTCGCCGCCGGCGCGGTCGAGGAAGTCCTTGGTATATCGAAGAACCGGGCGATCACCCGCGGCGGCCTCGATCATCGGCGCGAAGATGGCGCCGTAGTGCGCCCACGCGGCGGCCATGATCTCCGCGCGGGTCCAGGGAAGTTCGATCTCGTCGACCTTGATCCCGGCCTCCCGCAACGTCTCCGCGGCGGCGAGGGTGGCGGTGGCGACATCCGGGTCGACCGGGTAGTCGCCAAGGTTCATGCACAGCGCGACTTTCAGGCTCTTCGCGCTCTTGATCGCCAACGGCGGCGGCGCTGGCAGCGACACCGGGTCGAGGGGATGCGTGCCCGCGATGACGTTCTGCAGCAACGCGCAGTCCGGCACGGTCCGGGCCAGCGGGCCGTCGTGACAGTAGGGATCCAGGTTGTTCGGCGGCATCGCGGGAACACGGCCGTACGGTGGCTTGAACCCGACAACCCCGTTGAACGAGGCCGGAATCCGGATCGACCCGCCGATGTCCGAGCCGGTCGCCAGGGTCGTACTCCCGGCCGCGAGAGCGGCGCCCGAACCACCCGAAGACCCGCCCGCGGAGTACTCGATGTTCCACGGAGTCCGCGTGATGCCCCACAGATCGCTGTGCGTGAACCCGGCACAGCAGAACTCCGGGGTCGTCGTGCGGGCGTGCACGATCCCGCCCGCGGCCATGATCCGCTCGACGATCGGGTGCGTCTCGGTGGCGATGTTGTCCCGCAGCAACGTCGATCCCTCGCGCAGCGGGAGACCGGCGATCGGCTGCTCCTCCTTGATGGCCACCGGCAGGCCCTCCAACGGCCTCGCCTCGCCGCGCGCGTACCGCTCGCCGGCCAGCCGGGCCTGGTTCAGCGCGTCCTCGAAGTACAGATCCGTGAACGCGTTGATGACCGGCTCGGTCGACTGGGCCCGTTGCACGACCGCCTGCATCAGCTCCACCGGCGCGAGCTCCCCACTGCGGAACATGTGGATCGCGTCCGTCGCCGCGAGGTATGCCAGCTCAGCCACCATCTCCCCCAAGACATACGTCGGCCCCAAGGCCCGGCGAATACGCTACACCCGCTCACCGGGTTCGCGTACCCGCCGGACTGGGGGCCTGCCTCAAGAACCGGTCACGGCCAAGACACCTGGGTGGAGCGGTAGAAGTTCACCCCCATGGCCTGCCAGCGCGGGCCTTGCGCGGCCAGCCGCTGCTTGTAGGCGTCCCAGTTGTGCTTGGACCACGGCGACCAGCCCAGCTCGGCCAGCCCGGGCAGCCGCGGGAAGGCCAGGAACTCGATGTCCTGCCTGGTCTTCACCGTCTCAGTCCACAGTGGCCCTTCGACACCGCGCACCGCCGCCTCGCCGACGTTGGTGACGTAAGCACCCGGGTTCCAGTCGTAGCCGGTCTTCACCTCGATCTTGCCCGCCCAGTCCTGGCCGATGGGCGTGCTGCTGGTGTACTTCATGTCGAGGTAGGCCTTGTTGGCCGGGGACATCAGGATCTTGTTGCCCCGCCCGGCGGCCGAGGCCACCGCGGAGTCCGACCGGCCGGTTCCCCAGAACTGCGGGGTGACCGACGTCGGCGGGTTCACCTTGGCCACTTCGTGCCAGCCGATGGCCTGCTTGCCGTACTTGGTGACGATCGGCAGCACCTTGTTCATGAACGTCTTGTAGTCGGCGTCCGATGTGGACTGAGCCTCGTCGCCGCCGATGTGGATGTACGGACCGGGTGTGATCGCGGCCAGTTCCCGCACCACGTCGTCGATGAACTGGTACGTCACGGCTTTCGACACACAGAACGAGCTGAAGCCGACATCCGTGCCGGTGTACAACGGCGGCGCGACACCGTTGCAGTTCAGCTCCGCGTAGGAGGCGAGCGCGGCGTTGGTGTGCCCCGGCATGTCGATCTCCGGGATCACCGTGATGTTGCGGGCAGCCGCGTACGAAACGATGTCACTGTACTGGGCTTTGGTATAGAAACCACCCGCTCCGCCGCCGACCTGGGTGCTGCCACCGACAGTCGCAAGCCGTGGCCAGCTGTCGATGACGATCCGCCAGCCCTGGTCGTCCGCCAGGTGCAGGTGCAGGTAGTTCACCTTGTACAAAGCGATCTCGTCGATGTACCGCTTCACGATGTCCGGCGTGAAGAAGTGCCGGGCCACGTCGAGCATCGCGCCGCGGTAGGCGAACCGCGGGTAGTCGAGGATGCGGGCGCCGGGCACCGTCCAAGGGCCACTTTGGACGGTCGACGACTCGATCTTCGCCGGGAGCAGGTGCCGCAATGTCTGGGTGCCGTTGAACAAGCCGGCCACAGTGGCCGCCTTGATCAGCACTCCCGTCGTCGAGACGTCGAGCTGGTAGCCCTCGGTCCCGACCTGTGGATCGGCTCCGGACAGTTGCAGGGAAATACCGTCACCGGTGCTCTGCGACACCGGCAGGGCGAAGCCGGTGGACCGGCGGAGCACACCGGCCAGCAGGTCGGCGACACCGGTGGCACCGGCAGCGGCCCTGATCTGGGTGCTGCTGGTCACCGTGTAGTTCGCGTTGGGCACGGCCGTGACCGAGACCGGGGCCGGGATCACGCTGTCGATCGGTGCGGCGGCGGCCTGTGCCTGGGTCGCGGCCGACGTCATACCGAACACCAACGTGGCCGCCACCGTGATCCGGGGAAGCCAAGGGGGTCTGCGCACAATGAGGTCCCTTCTGGCAGGGCAGGACTCGGGGCGGCGACCCTCCCAGGGTGAGTCGCCGCCGCTGCCGCTGTCAAGGTCTGGACCAGTGCTTACGGGACCGAACGCACCACCACGGGCCCGCGGGTCGGGTCGAGTTCGGCCTTCTGGTCGACCCCGGCCGGGGTAAGCACATCGAACGCCTTGGCCACCGCATCCGGTGCCACCGCGCAGATCGGGCTCGACACGCCCGCCCCGCAGACGCCGAACGTGTACTGGCCGGGCATCGGGGTGAACCGCCGTGCCCGGTCCGGGCTGTCGCCTTCCTGGCCGGTCAGCACGACCGCGAACTTCGTCGGGTTGCCCAGAGCGGTCTTCGGCACGCTCACGGTGATGAACCGCGACGCCTCGCTCGCCTGGACCGTCGCCGTGCCGAGGCTGGCGCCGTCCGCGTCGACGAAGATCGGTTCGGCGAAGCCCTGGACCTCGATCATCCGGTTCCACGGATCGGTCGAGTAGTTCCGGGACGGGAACGGCGCCTGCGTGGACGTCTTGGCCACAGCGGGATCGCGGGCGTAGATGTTCAGCAGCTGGGCGCCCAGCGAGGATCCGAACGTCGGCGAGAGGTTGCGCAGCTGGGTGCGCAGGACATAGCGGTCGCCGCTGTCGATCACCTGGAACCGCTGGATGTCGAACGCACCCGCGTGGAAGTCGCCCGCGGTCGGGTAGCCGTACGTTCCCGGGCCGTTGTCGTCGCCATCCGGGTCGGTCAGGTCCAGAATCACCGTTCCGGACACGAAATCCGACGCGACCGTGCGCTGGGCGTAGCCGGTCGCCCGGCCTTTCGTGGCCGCCGCGGTGATCACGTTGGTGCCCAACTGGGTTGGCAGCTCGGCGCTGAACGTGCCATTCGACGTCGTGCTGACGACTGTGGTCACGCCGCCCGCATCCGTTGCGGTGGCTTGGATCTCGACCTGGACGCCCGCAGGCGCGGTGCCGGTCACCTTCACCGTCGGCGTTTCCACTGACGCGGGGGCGTTGAGGGTGACCGGAATGGTGCCGGGCGGGCCGTTGTCGACATATCGAGATCGCACCTCGGCGGGCTGCTCCACCGGGCGCCCGGCGATGATCCCCTGCGTGAGGCGGACGGTCTGGGCCTGCGCCCAGGTCAACGGCGACGCCGAACCGACGGACTCACCGGGCTTGAAGCCGATCGAGCCGGTCGCCGGGTTCGCCGGCAGTTCCGGGTTCTCCCAGATCTGCTCGGGAACCAGGCCCACGCCGGACGCCTGGGCGTGCATGGCCTTGAGGAGTTCGGCGGCCTGGCGGCGGTCGCCGGTCTGCAGGACCTGTTCGCCGCGTTCACCCGCGAGCACCGGCCAGAGGTGGCCGCTGCCCACATTGCCAATGGGCCAAGGCTTTCCGGACGGCGCGCAGTTGGTTGGGTCGGGCTCGTAGCAGTCGCCGTAGCCGTCCTCACTGCCCGGGGTCGCGGTTCCGTAGCGGTACCAGCCGGGGCCGTTCGGAGTGTCGCGTTTGATCACTTGGTCGACTCGTCGCAGCGAACGCTGGATGTCCGGGTCGTTCGCGGGCAGGATGCCCAGCCGGGTCAGCTCGAGGAAGCCGGCGTCCACAACGGACCGCTGGTCGGCGGTGACCGAGCCGTTGCCGAGGTTGTACTCGATGGCGGCGTTCGGGTCGCCGGTCTTGGACAGCCGGATGAAGTAGCCGTCGCTGGTCACCGTCCAGCCCTTGATGCTGCGCTGGAAGTGGTCCGCGGTGGCCTGGTAGACGCGGGCGCGTTGCGGATCGCCGTTACGACTGGCGATCACGCCGGCCGCGGTGAGACCGGCGATCTCGGCGGCGATCGTGGAGGGCGAGTAGCCGCCCTGCTCCTCCCACCGCTCCGAGCCGAACGACGGCCCGTGCGCGACCACGAAGTCCGCGGCCTTGCGTATACCGGTTGTGTACAACGTGTGTTCACGGTCCATACCGGCCTGCAGCGCCATCAGGATCGGGTACGCGGACTCGTCGAGCTGGTCGCCGCCGGAGTCCGGGGCCTTCTTGCCGTTGACCATCGAGTTGCGCGGGAACCGGCCGTCGGGTTGTTGCTGGCGGCTGAACAACCAGCGGACCGTGGCCCTCGCGGTGTCCCGGTCGCCGCCCGCGAGCAGGCCGCTGAAGCTCTCGTACAGGTCACGGGCGAAGATCTCGCGGTACGAACCGAAGTAGACCGGCTTGCCGTCCGGCAGGTCGCCCGCGCTCACAGCCTGTCCCCACGGGCTGGCCAAGGACGCCACGACCGCGCCGGGGAACGTCTTGTCCTCGCTGGCTTTCAGCACGTTCGGCGAGAGCCAGTCGTTGGTGGGCTTGAGGGTGCGGTCGTAGTCGCGCCACTGGTCGACATACCGGTCGTAGCTGCGCTGGAACGGTGTCGCGAGGCTGGCATTGGCCGTGCGGACGGCGTCGTTGGCCGTCTTGCCGAAGCTGAGCGCCAGAGTGGCTTCGTGGCCGTCGATCCTGGCTGTCTGGACGACGTTTCCGTTGGTGGCCGTGCGGTTCGGGATGAGCTTGCGGTCCTTGTCGAGTTGCGTCAACCCGTCGGAGTCCGTGCCGACGTATCCGCTGTTGGCTTCCCGGAACGGGCCTTTGAGGGCACCGGCCAACGGCACGCCGTAGTCCCGGTTGGGGGCGTTGGTGACCGTGTTCGGATCGCTGCTGATCAGGGCGCCCTGGTCGATCGTCGCGTTGTCCGCGCCGCCGTTCTGCGGTCCGCCGCCGCCGTTGCCGTTGATGGAGGCGTCATAGCGGACGTACAGCTTGAGGTCGCGGGGACCGTCGAGCCTGGTGCGGATGAGAACGCTGTCACGGGCGGGGTCGGTGATGTAGTCGGTGGTCAGGCGATAGCCGTGACCCTTGGTGCGGACGGTGCAGGCCATCCCGGTGCGGTCCGCTTCCACCGTGTAGGTGGTGTCGCGGGTCTGCAGGTCCGTGAAAGTCCTACCGTCCGTGACGATGAACTGCAGGGTCTCCACGTTGGTGTTGTCGATGGTCGGCGCGTAGACGTCCGAGAGCACACCGCCCGCGACCGTGTACCAGACCTTGCTGGTGGTATTTCGCGCCGTGCCAAGGCAGTCCTTGCGGGCCAGCCCGAAGTGCGAGAGCACCCCAGGGCCGGTTTGCGCCTCCGCCACCGGCGAAAGCACCATCGCGCTGAGTAACGTCACCAGAACCAAGCCGTACCGACGCATCCAGGCATCACACCACCCATCTGCGCGCCCGGCCACGGCCGATCGGGTGTTTACCCTGCTCACCGCTCGTGAGGGGGTTCGGTCGTTCTCACGAGGGGTGACGGGATGCACATCGGCGAACTGTCGCCCGTATGAGACAAAGTGATATTCTGTCTCAAGAGACTCAAGGAGGCGTATCCCCAGTGCGTGCAGTGCAGATCACCGAGTTCGGCGGGCCCGAGGTGCTCAACGTGACCGAGGTGCCGGATCCGGTTCCGGGTGAGGGTCAGGTGCTGGTCGAGGTGTCCCGCGCGGGCGTGAACTACGCCGACACGCACCAGGTCGAGGACTCGTACCTGTCGTCGGCCAAGCTCCCGCTGATCCCCGGCGGTGAAGTGGTCGGGACCACCCCCGACGGCCGACGGATCGCGGCGATGATCGGGCACGGCGGGTATGCCGAGAAGGCGCTGGTCCACGAGGCGCTCGCGTTCGACGTGCCGGACGGCGTGGACGACGTGTCCGCGGTGGCGCTGCTCGTGCAGGGTCTCACCGCGTGGTTCCTGCTCAACAAGAGCGTGCACTTCGCGCCGGGCGAGTCGGTCGTCGTGCACGCCGCCGCCGGTGGCGTCGGCAGCCTCGCCGTGCAGCTGGCCAAGTCGATGGGCGCCGGGCGGGTCATCGCGACCGCCAGCACCCAGGACAAGCGCGACCTGGCGCTCTCGCTCGGCGCTGATGTGGCGATCGACCCGGCGACCGAGGACCTGACCGCGGCCATCATCGAGGCCAACGGCGGCAAGCGCGTCGACGCGGTGCTGGAGATGACCGGCGGCCGCGTCACCGACCAGAGCCTGGCCGCGCTGGCGCCGTTCGGCCGGCTGGCGTACTACGGCATGGCCAGCCGCGAACTGCCCAAGGACATCCAGCTCAACGCCCTGATGTCGCACTCCAGCACGGTCAGCGGGTTCTGGCTGGCGCACGCCTTCGCCAACCCCACGCTGCTCAAGCAGGCCTACGCCGAGCTCGCCGCCGAGGTGGCGGCCGGACGGCTGAAGGTCGTCAGCGGCGGCGACTACGCGCTGTCGGAGATCCGTGAGGCCCACGAGGCCCTGCGTGCCCGCAAGACCACCGGCAAGCTGGTCGTCAACCCCAGCAAGTAGTCACACAGACCGCCCTCGCGAGCGCCGCTGACCCCGACGTGTGCCGCTCGCGAGGGCTTTCAGTCCCTTGTGGACGTGATGGTGGCGCTGCCCAGCACCAGATCTCCCTGGTACAGCACGGCAGCCTGACCGGGCGCGACCCCGCGCAACGGCTCGGCCAGCCGGATCACGAGCGAGCCACCGTCCTCAACGGACGCGACAGCGGACGCCGTGCCACCGTGCGCGCGAACCTGCACAACGCACTCGGTCAGCCCGTCCAGCGGCGCCCCCGAAGGCCACACCGGCCGCTCACCGACGATCTCCCGCACCGCGAGGCGTTCCGCCGTCCCGACGCGGACGTTGCCGGACACCGGCTCCAGCGACAGCACATACCGCGGACGGCCGTCCGCAGCGGGCGCGTCGATGCCCAGGCCCTTGCGCTGTCCCACGGTGAACCCGTGCACGCCGGTGTGCATGCCAAGCACCGCACCGGTTTCGTCGTCGACGAGCATGCCCGGCCGCTCGCCGAGCTTCCTGGTCAGGAACGCCTGGGTGTCGCCATCCGGGATGAAGCAGATGTCGTGGCTGTCCGGCTTTTCCGCCACCGACAGACCGCGCTCCGCCGCCTCCGCGCGAACTTCCGGCTTGGTCGAGTCGCCGAGCGGGAACATGGCGTGCCGCAGCTGGTCGTCGCGCAGCGAGGCGAGCACATAGGACTGGTCCTTGTCGATGTCCGCGCTGCGCCTCAGCTCCGGTTTGCCGTCCACAACGGACAGCCGCGCGTAGTGCCCGGTGCAGACCGCGTCGAAGCCGAGCGCGATCGCCTTGTCCAGCAACGCCTCGAACTTGATCCGCTCGTTGCAGCGCAGGCAGGGGTTGGGGGTGCGGCCTGCCGCGTACTCCTCGACGAAGTCCTCGATCACGTCCTCGGTGAACCGCTCGGCGAAGTCCCAGATGTAGAACGGGATGCCGAGCACGTCGGCGGCGCGCCGGGCGTCGTGCGAGTCCTCGATCGTGCAGCAGCCCCGGGCGCCGGTGCGCAGCGTGCCGGGCTTTGCCGACAGCGCTAGGTGCACCCCGGTCACGTCATGTCCGGCGGCGACCGCCCTGGCCGCGGCCACGGCCGAGTCGACACCACCACTCATCGCGGCGAGCACGCGCATGCTCACACCTCCTTCGCAGCCGCTGCGGCGGACCGGCGCATACCGGACAGGCCGGCGTTGCGCGCACGTTCCACGGCCGGCCCGATGGCGGCCGCCAAAGCGTCAACATCATCCTGGGTGGACGTATGCCCGAGGGAGAACCGCAACGAGCCGCGCGCGGCCGCGGAGTCCATGCCCATCGCCAGCAGCACGTGGCTCGGCTGGGCCACCCCGGCGGTGCACGCCGAGCCGGTCGAACACTCGATTCCCTTGGCGTCCAGCAACATCAGCAGGCTGTCCCCCGCGCAGCCGGGGAACGTGAAGTGCGCGTGCCCGGCCAGCCCGGGCGAGCCGTTCAGGATCGCGTCCGGCACGGCCGCCCGCACCTTGGCGACCAGGGAGTCGCGCAGTTTGCCGATCCGGGCCCTGCGCTCGTCAAGGTCTCGCGAGACAGCACGGACGGCTGTCGCGAACGCGTGAATCGCAGGGACGTCAACGGTTCCCGAACGGACATCGCGTTCCTGGCCACCGCCGTGGAGCAATGGCGCGCACGGCACGTCCCGCCCGAGCAGCAGCAGGCCGACGCCGATCGGGCCGCCGATCTTGTGCCCGCTCATGGTCAGCGCGTTCGCCCCGGACTCACCAAAGTGGACTGGCACGGACCCGGCCGCCTGCACCGCGTCGGTGTGGAACGGGATCCCGCGCTCCGCGCACAGCGCCGCCAGCTCGCGGACCGGGTTGATGGTGCCGACCTCGTTGTTCGCCCACATCGTGGTGACCAACGCCACATCGTCGCCCAGCTCGGCTTCCAGCGCCGCGGGGTCGACGCGGCCTTCGCGGTCGACCGGCAGCCAGGTGATCTCGGCGCCGTCGTGCCGCTCCAGCCACTCCGCGGCGTCCAGCACGGCGTGGTGCTCGACCGACGAGACGATCAGCCGGCGGCGCGTCTCGGTGCGCCGCGCCCAGTAGATGCCCTTGACCGCGAGGTTGTCGCTTTCCGTGCCCCCACCAGTGAAAATGACCTCGGACGGGCGGGCGCCGACGGCCTCGGCGATGGACTCACGCGCCTCCTCGGCGACCCGGCGGGCCCGGCGGCCCGACGAGTGCAGCGACGAGGCGTTGCCCGGGATGGACATCGCCTCCGTCATCGCCGCGACTGCCTCCGGCAGCATCGGCGTGGTCGCCGCGTGGTCTAGATAAGTCATCGCACCCGAGTGTATTCGCCATACCGCATCACTCCCCAGGCGACGGCAGGATTCCCCGCGCGATCGCGGCGGTGACCGCGGTGGTCCGGTTGCGGACCTCCAGTTTGTCGAAGATCCGCAGCAGGTGCGTTTTGACCGTTGCTTCCGTGATGAACAGTTCGCGCGCGATCCTCGGGTTCGACCAGCCCGCGGCCAGGCACTTGAGGATCTCGGTCTCCCGCGAGGTCAACGGCGGTTTCCGGTGGGTGAGCCGGGCGGCGACGGCGGGTGCGAGGACGGTCTCGCCTTTGGCCGCGGTGTGCACGGCGCGGATGAGGTCCTGCCGCGACACGTCCTTCAGCAGGTACCCGGTCGCACCCGCTTCGACGGCCCGCAGGATGTCACCGTCCGTGTCATACGTCGTGAGAACGAGGACCTTGCCGGTGCCTTGGGCGACGATCTTGCGCGTCGCCGTGACGCCGTCCATCACCGGCAGGCGGAGGTCCATCAGGATCACATCCGGGCGCAGGCGGGCGGCGGTGTTCACCGCCTCGACGCCGGTCGCGCATTCGCCGACGACCTCGATGGTGGGATCGGTCCGCAACACGGTTCTCAGGCCGTCGCGGACCACGGTGTGGTCGTCGACGAGCAGGACTCTGGTCATGCCGGGATCTCCAGGCTCAGCTTGGTTCCGCTGCCGGGCGTCGAGTCGATCGTCAGCAGGGCACCGGTTTCCTGTGCTCGCGAACGCATTGCCGTGAGGCCGAAGCCTTTTGCCCGCACCGGGTCGAAGCCGACACCGTCGTCGGTGACCTGCAGGTGGACGGTGTCGCCGTAGTGCAGCTTCACCTCGGTTCTGTTGGCCCGGGCGTGTTTGCCGACGTTCGCGAGGGCTTCCTGGACCGCGCGGAGCAGCATCACCTCTTGCGTGGCGGGCAAGGCCTTCGGGCGGCCGGTCAGCGCGAAACACGCGTTTTCCGCAATGGCCAGGCGTTTCAGCGCGTCCGGGAGGGAGCAGGCGCGGAGATCGGGCGGGGCGAGGGCGTCGACCAGGGCGCGGGCCTCGGCGAGGTTGTCCTTGGCGACCCGGCGGGCCTTGGTGATGTGCTCGTTCGCGCCGATCTCGGCCTCGATGGCCTCGAGCTGCAGGAGCATCGCGGCGAACCCCTGGGCGAGGGTGTCGTGGATCTCGCGGGCGAGGCGCTGGCGTTCCTTGATGACAAGCGCCGCGCGGTTGCGGCTCTGCTCGATGATCCTGGTGATCCACAACCCCAGCGCGAGCGACACCACGAGCGTCACGCCGCCGAACACCAGCCCGAACCCCGTGCCGCCCGTCCCCAGCGTCGTGATCACGGCGATGACCACCGCCGTGCCCGCAATCGCTTGCCTGGTGGGCAACAGCGCCCACATCTGCGGGTACAGCGCGAACAGCATGATCGAGCCGATCGGGTTCAACCCATACAGGACGACGGTGAGCGGGGCCGCGCCGAGGATGTAGAGCAGGCCGCGTTCGTTGCGCATCGCCCTCACACCAGTCGCGACATACCAGGCACAAAGCGCCGCCAGAATCGCCATCGAGGTCCAGTCCGGGATCAGCGAGGCCGCCGTGGTGACAGCCAGCAAGGCGAACACCACATGCCAGCCCCTGACGCTGCGCCACTCATCCATGCGCGCATCCTCCAGGGCGGTTCCGGTTCGCGCATCGGGCGATCGGTTGACGCGGCGTGCTTTGCCGGACGGCACCCTCCCGGTTATGAGCCCCAAGACCTCCGCGCAGATCCTCGTCACCCTCTCCCTGGCGTACGGCATCACCATCGGCATCCTCGGCGCCCTCGAGTCGTCCGCTTTGACGACCGTCGCCATCGCGGGCGCCCTCGTCCTCGGCGCCCTGTGGGCCATCCGAGGCATGATCGCCCGATCGTGAGGAACCGATAACGTGGAGTAGCCGTCCGACGGTTGTGCCCTTCTCCCCGCTCCATTCGCCACCCTGTGACGCTCCGCACGGAACTGGGTACGGTTCGTTACCGTCAGACCGGTCGAACGCAACGAACCGAGTGGGGAGCTTGGTGACATGCCCGAACCAATGAACGAGTTCGCGGTCGAACTGACCGAGTTGGAGAAGATCGCGACGCAGAACCTGCCGTCGGTCGCGAACGCATTGCGCGGGCCGGCCACCGTCCTTCTGACACACGAAGGACTGGGCGGGCCCGGCCACTATTCGGCCGTCGACGTGGTGCAGAACGCGTATGCGCATTTCACGGACACCCTCGGCAATCGCCAACGAGTGGGCTGCGATCGCGTCGACGCCACCGCAACGGCGCTTCGCGCGATCGTGGCCGCCTACTGGCACGCAGATGGGCAGGCGTGACAATGGCTGATTGGAAGACAGACGCCGAGCTCTACGACGTGGCCCAGGAACTGGGCAACAAGATCGCCGATATGTACACCGATGCGGGTGTCTGGGTCAGCGCCGGTACGAACGTGAACGCGGTCGTCGAGTCGGTCCGCTTGGACGCCGAGGACTTCATGAGCCTCGACCCGCAGAAGATCATCGACGAGTTCGAACGCATGCAGCGGGCCGCGTCCCAGACCGGCGAGGACGCCGTCGCCAAGGCCCTGCTGGACGAAGCCGGCATCAGGCTGCAGGCGAACTGGAACGGCGAGGCCGCGTTGGCGTTCGGCCATCAGATGTCCTACATCGAGACGTTCATGCAGCAGCAGGACAACCAGATCGGCTTCGCGGCCCACTGCATGGGCACGCTCTACGCACTGGCGGTGAATGCCCGCCGCAGCTACCACGACATCGCGAACGCGACCATCGCTGCCTGCGAGAAGGAGATGAAGGAACAGACCGATCGGGAGAACAAGGCGCTCGTCAGCATCCTCGGCGAGGTGGCCAAGGCGTGCATCGCCGGGTTCACGCGGTTCGAGAGTGCGGGCGAAGTCGTCAAATGGGGCCTGGACGGCTTCATCAGCGCCGGTTCAGCGACGTACCAGGCGGTGATGGAAGGCAGTGAGGCGAAGGAGGTCGTGCAGCGTTACCTGCAGACACGGAACAACCTGCGCGGCTCGTTCGAGGACGGCCTCAACCAGCTCACCAAGTGGATCACCCTCCAGGAAAGCGAACTCGCCAAGGTCCGTGTGCCGCTGCTCGAGCCCCTGCCGCTGTGCATGGACATCAAGGGAGCCGACTTCAGCTACGACAGGTTCTTCAGCACGGAACGGGACCCGGCATCCTTCGGCCCCAAGGTCGAACAGGAACGCGAGAAGCTCAAGAACGAGCAGATCGGCCGCCCGGCTGGGTTGATCGGTAGGCGGCTCGCTGGAGGGGAGTCATGATCAGGCGATGGGCCATTGCCGCGGTGATGCTCGTTGCGGCGTGCGGGCAACAGGAGGATCCGGCACCTCCTCCGCCGACAGGCGCCGAGTCGACGCCGTCACCCCCAACGCCTGCAACGTCCACCACCAGCAGCAGCTCGCAGTCCAGGCCGTCGGTGGCGCCGAAACCGTCCCGGACACTCGATATGCGGAAATACACCACCCAAGCGTGTGACGCACTGACCCAGCAGCAGGTCGCTTCCCTCGAACTGAGCTCATACCAGGTTCTCCGCGCGACAAATCTGTGCCGGTGGTCGTTGGATGGCGGCAAAACGACGTTCGACCTCAGCTTCAACACGGTGATGGATGTGCTCCAGCTCTACTACGACGAAGCCGACAAGCCCTACTGGGTGGTGTTCGAGGCGATCACCGTCGGTGGGTTCCCAGGGGTGAAGCGGCAGGGCGACTCGAAGCCGCCGGTCTACAACTGCCAGGTCTTCGTCGCCACCGGACCCAAGCAGGGAATCGAGGTCCGGGCTGTCAGTACCGGAGTTGCCGCTGACTGGTGTGGCAAGGCGGTCAAGGCGGCGGAGTTCGTGGTGGGGAACCTCGGGACCTGAGGTGTTCACGGTGGGCGATGGGGTGGGTACTGGACGGGGTTGCTGGAAACGTTTACATTGATCGAGCCTCTTCCGCCGCAGGCACCTTTGAGTCCATGACGATCATCGGAGGACCCTGTGGTACCCCTGTCTCGATGGCGGATGGCCGCGTCCGGCTTGGTGGCCGTGGCGATGGCTGTGGCTGTCGCTCCTGCTGTCAGTGCGGCGCCTGTCCTTCTGTCGCAGAACAAGCCCGTGAAGGTGTCGTCGACCGGCGGTGACGCGTATGCGGGCAAGAACGCTGTTGACGGCAGCACGTCCACGAGGTGGGCCAGTCAGAAGAACATCGACCCCGCGTGGATCTACGTGGATCTGGGCGGGCCGTCGACGGTCTCGTCGGTCAAGCTGACGTGGGACCTGTCGTGTGCGAAGTCCTACCGCGTGGAGTTGTCGAACGACGCGAACACCTGGAACAGCATCTACAGCACCACCACCGGCGATGGTGGAGTCGACGACCTCGCGATCGGTGGTGCCGCGCGGTATGTGCGCGTGTACGGGACCGTGCGGTGCCGCACTGGTTCGGCCTACGGCTACTCGCTGCAGGAGTTCCAGGTGTACGGCACGTCCGGTGGCGAGTCCGAGCCGCCGACGACGCCCACCAACCTCAAGGCGAGCGACGTGACCTCGACGAGCGCGAAGCTCACGTGGACCGCCTCGACCGACAACGTGGGTGTGGTCGCCTACGACATCTACAACAACGGCCAATTGGTCACGTCGGTGAGTGGGACATCCGCCACGCTGACCGGGTTGACGCCGAACAAGGACTACGGCTTCTACGTCAACGCGCGTGACGCGGCGGGCAACGTCTCGCAGGCGAGCGAGACCGTGGCGGTGCACACGCCGCCGAAGGAGGTCGACCCCATTCCGCCGAGCGCGCCGGGCAACCTGAAGGCCACGGCGACGACCGCGAACAGCGTCACGTTGTCCTGGAACGCGTCCACCGACAACATCGGCGTGGTCGGCTACTACGTGTACTCCAGCGGCCAGCAGGTCGGTTCCTCGACGACCACCACCGCCACGATCGACGGCCTGAAGGCCAACACCGACTACAGCTTCACGGTCAAGGCCTACGACGACGCCGGAAACCTTTCCGACGCGAGCAATTCGATCACCGCGCGGACCAAGACCGGCGGCGACGTCATCGGTGAGGTCAAGCAGATCACCACAAGCACCGACGTGCCTTGGGGTCTGGACTTCCTGCCGGACGGCTCCGCGCTGTACAACGAGCGGGACACGCACAAGATCACCCGCGTCACCCCGTCGGGCACCAAGACCACGGTCGGCACCGTGCCCAACGTGTCCGGAACGGACGGTGAGGGCGGTCTGCTCGGCCTGCAGGTCTCGCCGAACTTCAACTCCGACCACTGGTTGTACATCTACCACACCAGCCCGAGCGACAACCGGATCGTGCGGATCAAGTACGAGAACGGCGCCCTGGGCACCGAGCAGGTGCTGCTGACCGGGATCGTGCGCAACAAGTTCCACAACGGCGGCCGGCTGCGGTTCGGCCCGGACGGCAAGCTGTACGCCGGCGTGGGCGACGGCCAGAACGGTGACCGCGCACAGGATCTCAACTCGATGAACGGAAAGATCCTGCGGCTCAACCCGGACGGCACCGTGCCGTCGGACAACCCGTTCCCCGGCAAGTACATCTTCAGCTACGGCCACCGCAACATCGAAGGCCTGTACTTCGACTCGCAGGGCCGGCTCTGGGAGGCCGAGCTCGGCAACTCCATCATGGACGAGCTGAACCTGGTCAAGAAGGGCGGCAACTACGGCTGGCCCAAGTGCGAAGGCACGTCCGGCGACTGCGGCAACTCCGCGTACATCAAGCCGATCCGCACCTGGAGCGTCGCCAACTGCTCGCCGGGCGGCCTCGGGATCGCCAACGACACGCTGTTCGTGGCGTGCCTGCGCGGCGAACGCCTGTACCGCATGAAGATCACCGGCAGCACCACGGACACCCCGGTGGCCTACTTCCAGGGCACCTACGGTCGCTTGAGGACAGTGGAGCCCAGCCCCGACGGCGGCCTCTGGCTGACGACATCCAACGGCGACAAGGACAGCACCGGAAACAACAGCAACACCAAGATCCTGCACGTCGCCCTGAACTAGCACTGAACTAGCACTGAACTAGCACTGAACAAAATGGACACAGCAGCCGCCCGGGGGCTTACCCCCGGGCGGCTGGACACCCCTCGTGCACGGGTGTCGGAGCGGAGAAACCCGGTGCACGAGGGGTGAGTCATCAGGTGGCGGTACCCCCAGGGACGGCCACCCGACCGGGTCGGACCAGTAGCACACCGAGCAACGCGACCCCGGCCATGGCGAGGTCCAGCACCACCATGGCTGGGGTCGGGTGCTGCGGTGAGGCGAGCAGGGCCAGCAGAACCCCGCCCACGCCAACGAAAACGGCGCTGAAGACGCGTTCGGAGACCTGCAGCGACGCCGCGTTCGCGCCCTGCTCGTTCGGCTCGGAGAACCGGATCGTCAACACACTCAGGCTGGAGTAGGCGAAGCCCATTCCAGCGCTGGCGATCACCCAAGCCACGTAAGTGAACCAGCCCCATCCCGGCAGCGAGCTGACCACGACCATCGCCGCGGACCCGACCGCGAGCAGGCCCAGTCCCCACCGCACGAACACCCACCGCGAGACATCCACGTTGCGCGCCGGGATGAACGCGGTCGCCGACCACGCCAAAGCCCCGAAGGTCAACGGAAGCCCGGCGGTCAACGGCGTGAACCCTTGCACGGCGGTCAGGTTCAGTGTCACGTAGACCTCAATGGCGGTGTAAGCACCCGCGAGCAGACCACGGGCCAGAATCGTGACCGGCAGCCCACGCCGGGCCCGCAACGTCCCGGACGGAAACAGCCGCAACAAAGAAGGCGCGAGCACGGCCAAACCCGCGATGCCCAGAACCAAAGAAGACACCGAAGGATGCTCAGCGGCCCAAGCCAGCGCCGAAATCCCCACGGCCGCAACAACAGCGGACACAGCGAGACCGCGTTTCCCAGGCCCCGCGGGAGCCCTTTCCGGCAAACGCCGGACCGCGGGCAACAGCAAAGCCGCACCCGCCAACGAAAACGGCACGAGCCCCAGGAACACCCACCGCCACGAAGCCTGCTCAGTCACCAAACCGGCAGCGGCGGGACCGACCAGGGAGGGCAGTACCCAAGCCGTACTCAGCAACCCGAACACCGCCGGTTGCGACCGTTCCGGGTACACGTACGCGATCATCACGTACATCGCGACCGACTCGGTGCCGCCGCCGAGTCCCTGCAGCGCACGCCCGATCAGCAACATCCACATGGAGCTCGCCGTGCCCGCCACGACCAGCCCGAGCAGGAACAGCGAAACCCCGGTGTACAGCCCGAAAGCCGGGCCACGGGTGTCGCACAGGCGCCCGGCCAGGACGTTGGCGATCAGGCTGGTCACCAGGAACACGGTGAACGGCCACGAGTACAGCGCCTCGCCGTGCAGCTCGGCCACCATCCGCGGCATGGCCGTGTTCACGCCGAGGTTCTCGAACGCGACCAAGGTCACCAGCAGGGTCATCCCGATGGACACCGCGCGGTAGTCGGGTGTCCACAAAGCACTTCCCCGCTGGCGAACCTCGGTCGACGTCACGCGTCCGAGTGTGCAACCTCAAGTGCGTTGGAGGTCAACCTCAGCCGACCGGGAGGGTGGGGTGCTCGAACTCGGGCAGTGTCTGCGTGCGGCTGAGCACCTCGCGCACCGCCGTCTGGGTGATCTCGGTCAGCTCGCGGCGATCCTTGGCGCGCGACGGCTCGATCGGGTCGAGCACGTGCACCTCGAGCACCAGGCCGCGGGTGCGGGCGGTGCGCTTGAGTGAGGTGATCAGGGTCTCGTCACCGATGAACGCCGGTGCGGTGGTGTCCCGGCCGTCCTCCAGCCGGTAGCGCAGCACGAACGGGATCACCGGCACGTCGGCGTCGATCGCCGCCTGGAACATCGCCGGGCGGAACCGGCCGCGGGCCAGGCCGCACCAGGTGGTGCCCTCCGGCGAGACGTTCACCAGCGAGCCGCCGCGCATGGCCTTCATCAGCTCGTCCACCGCGTCCGGCAGCGCGCGGAGGCTTTCGCGGTCCAGGTAGACCGAGCGCGCGGCGGTGGACAGCTTGCCGATGATGGGCCAGCCGGCGACCTCCTTCTTGGCCTGCGCGCGCATCGGCTGCACCGCGTTGACGGCGACGATGTCCAGCCACGAGATGTGGTTCGACACCACCAGGCCACCGCGCCCGGCCTCGGCGAACTCATGCAGGACGTGCGCGCCGTGCACCTCGAAGCGGATGCCGAAGGACTTCGCGATGCCGCGGAAGAACCACCGGACCACGCTCTCGCGCGTCTTCTTGCTGTAGAACGGCATGCCCATCGCCAGGAACGGGCCGGTCAGCAGCACGGCGATGGCTCGCCAGAGCCGCGTCGTGCGCCGGATCCGCCCGACCGTGGGCACGTGTCCAGACATGCAGCTCGTGCCACACGGTGACTCCGGCTGCCAGAGGTGTCCCCTCACCCTTGCTCCCCCAGGAAGAACTTCACGTATCGCGGATCAACCTTCTCGATGTCGAGAAGGACGAACAGGTCGGCGACGCCGAAGTCGGCGTCCAGCGCGGGTGGCCCGCAGACCCACGCGCCCAGCCGCAGGTACCCCTTGAGCAGCGGCGGGACCAGTGTGCGCGGCGCGGGACGGATCCCGTCCGGCTGCCACGGGTGCAGCGGGCGCACCCGGTACTCGGGCGGTGACAAGTGGTTGTCGCGCACCATGTTCCAGACCGCGGCGGCCAGGTTGCCACCGTCGGCGAGCGGCACCGAGGCGCAGCCCGCGAGCATCGTGCGGCCGGTGAGCAGCATGTACCGGGCGATGCCGGCCCACATCAGGCTCACCACGGCGCCGGTGCGGTGGTCGGGGTGCACGCAGGACCGGCCGGTCTCGACCACGCCGGGCAACAGCGTCGCCAGCGCGCTGAGGTCGAACTCGGTCTCCGAGTACAGCTTCCCGGCCTGCGCGGCCCGGTCCGGCGGCAGCATCCGGTAGGTGCTGACGATCTCGCCGGTGCGGTCCTCGCGCACCACGAGGTGGTCGCAGAACTCGTCGAACTCGTCGATGTCCAGGCCCGGTGTGGGCGAGTGCAGCGTGGCGCCCATCTCGCCGGCGAACACCTGGTGCCGGAGGCGCTGAGCGGCGACGACCTCGTCGCCCTCTCTCGCCAGCAGCATCGAGTACCGGGGGGCGTCCTCCGCCAGCTCGGTCCCTGCGGTGGCGGTACTGACGAGCACCTGCGCCTGAGTCATGGCACTCGTTCTACCCGCGCCAGATGACCTTCGACAAGCCGACTTTCTGACTCATCAGTGGAAAATAGGTGAATACCCTGAGACGGGGTCACCCTGAAGGACGACGCCGCGAGCAAGATCACTTTAAGCGAGGAGCGGGAATAAAAAGAGGCGTGCGCGGAAAGACGAACTTCCCGCGCACGCCCGATGACCTGCTGTGTCGATCTGTGGACCAGTCAGCCCTTGCGCTTGGCGACCTCTTCGGTCAGTTGCGGCGCGACCTGGAAAAGATCACCGACGACACCGTAGTCGGCGATTTCGAAGATCGGCGCCTCGGCGTCCTTGTTCACCGCGATGATCGTCTTCGAGGTCTGCATTCCGGCGCGGTGCTGGATCGCACCCGAGATGCCCAGCGCGATGTACAGCTGCGGGGACACCGTCTTGCCGGTCTGGCCGACCTGGAACTGGTGCGGGTAGTAGCCGGAGTCGACCGCGGCACGCGACGCGCCCACGGCACCACCGAGCGCGTCGGCGAGCGCCTCGACGACCGAGAAGCTCTCCGCGCTGCCCACACCACGGCCGCCGGACACGACCACCGAGGCCTCGGTGAGCTCCGGGCGGTCGCCACCGACGACCGGCTCGGTGCCGGTGATCCTGGTGGCCTTGGCGGCGTCGACCGCGGGCACCTCAACGGTTTCCTCGGCCGCCGCACCGTCCGCCCGCTCCGGCTCGACCGCGCCCGCGCGCAGCGAGATGACCGGGACACCCTTGGTGGCCTTGGCCTTCGCGGTGAACGCGCCACCGAACACCGAGTGCGTGGTGACGCCCTCGCCGTCCACGTCGACCGCGTCGTAGAGCAGACCGGAGCCCAGCCGGATCGCCAGGCGCCCGGACACCTCCTTGCCCTCCGCGGTCGCGGCGACCAGCACGGCCGCCGGCGACGTCTGGGCCACCAGGGCGGCCAGGACGTCGACCTTCGGGGTCACCAGGTAGCCGGCGGCCTCGTCGGACTCGGCCACGTAGACCTTGGCGGCACCGTAGGACGCCAGCGCGTCCTTGATCTTGCCGGCGGTGCCGGGCGTGCCGACGACGACGGCCGACGGCTCACCGAGCCGGCGAGCGGCGGTGAGCAGCTCGAACGTGACCTTCTTGACCTCGCCGTCGAGTTCGTCGACGAGGACCAGAACCTCTGCCATGACTTGGTTTCCTCCTCGCTCGTACGGCTCGTCAGATGAGCTTCTGGGACACGAGGTACTCGGCGATCTTGGAACCGCCGTCGCCCTCGTCGGTGACCTGCTGACCGGCCGAGCGCGGCGGCTTGGGCGCGGACTCGGACACCGCCGTGAACGCGTTCGCCAGGCCGACCTCACCCGCGTCGATGCCGAGGTCCGCCACGGTCAGCGTGCTGACCGGCTTCTTCTTGGCGGCCATGATGCCCTTGAAGGACGGGTAGCGCGGCTCGTTGATCTTCTCGCCGACGCTGACCACCGCGGGCAGGCTCGCCTCGAGGAAGGTGCGGCCGGTGTCGGTCTCGCGCTCCACCTTCACGCTCGTGCCGTCGATCTCGACCTTGCGGGCGTGGGTGAGCTGCGGCAGGCCGAGCAGCTCGGCGAGCATCGCGGGGATCGCGCCGCCGACGCCGTCGGTCGACTCGTTGCCGGCGATGACGAGGTCGTAGCCCTCGATGGTGCCGATCGCCTTGGCGAGCACCTTGGCGGTCTGGATGATGTCGGCGCCGTGCAGCGACTCGTCGCTGACGTGCACGGCCTTGTCCGCGCCCATCGACAGGGCCTTGCGGATCGCGTCGGTGGCCCGCTCGGGGCCGGCGGTCAGCACCGTCACCTCGCCGCCCTGCGCCTCCTTGATCTGCAGGGCCTCCTCGACGGCGCGCTCGTTGATCTCGTCGAGCACGGCGTCAGCCGACGCACGGTCCAGAGTGTGGTCAGCACTCGCGAGCCTGCGCTCGGAGTAGGTGTCGGGCACCTGCTTGACCAGGACAACGATGTTAGGCATGGGTCTTCTTCGACCTCCCACGTACTGCTGTCTGTGCTGATAGAGAGACTCCCATGTCGACCCACCCCCGGCATGGTGGCCTGCGACACCCAGCTATGTTACTAACGAGTAGCATAGCTTGTGTGAATGGTATGGCGTGACAGTACTCACCCGACCGCTTGACGTGCGATGGAAACGGTTGGGCGCAGTGAAGGACCAACACGGTTGCGTCCATCCGGGTGATAACCATTAGTCTGGCTTCCTATGCACGGCCGTGTAGCAGTAGTGACCGACTCGACCGCTTGCCTTCCCCCGGATCTGGCCAGGCAGTGGGGGGTGTCGATCGCCCAGATCCAGATCCGGATCGGTGACCACGTCGCCGAGGAGGCGTTCGTGCCCAACGAGCACCTGGTGCACGCCCTGAAGAACCGGACGCCCGTGCAGACCGCGCCACCCGACCCGGCCACCTTCTACCGGCTGTACCAGCAGGTGGCACAGAGCGCCGACGCGATCGTGTCGATCCACGTGTCCTCGCGCATGTCCGAGACCTGCAAGGCGGCCAGCCGCGCGGCGGCGCAGATGCGCATTCCCATCCATATCGTGGATTCCGCGACCTGCGGGATGAGCTTGGGTTATGCCGTGCTGGCGGCGGCCCGCGTGGCGGGCGCGGGCGGCAACCCGCGCCGGGTGATCGACGCCGCGGTGAAGCGCTGCCGGGCCTCGTCCGAGCTGATCTATGTGGACACGCTGGAGTACTTGCGGCGCGGGGGAAAGATCGGCGCCGCGGCCGCGCTGGTCGGCAACGCCCTGTCGCTCAAGCCGGTGCTCACCGTGCATGAAGGCGAGATCGCGCCACAGGACAAGGGTTTCGGCTCGGAACGGGCGCTGCGCCGGATGGTCGAGACCGCGGTCTCCCGCGCGGGCGACGGCATGGTGGACATCGCGGTCGAGCACTTCGGCAACATCCCGCGCGCCACAACGATCCTGGACGAGCTGAAGCCGCGGTTGCCGCAGGCGCGCGAGGCCGTCATCACCGAGGTCTCGTCGGC
The DNA here is from genome assembly GCF_040675465.1 of Actinocrispum sp. NPDC049592. NCBI lineage: Bacteria > Bacillati > Actinomycetota > Actinomycetes > Pseudonocardiales > Pseudonocardiaceae > Actinocrispum > Actinocrispum sp. NPDC049592. Next base: position 27,946 of record NZ_JBFAPA010000020.1, on the reverse strand, counting down.
GATCGGCGTGCACGTCGGCCCGGGCGCGGTCGGGATCACGGTGTCCCGCGCCGAGTGACGAAGGTCACTCAGCGTCGATGACGTGCCCACGGCGGGTTCCTGTCAGTTCCTACTGTGGCGCAGGAATTTCCCACACCTGGTCTCATCAGGCGCGATTCACTCACACCGGCAGTACACGTTTTATTCACCCGATCGAGGGAACCGCTCCCAGGTTCGGCCGATCTTGACCGGAAATGGGTACGCTCGCCGCCACGGAGTGGCTGCAACCCCAGTCACACCAAGACGTTTCCCCCAGACTTCAGTCCCCAGAAACACTGGGCAGAGGACATGACCTCACCGCTCCACGACGCGCCTGAGCCCGCCAGACCGGCGGCCGACCATGCCCGGGCCCGGTCCAGGGTCGCGCGCAAGTGGGCGTACCTGATCAGCTCCACCGCGTACCTGCCGATGTCCCAGCCGGAGATCGACGCGGCGATGCGCGAGATGGTCGAGACCGTGTTCGACGCGGCGCTGAGCGAGCCGTTCGACCCGGAGAAGGTGCTGGGCGTGGGCGCCCGCCTGGTCCAGATGCGCTGCACCGGCCCGATGAGCCTGCGGCGGTCGGTGGACGTGCTGGGCAAGGCGTTGCTGACCGAGCAGGAGCTGATCCGCCGCGACGGGCGGCACATCGACCGCGCCGTGCAGGTCCTCGGCGTGCTGACCAACGACTACACCGAGGCCGCCCGGCAGTTCGTGTTCAAGCAGCAGGAGGACCTCAAGGACGCGCTGCTGCGCGCGGGCGCGGACCGGCAGCGGCACCTGCGGGCGGCCGAGGCGCGGTTCGACGCGGTGATGGCCTCCAGCTCGACCGGTATCGCGGTGCTGGACCTGCACGGGGCGTTCCTGCGCTGCAACGAGGCGCTGACCGTGATGCTGGACCGGTCGGCCGAAGAGCTGGCGGCGCTGACGTTCTACGACGTCGTCGACCCGGACGAGGTGCCGTTCATCCAGGCGGCGGCCAAGGACCTCGTGGACGGCTGGATGGAACGGCTGCACCAGCAGCGGCGGCTGATCCGCAAGGACGGCGAGGCGGTGCGAGCGTCGGTGCGGCTGACCGTGCTGCGGGATCCGGCGCAGCTGCTGGTGACCGTGCACGACGAGACCGAGATGTCGTTGCTGCAGGCCCAGTTGAGCCACCAGTCGCTGCACGACGTGCTGACCGGCCTGCCGAACCGGCAGTACTTCACCACGCGGATGGAAAGCGTGCTGCGCCAGGCGAACCCGAAGACCGGCGCGACCCTGTACCACCTGGACCTGGACGCGTTCTCGATGATCACCGACGGCCTGGGCCGCAGCGTCGGCGACCGGGTGCTGATGAACGTGGCGCAGCGGCTGAAGGCCGTGGTGGCCGGGGAGAACGCGATGGTCGCCCGGTTCGACGGCGACGAGTTCGCGATCCTGGTGGAGAACTCCGACACCACACCGGATGTGGTGGCCACCATCGCCAGCATCAACACCGAACTGGCCGAGCCGATCTACTTCGAGGGCCACGGGGTCGCCGCCTCGGCGAGCATCGGCGTCGTGCACCGGCCGCCCGCCGACGCGGACGTCACCGAACTGCTGCGCACGGCCGACATGACGTTGCGGCGCGCGAAGGTGAACGGCCGCCGCCAATGGGGTCTGTTCGACCGCGACGCCGACCGCCGCGACCGCGAACGCTTCAGCCTCACCGCGGAGATGCCCGGCGCGTTGGAACTCGGCGACATCACCGTGGCGTGCCGTCCGCTGGTGCGCCTGTCCGACGGCGTGCGGATCGGCTTCGAGGGCATGCTGCAGTGGAAGCACGAGACGGCTGGCGTCATCCCGCACACCGCCGTACTCGATCTCGCGGAGCACACCGGGCTGATCATCCCGTTGCGGGACACCCTGTTCGACGACGCGTGCACCCAGGTCCATTGGTGGAACACGGAGTTCTCCCGGACGTCGCCGCTGGTCATCGACCTCACCCCGAACCAGGCCTGCGACCCGGACCTGGTCGGCGCGGTGCTCACCACCCTCAACGACACCGGTCTGGGACCCGACCTGCTGGAGGTCGGCATGCCCGCCCGGGTCCTGCTGGCCGACCGGGGCGAAGCCGTCGACAACTTGAAACTGCTGGCGGAGAACGGGATCGGCACCGCCGTGCACGACTTCGGCAGCGCGGCGGGCGACATCGAGTGCCTCGAGGACCTCCCCGTCCAGGCGGCCCGGATCTCCCGCCGGCTGGTGGACCGGCACGCGTCGGGCAAGTCCGCGCTGATCGGCCAGGCCCTGATGGATCTCCTCGACGTCGCCCACGCCGCCGGCGTTCAGGTCACCGTCGACGGCATCGAGACGCCCGAACAAGCCGCCTGGTGGCGCGCGGCAGGCGCCGACCACGCTGTCGGCTCCTACTACGCGGGCCCCGTCGACCTCCGCGACCTCGAGCCCTAGTCACCCCTTGTGAGTGCGGCCGTCAGAGGAGCTTTTTGGCGTTGGCGCGGATCTGGGGCAGCTGGGGGTAGAGCAGGTTGCCTGGGCATTCGGTTTCGGCCCAGTCGCGGTGACCGGACAGGCTCGGCACGGTCGCGGTCTTGTTGTTGATCGGGTTGGTGTACTTGATCGTGGCAGTCGGGTCGAGCTTGCTGAGCGAGCAGAGGACGGCGGCGGTGCGGGTGAGGGCGTCCAGGGCGGCTTGGGTCGGCTGGACCGTGCTGAGGTTGTGCAGCAGGCAGATGCCGACGTTGGCCGCGTTGTAGTTGACGACGTGGGCCGCGTTCACGGCCAGGCCACTGGGGTTGAGCACCGGCACGCAGTCGGTACCGGAGTAGCGGCCTTCGTAGACCACGCCGTTCCAGTCGATCAGCAGGTGGTAGCCGATGTCGCCGTAGCCGCTGGTGACGGCGTGGTTGTAGTAGATGTCGCGGACGGCGGCGACCGGGTCCTTGCCGTCGTCGTACCCGGCGTGGTGCACGGTGACCGCCTGGATCTTGTAGAACTCCGCGGGCCAGATCTCCTTGCCCGCGCTGTCGAACCGGTGGTTCTCGTTCGCGCCCCAGCCGGCCCGGCTGCGGACGGTGACCGCGAGGTCCGGCCGCGCCCGCAGCTCGACGTCCGGCCCGCAGGCCGCGGCCTGCGCGGTACCCCCGAACAGCACCGTTCCCGCCACCCCGGCGGCGCCGGCCAGCATGGATCGACGTGTGATCATGGTGGATCCCCACTCTGTGCTAATACTCGTCACTCCCTGTGCACAAACTACCTTGCACGAAGGTCGGCGTACTCGTGGGTAGGCTGCCGGGGTGACGGCTGATCCTCTCCCGCTGACGGGTGAACGGACCGTGCCCGGTGTCGCCGAGGAGAACTACTGGTTCCGGCGACACGAGGCCGCGTACTTGATCCTGGCCTCGTACTGCCGGGACGCGGTCGTCCTGGAGGCCGGGTGCGGTGAGGGATACGGCGCCGACCTGCTCGCGGGCACGGCGAGGACCGTCATCGGGCTCGACTACGACCTGCTCACGACCCAGCACGTGGCCCGCGCGTATCCGCGGGTGCAGGTTCTGCGGGGCAACCTGGCCGGCCTGCCGCTGGCGTCGGCGTCCGTCGATGTGGTGGCGAACCTGCAGGTCATCGAGCATCTGTGGGACCAGCCCGGGTTCCTGGCCGAGTGCCTGCGCGTGCTGCGGCCGGGTGGGCGGCTGCTGATCACCACGCCGAACCGGATCACCTTCTCGCCCGGCCTGGACAAGCCGCTGAACCCGTTCCACACCAGGGAGCTCTCCGCCGCTGAGCTGACATCGTTGCTGGTGGACGCCGGTTTCCGGATCGAGCTGATGGCCGGGTTGAGCCACGGTCCGGCGATCCGCGAGCTGGACGCGCGGTTCGGGTCGATCATCGAGGCGCAGGTGCGGGTCGCGGTCTCCGGCGGCGCCTGGCCTGAGGACCTGCTCGGCGCGGTGAAGTCGATCACCAGCCAGGACTTCGTGCTCGCCGCGTCCGATGTGGACAACAGCCTCGATCTCGTCGGCGTGGCGGTCAAACCGTGAGGGGCACGTTCTGCATCGTCCTGCACAGCCACCTGCCGTGGCTGGCGCACCACGGAACCTGGCCGGTCGGCGAGGAATGGCTCTACCAGGCGTGGGCGCACTCGTACCTGCCGGTCGTGGACCTGTTGCAGCGGTTCGCCGACGAGGGCCGGCGGGACATGCTCACCCTTGGCGTCACTCCGGTTCTGGCCGCGCAGCTCGACGATCCGTATTGCCTGCGCGCCTTTCACGACTGGCTGGGCAACTGGCATCTGCGGTCCCAGTTCGCCGGGACCCGGTGGCGCGACCCGGTGCTGCGGGACCTCGCGGCGGCCGAGTTCCAGACGTCCGCCCGGGCCTTGGAGACGTTCGAAACCCAGTGGCGGCACGGGTTTTCGCCCGTGCTGCGGCCGTTGGCCGACTCGGGTGTGATCGAGCTGCTGGGTGGCCCCGCCACGCACCCGTTCCAGCCGTTGCTGGAGCCGCAGGTCCGCGACTTCGCGTTGCGAACCGGGTTGGACGACACCCAGTCACGGATCGGCCACCGCCCGGCCGGGATCTGGGCGCCGGAATGTGGCTACGCGCCAGGGATGGAAGTCGGGTACGCGGCCGCGGGCGTGCAACGGTTCCTTGTGGACGGTCCTTCGTTGCACGGAAACACCGCCGCGGCACGGACTGTGGGTGACTCGGATGTCGTGTGCTTCGGCCGCGACCTCGAAGTCACCTACCGCGTCTGGTCGCCGAAGGCCGGGTACCCCGGGCACGCCGACTACCGTGATTTCCATACGTACGACCATCCTTCCGGGCTGAAGCCGTCCCGCGTGACCGGCAAGCAGGTCCCGCCTGAGGAGAAGCAACCGTACGAGCCCGCGCGTGCTGCCCTTGCGGTACAACAACATGCGCAGGACTTCGTGGACACGGTTGTGCGGCGTTTGGACGGTCTGCCGCCGGATTCCCTCGTGGTGGCGGCTTATGACACCGAGTTGTTCGGGCACTGGTGGCACGAGGGCCCGGCGTGGCTGGAAACCGTGCTGCGCAGCCTGCCCGAGGCCGGGGTCCGGGTGACGACCCTGCAGGGCGCGATCGAGGCCGGGCACGTGGGTTCGCGGGTGGACCTGCCCGCTTCCTCGTGGGGCAGCGGAAAGGACTGGCGCAACTGGGACGGCGAGCAGGTCGCCGACCTGGTGGCCATGGGATCGTCGCTGCAGCACGACCTTCTGTCTGTTGTGGACTCTTTCCCGCGCGGGTACCGGAGTTCCGCGGCCGACCAGCTCGTTCGCGAGGCCTTGCTCGCGTTGTCCAGCGACTGGGCGTTCATGGTCACCAAGGACTCGGCCGCCGACTACGCGCGGCGACGGGCGAAGGTGCACGCGGAGCGGTTCGGCGAGCTGTCCGAGCTGCTTCGGCTGGGCCACTTGGACCGCGCTACCGCCCGCGCCGGGCAGCTGCGGGCGGAGGACTACCTGTTCGGTCACCTGGACGCCCGAGGTCTACCAAGCACTTGTTAGGGGTACCGGTGAGTAGGTCCGGGACCGGGGATGCGAGGATCAGTGCCTCATGCGCGTCTTGATGTTGTCCTGGGAGTACCCGCCGGTGATCGTCGGTGGGCTGGGCCGTCATGTGCACGCGCTGGCCACGCAGGTCGCGGCGCAAGGACACGAGGTCGTCGTGCTGTGCCGCCAGCAGGCCGGGACGGACGCGTCGACGCACCCCACCACCGACGAGGTGAGCGAGGGCGTGCGGGTGATCCGCGTCGCCGAGGACCCGCCGCACCTGGTGTTCGAGCGTGACCTGGTGGCGTGGACCCTGGCCATGGGCCACGCGATGGTCCGCGCCGGGCTCGCGCTGCTGGACGAGTGGTCGCCGGACGTCATCCACGCGCACGACTGGCTGGTCACGCACCCCGCCGTCGCGCTGGCCGACCACACCCGCAAGCCCCTGGTCGCGACGATTCACGCGACCGAGGCCGGCCGGCACAGCGGGTGGCTGTCGCACCCGTTGAACCAGCAGGTGCACTCGGTCGAGTGGTGGCTGGCCAACCGCGCCGACGCCCTGGTGACCTGTTCGGCGGCGATGCGCACCGAGGTCGCGTTCCTGTTCGACCTCGATCCGGCGGACATCACCGTGATCCACAACGGGATCTCGCAACGGTCCTGGCGGGTGCCCGCCGCGACCGTCCGCGCCACGCACGAGCAGTACAACCCCGGCGGCGGGCCGATGCTGCTGTTCTTCGGCCGGCTGGAGTGGGAGAAGGGCGTCCAGGACCTGATCGCCGCCCTGCCGCGGATCCGCCGGTCGCACCCGGGCACGCGGCTCGTGGTGGCGGGCAAGGGAATCCACGGCCCGCAGCTGATCGAGGACGCCCGCAAGGCGCGGGTCAAGCGGTCCGTCGACTTCGTCGGCCACCTCACCGACGACCAGCTCGTGGCCGCCCTGGCCGCCGCGGACGTCGTCGTGCTGCCGAGCAAGTACGAGCCGTTCGGGATCGTGGCGCTGGAGGCGGCCGCCGCCGGGGCTCCGCTGGTCGCGTCGACCGCGGGCGGGCTGGGCGAGGTGGTCATCGACGGCGAGACCGGCCTGTCGTTCCCACCCGGGGACATCGACGGCATGACCGCCGCCGTCCGGGCGGTACTCGACGACCCCGCCGCGGCCAAACGCCGCGCCAAGGCCGCCAAAGCGCGGCTGTCGAGCGATTTCGACTGGGCGCACATCGCCGCGTCCACAATCGACGTCTACGCGTCCGCTCAGGTGTGCGATCGAGGGCCGTTGGGCCGGCCCAAGATCGCCACCGGCAACGCGTTCAGCTAAACGTCCTCTTTCAGCGCCTTTTTCACCGCTTCGCGGGCTTTCCGGTCCATATCCGCGATCGCCGCCCGGCGCTCCGCTTTCGCCTCGTAATCGGCCAGCCGGTCGCGCACGACCCGGGCCGGTGAGCCCACCGCGATGGCGTAGTCGGGAATCTCGCCGCGCACCACGGAATGCGCGCCCATCACGCAGCCGCGGCCAATCCTGGTGCCGCGCAGCACCGACACCTTGGTGCCGATCCACGTGTCCGGGCCGATCCGCACCGGCGACTTCACGATGCCCTGGTCCTTGATCGGCACGTGGATGTCCTCGGTGACGTGATCGAAGTCGCAGATATACACCCAGTCGGCCACCAGCGAGGCGTCGCCGAACTCGATGTCGAGGTAGCAGTTGACCACGTTCATCCGCCCGAACACGGCCTTGTCGCCGATCCGCAGCGAACCCTCGTGGCAGCGGATCGCATTGCCGTCGCCGATGTGCACCCACCGGCCGATCTCCAGCCGGCCGTAGCCGGGCCGGCAGTGCAGCTCGACATTCTTGCCCAGGAACACCATGCCGCGCAGGATGACGTGCGGGTTGGCCAGCCGGAACCGCAGCAGCCGCCAGTACCGCACCAGGTACCACGGCGTCCACGCCCGGTTGCGGATCACCCACCGCAGCGAGTCCACGGTCAGGAACCGCGCCTGCCCCGGATCGTTGCGCGCCCGCCACCACGCCCTTGCCCTGGCCGCCACCGGCGAACCCCACATCGACGTCATGCCGACAAAGTAGAGGACGACCCGCCCACGCGAACGCCCAGCACCCCGACGAACGATTAGGCCATTTGGCCTAATACCCCAGCGGCCGTTGAGAAGAGCGCTTCAGCGAAGTCAATATTTGCGACCTGGCGTGTCGGGTATGTGCGACGAGCGGAGTCGAGATTCCCGGGGTTACCATTCCCGCGTCTGGGGGATCCCGCTCATCGGAAAGGACCTTCAGTGACTGCTTTGCTGCCTGACCTCACCGATGTCGCCGTCGACGAGCTGTTCGCGAGCGCCGAGCTGGCGGAACTCGCCGAGCTGTTCGGTAAGGCAAACGATCGCATCCCGCCAGTGCTCCAGAATCAGTACTGCGGCGAGGACCCAGTTGCGCAAATATGACCTGTCCGCAGCCGAATGGGACGACATCGCACACTGCCGCGAGGCCGTGGCCACGCTCCAGAAGCTGATGTCGACCCAGCTGAGCTGGGTGCTGCTCCTGCTGCCCCAGTCGCTGAAGGTCGCCCCGACCCTCCAGGCGGCCTGTGACCTGCTCAAACGGGCGATCACCGCGGACCGGGCGGCCGCCTTCCGATTGCTCGGCCACCCGCCGGTCGCCGTGTGGCTGGGCCGTACGCTGAGGAATCCTCACTGGACGGTGGCCCGGTACGGGGACAACATCGCGGCGGCCGCTGCGATCCTGAGTGGCGTCGAGTTCACCGGGCAAGTACTTGCTCGCAAGGGAAAAGTCGTACTGCCGTCGCTGGGCGTGGCGGACCTCGGCCTGACCGAGGAGTGGTCCCTCGTCCCCATCGGACACATGAGCGACAAGGTGATCCTGTCTGATCTTGTGCTCACCGACGTCGGAGTGGACGGTCCGCGGTGGCGTGCCTCCCGCCGCCTGTCCGCAGGGGGCGTACTGCTGGACGATCTCGAGCCATACCGGGGCCTGCCGCGGGAAGTGCTCGTGCGGTTGTCCGATGAGGACTTCGCGCGCTGGCGGGACATGCTGGCCGCGGCGTGGGAACTGCTGCGGCAGAACCATCCCGCGATGGCGGCCCAGCTGGATCTGGCACTGACGTTGCTCGTGCCCGCCCTGCCCGGCGGCGGGTCCACTCCCTACAGCGGCACGCCCCGGGACGGGTTCGGCTGCATCGGCCTCGCGCCTCGGCCAACCGCGGCCGAGGTCGCCGAAACGCTCGTCCACGAATTCGCGCACAGCAAGTTCAGTGCGATCATTCGGATTTCCGCACTGTTCGACCCGGCCGATGAAACTCTTTTCGCGTCGCCGTGGCGCGAGGACCCTCGGCCATTGAGCGGTGTCCTGCACGGCATTTATTCTTTTCTCCAGGTCGCCATTTTCTGGCACACTCAGCGCGAATTCGGCGACGAGGCTGCGCAATTCCATCTCGGCACCGCTCGCGAACAGCTTGAGACGGCCTTCACCGCCATCCGGAACACTTCGGGATTGACCGAAGACGGCCGGAAATTCGTCGCCGGAATGGCCGACCGCCTCCGCTCCCTGCGGTAGTCGTCAAGTCAGATCTGTGGGGCGTCAATATCCGCCACCGCTCTGTGGTTGTTGGCCGCGCTGATGGTCGCCGGGTGGTCGGGGCCGAGGACCTGGCTGAGGCGTTCGACGGTGTCGTTCTGCAGGTCGGCGGACTCGTCGTGCTGACCGAGGCTGCGGAGGTCCATGGCCAGGTTGATGGCGGCGGCGAGGGTGGTGGGGTGATCGACAGCCAGCGCGCTGCGGGCACGGTCGAGAGTGGCCAGGTTGAGGTCGCGGGCAGCGCCGTACTGGCCGGACCGAGCCAGGTCGGTGGCGAGATTGACCGCGCAGGCCAGGGTGAACGGATGGTCGTTGCCGAGGACGGCCCGCATGCGGCGCAGGGCCTTGTCGTTGAGGTACCGGGCCTCGCCGAGTTCACCCAGCACACCGAGGGTGACCGCGAGGTTTGTTGCGGCGGCCGACGTGAACGGATGCCGGTCGCCCCAAGCCTGTTGGTAAAGCGAATGCACGCGCAGGCCGAGCTGGCGGGCCTCCTCGCGGCGGCCGAGTTGACGCAGGTTCACCGACAGGCACATCAGAGCCGACATGGCATCCGGCTGGCCAGGTCCGTAGCGGGACACAAACCCATCAAAAGCCAGTTGTGCCAGCGGAAGGGCGGTCGCGGGGTCACCAGATCTCCGCCGCGCCACGGCCAGGTTCTTGGTGGCCGCCAAGGTCATCGGGTGCCGGACGCCGACGTGTTCGCGGAACCGCCGCACGGTCAGCTCCTGCATCTGACGCGCCTGCAGCCATCGCCCGCACTCCAGCAGATCCACCGACAGGTTGTCCAAAGTCAACAGTGTGTGCCGGTGGTTCTCGCCCTGGACAACGACTTTCCGCCGCCAGGTGTCCTCGTCGAGAATGCGCGCCGCCTCCGGGTCACCGTTCAACCTGAGGCTCAGCGCGTAATTGTTGGCCGCTGCCAAGGTATGTGTGTCGTCGTCACCGAACCGCGCGCGGGCTTTGCGGTAGGCGTCCTCGTTCAAGTCTCGCGCCGCACGGAAATCCCCTTTGGCGCGCCAATCCGACGCGACGGCGTGCGCGGTCAGCAGGGTGTCCTCGTGGTCGTCGCCGAGGTGGTCGCGCATCAACGTCAAAGTTCGTTCGCCCACCCGTCTTGCCTCGTCGAACCGGCCCAGCTGACGTAGCGCGCGCCCGATCCAGCGGGCCGCGATGAGCGTGTCGCGGTGGTTCTCGCCGAGCGTGTCCTGCCAACGAGTGACCAGGTCAGCGGCCATTTCCCGGGCAGCCTCCGGATCTCCCCAGGCGAACAGGAAAACGACGACATTGATCGCCAGCCGCCGCGCGCGCGGATTCATGCAGTCCGCGGCCTGGCAGGCGATCGCATGCGGCATAAGCTCGGAATACCGCGACCAGGCCTCGACGTTGTCCGGCTGGCCGGGATCCGCGCTGGCCAGGATCAGGTGCGCCGCGTGCCGCAGTTCGCGTTGCGAAGTCTCGTCCAGCTGGACGCGCAAAGCCAGCTGTACCAACCGATGCAGCTGGATCGTGTCGGTGCGCTGGTCGACTCGCGCGAGGCTGTAGCGGTTGATGTCCCGGATGGCCCGGCTGAGCTGCACCGGGTCCCGCAGCGTCTCCTCCAGGCGTGCGAATCCGGGCAGCTCGGGGACGTTGACGAACATCGTGCGTGGAATAGGTTCCGGTGCGAGGAAAGCGCACACTCGCAGCAGAACGAACGCGCCCTGGTTCTCGGTGCTCAGCCGGTCCATCGAGAGCGCCCACGTCGCTGCCACCGCGAGCTGGACGTCGTCGTTGGAGCGCAACTGTTCCCGCCTGTCCTCATAGAGGTCGAGGTAGTCGTCGACCGGCATTCCCGTTTCCGCGTGCCAGGCCGCGGCCTGCTCGACCGCCAAAGGCAAGTCGCCCAATGCTTCGGCAAGCCGGTTCGCGTCGGTGTCGGTGAGGTCCCGGTTGCGGCGCTGCAGCAGTTGCACGCTTTCCGTTCTGGAGAAGACATCCACCTCGACCGCCTCGGTGACCGTGGCCCACTGGGCGTTGCGGGAGGTGATCAACACATGACCCGGGCCCTTGGGGAAGAACGGGCGGACATCCTCCGGGCGGTCGGCGTTGTCGAAGACCAGCAACCAGTTCCGGTACGGCTCACCCGTGCCCAGCGCGGCCAGGACCGCAGGCACGGCCGCGTCCGCACTCGGTTCGACCGGCAACCGCAGCCGCTGCGCCAGTTCCACCAAAGCGGCCTGCGCCTGGGTCTGCTCCTCGGCCGGGATCCACCAGACCAGCTCGTAGTTCACCGCGTTCCGGTACGCGAACTCGGTGGCGATCTGCGACTTGCCGACCCCGCCCATGCCCAGCAGGGCCACGGTCGCGAGGTGCTCGTGCACCGCGTCCAGCAGACGGGACCGGCCGGTGAAGTTGTCGTTGCGCGGTGGGACGGCGCCCCACACGGCGGGCTGCTCGGCGGTTCGGAGGGGAACGGGAACGGGCTGATCCATTTCACTGCCTCCCGGATGCAGCTGAGGGATGTCCGTACGCTGGTGCGGGATGCCCGCGGTGATCATCCGCTGCGCGGACAGCACCGCCTGCGAGCCCGGTTCGAGCTCGTCCAGAACCTTGATCAGTGCTGGGAACGCGTCCGGTACCTGCTCACACGCCAGCAGGATGCTGAACAAGTGCTGTCTGGTCGCCGGGAAATGCCGGACCTGCAACGGAAAACCCAGGTAGTGGGTGAGCAGGTCGAGACAGAGGCCGCGGCCGGCCGGATCGCGCAGCACCTGCACCCGTTCGAGTGCGGCGACGACTCCAAGCCAGGCGTCCCCCGTTCCAAGCATGCCTGGCCACCTCCGCGCGTGCCGGTGCGCCCACTAACGGACTTAGCGAAGTCCACCGGCGGCTGCAACCTCCCGGCGCGGATCGCACCCGTCCGGCGTACGCCATTAGGGTCACCCGGTTGTGAGAGGTGTCCTTCACTTGGCAGCCTGATCAGGTGGAGGACAGCTTCTGGGGGCGGCTCAGCGCGCCTGACCGCCAGGTCATCGAGAACCTCGCCACCCGGCGCGGCTACCGGCCGGGCGACTACCTGTGCCATGAGGGGGACCAGTCCAACCATGTGATCGTCGTGCTCAACGGCCACGTGCGCGTGCTGACCCACACCATCGACGACCGCGAGGTGGTCATCGGCGTCCGCGCGGCGGGCGACATCATCGGCGAACAGGCCGCGCTGGACAACGGCCCCCGCTCAGCGACCCTGCAGGCCCTCGACCCCGTGGAAGTGATCACGCTCACGGGCACCCGCTTCGCGACCATCTGCCAGCAACACGCCCGGATCGGCTGGGCCCTCCTTGGCGTCTTCAGCGGGCGCTTACGCGAGATAGGCAGACAACGAGCCGAGTACGGCGGCGGAAGCTCAAGCAGACGCGTCTACGCCCAACTGCTGGAGCTCGCGCTTCAGTACGGCCGCCGCAACGGCAACGGCATCGAGATCCGCCACGAATCCACCCAGCAGCAACTCGCCGCCAACGCGGCCACATCGCGCGAGTCGTACGCACGGGCCCTGCGGGAACTGCGGGAACGCGGCGTGGTGACCACCGGCCGAGGCTGGATCCGCGTGCACAACGAGGAAGAGCTCCGCCGCCTCGCCCGGTGATATCCCCCAGTGCGGTGAACCCCGTGCGAACGGCCCACTCGCACGGCAAAACCCGTGGTCGGTGCCCTCCCCCTCGGTAGACTGGCATCGGGGCCGGCCCCCTGGGAGGGCGGGGGTTTTGTTGCGGGGGGTTGGTGCGGAGGTTGGTGCGCTTGGGGTTTGATGTGGCGCAGGTTCGACCTGGTCCCGACTTGACGCGGCCCTGGTTCGGCAGGGTCCCGGCTCGACACAGCCCCGACTCCACACGATCTCGGCTCGACGCGATCCGGTTCCGTGCAGTCCGGCGGCAGTGACCGCTGTCAGGCTGGCCAGGCAGAGCGACAGCACGCCGGTGTCGGTGCCCAGTTGCCAGGCCTTGCGCCGCCAGGCGACCAGCCACACCGTCGCGACCAGTCACACCTTCGCGGTGAGCACGATCGTGCCGGAGCACGCCGATTCCGGCGCCCGCGTCGAACTCCTCCTGAGCCGCTCGAGATGAACTCGATCGCCGCTGCCGGCTCGGGGATGACCAGACTCAAAACCGCCCGGCGGCCCCTCATCCGGTTCCTCTCCGTGGATATTCCGGACTGTCGGCGCCCCTTTTCCGCGGTCGGCTGGCATCGGGGATGGGCGGGGGTTTTGGTGCGGGTGGGTTTCGTCAGGTTGCGGGGGGCTTGCGTGGGCGTGGCATCATCTGTTCACGGCGCAGTTCAGTCCGTGTTCACCCGCCGGACGAACTGATCTCCGGCATTCCTACATGTGTGTCAGATGACACAGACTTCCCGTGCTGGTGCGGGTTCCATGACAGTGACGAATCCCTTGGAGGGGGCGGCAATCATGGAACCTTTTCTCCCTGCCCGTGATCCTGTTCGCTACCGCCGCGGCTTCTTCGCCGCGTGCGTCGCGATCCCGTTCACCGCAATGCAGATCTGGGCCGTGACCGTGGTGCTCACCACGACCACCGTGGACGGCCCGCCGCGGCTGGCGATACTGCTGGCCGTGTTCGGCGCGGCCATCGCGGTCGTGGACGGCTGGCGCTGGGCATGGCGGGTGGGCACCGCCGACGCGAGGAACGTCATCGCAACCTAGACCCGTGCCCGGTCCGGTTTCGACGAGCGCCGGACCGGGCACGACCCACTCTTGTGTTAGCGCAGGACCGTCGGCCCGAGGGGGGCCGACGGTCCCGCTACCCCCGGTCATGGTTTGTTGTGACCCACAACTTACCCATCGGCCGGGGCCCGACCTACCGCCAATCAGTTAGTCCGTACCGCATTGCACAACAACGCGGTGGGAGTGTTCCCAATTCTGGTAAGCACGACCGTCGCCTCCTCGGCACCCCTCAAGCGCAGCCGGGGCCGCAGTGCGTTCGGATCGACGTCCAGGCCACGGACCAGGATCTCCAGCTTGCCGACCTTCCGTCTGGCCAGCTCCTGGCGCAGGGCCTTCTCCGTGTAGCGGCCATGCTCGACGACTCGGAACGCACGAATCCCCGCTGGCGGGGTGGCGCCCGTCAAATACGCGATCCTGGGGTCGAGCTGGGCCAGGCCGTGCCTGGCGGCGTACTGGCGCACCAGGCCGGCCCGAACGACCGCGCCGTCCGGATCGATGAGCCACTCGGACGGCGCGGTCACCGGGCAGTCGTCCGGGTCGGCATCGGTGATCGACCACGGCTCGGCCCCGGTCCGCAGCACGCTGGCCCGCCTGCGCACCCCAGGCGTGGCCAGCGACCCGGTCCACAGGCAAGCCTCCCGCACCGAACCGTTCAACGACACCAGTTCGATCTCCCGCGCCCAGGGCACGTCCGACGGGTCGATGCCCGGGGCGCACTTCACCGCCATGTCCCGGCCCGCGTACACGTCGGCCAAAGCGTCCAGTGGCGGCGCGAAATCCGAAGGGCGCCAACGCCTTCGACCGGACGAGTCGCGCCGCGCGGGGTCCGCCAGGATCGCGGTGCCGCGGGTCACCGGCCGCAACGCGTCCGCCTGCAGCACCGGCAGCCCGGTGTTGTGCCGCGCCATGTGCACGCGCACCGCGTCCAGGTCCGAGCCGACCGAAATACCGGCTGTATACGACGTGTATACAAGGTCCATACCGATGGAACACGTCACGTCGTGCACGTCCCGCCCGGCGAAGCGGGCGGCCCGGTGCTGGGCCACCTCGGCCGGCGTCGCCTGTTGCAGGGCGTCGTCGGTGAACAGCCACCGCTCCGGCGAGTCCATTTTGGACACTGCTTTCCGGCGCAGCAGCACGGTTTCCAGCACCGGCCCGACGTTCGGGCCGACCAGCTTGCGCGCGGTGGCGACGTCGGCGAGATATGTCGCCGACGTCAGCTCCAACGCGTCCACTCCGGCCAGCGCGTCGGTTCCCGCGGCAGAGGTCAGGAACTCGATGTCGGCCAGGGTGAAGCCATAGCTCAAGGTTTGGTGCCGGTGATCATCACGTTGTAGAACAGCTCACGCGGGGCCACCTTGCGCAGGATGTTCTCGTCCACCCAGGACAGCCGCTGCCAGGCGCGGTAGGCGAACATCCGCCAGCCCCAGGTCAGTTTCTCCTGCGGCACAGCGGCTTCGAACGTGCGCACCGGCCAGCCGAACAGCGCGGCCGCCAGCTCCTCGGTCTTCGCCTCGACCTCGGCGGCGCCCGCCTCGCGGGCCAGCTGCTCCAGCTCGGTCGGGTCGAAGGTGTGGATGTCCACCACGGCTTCCAGGGCGGCCGCGCGGGACGACTCATCCAGTTCGGACTGCGGCCGCCGCCAGTCGCTCAGCGCGGGCAGCTTGGTGATGTTCGTGGTCAGCCACCAGGTCCACTGGCCGAGCTTGCGCGCGTAGGCGTTGCCGATCTTGGTGGGTTCCCCGGCGAACACGAACCGCCCGCCCGGCTTGAGCACCCGCAGCACCTCGCGGAAGGCAGCGGGCAGGTCCGGGATGTGGTGCAGCACGGCGTGCCCGACGACGAGGTCGAAACTGTTGTCCTCGTAGGGGATCCGCTCGGCGTCGGCGACCCGGCCGTCGACGTCCAGGCCGAGGCCCTCGGCGTTGCGCAGCGCGACCTCGACCATGCCGGGCGACAGGTCGGTGACCGAGCCCTTCTTGATCACGCCGCCCTGCATCAGGTTCAACAGGAAGAACCCGGTGCCGCTGCCCAGTTCCATGGCCGTCTCGTACGGCCAGCCGTCGTCGCCCGCGATCGCCTTGAACCGGCCGGTGGCGTAGTCGATGCAGCGCTCGTCGTACGAGATCGACCACTTCTCGTCGTATGTGCCCGCCTCCCAGTCGTGGTAGAGCACGTTGGCGAGCTTGAGGTCCTTCCAGGCCGCCTCTACTTCTTCCGCCGTCGCATGGGGATTGGGTGCGGGATCACTTGCCACTGAAGTTCGCCTTTCCTGGGCCGTTGGCGATGAAGGACTCCATCCCGGTGGTCCGGTCCTCGGTCGAGAACAACCCGGTGAACAGGACCGTCTCCAGGCGCAGCCCGGCGTTGAGGTCACCGTCGAGGCCGCCGTCGATCGCGGTCTTGGCCGCGGCGAGGGCCCGCGAGGCGGCGCCGGTGAACTGGCCCGCCCACTTGCGGGCGGCCTCGTAGACGTCGTCCGGCGCGACGACCTGGTCGACCATGCCGAGGGTGAGCGCCTCCTCGGCGCCGACGAACCGTCCGGTGTAGATGATGTCCTTGGCCTTGCTGGGGCCGATCAGCCGCGCCAGGCGCTGCGTGCCGCCCGCGCCCGGGATGATGCCGAGCAGGATCTCCGGCTGGCCCACCTTGGCGTTGTCCCCGGCGATCCGCCAGTCGCAGCACAGCGCCAGCTCGTAGCCGCCGCCCAGGGCGTACCCGGTGATCGCGGCGACCGTCGGCTTGGGCAGCTCGGCGACCAGGGTGAGGGTGGCCGACAGCTCGGGGGCGTAGTCGGCGATGTCGGTGTGGCCCATCACCGCGAACTCCTTGATGTCCGCGCCCGCGGCGAACACCTTCGGACCGCCGTAGACGATCACGGCCTTCACGTCGTCCCGGTCCCGCGCCTCGGTGGCGACCTCCCGCAGCTCCTGCTGGATCTGCCGGTTCAGCGCGTTCATCGGCGGCCGTTCCAGCCGGATCGTGCCGATCCCGTCCGCTACCTCGAGCCTGACGAACTCACCCACGCTTGTCCTCCTTGACGGGGTTACCCAACGGTAGCCACCTTAGGCGCGACGCGCGAAGTACCGATCACCGGAACGCTCGAGCAGCAGCTGCTGGCCGAACGTAGCCGAGAGGTTCTCGCTGGTCAGCACGTCCTCCAGCAGGCCCTGTGCGACGACCTCGCCTGCCCTGAGCAGCATCAGGTGGGTGAACCCGGGCGGGATCTCCTCCACGTGGTGGGTGACCAGGATCGTGGCCGGTGCCTCCGGGTCCATCGCCAGCTCGGACAGCCGGGCCACCAGGTCCTCGCGGCCGCCCAGGTCCAGCCCGGCGGCCGGCTCGTCGAGCAATAACAATTCCGGATCGGTCATCAGCGCCCGCGCGATGAGTACCCGTTTGCGCTCGCCCTCCGACAGCGTGCCGAACTCCCGGTCGGCGAACTGGCCCACGCCGAGACTCGCCAGCAGCTCCTGGGCGCGGCCGGTGTCCAGCGACTCGTACTGCTCACGCCAGCGGCCCATCACCGCGTACCCGGCGCTGACCACGACGTCGAGCACCCGCTCGTCCGGCGGCACGCGCAGGGCGGTCGCGGCCGAGCAGAAGCCGATCCGCGGGCGCAGCTCGAACACGTCGACCCGGCCCAGCTGTTCGCCCAGCAGGTGCACCTTGCCGCTGGACGGGTGCAGCTCAGCGGCCGCCATCCGCAGCAGGGTCGTCTTGCCCGCGCCGTTGCCGCCGAGGATCACCCACCGCTCGTCCAGCTCGACGCTCCAGTTCACGCTGCTCAGCAGCTTGTTGCCGCTCCGGCGCACGCCGACGTCGGCCATGTGCACCACGAGGTCGTCGAAGTCTGTCGGCTCAGCACTGGTCACGCGCGCCATTGTGTCGTCTCGGCCATCGGGTGGCCCCAACCGGGT
Source organism: Actinocrispum sp. NPDC049592 (assembly GCF_040675465.1). Lineage (NCBI taxonomy): Bacteria > Bacillati > Actinomycetota > Actinomycetes > Pseudonocardiales > Pseudonocardiaceae > Actinocrispum > Actinocrispum sp. NPDC049592. The sequence continues at coordinate 10,199 of NZ_JBFAPA010000020.1, read as the reverse complement.
GGTAGCACCCCACCCACCCCGTCCCTCCCCGCCGTGTCCCCCGTTCCTCCAGGGTGTGTCCCACATTCGCGGGGGCCGTGTTCCACGTTCGTTTCGCGCGTGTTTCCGCCCGTACACCGCCCCTTACCGGCCACAGACTTGATGCTCCGTTCGGTTGGGTTTGCAAACGGACGAGACGGACGGCAGGTGATCCTTGCGAAGATGGTTTCGTGCCCTCCTCACCACGCGAATACCCGCTGATCCTCGCCGGACGGCCGTTCCCGCTGGGCGCCTACCCCGAGTGGGGCGGCGTGCGGTTCGCGGTCGCCTCCTCCGTGGCCGAGGGCGTCGAAGTGTGCCTGATCAGCGAAGACGGCACCGAACGGCGGATCGAGCTGGCCGAGCACACGTTCGGCATCTGGCACGGCATCGTGCCCGGCGTGACGCCCGGGCAACGGTATGGCTACCGCGTGCACGGTCCGTACGACCCGCGCAACGGCGTGCGCTGCAACCCGGCGAAGCTGCTGGTGGACCCGTACGCGCGGCGGATCACCGGCGATGTGACCAGAGTCGCCGACACGATCGACTATGTGGGCAACCTCATGGACGGCGTGCCGTCCAAGGTGGACTCGCTGGGCAGCGTGCCGTTGTCGGTGGTGACCTCGCCGGGCGGCGCGGACACCGGGACCAAGCCGGACGTGCCGTTCGAGGAGACGGTGGTCTACGAGCTGCACGTGCGCGGGTTCACCAAGCTGCACCCCGATGTGCCGGAACGCCTGCGCGGCACGTACCTCGGGCTGGCGCATCCCGCGGTGGTCGAGCACCTGGTGCGGCTCGGGATCACCGCGGTCGAACTGCTGCCGGTGCACGCGATCAGCTCCGAGCCGGGGCTGCGCGACCGCGGCCGGCAGAACTACTGGGGTTACTCGACTTTGGGGTTCTTCGCGCCGCACGCCGGGTACGCCAGCGAGCCGGGGCGGGAGATCGAGGAGTTCCGAACGATGGTCGCGGCGCTGCACGCCGTGGGCATCGAGGTGATCCTGGACGTGGTCTACAACCACACTTGTGAGGGTGGCACGGGCGGTCCGACACTCTCGTTCCGTGGTCTGGACGCGCCCGCGTACTACGTTCTTCAACCGAACGGGTACGACCATGACCTGACCGGGTGTGGCAACACGCTGAACGGTGGATCGCCCACGGTGGTGCGGATGGTCACCGACTCGTTGCGGTACTTCGCTTCCGAGCTCGGTGTGGACGGGTTCCGGTTCGACCTCGCGAGCGCGCTGGGGCGGCCGGGCGGTGGTTCGTTCGACCCGAACTCCCAGCTGCTGACCGCGATCGCGGCGGATCCCGTGCTGTCGCGGTGCAAGCTCATCGCCGAACCCTGGGACGCCACCGGCGAGGGCTACCGGGTGGGTGGGTTCGGTCCACAGTGGGCGGAGTGGAACGGCCGGTACCGGGACACCGTAAGGGATTTCTGGCGCAGCTCGGTCGGCGTGCGGGATCTGGCATACCGGTTGTCCGGGTCGTCGGACCTGTTCGCGATGAACCGGCGGCGGCCGTGGGCGTCGGTGAACTTCGTGACCGCGCACGACGGGTTCACCTTACGAGACCTGGTGTCCTACAACGGCAAGCACAACGAGGCCAACGGCGAGGAAGGCCGGGACGGCACCGACGACAACCGGTCGTGGAACTGCGGGGTCGAGGGCGAGACCGAGGACAAGGAGATCCGCGACCTGCGGGCGCGGCAGGCGCGCAACCTGGTGGCGACCCTTTTGTTGTCGACGGGCACGCCAATGCTGGTCGCGGGCGACGAACGGTGGCGGACCCAGGGTGGCAACAACAATGCCTACTGCCTGGACGACGAGACCTCGTGGGTCTCGTGGGAACGCAACGACGACGCCAACGACATGAACGCGTTCGTCCGGCACGTGATCGCGTTGCGCACCAAGGCGCCCGCGCTGCGCCAGCCGCACTTCTTCGACGGCAGGCCCACCCGGTCGGGCGAACCGGACCTGGTGTGGCTGCGTCCGGACGGGGAGCCGATGGGCGACGAGAACTGGTTCGACGACGGGGCGCGGTCGCTGGGGATGTGGATCGACGGTTCGGAGTCGTTGTCGCGCACCAGGGACGGCGAGCTGGTGTCCGACGACTCGTGGCTTTTGCTGCTGCACGCGGGCATTGAGCCGACGGAGTTCACCTTGCCCGCCGAGCGGTACGGCGACGACTACGAACCGGTGCTGGACTCGAGCTCGCCGGACGGCAAGCCGGCCGAGCCGGAGCCGCTCGACCCCGGCGAGAAGATCGTCCTGCCCGCCCGTTCGTTGCTGTTGCTGCGGGCCCGCCGCTGACCCATCGGCCGCGGTTATGCCGGAAGTCTCCCCTTGCGCGGGTTGAACTGGGGTTTTCCCCGCGGTGTCCAGCCTGTGAGAGCGGTTGGGTCATGCCCGGTGGCTATGACACCATTCAGGCATGATCCGGTCGCTGCTCTTCTGGCGTGACCGCACGCTCGACCTGGCTAAGGTCAAGTTGTGCGGGTGTACCGCCGCGCGGCCCTGATCGTTCTCAGTGGCCGCGTGCCGTGTCCCGACACCCGCACCCAGCCAGGAGAGAGCTCCGATGACCGCGTCGCTGACCGACGTCGAAGTACATCCCGACCTGCCCGAATTGTCCCCTTTGCTGCATCCGTCGCGGCTGCTGTGGACGCCCAGCGAACTAAGCGACCTGACCGCCCGGGTGGCGACCACGTTCGCGTCCTCTTTGCACTCGATCGTGCGATACACGACTCCGGACCGGTGGTGGGCGCGGCTCGCGTTGACCGAGGGCGTCGAGCTGTGGCTGTTGTCGTGGACGCCCGGGCAGCAGACCGAGCCGCACGACCACGGCGGCGCGTCCGGGTCGTTCACCGTGCTGACCGGCGAGCTGGCCGAGTTCTACCGGTACCCCGGCGGCCCGATCCGCAGCCAGTCACACGCCAGGGGGTCCGCGCTGGGCTTCGGCGCCGGCCGGGCGCACCAGGTGCTCAACCTGTCCCGCGCGAACGCCGCCAGCGTGCACGCATACTCGCCGCCCCTCGTGGCCACCCGCGAATATGGCAGCCTGGCGGAGATCCCCGCCGAGATCCCGCCGTTGCCGGCTCACCGGTCACTGGCGGAGTTGCGAAAGGAGCCGGTCGAGCCGTGAGCGCGATCGATGAGGTCCTGGCCGAAGCCCGTGCCGGCCTCACCAGGGTGGCACCCTCCGCCGACCTGCTCGACGCCCCCAACACCCTCATCGTCGACATCCGCCCGTCGCACAACCGGGCGGCGGAGGGCGAGATCCCCGGGTCGGTGGTCATCGAGCGGATCGTCCTGGAGTGGCGCCTCGACCCTGGCGGAAGTCACCGGATCGAGGGATTCGACGAGGACACCCGCGTGATCATCGTGTGCAACGAGGGGTACGCCGCCAGCCTCGCCGCCCGTGACCTCCAGGCCGTCGGTCTGCCGAACGCCACCGACCTGGTCGGTGGTTTCCGCGCCTGGCGCGCGGCCGGCCTCCCCATCCGCCCGGGCTCCACCACCCCCATCACGTAAAACCGCTCGTCGCCATCGGCACCATGGGCCTATGTGGATCACGACGGACCGTGGGGTGCGGCTGGCGGCGGAGGTGCGCGAGGGCGACGCGGTGGTCGTCATGGCGCACGGGTTCTGCTCGGACCGGCATTCTCGGGGGCGGTTCGACCGGCTGGCGGACGACTTCACGGACCTGGGTCTGGGGGTCGTCCGGTTCGACTTCAGTGGGTGCGGCGAGAGCGATGACGATGTGGTGACCGCGGCCAATGAGGTCGCGGATCTGCGTGCGGCGCTGGCGTTCACGCGGGGGCTGGGTGCGCGGCGGATCGCGTTGCACGGGCACAGTTTGGGCGCGTCGATCTGCCTGCAGGCGTACGACGAGGGCATCGCGACGCTCGTGCTCACCGGTGGCGCCACCGGGCCGATGCACTACGACTGGTCGGAGCACTACAGCGCGGAGCAGCTCGACCAGTTGCGGCGCACCGGGTTCATGCGCGACGGACGGCACCTGCTCAGCTCGGAGACCCTCCGCGAGTTCGAGGAACGCGACCAGGACGCGCTGCTCGGCCCGATCAAGTGCCCGATGCTGCTCATCCACGGCGACGGCGACCCGGAGGAACGCGAACTGCTCCGGCTGTCCCGCCGCGCCACGCTGCCCGAAGGGTCCCGGCTGACGGTCGTCCACGGCGCCCCGCACAGCTTCGAAGGCCACCTGGACGAGGTCAGCGCGCTGGCCCGCGCCTGGTACCGGGAGCATTTGCGGTGACATTGCGGTCGGCGTGGACCATCGGGCGCATGTGGATTCGCACGCCGCGCGGGATCCGGTTGGCCGCCGAGCTCCGCAGGTCACGGGGTCAAGCGGTCATCGTGATGGCCCACGGGTTCTGCGACAACCGGCACTCGTTCGGCCGGTTCGACCGGCTCGCCGACGGGTTCGCGGCGGCCGGCTACGACGTGCTGACGTTCGACTTCAGCGGCTGCGGCGAGAGCGACCCGGACGTCGTCCAGGTGCGCACGGAGGTCGAGGACTTCCGGGCGGTCCTGGCCTGGCTGCGCGACGAGGGCTACGAGCGGATCGGCGTCTACGGGCACAGCCTCGGCGGCACGATCGCGCTGCTGGCGAACGACGGCCTGCCCGAGGCGATGGTGCTCGCAGGCACCCCGACGGGCGCGATGAGCTACGACTGGCTCGACTACTACGGTCCCCGCCGGATGAAGGAACTCAACGACACCGGCGTGCTGCGGATCGGCCCGTGGACGCTGACCCACCAGTCGCTGAAGGACTTCGAGGAGCTCGACCAGCGGGTCCTGCTCGGCTCGGTGAAATGCCCGGTTCTGCTGGTGCACGGCGGTCACGGCAACGACTGGGAGGAGCAGGAGCTCCTGCGGCTTTCCCGTAAGGGCAGACATCTGCTCCCCTTCGGGTCGGCCATCACGGTCGTCGACGGCGCCGGGCACAGCTTCTCCGACCACATCCCCCAGGTCCTCGCCCTGGCCCAGGGCTGGTTCGGCGAGCACCTGCCACTGCCCTGATGGACACCCCAGCGGGCGTGGGGAACAAGGCCCCGGATGCGTAACGTCTCTGTCTCGTGCGGATAGTTCGCCCTGCCATGTATCTGGCCCTCGCGGTGGCCGCCGCGATGGTGGCCGGGAGCTGGGCGAGCGCCGCGGTCCTCGCGGGTGTCCTGGTGACGGCGGTGTCGGTCAAAGCCGGGGTTGTGGTGGGCGCGCACAAGACCCCGAAAGTCATCGTCGGCCTGGGTCCGCGGCTCGCGGACTGGCAGCGGCTCGTGGTCAGGGCGTTCCCGGTGTGCATCACCGTCGACGCAGGTCCGGGGCGGCGGCCGCGGGTGGTCGGCGCGGTTTTCGGGGCGGCGTGTGCGGTCGCCCTGTTGTTGTTCGTCGGCTGGCCGTGTGCGTTGGGCGGGGCGGCGGTGCTGGCCGGGACGGTGATCCCGATGGTCAGGTGCGCCCGCAAGGCTGAGGTCCCCGGGGTGGTCGAGGTCGTCGAACTCGTCCAGGCGGGGCGGCTGGACGAGGCCGAACGCCTGGTGGGCCGGTTGACCGCGGAGCATCCCCGGCAACGAACCGTCCGTGCCTCGCGCGTGCTCGTGCTGGAGGCCAGGGGGCGGTACAGCGAGGCGCTCACGCTGGCGATCGGGATGTCCGACGACGACGCCGGACGCCAGGACGCGGCCGCATCGATGGCCGCCGTCGCAGGTCTCACCGGCGCCGCCGTCGAAGCGGGCCAGCTCTCCGCGTCCGCGGGCCTGCCAGTCGCCGCCCGTGCCCTCAACGAGGCCATTCAACTGGGCAAACCCAGCCACATGATGGACGGCGTCCGCGCCCTCCTGGCGCTGCTGGCCGGCGACCCCCAACTCGCCGTGCACTTGGCCCGCCTCGCCAGCAAGAACAACGACGACAGCCTCACCCGCGCCGACGACCTGGCCACCCTCGCCCGCGCCTACATGGCCGCCGGCGACAACTCCTCGGCACGCCGGGCCCTCGCCAAGGCAGAGCGACTGGTGCCCTGGTGGCCCCGCGTAGCCCTCACCCGCCGCCGCCTCGACCTCGCCTAGCGCACCGCGGTCTCTCACCCAACGCGCGACGACTCGCGCCTGGTGACCGGTCTGCCTGACCCAACGGCATCTCGACCTCGCCCAGCGCACAGCAGCCCGTGCTCACGCGGCCAATACCCGACACCACCCCGCCCACGGGCAACAGCCGATGTCCAGGCGACCCCCCACCCGACACCGTCAGCCAGCCGACACCACCTCCCGGTCAACTGCAGAGCCGGGGCGAAGCACCCGGTCGTCGACAGCCCCGACCTCCGCCCATGCGCAACAGTCGATGTCCCGGCGGCCCCAGCCCGACACCGTCAGGCAGCCGATAACCCATACCGTCTCCCGGTCAACTGCTGAGTTGAGGGGCGAAAGGCGCCCGGTCGTCGGCAGCCCGGACCTCCGCCCGTGCGCAACAATCGATGTCCCGGCGGCTCCCGCCCACGCCGTCAGACGACCGACACCCGACACCACCTCGCCAGTGCGCAACGGTCGATGTCCTGACGGCCCCCTCCCATCGCCGTCAGCGGCCGATACCCGACACCGCCTCGCTCGTGCGCAACAGTCGATGTCCCGGCGGCCCTGGCCCAGGGCCGTGGGGGTGCGGATCGTGCGGCAACCGGACACCGTCGAAGGCAGGCTGGCGCTCGCCGCCCCGTAGCGCGAGGTTGTGGGCAGGCACACCTCGATACGCCCCGGGCGGCACGCCGCCGTCTGTGTGGTGACGGTTGAGGCGTGCTCGCCCGTGGAGCTGATCGTGCTGTGGATCGGCCGGTCCCGCAGCTGGGCAGCACCTGTAGCCGTACCCCATCGCCCCCCTGGACACCGTTTGTCTCGCCGAAGAGTGACTCACCGTCAGGGTCTGGGGCTCCAGGCCGTGGTGTGGGCGCGTTGGTGCTGGCCAGCTTTGTTTCGGCTGATCCGGGGTCGGCTAGTTCGCCAGGATCACCCTCCCGAGCTCTGCCGTGGATGCCAGCAGGTCGTGCTTGGGCAGCACGCGGACCGTGTAGCCGAGGGCTCCTGCGTGTGGCAGGGCCAGTTCGGCGACGTAGGTGCCATCGCTGTCGGGCTGCATGGTGACCGTGACGACGTCGAGCAGGTCGTCGGTGTCACCGACCCGGCCGACCACCGCCTGGACCTCGACGTCCGAGGTCTGCAAGCCGGATAGATTGACCGACGCGCGGGCCTGGACGCGCTCCCCGATCACCGGCGTCTTGCCGTCGGGCAGCGTGAGCTCGCTGTCGGTCACCCGGACGTGGTACCAGGCAGCCTCGAGGCGGCTGCGGTACGCGGCGAGGTCCTTGGCCTGCTGGAACCCGTCGGTGTACGCCCGCGCCGCTGAGGTCGCGGCGGGCGCGTAGTGCGACTCGACGTACTCGCGGACCATGCGGGTGGCCTGCACCTTCGGGCCCAGCGACGCGAGGGTGTGGCGGACCAGCTCCATCCACCGGGACGGGACGCCGTCGTCGCCGCGGTCGTAGTACGTCGGCATGACCTGCTCCGCGAGGAGGTCATACAGCGCGGACGCCTCGAGGTCGTCGCGCCGCACCGGGTCGTTGACGCCGTCGGCGGTCGGGATCGCCCAGCCGTTGCGGCCGTCGTACATCTCGTCCCACCAGCCGTCCCGGATGGACAGGTTCAGCCCGCCGTTCAGGGCCGCCTTCATGCCCGAGGTCCCGCATGCCTCCAGCGGGCGCATGGGGTTGTTCAGCCACACGTCGCAGCCCCAGTACAGGTACCGGGCCATCGACATGTCGTAGTCGGGCAGGAACACGATCCGGTGACGCACCTCGGGGTCGTCGGCGAACCGGACGATCTGCTGGATCAGCGCCTTACCGCCGTCGTCGGCCGGGTGTGACTTGCCGGCCACGACCAGCTGCACGGGCCGGTCCGGGTCCAGCAGCAGCGCCTTGAGCCGGGCCGGGTCGCGCAGCATCAGCGTGAGCCGCTTGTACGTGGGCACGCGGCGGGCGAACCCGACGGTGAGCACGTCCGGGTCGAACACCGAGTCGGTCCAGGACAGCTCCAGCGCGGACGCGCCCCGCTGCAGCCACGCCTCGCGGACCCGGCGGCGCACCTCGTGCACCAGCCGTTCCCGCAGGCCGCAGCGCAGCTCCCAGAGCAGCGAGTCGGTGACCGGCTGGAAGCCGAGCATGCCGGGCTGCTCGTTGTCCATCTCGGCGTCGCCGAGCAGCTTGGAGATCTCCCTGGCCGCCCAGGTCGGGCCGTGCACGCCGTTGGTGACCGAGCGGATCGGCACCTCGTGCGTGTCGAACCCGGGCCACAGGCCGCCGAACATCGACCGGCTGACCTCGCCGTGCAGCTTGGACACGCCGTTGGCGCGCTGGGCCAGCCGCAGGCCCATGTGCGCCATGTTGAACATGCCCGCGTTCTCCTCGGCGCCGAGCGCGAGCACGCGCTGGACATCCAGGCCGGGCAGCAGCGTGCCCGCGCCGAAGTAGTGCCGCACGAGGTCGACCGGGAACCGGTCGATCCCCGCGGGCACCGGCGTGTGCGTGGTGAACACCGTGCCCGCGCGGACCGCGGAGAGCGACTGGTCGAAGTCGAGGCCCTCGGCCGCCATCAGCTCGCGGACACGCTCCAGGCCAAGGAAGCCCGCGTGTCCCTCGTTCGTGTGGAAAACCTCGGGCTGCGGGTGGCCGGTCAGCTCACAGTACGTGCGCACCGCACGCACCCCGCCGATACCGGCCAGGATCTCCTGGCGGATCCGGTGGTCCTGGTCGCCGCCGTACAGCCGGTCGGTGACCCTGCGCAGGTCCTCGTCGTTCTCCTCGACGTCCGAGTCGAGCAGCAGCAACGGCACCCGACCGACGTTCGCCTTCCAGATCCGCGCGCGCAGCACCCGGTTGCCCGGCATGGCCACGTGCACCAGCAGCGGCGCCCCCGACGGCTCGGTCAGCGGCTCCAGCGGCAGGCCACGCGGGTCGATCACCGGGTAGTGCTCGACCTGCCAGCCCTCGGCCGACAGCGATTGGCGGAAGTAGCCGGACCGGTAGAGCAGGCCCACGCCGATCAGCGGCACGCCCAAGTCGGACGCGGCCTTCAGGTGGTCACCGGCCAGCACGCCCAGGCCGCCCGAGTAGTTCGGCAGCGCCTCGGTGACGCCGAACTCCATCGAGAAGTACGCGATGGACTTCGGCAGCCGCAGCGCCCCAGGGTCGCCCTGCGCCCGGTTCGCCAGCTCCTCGGATCTGCGCTGATACCAGCGGTCCACCGTGAGATAGCGCTGGAGGTCGTCGGCGATGGCGTGCACCCGCGTCATGAAGTCCTCGTCGGCCGCCAGCCTGCGCAACCGCTCCGCGGGCGCCTGCTCGAGCATGCGCAACGGGTCACCGCCGAGCGCCTCCCACGCCTGCGGGTCCACCATGGCGAACAGGTCCTGGGTCGGCGGATGCCAGGTCCACCGCAGGTTGTTGGCAAGAGTCCCCAGGTCGGCCAGCGACTCCGGCAGGCCGGCCCGGACGGCGAATCGACGTACAGCTTTCACCGGAGGCACCTTACTTACCGAGCGGCTCGATCTTCGAGCCCCCGCCGCCCCCGTCACCATTCCGCAGCCCAACACCCAACTCGATCATCAACAGCACTCCGTTCCCGATCACGCCCCCGCCCATCCGCGCTGGCCCGCCCCACAACCACACCGCATCCACCCCACCCCCACAACGCCCTCCCCATCACCTGTGGACAACCCACATCCCTGTGGACAACTCGGCTCTCGCGCACCCTCCGCGCCTCGAAATGTCCGCCCTCTGTGCCAGTGTGAAATTAGGGTTCCCCCTGCGAGGGGACCCTCGTCGCGGCGTGGGCTTCTTGGGGCGGTGCTCTGGGTTGGGGGCGTCGCGAGGTGGCGGGCGACTTGCAGGGGGTTTTGGGCGGCTTGGGGATTCGGTGCGGGCGGACGGTGCGGGCGGACGGTGCGGGCGGACGGTCCGGGCGGACGGTCCGGGCGGACGGTCCGGGCGGACGGTCCGGGCGGACGGTCCGGGACGCGGGACGCGGGGCGCGGGGCGCGGGGCGCGGGGCGCGGGGCGCGGGGCCAGGCGAAATACGCCACCTGGTTCCAGGGCTTCGAATGGGGTGTCGTGAACCA
>NZ_JBFAPA010000019.1:0-277730 GCF_040675465.1 Actinocrispum sp. NPDC049592 | reverse complement strand
GCGTTTGGTTTGTGGCCCCCACTTGACAGATGCGATTGCGCAAGCGCCAGGCCATACCGGAGGGACAGGGCACGAAGGCGGGGTCTGGTGCGCTTCCGCGCTTTGCCCGTGGGACAAGGGGGTCACCGATTCCGGTGAAGCACCACCAAGTCCCGGGACCTTCCGCCTTGGTGCGGGTAGTGTTGATGCTATGCAAGGCAGTGGAAATTATTGGGGTAAAACAAAAGAGGAGATAGTTGCTGCCCTGCAGGATGTCGAGGCGCAGGGTCGGCGGATCGAGTACGCCGGGCTGGAGTTGGTGGCCCACCTGAACAACCAGGGCCTCGCCAACGACCTCGGTTACTCCAACCCCACCGCGCTGCTCGTGCACGTGCTGCGGATCTCGCCCAAGGAAGCCAAACGCCGCCTGGCACAGGCGGAAGAGCTGTTCCCTAGCATCACCCCTACCGGGTCGGTGATTGAGCCTGCCCTACCCGCGACTGCCTCTGCCTTGGCCGCCGGAGACATTGGCTCTGAGGCTGTGGATGTCATCCGCAAGACCCTCAAGGACTTGCCGGATCTGGAGCCCGAGAAGCTCGCTCTGGCCGAGTCCACGATGGTCGCTCAGGCCGCCGAGGACGACCCCAATGCCTTGGCCCGCTTTGGCACCCGGGTCAGGAACATCGTGGATCCCGACGGTCCGCCTCCGCCCGATCCGGAACCCAAGCAGCCCGACCGGATGCTGCACATCCGCGCCCGTCGGGATGGTGGCCTTGACTTCCGCGGGCATCTGCCCGTCGAGGATGCTCACCTGCTGCACCCGGTGATCAAGAAGGGCGAGCAGCGTCCCACCGGCCGCACGGATGACCGGTGCCAGGCTGAACGCACCGCTGATGCGTTCGTGGAAACCCTGCGCATGGCGGCACAGTGCCCCTCCAAGCCCACGAAGAACGGCCTACGGACTCCGGTCGCCATCACCATCTCCTACGGCGATCTGCTCAAGGACCTCGACGACCGCATCCTCGTCGGACCGGACACCTATCTCACCGCGAGGGAGGCCCGGCGGATTGCCTGCGACAGCCATGTGTTCCCGGCCGTGCTGGGCAGTAAGTCCGAACCCCTCGATATCGGCGTCAGCTCCTACACCGTTCCTGTCCACATCCGCCGCGCGTTGATCCTCCGTGACGGTGGCTGTGCCTTTCCCAGTTGCGGAGTGGCTGCCAGCGCTTGCGACGGGCACCACATCATCCACTGGGGCGATCGCGGACCCACCAAAATCGACAACCTCGTCCTGCTCTGCCCACACCATCATCGGTTGGTGCATCGCAGTGACTGGACCATCCGGATGGTCAACCGTCGCCCCGAGTTCCTGCCGCCGGCCTATCTCGATCCGGCCCGCATCCCTCGAACGAACTCCTTCCGAAGACCACTGCCCACCGCCGCCGCCTGACCCCAGGGACTTGTGATCCCTGGGGCGGCAGGTGTGCTGCCCAGGGCTCGGTGGCCGTAAACCGCTCCGGGTGGGTATCAGCGGGGGGCGGTGGCTGCTTGGACGGGTGGGGTTCGCAGGACCAGGCGGGTGGTGAGGAGGGTGGCGAGGAGGGTTAGGGCTGTTGCGGCGCCTGCGATGGCGAGGTAGATCCACAGTGGACCGGTGGGGACCGGGTCGCCGTTGAGGGCCGCGCCGAAGGCGGCCAAGGTGATGGCCGCGACGGCGGTGCCGAGGACGACGCCGCTGAGAGCGACGAGGATGGCCTCCATGCACACCGAGCGGATGATCTGGCCTCGGGTGGAGCCGATCAGGCGTTGCATGGCGAACTCCCGGCGCCGCTCACCGGTGGCGATGACCTGGGTGTTGACCAGGGCGATCACCGTGTAACCCACGATCATGGCGACCAGGAGGTAGTTCACCCACGCGCCGGTCTGCTCCTGTTGGGCCGCGCCGGCGAGGATCTCCTCACGGGTGGCCACGCGCAGACCTGGTTGCTGGGCGGCCAATCCCGCGAGCTGGGAGGTCAGTTGGGCAGTGTCGGTGCCGGGGGTGGCGCGGACGAGGATCTGGGGCACGAGCCGCGAGGTGGTGTGCTCCGCGACCAGCTGGGCAGGCAGCAGGGCGGTTTCGTACCCCGGGCGTCCGGGGAAGATCGCGACGACCTTCAGCTGCAACTCGGCGCCGTCGTCCAGTCGCAACGGCATGGTGTCACCGAGTTTGCGGCCCAGCGTGTCCGCGTCCGAAGTGGACAGTGCGATGGTCTGTCCGGTGAGGTCCGACAGCGAACCGGATGTGGGGGTAGCCGCGAAGGTGCCGGCCACGCCGCTCGCGGAGACACCGAGGACGGCGACGTCCGAGTCCGCGTCCGGGTCGGTGTTCTCCGGATCACCGGATGTCCCCGGGAAGTACGCGGTGGTCGGCACGATCGCGCAGGCGGCGGCGACGCCGGGCACCCCGCGGACGGTGTTCTCGTAGCCCAGCGGGAACCCGCCGGTGGCCGACCTGAGCACCGCGTCCGCCCGGAGGTTCTCGGTATAGGCCTGTTCGGCGGCGTGGGTCTGTGAGATCTGCATGTACAGGAACGCCGTGGCCAGCCCGGTGGCGAGCATGATCGGCGTAACCGCCCCGGCAAGGCGGATCCGGCGCGAAGCGGCGTTCTGCATGGCCAGATGCCCGGCCTGGCCAGAGATCGCCCGCAGCGGCCACCGCAGGACCGCGATCAGCACACGGGTGATGCCCGGCCCGAGCAAGGCAAGGCCGCCCGCCCACAACAACGCCATCGGACCCGCGGTGCTGGCGGCAACCGGCCCGGTCATCACCGTCGCCGTCACGATCGTGAGCGCGAGCCCGCCACCGAGACACAGCACCGCGAACAGCACGCGAGGCGTGCTCAGCCAACGACGTTGCACACTCGCCTCGACCAACGCGTCGGTCGGCCGCGCGCGAGCGGCACCGCGCCCGGCGATGAACGCGGCACCCAACGCGGTGAGCAGCCCAATCGCCATCCCGGCCACGGTGGGCACCCAGCTGTGGTTGTAGACCACCACAGTCGGCAGCACGCCACGCGTGGCCAGTTGGTTGAGCAGCCACGGCCCGACGAAACCACTGGGCCACCAAGCCAAAGCGGTGGCGAGCACGGCGAGGACCAGGGACTCACCGACCACCATCCGGCGCACCTGACCGGGTGTCCCGCCGATCGCCCGCAACAGCGCCAGCTCCTGATACCGCTGCTGCACCGACAAAGCGAGCGTACTGGCCACGACGAACACCGCGACCATGACCGCCAGGCCACCGAACACCGCCGAGATCGCGACCAGGCTCTCGGCCCCGGCGGACACACCGCCGAACTCGGCCAGCCCCCGCTCGTCGCCGGTCAGCACCGACACCGCCTTGCCGGACAACGCGTTCTCGATCCCGGACCGGACGGCCCCGGCATCGGCCCCCGGCTGGAGGACCACGCCGATCGAGTCGACCCGGCCCGGCGTCCCGGCCAGCCGGTCCGCCTCGGCGTCGGTGAAGAACACCGAAGGAGAGCCGCTCTCGTGCACCGAAGCGGCACTGGCCAGCCCGGTGACCCGGAACCGTTGCCGGCCACCGCCGGACGCCAGATCGACCTGGTCACCCGTTCGGACGCCGGCCGCCTGCGCGTATGCCGCGTCCAGGACGACCTCGCCCGGCTGTTGCGGTGCGGCGCCGCCGGTCAGCGTGTATGGCGCGAGCGCGGCCGACGACCAGCCGTGTCCCGACGGCTGGAACTGTTCGGCGGCGGGCTGGTCGCCACGCAGGACGGTGGCGGGAAAGGACAGGTCAGGCACGGCCGACGCGACGCCCGGCACGGACCGCACCGCCGTCACCAGCCCCGCGTCCAGCCGGGACCTCTCGGCGTGCGTGAGGTCGCCGGTGACCACGACCTGTGCGGCGGCAAGACGTTGCGGGGGCACGGCGGCGCTGATGCCGGTGGCCATCAGACCGCCGCAGGCCATCACGATCACGCCACCGAGGAACAACGCCAGGAACGCGGCGGTGAACGCACCCGCGCGAAACCGCAGCGTGCGCAAGGCCATCCGGAACATCAGCGTTTCCTTTCCGGTGCCGCGGCCGACCTGCGGGCCGCCCAGGCGCCCAGGTGCGTCATCCGCTCCGCGACCTGCTCGGCGGTCGGCTCGCGCAGCTCACCGGCGAGGTGTCCGTCGGCGAGGAACACGACGCGGTCGGCGTGCGCGGCGGCCACCGGATCGTGGGTGACCATGATGACGGTCTGCCCCGCCTTGCGGACCGAATGCCGCAGCAGGGCAAGGATGTCCAGCGCGGTCGCGGTGTCCAGCGCGCCGGTCGGCTCGTCGGCGAAGATCACCGCCGGATCGGTGATCAGCGCGCGGGCGATGGCGACCCGTTGCTGCTGGCCGCCGGACAACTCGCCCGGCCGGTGCCGCCCGCGTTCGGCGAGACCGACCCGGTCGAGCGCGTCCATCACCATGCCCCGTCTGGGTGAACGGCCGGCCAGCCGCAGCGGCAGGGCGACGTTCTCCATCACGCTCAGGGCCGGCTGCAGGTTGAAGGCCTGGAACACGAAACCGATCCGGTCGCGGCGCAGCCGGGTGAGCGCCTTCTCGCTCAGCCCGGTCAGCTCGGTTCCGTCCAGCACGACGGAACCGGATGTGGGCCGGTCAAGGCCCGCGGCGCAGTGCAGGCAGGTGCTCTTGCCTGACCCGGACGGCCCCATCACCGCGGTGAAGGTGTGGCGCTGGAAGTCGAGCGAGACATCGTGCAGGGCCACGACCTCGTTGCGCCTGCCCCCGTAGACCTTTCGGACGGAGCCAAGGCGCACTACCTGGTCGGAACCGCTGTTGGGATGCGTGGTCACGGTGGAACCCCCGGACTGCTGTGTGCTGTGTGCGTGATCACAAGCGTTCGCCAAGGCTATACGGGACCGCGATCCATGTTCCACCGGGATCAGCCGCCGGTCAGCCTGTCGTCAGCGACGGCCCCGAAGCTGGACACCGACCCACGATAGCCCGCACTGAGCAAGGGGTGGACATGAAGCGATTCCGCACGGTACGCCACAACACGCGGGCGGTGCCATGACATCCCTGGTCGCGGTCTCCAGTCACCTGCCGGAGACGACATCGGTCGACGGGCTGCGCGACAGCCTGGGACTCAACGATCTCCAGGTCCGGCGGTTCACCCGGCTCTACGGCCTGGCGGAGATCTGCCAGGCGCCCGAGCAGTCCGAAGTGGACCTCCTGCTGGCCGCCGCCGGGAAGCTCGAAGGCCTGGCCGGGCAGGAGGACCGGGTGCGCTATGTGGTGCGCGCCAAGGGGTTGCGGACCACCGCGCCCTACCCGAACATTCCGGTCCAGCAGGTCCGGGAGGCGCTCGGGCTGACCAGGGCGACGACGCTGTCGGTCGCCGACCACGGCTGCGCCACCGGTCTGCTGGCCCTCGACCTGTGCGGCACGCTGCTGGCCGCCGACCCGGATCCGGACGCGCTGGCGCTGATCCTGGCCGGGGACAAGACGTTCACGCCGTTCTCGCAGTGGGTGGCGGACGTCTCGATCATGGGCGAGGGCGTGGCGGCGGTGCTGGTCGGCCCCGGCAACGACCGGGACCGTGTGCTCGGGTACGCGGCCCGGATCTGGGGCCGCGGCGACGGGGTGATCGACCTCAACCCCGAGGTGGCCAAGCACGCGCGGAAGATATACCAGGACGCGATGGCCGAGGTCATCCACGCGGCGCTGGACGAGGCCGGGATCGGCATCGGTGATCTCAGCCTGATCCTGCCGCACAACGTCAACCGCGTCTCGTGGACCGTCGCGGCCAAACAGCTCGGCATCCCGGTGGACAGGATCTTCCTGGACAACCTGCCGGCCACCGGGCACTGCTTCTGCGCGGATCCCTTCATCAACTACCAGACCGCGACCGGGCTGGGCCGGCTCAACCCCGGCGACTACTACCTGATGACCGCGGCCGGGCTGGGCCAGGCGTTCGCGGCGACGGTCCTGCGGCACTGACGCACTCAGGCACGAGGCGAGGAGAGGTGTGATGAACGACGTCCCAGCGGGTTTCACCGACCGGCTGCGCACAGCGGTGGCCGGCCGGGCCGGCGCGTCACTGGTGCTGGTGGGCAACTTCGAGGTCGAGGAACAGTGGTCCCGCGGTGAGCACACGTTGCCGCGGATGTCCGCCCCGGCGGGCAGTGCGGTGGTCAACCACATGGACGAGTTCGCCCTGCTGCTGGGCGAAAGCCGGGACCACGTGGTGCTCAAGTCCGCGCCGGACGAGGACTACCTCGGCTATCTCGGCGAGCTGGGTGTGCCGCTGCCGGCGATCCATGTCGTGCGAGAGCAGGACCCGGGGCGGACCGTCACCGAGGACGCGCTGGCCGATCCGAAGGTGCTCAACGAGCTGTCCCTGTTGCCGGACGCGGTGATCGTCGCGCACGGTGTGTCCGAAGTGGAGGAGCGGCTGGCCGCGCGGACCGGCCTGCCGCTGGCCGCGCCGGACGCCGCGCTGTGCAAGGCGGTCAACAGCAAGGTCTACAGCCGCCGGGTCGCCGACGACCTCGGTCTGCGCCAGCCCGCCGGGTTCGGCTGTGAGACGCTGGCCGACCTGCGCGTGGCGTTCGACTGGGCCGGCACGCCGCTGGCCGAGGGCCGTGCCGTGGTGATCAAGGAGGCGTTCGGCGTCTCCGGCAAGGGAATCGCGGTGCTGCGCGACGAGCGGCGGCTCGACCGGCTGTACCGCATGATCGCCAAGCAGGTGGAGCGCTCGGGCCAGGACCGGATCGCGTTCGTGGTCGAGGAGTGGGTGGCCAAGAAGGCCGACCTGAACTACCAGTTCACCGTCGGCCGGGACGGCTCGGTGCACTTCGACTTCGTCAAGGAGGCGCTCACCGAGGGCGGCGTCCACAAAGGACACCGTTTCCCGGCGCGGCTGTCCACGGGCGCGGTGAGCGAGCTGGTCACCAGTGCCGAGCAGATCGGCAAGCGGCTCGCCGAGGACGGCTTCTTCGGCGTCGTCGGCGTGGACGCGCTGCTCGACGCGGGCGGCGGCATCTACCCGGTGATCGAGATCAACGCCCGCAACAACATGTCCACGTACCAGGTCCGGCTGCAGGAACGGTTCGTCGGCCCGGGAAGTCTCGCGCTGGCCAAGCACTACCCGGTGCGGCTGAACCGGCCGACCGGGTTCGGCGTCCTGCGCGAGCTGCTCGGCGGCCTGCTGTTCGACGGCCGGAAAGGCTTGCTGGTGAACAACTTCGCCACCGTCAACGCCGCCGCCGACCCGGAGAACCCCGCGCCGTTCGACGGGCGCCTGTACGGGGTCATCGTGGCCGGCACCGCGGACGAGCTGTCCGCCATCGACGACCAGGTCGCCGCGCGGCTCGCGGCCATCAAGGAGGACCACTGATGAGTGCCGAGTTCCAGTTACAGGGAATCGGGATCTCCCGGCTGGCCGAGGAATACGGCACGCCGCTGTACCTCTACGACGGCGACGAGCTGGACAACCGGCTGACCGACCTGCGCGAGCGCCTGCACCCGAGCCTGGAGATCTTCTTCTCGCTCAAGGCCAACCCGAACGTGTCGGTGTGCGCGGTGCTGCACTCGCTGGGCGCCCGGGCGGAGGTGTGCTCGCTCACCGAGCTGCTCACCGCCCAGCGGGCCGGGGTTCCCGGCCGGCACACCATCTTCCTCGGGCCGGGCAAGAGCCGTGCCGAGCTGGAGGCGTGCCTGGACGCCGGGGTCTACGCGATCGTGGTGGAGTCCTTCGGCGAGCTCGAGCTGATCGACGAGCTGGCCGAGGAACGTGGCGTGGTGGCGCCGGTGGCGCTGCGGGTCAACCCCGGCTTCACGGTCAAGGGCTCCGGCCTGACCATGGGCGGCAAGCCCCGGCAGTTCGGCATCGACGAGGACCAGGTGCTGGCCGCGGCCGGGCTGGGGGAGCGGTACCCGAACGTCCGGCTGATGGGCGTGCAGGTGTACATGGGCACCCGGATCCTCAGCGAGGACTCCATCGCCGAGAACACCGCGCGGATCTTCGAGCTGGCCGAGACGCTGTCGGCCAAGGCGGGCTTCCCGCTGGAGATGGTCGACATCGGCGGCGGGCTCGGGGTCGCGTACTTCGAGGGCGAACGCGACCTGGACTCCGCTGTGCTGGCGGGAAAGCTGAACCCGATCGTCAGCGACTTCCACCGCAGGCACCCCGAGACCCGGCTCGTGCTGGAGCTCGGCCGCTACCTCACCGCGACCGCGGGCATGTACGTCGTGCGCGTCCAGTACGTCAAGACCTCGCACGGCGAACGGTTCGCGATCGCCGACGGGGGCACCAACCACCACATGGCCGCGGTCGGCATCGGCTCGTTCGTCAAGCGCAACTTCCCGATGCGCCTGCTCAACCGGGCCGGCGAACCGGCGACGGAGAGCTGGAACGTGACCGGTCCGCTGTGCACCCCGAACGACACGCTGGGCAAGAACATCGACCTGCCGCCCCTGCGCCCCGGCGACCTCGTCGGCGTGCTCCGCTCGGGTGCCTACGGTCCCAGCGCCTCACCGGTGCTGTTCCTGAGCCACGGGCACCCGGCCGAGGTGCTCGTCCACAAAGGACAGACCTACCTCGTGCACGAGCGGGACCGGGCCGAGGACCTGATCGACCGCCAGTACCTGTTCGGCCAGGCGGTACCGGCCGTCGGACCGGACGCCAGTGACCAGACCCAACCGGAAGGACGGCGCGCATCATGAGCGAACTGATCGAGACCCCTGCCAGGACAACGGAACGAGACCGCGTTACCGGGGCGGTCGTCACGGCACTGACCAGGGTGCTCGGTGACGACCTGCCGGAGATCGCCGAGGAGTCCCGGCTGTTCGACGAGCTCGGCCTGGACTCCACCGGCGTGTTCGAGCTGCTGATGCAGCTGGAGGAACTGCTGGACATCGAGTTCGACACCGACAACCTGCGGATGGAGCACTTCGCGACCGTGCGGTCCCTGGCGGACTTCGTGACCACGGAGACGGGTGGCCAGTGATGTACCGGACCACCGGTGCGGCCGGCCCGGTCCGGCAGCGGACCGGCGCCTTGCCCCTGGGGCTGGCCCGGATCGTGCATCGCCGGTTCCCGCGCGGGAGCTACCGGGTCGACGATCCCTTCTCGGTCCGGCACTTCACCGACCTGACCGACGGGTACGGCGTCACCTACCGGCCGGACGTCGCCGAGCGGTCCGGCGGGAACTCGTTCACCACCATGGCGACCGAGCTGATCGAGACGATGTCCACTCCGGACGATCCGATCGAGATCGTGGTGGTGGCGCACGCCACGCCGGACATCGACTGCAGGCTGTCGGCGGCGACGTACCTGTCGGACGCGTTGCCCACCACCTCGTTGGTGTTCGCGTTGTCCGACGGTGGTTCGTGCACGCCGTACACCGCGTTGCGCGTTGTGGGCGACTACGCCTGGCGGCAGGGATACCAGAGCGCGATGGTGCTGCTGATGGACCAGGCCACGTTGCCGTACGACACCGGCCGGACGCTGTCCGGTGACGCGGCGATCGGGATACTGTTGCAGCGCGAGTGCCAGACGGGCCTGGTGCTGCGTCAAGTGACCGGGGTGCGGCCGGAGGACGTCGCCACCGCGGTGGCGGACGTGCTCAGCGAAGTGGCCGGGGACGAGCCGGTGGCGGTGATCGCCGGTACCGGCATCGACCCGGGCCGCGATCTCCCGGAACACGCCGAGGCGCTGTGGTGTGCTGAGACGGGATTCCCGTGCACGGCCACCTGGGAGGGCCTGGCGAGGTTCTTCGGCACGGCCTCGGGCGGCCGGGTCGTGCTGGCCGACTACGAGGCGGAGACCGGCGACCTGGGCGTGTGCGTGGTGGAGCGGCCATGGCTGGCGGACGACGCGCGGGACAGGGCGTGACCGCGGTGGACGGTGCCGGGCGGGCGACGCTCGGCACCACCATCTGGTCGCGATGTCATCGGGCGGCCCGGGACGAGGGCCTGGCCGCCGCGATCGACGTGTTGTGCTCGGAGTTGTTGCCCGGCTTGGTTCCTTGTGGCCCGGCCGGGCATTCCGTGCTGCCCGCCGGGGTCGCGCTCGGCGGCCGGGTCTGGCTGGACGGCGTGACTTTCGGCGCCGCGGCCGGCCGGATGCGGCTGCTGGCGGCATTCGACCTGCCGGGCGGGCCGCTGGAAGCCGTGCGCTGGACGGGGCCCGCCGCCGATCCGGCCGCGGGGCCCAACGACTACGTGCGCGCCGAGTGGGTGCTCGGCCTGGTGTGGCTGCGGCTGGGCTGGTCCGAGGGGTTGCGCGGGCACTGCCTGCGGTACCTGCGGGGCCGCCGCACGGGTGACTCGACTTTGCTGCAGCAGCAACTGGTCAAGGGCTCGCTCGCGGACGTCACGGCCGAGCAGCTGGAGATCCGGGCGATGCTGCTCGGCTGTGAGGCGGACCGGCTGACCCCGCAGTTCGCCGACGAGCTGCACGACCGGATCACCGTGGCCGACCGGGCGCAGCTGCGGCTGCTGGGCGCCAGCAGCATGCTGCTCGGCGGGCCGGGCGAGGAGGCGTACGTGTCCGAGCTGATCGCCGACGCCTGGAGGTCGGGATGATCGTCCTCGACGAGAAGCTGACCGTCCTGCGGGCCCAGATGCGCGAGTGGGGCGCGGACTTCCGGTCGGCCGCGCTCGAGCTGGACGGCGACCCGGAGGCGATCCGGCGGCACTTCGACCTGCCCGCGGCGAGGTTCCTTGCCACGATGGGGATTCCGCTGGAGTACGGCAACGAGCCCGAGCGGATCGGTGGCCACCGGTTCGACGGTTCGACGGCGTTGCAGCGCGTGGTGGTGATGGAGGAGCTGGCGTGCGCCGACGCGGGCATGCTGGTCGCCTCGCCGGGACCGTTGCTGGCGGGCGTGGTCGTCAGCCTGTGCGCCGACGAGGCGCAGAAGAAGTGGTTCTACCGGCGGATGCTGGAGCGTCCACTGTGGACCTGCTTCGCGCTGACCGAACCGGACCGGGGCTCCGACGCCAGTGCGGTGGAGACCTCGCTGACCCCGGCGGCCGACGGCGAGGGCGCGATCCTCAACGGCGCCAAGCGTTACGTCGGCAACGCCGCCCGGGCGCAGATCGCGGTGGTGTTCGCGCGCAGCGGTTGCGGCCCGATGGGGCTGACCGCGGTCATGCTCGAGACGCCGGCCGACGGCTTCCAGGCCGAACCGCTGGGCATGCTCGGCCTGCGCGGGGCCAGGATCGGCGCGATCACGCTGGAGGACGTGCGGATCGCCGAGAAGGGGTTCCTCGGTCGGCACCTGCCGCCGATCCGCCGTGGCCTGTGGGCGTTCGTGCAGACGTTCAACCTGCTCAGGCCGGGCGTCGCGGCCATCGCGGTCGGCATCGCCCGCGCCGCGCACGACTACGTGCTGGCCAACCGGCTGGCGCTGAGCCCGGCCGAGGCCGACCGGATCGACGCGCTGGGCAGGCGCATCGAAGGCACTCGTGAGCTCGTGCACCTCGCCGCGGCGGCGGTGGACGCGGACACCGGCAACGGTCATCTCGCCTCGGCGGCGAAACTGCGCGCCGCGGCGCTGGCCGAAGAGGTGACATTGGCCGCGTGCCAATTCTTCGGGCCCGGTGCGCGGGCAGATCACCCGCTGCTGGACAAATGGGTCCGGGACGCGCGGGCGATGGAGTTTCTGGAAGGCACCTCGAATATGCAACGGCTCAATGTCTTCCAGAGCCTGCAGACCCGGAAACTGAGCTCGGACAACCCGTTCCCGGTGCTCGCGTGACGGCTGCCGCCCCGGAGGAGGGCGGGAAAAGTGTTGCACCCGTGGCTGATCGCTGATCCGCCACGGGTGCTTCCCGCTGTGTTCACGAGTATGGAAAAAATATAGAAATTGCTCGAACGGGGGTAGGGGCAACCCCACCCCAAGTCGGCGGGTGTGCAGCAGTGTCCTCCGGGGTGTTCATCGGAACAATTAGTCGTATCGAACCACCGGGGCCGCCGGCCTCGCATTCCACATCAGACGAATTGAGCGGAGATGAGCACGGTGGCAAAAACACAGGTAACGGTCCGGGTGGCCAGGTGGAGCGCCACCCATCCCTGGAAGGCGATCACCGCCTGGGTCGTGTTCGTCGGGCTGTGCCTGGCCCTGGGCGGCGTGATCGGCAGCCGCGCCGCCACGGACGCGGACTTCCGCATCGGTGAGGCCGGGCAGGCGCAGACCATCATGGCCGACGGCGGCATCAAGGCGCAGAGCATCGAGAAGGTCCTGATCGCGCCCCGCTCCGGTGCGCTGGACCGCGCCGCGGCGGACGCGGCCGCGACCGATCTGACCCAGCGCATGCGTGCGCTGCCCGAGGTTCAGCAGGTGCGTGCTCCGGTCGAGTCGACCGACCGGAACGCGCTGATGGTCCCGGTCGTGATGGTCGCCCCCGGCGCGACCTCCTCCGACCACGTACAACCGTTGCTGGACACCACGGCGGCGGCCCAGGCCGCGCATCCCGCGCTGCGGATCGAGCAGACCGGCGACGCCTCCATCAGCTTCCAGGTCGACGAGAAGACCGCCGCGGACACCGCGTCGGCGGAGCAGCTCAGCCTGCCGATCACGTTGCTGATCCTGATGGTCGCGTTCGGCGCCATCATCGCCGCCGGTGTGCCCGTGCTGGTCGCACTGTCCGCGGTCGGCGCTTCCATTGGCCTGTCGGCATTGTCGTCGCACATCGTGCCGGGCGTCGGCGGGCAGAACGCGACGATCATCATGCTGATCGGCATGGCGGTCGGGGTCGACTACTCGTTGTTCTACCTTCGCCGGGAACGGGAGGAGCGCGCACGGTCGGGTGGCAGGCTCAGCCACACCGCCGCCGTCGAGCTCGCCGCGGCCACCTCCGGACGAGCCGTGATCGTCTCCGGGTTCGCCGTGCTGGCCTCGGTCGCGGCGCTGTTCTTCGCCAACGACATCATCTTCGCCTCGCTCGGCTTCAGCGTGATGATCGTGGTCGCGGTCGCCATGCTCGCCTCGCTGACCGTGCTGCCCGCGCTGCTGGCCAAGCTCGGCCGGTGGGTGGACCGCCCGCGGCTGCCGCTGATCGGCCGGCTGACGAATCGTCCGGGCCCGGGCAAGCTGTGGCCGACGCTGCTGCGCCCCGCGGTGCGCCACCCCGTGATCACGTTGGTCGCGTCGGTCGTCGCGCTGGTGCTGCTTGCCTTGCCGGCGTTGAACATGCGGCTGAACCTGCCCGCCAACGACCGGATGACCAAGGTGTCGTCGGTGCTGACCTACGAGGAACTGCAGAAGACGTTCCCCGCGCAGGGCAGTGACTTCATCATCGCCGCACGGGCCGGGACGAACGAGCCGGCCGCACTGGCCGCCGCACTGTCCGACCTGGACCGTCAGGTGCAGGCCGACAAGCTGCTGGCCGGGCGCTCGGCCTCGGAGACCCAGACCTCCGCCGACGGCCGCACCCGGGTGATCACCATCGGCACCCCGTACGGCACCAACGCGCCGGAGTCCCGTGAACTGCTGACCAAGCTGCACGAGCAGTACCTGCCCAACACCGTCGGCAAGCTTCAGGGCGCCGAGTACGCGGTCGGCGGCGGACTGTCCATGCGGGACTCGGACAGCGCCCACCTGGCCGACAAACTGCCGCTGGTCGTTGGGATCCTGCTGCTGCTGACGTTCCTGATGATGACCATCTCGTTCCGGTCGGTCGCGGTCGGGCTCAGCTCGGCGCTGCTCAACCTGTTGTCGTCGGTGGCCGCGATGGGCGCGCTGGCCTGGGTCTTCCAGTCCGACTGGGCGGCGCGGCTGCTCGACCTGCCGCCCGGCGGGTTCATCGTCTCGCGGGTCCCGCTGTTCCTGTTCGTGATCCTGTTCGGCCTGTCCATGGACTACCAGGTGTTCGTGGTCAGCCGGATCCGGGAGGCCGCCCTGCGCGGTGTGCCCACCAAGCAGGCCGTGCTGCAGGGCATCACCGGCTCGGCCGGTGTGATCACCAGCGCCGCCCTGGTGATGGTCTCGGTGTTCGGCGGGTTCGTCTTCGGCGGCCTGCTGGAGATCAAGCAGGTCGGCTTCGCACTGGCGATCGGCGTGCTGCTGGACGCCTTCATCGTCCGGATCCTGGTGCTGCCCTCGCTGATGACCCTGCTGGGCAACGCGAACTGGTGGCCATCGAAGGCGGTGGCCCGGGCCTTCACCGCGCGGCAGGAGGGCAAGCCCCTTCCGGCGCAGGTCCCGGTCTCGATCCACTAGTCCCTGCCAGACAACATGAATGTGCCGCCCCGGCTGACCGGGGCGGCACATTCATGTTGTCTGGCAAGAGCTTCAGCCGCAGCGCCAGACCGTGGGCTTGTTCTTGGCGCCGGTCTCCGAGCCGCGGCTCCAGCCCGCGATCGAGCCGTCATCCGCCGAGACGTACACCCCCAGGGCGCCGTCGAGGGACGCGATCTGTTGCCCCAGTTGCCATACGCCGTAGAAACCAGTGGTGTCGTCCAGGGCGTAGCCGATGGACTGGCCGCTGCGGTTGACCGAGTTGACCGCAGCGCTGTTGACCGGCCGCAGGAACGTGCCGTTCTGGTCCCACAGCACACCGATGGTGTCCGCGATGTCCGAGGTCTGCGTGTAGCCACCTACCCGGCCGTTGGCGATCGTGTTGCCCGCCACGAACTTGGCGCCCGACGGCAGGGTGAGCTTGCGGGCGGTGCCCGCACGCCACAGATACAACGCTGTGGCCTGGAACTCGTCGGTCCTGCTCGGGTAGTACTCGACCAGGACCGTGCCGTCCTGGTCGATCCCGACCGCCTTGGCCTGGCCGGTCGACGGCAGGCCGGACAGCGCCACAACCGTGCCCGGCGCGCCGGCCGGCCACACCACGGCGGTGTTCACCGTGTAGATCATGATGCCCTGCTGGAACCGCCTGCCCACGTAACCCACGATGTCACCGGCGTCGTTGATCCCGGTCGCGTACGACGAATCGACGTCCGCGGGGACCGCAAGCGGCTCCAGAACCGTGCCGCGCGAACGTAATGCGCGCGGGAAGCTCCCGTTGTACGCGTATCCCACGACGACGCCGTTCCGGTTGACCGCCATGGGCGTGGCGTCGTCACCGAAGCCCGTCAGGTAGCCGTAGTCGGTGACCTGACCGCCCTGCCAGCGCAGGATGTGGGTCGACCGGCTGCCGCCGAAGAGGTTGACGTAGCCTTCGCCCGCGTACCCGCCCTGGCTGTCGGCGACCGATACCGTGCCGCCACCGGTCATCGTCGCAGGGATCGGCAGGTAGCTCGGCGTGCACACCGCGGGTGCGGCCGACGCGACAGCGGGCGCGAACGCCGCCGCCGCGGCCGAAACCGCGGCGACGACGACAAAGTGTTTCAATGGCATGCACTTCTCCTTCGTGGTTGGGGAAACCCGGGATCTGGTCCCGGACACAAAAGGGCGCCGTCCCGGTGGGGGAATACCGGGACGGCGCCGTGGGGAAGCCGGATCACCCGTCGCCGCGGGGACCGACCAGGTTGAGGAAGACGTCGTCGAGGGTGGGCCGGCGGACCGCGAAGTCCACAATGGCCACGCCGGCGTCGCGCAGCACGACGGCGGCGTCGGCGATGCCGCCCATGCCGTCCTGCAGCTGCAGGGCGATGATGCCCCTGGTCTGGTCGACGCTCGGGGCGTCGACGGCGACCCTCGCGAGCACTCCGGCGGCGGCGGCCACATCGGCCGGGCCGACCCGCACCTCCAGCCGCTCCAGCCCGACCTTGAGCTTGAGCTCGTTCGGCGCGCCCTCGGCGATCACCTTGCCCGCGTCGATCACGACGATCTGGTCGGCCAGGAAGTCGGCCTCCTCCAGGTACTGCGTGGTCAGCAGCACGGTCACGCCGTCGTCGACCAGCTTGCGCACGGTCTGCCACAACGTGATCCGGCTGGCCGGGTCGAGCCCGGTGGTGGGCTCGTCGAGGAACAGCACCTCGGGCTCGGACACCAGGCAGCTCGCCAGGTCCAGCCGGCGCCGCATCCCGCCGGAGTAGGTCTTCACCGGCCGGTCCGCGGCATCGACCAGGTCGAACCGCTCCAGCAGGGCGGCCGCCCGCGCGGCCGCGCCCCGTCGGCCAAGGTGCAGCAGCTTGCCGACCAGGACCAGGTTCTCCCGCCCGGTGAGCAGCTCGTCGACCGCCGCGTACTGCCCGGCCAGGCCGATCCGCCGGCGGACCTCGCGTGGCTGCTTCACCACGTCGTAGCCGGCGACCGTCGCGCGGCCGCCGTCCGGCTGGAGCAGGGTGGCGAGCATCCGGACGGTGGTGGTCTTCCCGGCCCCGTTCGGGCCGAGCAGGCCGAGCACCGAGCCGGACCGCACGGACAGATCCACGCCGCCGAGCGCGTCCGTTTCCTTGTAACGCTTCTGCAGGCCTTCGGCCTGGATCGCGATGTCCACTTGGGGAACTCCCTTGTCGAGGACCGAGCTCGTCACCCGGATTGGCGGAGGCTCGCCGGACGCAGGTCCGTCCAGTTCTCCTCTACATAGGACAGTGCGGCGCCACGGGTGCTCTCACCGAGCATGACCGTCCAGCCCGCGGGTACCTCGGCGAAGGCCGGCCAGATGCTGTGCTGGCCCTCGCGGTTGACCAGCACGAGGAAGGTCCCGTCCTGGTCGTCGAATGGGTTTGTCACGGGGTCACTCCCTGTTCTCTGGTGTCAGCACGACCGGCATGCTCTGGTAGCCGTAGACGAAGTTCGAGTACAACTGCACGGGTGGCCCGGTCACGTCGATCCCGGCCACCAGGTCACGCAGGCCCTCCAGCACCGAGCCGACGTGCGCGCGGCCGAGGAACGCGCCCAGGCAGAAGTGCGGCCCGTGCCCGAACGCGAGGTGCTTGTTCGGGGTGCGGGACAGGTCGAACTCGTGCCCGCCGGGGAACACCTCCTCGTCGAAGTTCGCCGAGCTGTTCCACAACGTCACGACGTCACCGGACCTGATCAGCTGATCACCCAGCGGCACGTCGGCGACCGCGCGCCGGCCGAAGTGCATGGCCGGAGTGGTCCAGCGCAGTACTTCCTCGGTGGCGCTCTCGATGGTGACGTCGCCGTTCTTCAGCGCGCGCCACTGGTCCGGGTGCTGGTTGAGGGCGAGGATCGCGCCGATCGAGGACATCCGGCTCGACTCGTCCGCGCCCAGAATCAGGCTGTAGCAGTTGAACACGATCTCGTCCTCGGACAGCGGGGCGCCGCCGACCGTGCCGGTGGCCAGCGCGCTGACCACGTCGTCGCCCGGGTTTCGCCTGCGCGCCTTGGCCAGGTCCGAGAAGTACAGCAGGATCTCGTTGCGCGCCAGGAACTCCTCCAGCTCGCTGTCCTCGCTGCTGTAGCGGCTGAGCGTCTTGTTGTTCCACTCCACCAGGCGCTGGCGGTCCTGCTCGGGGACGTCCATCAGGTCGCCGATCGTGTTGATCGGGATGTGGTCGGCGACGTCGGTGGCGAAGTCCAGCGGCCGCCCGTCGGCGACCTGGGCCAGCAGCCGCTGGGTGCGGGCCCTGACCTTCTCGGCGACGTGGCTGAGCACGCGCGGGGAGAACGACTTCAGCATCAGGTTGCGGATCTCGCGATGGCGGGTGCCGTCGCTGACCGCGAGCATCTTGCCCGAGGCGGAGTCGTTGCCCTGCAGCAACGTGGACAGCACGTTGCCGCGCTCGGAGGTGAACTGCTTGTTGTCCTTGTACACCGCCACGACGTCGGCGTACTTGGTGACCGCCCAGAAGCCTTTGATGTCCTTGGCGGCGGACTTGCTGGTGTGCGCGTTCCAGTGCACCGGCCGCTCGGCGCGCAACCGCCGCCACAGGGCGGGCAGGTCCGCGTCGATGAACGTCTGCGGGTCGGCGAGGTCCACAGTGGACAGATCCTCGGCGACCGTGAGGGATGATGGCGTGGTCATGGGATCACACCGCCGCCGACCGGTAGCGCCGCAGGCTCTGCACGGACGTGAGCAGGAACAGCACACCCAGCGACACGATCACGACGAGCGCCGAGTTCGTGATGGCGAAGCTGTCACCGTTCGCGCCTGGGTTGCCCCACAGCTGGCGGCACGCGGTGGCCACCGCGCTGATCGGGTTCCACTCGGCGACCGGGCGCAGCCAGCCCGGCAGGTACTCCGCCGACAGGAAGGCGCTGGACAGGAACGGCAGCACCACGACGATCAGCGACGAGATCGAGTCGATGGTCTCCAGGCTCTTGGAGGCCATGCCGAGCAGCACGCCCAGCCAGAGGATCACGTAGATGAAGACCACCAGCACGCCGAACCCGGCCAGCGTGCCCAGGATCCCGGTGTGCGGCCGCCAGCCCAGCAGCAGGCCGAAGCCGGTGACGATGGCCAGTGCGAACACACCAACGACAAGGTCGGCCAGCGTGTGTCCGATCAGGACGGCACCGCGCGAGATCGGCATCGACCGGAACCGGTCGATCAGCCCGCCCTTCAGGTCGGTGGCCACCGCGACCGCGGTCGGGCCGACACCGGCCAGGCCGACCTGCAGGGCGGCGCCGGCGAACAGGAACTCCTGGTAGCTGCCGCCACCGGGGATCAGGATGGAACGCTGGAACAGGTAGCCCAGCACGATCATCGAGACCAGCGGGTTCAGCGTGATGCCGATGAACCTGCCGGGGGCACGACGCAGGTGGCGCAGGCGCCGCCCGGCCGTCGCGAGGATCTCGGCGACGGTCGCGGACAGCCCGCCGCCCTGCGCGGTGACGGTTGCGTTGCTCACGGTACTCCCTCTCCAGACTTGGCTTGCTGCATCGGATTCACTTCCGCGGGTTCAATTTCCCGGCGACCGCCGTGCCGATCTGCCGGAGCGGTTCGGGATCCATCAGTTCGTCGTGGGTGCCGTCGAGCCGGTAGGTGTCGATGTCCCCGCCGACGAACGGCCGCCACCTGTCCACACGGGACTCGATGTCGTCCTCGGTCAGCCCCTCGGTGGCCACGAACAAGGCCATTGCGGTGGGCAGCCGGCCCGGTGAGAAGGCCATGGTGAGCTTGGCGTTCTCGCGCATCACGTCGATCATCGCGACGATCCGCTCCGCGCCGAGGCCGGCCAGCGGGTTGCCGTCCCGGCGCAGCATCTCGGCGATCTCCCGCGCGCTGAGCGTGCGGCCGTTGAACTCGGACACGTTGTGGCCCAGCAGCTCCACCACCCAGCCGAGCATCGCCTGCTCGTCGCCGCGCAGGTCGTCCGCGCTGGGCGGGTAGGCGTCCAGGTTGGCGAACAGGCCCACCTCGTCGCCGCCCGCGACCAGCTGCACCGCGATCTCGTGGGCCAGCATGCCGCCGAACGACCAGCCCAGCAGGTGGTACGGCCCAGTAGGCCGGACCTGCTTGATCCGCCGGACGTAGTCGGCCGCCAGCGCCTCGATGCTGTCGGGCATCGGCAGCAGCTCGGTGATGCTCGGCGACTGGATGCCGTAGATCGGGTTGTCCGGGATGTGCTGGGCCAGGCCGATGTACGGCAGGCTGAAGCCGACTCCGCTGTGGACACAGAACAGCGGTGCGCCCTCGCCGGTCGGCTTCAGGCAGAGCATCGTGCCGAACGGGTCGACGTCGTCGAGGCCGCTGACCTCGTCGAACACCCGCGCCACCAACGAGTCCTTCGCGTCGCGCTGGCGGGCGGCGAACGCCGCCAGCTCGCCGGGGGTCTGGTGGGTGAACAGGTCGGCGATGCTGATGTCCAGACCGGCCTTGCGGGCCCGGCTGACCACCTGGATCGAGCTGATGCTGTCCCCGCCGACGGCGAAGAAGTTGTCGTCGATGCCGACGCTCGGCAGGCCGAGCACCTCCGCGACGACCCCGCACAGCACGTGCTCGTCCTCCGTGCCGGCCGGCCGCCCGGCGGGCAGCGCGGCCAGGTCCGGCGCGGGCAGCGACTTGCGGTCGACCTTGCCGTGTGCCGTCAGCGGCATCGCGTCAAGGACCAGCCAGGTCACCGGCACCATGTACTCCGGCAGCGACCGCAACAGCTCGGCCCGCAGCGCCGATGTGTCCACATCGGACGGCCCGGCCGCGGGGACGACGTAACCGGTGAGCCGCTTGTTCCCGGACGGATCCGGGTGCGCCAGCACCACCGCGTCCGCCACCGCGGGCAGCGCCCGCACCGCGGTCTCGACCTCACCGAGCTCGATCCGGTGGCCGCGCACCTTGACCTGGTTGTCGCGTCGGCCGAGGAACTCGTAGTTCCCGTCCGCCCGCAACACGGCCTGGTCGCCGCTGCGGTACATCCGCGATCCCTCGGCGCCGTAGGGGTCCGCCACGAACCGCTCGGAGCTGAGGCCGGGCCGGTTCAGGTAGCCCAGGCCGACCGCCGTCCCGCCGACGTACAACTCGCCAGGCGTCCCAACGGGAACCGGACGCAGGTCGTCGCCGAGCAGGTAGACCGACGTGTTGCGCAGCGCCCGCCCGATCGGCACCCGGGCGCCGTCGTGCCAGGCCGCCGAGGTGATCACCGCGTGGGTGACGTCGTCCGAGCTCTCCGTCAGGCCGTAGGTGTTCACCAGGGCGATGCCGGGGAACCGGGCGAACCACCGGGAGACCAGGTCGGGCGGCAGCACGTCGCCGGTCGGCACCAGGTAGCGCAGGCCGGGCAGGCTGACCGGTTCGCCGGCGATGTCCCAGGCGTCCAGGGCGGCCCGCAGCAGCGACGGCACGACCTCGATCACCGCGATGCCTTCCTCAGCCACCAAGGAGAACAACGCGACCGGGTCGGCGGCGATGTCGTGACCGACCACCCGGCTGCGGGCACCGACCAGCAGCGGCGCGAGCATCTGCCACACCGAGACGTCGAAGCTCACCGGGGCGTTCTGCACCAGGGCCTCCCCGCGGGCCAGCTCGACGTCGTCGATCTTGGCCCACATGTGGTTGACCATGCCGCGCCGGTCGATCACCGCGCCCTTGGGCTTGCCGGTCGAACCGGACGTGTACAGCACGTACGCCAGGTCGTCCGGGCCGCCGGAGACCGCGGCCAGCCCGTCCGCGGGGTCCGCACCGCCGTCGAGCACCAGCACCTCGACGCCCTCACCGGCGATCCGCTCACCCAGGTCGAGGTGCTCGGGGTCGACGACGACGCACCCGGCGCCGCTGTCGGCGAGCATCTCGGTCAGGCGGGTGATCGGCGCACGGACGTCCAGCGGCAGGTAGGCCCCGCCGGCGCCGAGCGTGCCGAGTGCCGCGGCGATGAACCCGGCGCCCGGGGTGGCCAGCACGGCCACCAGACCGGCGCCGTCCAGCCTGCGGGTCAGCGCACTGGCCTGGGCGACCAGTTGCGCGTACGTGGTCTCGCCGGTGTCATCCACGACCGCGACCGCGTCCGGCTGTTCGACGGCGAAGGCGCGGGCACGTTCGACGACGCCCTCGTAGGCCTCGCCGCGGACCGGCCCGGTCGCCAGCTCCAGCAACCAGTCCTGCTCGCCCGGCTCCAGCACGTCCACCTGGGTCAGCCGCCGGTCGGGATCGGCCGCGACCACACCCAGCAGCCGGGTCAGCCGGCCGGCGATCTGCGCCGCGGTGGTGCGGGTGAACAGGTCCGCGCTGTACTCCAGCACACCACGGATCCCGTTCGGCACACCGTCCACGTACTGCTCGTCGAGCTGGACCGTCAGGTCGAACTTGGCGATCGGCAGCTCGACCGGCTCCACCCGGATGGTCAGGCCGGAAGCGGTGACCACGCTGTCCACATCGGACTGGTAGGCCAGCATGACCTGGAACAGCGGCTGGCGGGCCAGCGACCGGACCGGGTTGAGCGCCTCGACCAGGTGCTCGAACGGCAGGTCCTCGTGGGCGTACGCGGCCAGGTTGCCGTCGCGCACCCGGCCGACCAGCTCGCGGAAGGTCGGGTCGCCGCTGGTGTCGGTGCGCAGGACCAGGGTGTTGACGAAGAACCCGACCAGGTCGTCGAGGGCCTCGTCGGTCCGGCCGGCGATCGGGCTGCCGACCGGGATGTCCGTGCCCGCACCGAGTTTGGTCAGCAGGGCGGCCAAAGCCGCCTGCATCACCATGAACGGCGTGGCCCCGGCGTCCCGCGCGATGTCGACCAGTTCACGGTAGAGCTCCTGCCCCACCTGGAACTCCACCTCGCCACCCTGGTGGCTGCTGGCGGGCGGCCGGGGGAAGTCGGTGGGCAGGTCCAGCTCGTCGGGCAGCCCGGCGAGTGCCTCGGTCCAGTACGCGGTCTGCTTGGCCAGCACGCTGTCCGGGTCGTCGGCGGAACCGAGCATTTCCCGTTGCCACACGGCGTAGTCCGCGTACTGCACGGGCAGCGGGGTCCACTGTGGAGCCCGGCCGGCGCACCGCTCGTCGTAGGCGGCCAGCAGGTCCTTCAGCAGCGGGCCGATCGACCAGCCGTCGAACGCGATGTGGTGCATCACGAGCAGGAGAACGTGCTCGCCGGGGGAGCGGCGCAGCACCTTGGCCCGGAACGGCGTCTCGACGGTGATGTCGAAGCCGCGGCCGGCCTCCTCGCTCAACGTGGCCGCCAGGTCCTCCTCGGACACATCGACCACGCGCACATCCAGACCGGCGTCCTGAACGTCGAGAATGTTCTGGTACGGCAGGCCGTCGACCTCCGGGAACACCGCGCGCAGCAACTGGTGCCGCTCGATCACGTCACGCAACGCCTCGCGCAGCGCGGAGATCCGCAACCGGCCGGTCAGCCGGACCGCGAGTGGCACGTTGTAGGTCCCGGTGCGGCCTTCCAGCCGGTTGAGGAACCACAAACGTTGCTGCGCGAAGGAGAGCGGTGCGTTGGCGGCGGGCGCGGCCGGTCGCAGCGGGGGACGGGCGTTCGCGGCGGTGCTGATCCACTCGGCCAGCCCGGCCACGGTCGGCGCGTCGAACAGCGCACGGATCGGCACTTCCGCGCCCAGCGCCGTGCGGGCCCGGCTGATCACCTTCGTGGCCAGCAGCGAGTGGCCGCCGGACTCGAAGAAGTGGTCGTCGATGCCGATCTTGGGCAGGTCGAGCACGTCCGCGAAGATCTCGCAGAGGATCGCCTGCACCGGTGTGCGCGGCCCGCGTCCCTGCGCCGGGCGGCCGCCCGCGGTGCTGACGTCCATCGCGGCCAGGGCCTGCCGGTCGACCTTGTCGTTCGTGGTGATCGGCAGCTCGGGCAGCACGACCACGGCGGCGGGGACCATGTACTCGGGCAGCGCCGAGGTGATCTGCTCCCGTAGTCCCGCTGGGAAAGTGGCATCCGCGGTGACGACGAACGCCACCAGCTTCTTGTCCCCGGAGTCGTCGACCTTGACCACGACCGCGGCCTGGGTGACCTCCTCGTGCGCGAGCAGGGCCGACTCGATCTCGCCCAGTTCGACCCGGAAGCCGCGGATCTGCACCTGGCCGTCGGCCCGGCCCACGTAGTCCAGCTGGCCGTTCGCCAGCCACTGCACCAGGTCACCGGTGCGGTAGATCCGCTCACCAGGCGCGCCATACGGATCGGCGACGAACCGCGCCGCGGTCAGGCCGGGACGGTGGAGGTACCCACGAGCCAGGCCGGCGCCGACGTACAGCTCGCCGACCACACCGGCGGGAACCGGACGCAGCATGGTGTCCAGGACGTACACCCGGTGGGCCGCGGTCGGCCGGCCGATCGGCGGGCGCCCGCCGCCGGACAACGGTCCGCTGGCAGTCGAGGCGAGCACGGTCTCGGTCGGTCCGTAGCCGTTGATCATGCGGTTGGTCCTGGACCAGCGTTCGACCACCTCCGGCGGGCAGGCCTCACCGGAGACCACGATCTGCAGGTCGCCCGGCAGGTCGGTGTCCTGCGGCAGCGCGCCCAGCAGGGCGGGCGGCAGACCGGCCAGGTTCACCCGGTGCTCGGTGATCAGGCCGGCCAACGCCGGGCCGAGCAGGCGGGCCTCGTCGTCGGCGATGACCAGCCGGCCGCCGCCGAGCAGCGCGATCGACATCTCCCACACCGAGGCGTCGAAGCTGAACGAGGCGAGCTGCAGCATCCGGGTCTCACTGGTGACGCCGAAGTGCGGGATCAGGCTGTCCACCATGGCCG
This sequence comes from Actinocrispum sp. NPDC049592, assembly GCF_040675465.1. NCBI lineage: Bacteria > Bacillati > Actinomycetota > Actinomycetes > Pseudonocardiales > Pseudonocardiaceae > Actinocrispum > Actinocrispum sp. NPDC049592. The sequence goes on along the minus strand of NZ_JBFAPA010000019.1, from coordinate 253,741 downwards.
CGAGACCGCCATGGTCGACGACGACACCCTTCGGCTTGCCGGTGGAACCGGACGTGTAGATCACGTAGGCGGCGTGCCGCGGGTCCAGGCCGACATCGCCGAGGTCGTCGGCAGAGTGTCCATTGAGGACGGCATCGTCGATCGTCAGCACCGTGGCGTCGGCGTCGGTGAACCGTGCTGCCGCTTGCGGTGCGGCCAGCACGATCAGCGGGGCCGCGTCGGACAGCATGTACCGGATGCGGTCGTCGGGGTAGCTCAGGTCGATCGGCAGGTAGGTCGCGCCGGACTTGAGCACCGCCAGCACCGCGGCCACCGTGTCCAGCGAACGCGGGATCGCCAGTGCCACGATCTTTTCCGGGCCGGCGCCGTGCTCGGTGAGCAGCCGCGCCATCCTGTTGGCCCGCGCGTTGAGCTCGTGGTAGGTGAGCGAGCGATCCCCGAACACCGCGGCGATCGCGTCGGGCGCGGTGCGCACCTGAGCCTCGAACTTCGCCGGCGCCAGGACGTCAGCCGCCTTCGCCGCACCGGCCCAGTCACCGAGGATCAGCGCGCGCTCGGCGGCGCTGAGCACGTCGACCTGACCGGCGGTGATCTTCGGCTGGGCCACGACGGTGCCGGCCAGCTGCGCCAACCGGTCCACAATGGACGTGACCGCGTCCGGGGTGAGGACGTCCGGCCGGAACTGCGCCAGCAGCCGGAGCCGGTCGCCCGGGTAGACGTTGATCGCCAGCGGGTACTCGGCCACCACCCGGGCGTCCCCAGCCAGCACCTGCACGCCGGGGATCACGTCGCTGAGCTCGGACGCGTCGGCCATCGGGTAGTTGTGGTAGCTCAGCACGGTGTCGAACAGGTCGCCGACCCCGGCCAGCTGCTGCACCTCGGCCAGACCCAGGTGGTGGTGGGCCTCCAGCGCGGTCTGGCGCTCCTGCAGGCCGGTCATCAGGTCGGCCACGGCCTGGGCCGGATCCAGCCGCACCCGGACCGGCAGCGTGGTCAGGAACGAGCCGACCATCGACTCGATCCCGGCCAGATCGGCCTGGCGGCCGGAGGCGACCGCGGCGAACACCACGTCCCGGCGCCCGGTGAGGCGGCCCAGCAACAGGCCCCAGAGGCCCTGCATCACGGTGTTCAGCGTCAGGCCGTGCGTCCGTGCCCACGCGGTCAGCCGTGCGGTCACGTCGGCAGGCAGGTCCACGATCACCGTCTCCGGCAGCACCGGCTCGCCGCTGTCCGGCACCGGCGGCGCGAGCCGGGTCGTGTCCTCGACCCCGGCCAGCTCGGCCCGCCACGCCACCCGGGCCGCCTCGACGTCCTGGGACGTCAGCCAGGCCAGGTAGTCCTGGGCCGGGGGCAGCTGGGGCAGGGCGTCGATGTCGCCGCCGTTCGCGGTCAGGGTGAACAGCTCCTGCGCGAAGATCGGCATGGACCAGCCGTCCACCAGGATGTGGTGCACTGTCCACACCAGACGGTACTGCTCACGGCCCACCTTGATGACCGTGAACCGGGCCAACGGGGAGCGGGCCAGGTCGAACCGGTTCGTCCAGTCGGCGTCGGTCAGCGCGGCCAGCTTGGCCGGCCGCCGGTCCTTCGCCAGCCGGGTCAGGTCGATCTCGGTGAAGTCCAGTTCGACCGAGCGCGGGATCACCTGCACGGCGTCGCCGTTGTCGAGGTAGCGGAACGAGGCGCGCAGGCTGGAGTGGCGGCGCAGCAACGCGGCGGCCGCCGTCTTGAAGGCGGTGACGTCCAGCGGTCCGGTGACGTCCACGGCGACCTGGAGCGTGTACGGGTCCATCCCGTCCTGGTCGTAGCCGGCCTGGAACAACATGCCCTGCTGCAACGAGGACAGCGGAAGCACGTCGGCCAGGCCGTCGACGTCCTGCTCCAGCCGCTCGATCTCCGGCTGGGTCAACGACACCAGGGGGAAGTCCGACGGGGTGCGGCCACCCGCGCCGGGCCGCCGCACGTGCCCGGCCAGCGCGGTCAGCGCGCGGAACCAGGTCTTCGCCAGGTCCTCGGTGTCCTCTTCGGACAGGACATCGCCCGCCCAGACCCAGTTGGCCACCAGCCTCGGGCCACCGGGCAGGTCCTCGGTGACCGGGGTGACCTCGACGACGTGCCGCAGCGGCATGTCCGGGCTGACGCCCACGCCCACCACGTCGTTGCCGGTGTCGAACGTCCAGTCGCCCGCGGTGTTCGCGTCGAACCGGCCGAGGTAGTTGAAGCCGATCTGCGGCGGGCCGAACCGCGCCAGCGGGCCAACGGTCTGCGGGTTGAGGTGCCGCAGCAGGCCGAAGCCGATGCCGTGGTCGGGCAGCGCACGCAGTTGTTCCTTGACCCGCTTGACCGCCGCGCTCAGCGAGGGGCCGCCGGCCCACACGTCGGTCCAGTCGATCTCACCCGGGTCCAGCCGGACCGGGAACGCGGTGGTGAACCAGCCGACCGTGCGAGAAAGGTCGGCGTCGTCGGCGATCTGCTCGCGGCCGTGGCCTTCCAGCTCGACGACCAGGCTCGCGTCCGCGGTGTCGGACCGGCGGCGCCGCCAGTCGGCGACCGCGATCGCGAGTGCGGTCAGCAGCACGTCGTTGATCTCACCGGCGAACACCTCGGGCGCGGTGGTCAGCAGCGTGGCGGTCTGCTCAGCGGGCAGCTCCAGCCGCAGCGAGCGGGCCGTGCGGTAGGTGTCCTTGACCGGGTCGATGACCCGGTCGGCGATCGGCCGGTCGGCACCCTGGATCTGTCGCATCCACAGCGGAAGCTCCGCGAGCCGGCCCGCCGACCGGGCCTGTGCCGACAGCAGCTGGGTCCACCGGCGGTACGAGGTGCCCACCGGGTCCAGCTCGGCCGGCCGGCCCGCGACCACGGCCTGCCAGGCGGCCTTCAGGTCGGCGGCCAGGATCCGCCAGGACACGCCGTCCACGGCCAGGTGGTTGCCGACCAGAACGAGCCGGCCCGGCTGGCCGGGACCCGAGTCCAGCAGGGTGACCTGCAACGCGATGCCGTCCGCGATGGACAGCCGGTCGTGCGCCTCGGCGATCTGGGCGGCCACCTCGGTGTCCAGGTCGGCAGTGTCCACATCGGACACGTCCACGCGGCGCACGATGTCCTTGGCGTTGACCGAGCCGACCGGCCGGAACTCCAGTCCCCACAGGCCGGGGACCGGCACGGCGAGCTTCATCCGCAGCGCGTGGTGATGGTCCACGACCGCCTGCACGGCCTGGCCGAGCCGGTCGATGTCGATCCCGGCGGGCACGCGCACGACGACGTGCTGGCTGTACGCGGGGTACGCGACGCCCATGACGTCGTGGTCCTCGCGCAGCTGGTTCATGATCGGGGTGAGCTCGACCTCGCCGATCCCGTCCTCGACGGCCTTCGGGGCGGCGGCCCCGCCCGTCTTGCCGGCGACCCGGGCGATCGCGGCGGCGGTCTTGTAGCGGAACACGTCCCTGGACGTGATCGCCAGACCGGCCCGCCGGGCCCGGCCGACCACCTGCAGCGAGCTGATGCTGTCGCCGCCCATGGCGAAGAAGTTGTCGTCGGCGCCGATCGACGGCAGGCCGAGCACTTCGGCCAGGGCCGTGCAGAGGATCTTCTCCTCGTCGGTCCTCGGCGCCCGCCCGGCGGTCGCCGTCGAGAAGTCCGGCTCGGGCAGTGCCTTGCGGTCCACCTTGCCGTGCGGCGTCAGGGGAAGCGCGTCCAGCACGACCATCGTGGCCGGGACCATGTACTCCGGCAGCACGCCCGCGAGCTGCTGCTTGACCGAGGCACCGTCCAGCGGCGACCCGGTGGCGGACACCAGGTACCCGGCCAGCCGCTTGTGCCCGGCCGGGTCGGTGTGCACCTGGACGGCCGCGTCGCCGACCTGCGGCAGGGCGCGCAGCGCGGCCTCGATCTCGCCGAGCTCGATCCGGTGGCCGCGGATCTTGACCTGGAAGTCCTTGCGCTCCAGGAACTCGAACTGGCCGTTCGGCCGCAGCACCACGGTGTCGCCGGTCCGGTACATCCGCGATCCCGGCGGCCCGAACGGGTCCGGCAGGAACGCGGTCGCGGTGCGGCCGGAGTTGTTCAGGTAGCCGCGGCCGACGCCTTCGCCGCCCACGTACAGTTCACCAGGAACCCCAGCGGGAACCGGGCGCAGCTCGTCGCCGAGGACGTAGAGCCGGGTGTTGCGCACCGGCCGTCCGATCGGCACGCGCGGGCCGTCCTGCGGGTCGTTGACGGTGATCACCGCGTGGGTGACGTCGTCCGAGCACTCGGTGGGGCCGTAGGCGTTGACCATCGGAATGCCCGGGTAGCGGGCGAACCAGCGGGTGCACAGGTCGGCGGGCAGTGCCTCGCCGGTGACGACCAGCCAGCGCAAGGTGTTCAGCACCGGCGCTTCGGCAGTGTCCCAAGTGTCCAGTGCGGCACGCAGCAGGGACGGCACGACCTCAAGCACGGTCACGCCTTCGGCAGCGGTGAGCGGGAACAACGCGTCGGGGTCCGCGGCGGTCTCGTGGCCGACCACGCGCACGGTGCCGCCGACCACCAACGGGGCCAGCATCTGCCAGACCGACACGTCGAACGTCAGCGGCGCGTTCTGCACCAGACTGTCCGAACCGGACAGTTGCAGGTCCTCGACCTTGGCCAGCAGGTGGTTGAGCATGCCGCGGCGGTGCACCATGGCGCCCTTGGGCTTGCCGGTCGAGCCGGACGTGAAGATCACGTACGCGAGGTCATCGGGGGCGCCGGACAAGGAGACCCACTCCGAGTCCTGGGCACCGTCCAGTTCGGTGATCTGTACCGGGACGAGCGCGGTGACCTCGGCCGCCAGTGCGCGATGCGCCTCGTCGACCACCAGCCGGGTCGCGCCGCTGTCGGCCAGCAGCCCGGCGATCCGGGCGACCGGCGCACGGACGTCCAGCGGGACATAGGCACCACCGGCGCCCAGCACGCCGAGCACGGCGGAGATGAACCCGCGGCCCGGAGAGGCAAGCACACCAACCAGTTCGGCGTCGGCCAGCCGGCGGGACAGGGCACTGGCCTGGCTTGCGAGTGCCGAGTAGGTCAGCGTGCCCGAGTCGTCCCTCACGGCGATGCCAGCGGGCTGCTCGACGGCGAACCGGCGAACCTGTTCCACCACACCGATGATCTCGCCGTTGGCGGTGTCTGCGGCGGTGGCCGTGCCGACGCGCAGCACGCGGTCGCGTTCGGCCGGCTCCAGCACGTCGATCCGGCCGAGCGGGGTGTCGGGCGTGCAGCCGACGAACTGGCCGAGCAGCGTGCCGAACTGGCGGACGTGCGCGGCGAGGTCGGTTTCGTCGTACAGACCGGGGTTTCCGCTCAGGTGGATCTCGATCCCGCCGTCGGCGGCCTCGACCACCGTCGCCTCGAAGTCGTCCACGAGACCGGTCGACAGGTTGGTGACCGTGACGTCGCACGGCCCGATGCCCAGCCGCGTCTCCTGCGGCAGGATGTTCACCAGCGGGCCGAACGGCCTGCGGTCGTCGCTGGCCAGGCCCATGCTGTTGCGGATCCGGCTGACCCGGTGCCGCTGGTGCCGCAGGATCTGCGCGACCTCACGGGAGGTCTCGCTCAGCAGCTCCGCGCGGGTGATCTCGGGGCGCACGCGGATCCGCAACGGCACGGTGTTGGCCACCATGCCGGGAACCGCGCGCATGGTGGCGCCGACGCGCGCGGTCACCGGCAGCGTCAGCAGAACATCGCTGATGCCGGTCATCCGCTGGGTGTAGGTGGCCAGAGCGGCCATCACGACCGTCGGCCAGGTCACGTTGGACTCCCGTGCCACGGCACGGAGTTTCTCAGCGGTCGGCGCGTCTATCGTTATGTCACGACGGATCAGGCCCTGACCGGGCTCGTTCTTGTGGTGCGCCAGGCTGACCAGCTCGGGCGTGACGGAGAACCGCTTGCGCCAGAACTCCCGGTCGCGCTCGGCGTGCACCGACTCGCCGTAGGACGCCTCGGCGTCGATCAGCTGGTGCAGCGGCGGCAACGCGCCCTGCTCGACCGGTGTGCCGTCGCACAAGGCCTGGTAGATCTCGGAAAGCCTGCGCCAGTAGATGGTCTGCGTGAAACCGTCGCACAGGAAGTGGTGGATGCACATGTAGAACAGCACCCGCTCGGCGTCCAGCCGGATCAGCGCCAGCCGGAACAGCGGGAACTCCGCGAGCGTGAACGGCCGCCCGAGGTCGGCGGCCATCCACTCGCGGGCGGCGGCACCCGGGTCACCGGTGTCGCTGAAGTCCAGCAGGGTCAACGGAACCGCGGGCAGCGGCTCGATCACCTGCCGCGGCCGGCTGCCGGACTCCACGAACCGGGCCCGGGTGCACTCCGCCTCGTCGATCAGTCGCGAGACCGCCGCCCGGAACACCTCGACGTCCAACGGGCCGTGAATGTCCAGGTACCCGGCCGTGTTGTAGGCGAGGCTGCCACCGGAGACCTTCTCGTCGAACCAGATGTCGGCCTGGCCGGCCGACAGTGGCAGGCTGGCCACCTGGCGAACTGCGGTCATCGCGTTCTTCCCTTTCCCGTCTGGGCCTAGACTGTCGGAGCCGGACGTTCGGCTGTCCGGACCGGAGTCGGTTCTGCCACGCCGTTCTGGACTTCGAGGCGCATCTCCTCCTCCGCTGTCTGCTGGACGCGGCTCATCGCGATGCGCAGCAGCGGGGGAGTCATCACCGAGGTCACGATGGCGACCAGGACCACGATCGTGTACGAGGCGGTGTTCAGGACGCCGAGCTTGACGCCGACGGTCGCCACGATGACCTCGATGACACCGCGGGCGTTGAGGCCGGCGCCCAGCGCGAACGCCTCCCAGTGGTTGAACCTGCTCAGCCGGGCACCGAGGTAGGCGCCGGCGAACTTGCTCCCGATGGCGACCACCAGCACCGCGATCCCGGCGAGCAGGACCGACGGGTCGGCCAGCAGGGTGAGGTCCATCCGCAACCCGGCCATGGCGAAGAACACCGGTGCGAACACCGACACCATGACCGTGCGAAGCCCTTGCAGCGCACGGTGCGGCACCCCGGCCGAGGTGATCAGGATGCCGCAGACGAACGCCCCCAGCACGGGCTCGAACTTGGCGGCGTGCGTGGCGGCCGAGAACACCAGGATGAGCACGATCGCCGCACCGACGATGACGCCCGGTTCCTGGGTCCGCATCGCGCCGCGCATGACGCCGCGCACGACCAGGCGCCCGATCGTCAGGCTGGCCAGGATGATGACGGCCAGCCAGGCGAGTGAGATCGTGATCGCCCCGGCCGCCAGGCCGGCCGTCGCCATCGCCGTGACCACGGCCAGCAGCAGCCAGCCGACGGTGTCGTCCACCACCGCCGCGGTCATGATCAGCTGCCCGACCGTGCGGTGCTGGAGGTTCATCTCCATCAGGATCTTGGCGATGACCGGGATCGCGCACACGCACATCGCCACGCCCATGAACAACGCGAATGTCGTGCGGTCGTGGGAGATCAGCGACCCGGGCAGCACGTAGCCGGTCGCGATGCCCAGCCCCAGGGGCAGCACGACACCCACGATGCTGATGCGCATGGCGGCGCTGCCGCGCTTGCGCACCAGCGCCATGTCCATGTGCGCACCGATCATCCCGACCATCAGCAGCAGGCCGACCTGGCCGACCACCTCGAGCAGGACCTGCTGGCCGGGATCGCGTTGCGGCAGCCAGCCGGACACGTCGGCGGGCAGGTGCCCGAGCACGGACGGGCCGAGCACCACGCCGACCAGCAGCTCGCCCACGATGGCCGGCAGCCTCAGCTTGCGGGCCAGATGACCGAGCAGCAGGGCCAGGATGAGCAGCCCGGCGAGCTGGCCGAGGAAGACCAGCAGCCGGTGGTCGCTCATCGCCGGCCCGGCCGCCGCGGCCACGACAGTCACGTCACTCATGTGCGACTTGGTCCCTTCGTCTCAACGGCTGTCCGGCCGGATGTCACTTGCCGTGCAGCTGCCGCAGGTACTCGTAGGTGGACGGCAGCGTGGCAAGCAGTTCCTTCTGCGTCTGCTTGATCCGCTCGAACACCGGCTCGGCGTTGTCCAGCAGGTCCGGCCGCGCGGCCAGCGCGGGCAGCGCGTGGTCGGGCAGGTAGTCCAGGCCGGCGAACACGCAGTAGTAGTTGCTGTTGTTCCAGAAGTTGCGGAACTCGGCGTCGAAGTTGGCGTAGTACGTGGACTCGTCGGTGATCGGCATGTTCACCGCGAGGCCCGCCTTGTACATCGCGATCTTCTCGGTGATGTCGTCGGCCAGCTTCAGGTCCTTGCAGGCCCGCCAGAACGCGGTGTCGTTGCGCGGCGCGAAGCTGAAGTGCGCCTGGACGAAGTCACGCGAGTCGTCGAACATCGTCTCGATCTCGGCGTTGAACCGGTCGCGCAGGATCGGGTCGAAGCCCTTGTTCGGGAAGTGCTTGGCCAGCTGGTAAAGCGCGGCGTAGACGAAGTAGATCCCGGTGGACTCCAGCGGCTCCAGGAAGCACGACGCCAGGCCGATGCTCACCACGTTGCGCACCCAGGCGCGGCGGTTGCGCCCGACGCGGAACTTGATCTGGTTGAGCGGCTGGGTCTCCGGGTCGACGCCCCACATCTTGCAGAACTCCAGGGTGGCGTCGTCGCGCTCCTGGAACCGGCTGGAGAACACGTACCCGGTGCCGAACCGGCCGAGCATCGGGATCTTCCAGCTCCAGCCCGAGGACATCGCGATCGAGGAGGTGTAGGGCTCGATGCCGACGTTCTCGTCGTCGTGCGGGATCTGGGTGGCGACCGCGCTGTCGTTGAGCAGGTAGTCGCTCATGTCCAGGAACGGCTCCTTCATGGCCTGGTTGATCAGCAGGCCGCGGAACCCGGAGCAGTCGATGAACAGGTCGCCCTCGATCGTGGCGCCCTTCTCGGTCTTCAGCGCGGTGACGTAGCCGCGCTGGTCCAGCACGGCCTCGGTCATCTTGTCCTCGATGTGCACCGCGCCCTGCTTGGTGGTGGCGAACTTGCGCAGGAACGCGGCCACCAGGTTGGCGTCGAAGTGCCAGGCGTAGTTCGTCCACTTCGTACCGTCCATGAACCGCGGCGAGAGGTTCTCGTCCATGATCGGCGGCTCGCGGTAGCAGGCGTAGTCGAACGGCTCGTCGGTCTGGCCGGCCAGCTTCTTGTACGTCCAGTGGTGCGACAGCGGCTGGTTGTCCTGGTTGGGCAGCAGCCCGAACAGGTGGTAGAAGTGGTCGGGCTTGCCGTCGAGGTTGCGGGCCTTGGACTCGCCGCGGCCGCCGGTGCGCCAGTTGATGAACTTGATGCCCATCTTGTAGCTGGCGTTGCACTCACGCATCCAGTCCTCCTCGTCGATGCCGAGGAACTGGAAGAAGGTCTTGTGCAGGTTCGGCACGGTGGCCTCGCCGACGCCGATCCGCGGGATGGACGGGGCCTCCAGCACCGTGACGGTGACCTGGGGGCCGAGCGCCTTGCCGAGGTACGACGCCGCCATCCAGCCCGCCGTTCCGCCGCCGAGAACGACGACCCTCCTGATGCTGTGATCTTCCATCGCCAGTCAACCTCCACATCGTTGATACGACCGGTATTCGTCGCGAGCCAGAGCGCATCGCGTCGCCAACGGGGATCTGGCAGCCGACATTACGGGCCGGTCGTGGCGGTTTCTTCTACGTTCTCTATACTTATTCTTTATCGGTGACGATGGCGCCGTTCCGGTGTGCCGGTCAGTCCGTCGTCAGTCCGTGGTCAGCCCGATCGCAAATCATCTTCGATGTGAGAGCGCGGCTCGCGCCGGTCAGGTTCGACCAAAGGAGTTGTGGATGTCCACGTCTGAGCTCGCTCCGGAATTCTCCGTCATTTCCGGCGCTCAGGTTCATGAGGTCCTTCAGGGGCAGGAGGAACGGATAACCGGTCTGGTCGAGGACACCTATCGAATCCACGGCCGCGGCGACACGGTGAACCCTTCGTCCTATTTTCTCCGTTTTCCCGACCGGCCGGACGCGCGCATCATCGCCCTGCCCGCCTCGGTCGGCGGCGGCGTGGGCGTGGACGGCATCAAGTGGGTGTCGAGCGTCCCGGCGAACGTCAGCGCCGGCCTGCCGCGGGCCTCGGCGGCGCTGCTGCTCAACGACCAGGCGACCGGGTACCCGTTCGCCTGCCTCGAGGCCTCGATCATCAACGCGGTCCGCACCGCGGCGTCGGCCGCCCTGGCCGCCGACTGGCTCAGCCGCGACCGCGGCCGCCCGGTCCGCGTCGGGTTCATCGGCACCGGGCTGATCGCCAGGTACGTGCACACCTACTTGGTGCGCACGGGGTGGAACTTCGAGCAGGTAGGCGTGCACGACCTGAAGCCCGAGTACGCCGAGGGGTTCCGCGGCTACGTCGAGGAGTCCGGCGGCGGTGGGACGGTCACCGTGCACGAGAGTGCCGAGGACCTGATCCGGTCGGCCGACCTGATCGTGTTCGCCACCGTCGCCGCCGCCCCGCACGTGACACAGCCGGAGTGGTTCGACCACGCGCCGATCGTGCTGCACGTGTCGCTTCGCGACCTGTCGCCCGAGGTCATCCTGGCCTCGAACAACCTGGTCGACGACGTCGAGCACTGCCTCAAGGCGAACACCTCGGTGCACCTGACCGAGCAGCTCACCGGCGGCCGGGAGTTCCTCGCGGGAACGCTCTACGACTTCATGACCGGGGCGATCGAGCTGGATCCCGGCCGCCCCGTGGTGTTCTCACCGTTCGGGCTCGGCGTGCTCGACCTCGCGGTCGGCAAGCACGTCTACGACGAGGTGCGGCGCAGCGGGCGGCTGGCCCGCGTCGACGGTTTCTTCCACGAGCTCAGCCGTTACGGCAAGCGCTGAGCCGTCGTACCGACACATTCTGCCGGGGAGTTGGCTCATGCCTGTCATCACAACGCCGCAAGAGTTCAATGTGGACGACCTGTACGTCGACCTGGGACCGGTGGCCGGAATCCCGCTCGTGCTCAAGTGCGAGGGCTTCAACTTCGCCGGGTCGATCAAGCTGAAGGCCGCCGCCGAGATGGTCGACGCCGCCGAGCGGGCCGGCTGGATCCACGCCGGCTCGACCCTGGTGGAGAGCTCGTCGGGCAACCTCGGGGTCGCACTCAGCCTGGTCGCCGCGAGCCGCGGCTACCGGTTCGTGTGCGTCACCGACGCCCGGTGCACCACGAGCGCGATCCGGCTGATGCGTTCGCTCGGCGCGACCGTCCGGGTGGTCACCGAGCCGCATCCGGAGGGCGGCTTCCTCGGCGCCCGGCTGGAGCTGGTGAACCGGCTGGTCCAGGAGAACGAGGACTTCCTCTGGCTCAACCAGTACGCCAACCCGGCGAACTGGATCGCGCACCACCAGTCGACCGGGCCGGAGATCCTCAAGGCGTTCCCGGAGATCGACGTGCTGTTCGTCGGCGCGGGCACCACCGGAACGCTGATGGGCTGCGCCCGCTACTTCCGGGAGGCCAAGCCGTCGGTGACCATCGTCGCCGTCGACGCGGTCGGTTCGGTGACCTTCGGGCAGCCCGCCGCCCGGCGGATGATCCCGGGCCTGGGCACCGGTGTCCGGCCGCGGCTGCTGGACGAGTCCTATGTGGACGACGTGGTGTTCGTGCCGGAGACGCAGACCCTGCGGACCTGCCGCCGGCTGGCCCGGCACGGGTTCATGTTCGGCGGCTCGACCGGCACGGTGGTCGGCGGGGCGGTCGGCTGGCTCTCGGCCAACCGGCTGGGCGAGGACACCACCGCGGTGGCGGTCGCGCCCGACTTCGGCGACCGGTACCTGGACACGGTCTACAACGACGAATGGGTGTCCGGCCACTACGGCGCCGGCCTGCTCGAGAACCGGGGCGGGAGCGACGCGTGAGACCGGGCCTGTCACGCACCCGGGGGACGCTGCGGGCGTTCCCCGGGTGCGGTCGTCTGCCCGGTCCCGGCAGCGGGCAGTGAGCGGACGGGGAGGGGCACATGCCGAGGATTCACTTCACGGTCAAGGACCTGGCCAGGACGCGGCTGACGTTGTCGCTGGGCCCGCTCGCCGACGCGGTGTTCGCGCTCGGCGTGCTGGTGCGGGGCGGCTACCCGCCCTACGACACCTGGCGCAGGGACGTTTCCGGGCAGCTCAGCGGCCTGACCGGGCCGATCGCGCGGCTGACCGCGCCGGGCTCGAAGATCCGCGCGCCGGACGACCTGCTGTCCCTTGTGGACAGTGAGGCGCCCGACGCGCTCTGGGCCTACGGCCTGTCCCGCCAGGAGGCGACCGTCGCGGTGCTCACCGTGTGGCGCACGGCGATCGCGCCGTACTGGGACCGCGTGCGGAGTCACCTGGAGACCGACTGCGACGCACGGGGCCGGATCGCGATGCGCCAGGGCGTTGAGGAGCTGCTGGCGACGCTGCACCCGCGGGTCGCCTGGCGGCCGCCGGTGCTCGACCTGCCCGGCGAACCTGCGGGTGACGTGCACCTGGACGGCCGCGGCCTGCAGCTCACCCCGTCGATCTTCCTCATCGACCGGCCCGGCGTGCTGCTCACGTCGGCCGGCAAGGACCGCCTGCCCGCGCTGGTGTTCGCCTCGCCGCCGGAGCCGGCCCTCGCGGCCGCGCTCTGGCAGGACCCGGTCGACCCGAGCGCGGCGCTCGGCGCGCTGATTGGCCAGACCAGGGCGGCCGCGCTGCGGGAGCTGACCACTATGCGCACCACCGGGCAGCTGGCCGACCGGCTCGGCATCACCTCGGCCGGCGCCAGCCAGCACACCGCCGTGCTGCGCCAGGCCGGGCTGATCACCACCCGGCGGATCCGCAACACCGCCCTGCACACGGTCACCGCGCTGGGGATGGCCCTGCTCAACGGTGGCTCCCCGGCTCTGGCCGGCGCCGCGGCGCCGGCCAGAGCCGTGCTTCTGCGTTGACGTCCGCTCCCACCCGACATTGGAGGTGCGACCGTGAGATCCATCGTGCACGGCACCCGGCAGGCGGCCGGCCGCCCCGTGACCTGGGACCTCGGTCCCGAGCACGCGCGGCTGGTGCGGCGGGTCATGCCCCGCCGCCCACCCGTCCGGGTCCTCTCGTCCCGGGCCTGAGGTCAGGGAATGGCCAGCGGGGCGGCGAGCCCGTTCGGCTCCGCCTGCGGCCAGGTGTTGTACTGGCGCAGGCCGTACATCAGCGGCACGTTGCCGGGCCGGTGGGTCACCTGGCAGATCTCGCCGAACACCACGACGTGGTCGCCGACGTGCACCGTGCGGCTGACCCGGCAGTCCGCGACCGCGTGCGCGTAGTGCGGCAGGTGCGGTCCGCCCGCGCTCGGCGACACGTGCCACCGGACCAGGTCGAACCGGCCCGCCGCACCGGACGCGAACAGCTCGGCCGCCGCCTGTGCCTTGCTGTGCAACAGGTTCACCGTGAAGGCGTCCCGGTCGAGGATGGCCTTCAGGGTCGGGCTCTGCTCGCGCAGGCAGATCAGCAGCGTCGGCGGCACCGGCGTCACGCTGGAGACCGACGAGCAGGTCATGCCCCACGGACGCCCGTCGGCGTCGAGCGCGGTGACCACGGCCACCCCGCTGGGAAACTGCGTCATGAGCCCCCGGAAACTGTCCACATCGACCGTGGGCCCCAGTTCGGCCGCGAAATTCGACACGTTAACCACCTCACCGGATCGGAAGTCCTGCCGGTCGCTCTGACGACCTTCCTGGATCACCTTGCCTATGTCTCAAGTTTAGAATTCGGTGATCCCCGGTGGCGACCTTCGAAAGCGGCGCCTTAATATCGGCTATTCCTCCGTGAAGGCTATGGTAGTTCTATATTCGTGCTGATTTCCGGTCGACAGAAACGCGGGCATGCGAAATGGGTTGGACCGCGGACGGTCCAACCCATTCGTTTCCCGGTTCACTTGTGGTGTGCGCGCAACAGGTCGGACACCGTGAATGCCAGCTCGATGGACTGGCCGGCGTTCAGCCTCGGGTCGCACGCCGTCTCGTACCGGGTGCCCAGGTGGTCGTCGGACAGCTCGTGCGCGCCGCCGAGGCACTCGGTCACGTCCTCGCCGGTCAGCTCCAGGTGCAGGCCACCCGGGTGGGTGCCCTCCTCCCGGTGCACCTGGAAGAACCCGGCCACCTCCGCGGCGATGTCGCTCAGCCGCCGCGTCTTGTAGCCGTTCTCGGACAGGAAGGTGTTGCCGTGCATGGGATCGCACGCCCACACCACGGTACGGCCGGTGGACTTGACCGCCTGCACGATCCGCGGCAGCAGCTCGGTGACCCGGTTGGCGCCCAGCCGGCTGATCAGCACCAGCCGGCCCGGCACGCCGGCCGGGTCCAGCCGCTCGCACACCTTGCGGATCTCCTCCGGGCTCACCGACGGGCCGACCTTGATGCCGATCGGGTTGGCGATCCCGGACAGGTACTCCAGGTGCGCGCCGTCCAGCTGCCGCGTGCGGTCGCCGACCCACACCATGTGCGCGCTGGTGTCGAACCAGGCGCCGGTGCCCGCGTCGAACCGGGTCAGCGCCTCCTCGAACGGCAGCAGCAGCGCCTCGTGCGAGGTGAACAGGTCCACTCCATGCAGTGCCTGGGATCCCGCCAGGTCGAACCCGCACGCGGCCATGAACCGCAGCGCCCACGTGATCGACTCGGCGACGTCCTCGTACGTGCGGCCCGCCGGGCTGGCCCGCACGAACTCCTGGTTCCAGGCGTGCACCCGGGCCAGGTCGGCGAAGCCCTCTTTTGTCAAGGCGCGCAAGGTGTTCAGCGTCGCGGAAGCGCGGTGGTAGGCCTGCAGCATCCGCTCGGCGTCCGGCCGGCGGGCCTCCGGGGTCGCTTCCGGACTGTTGACGATGTCGCCGCGGTACACCGGCAGCTCGACGCCGGCCACGATCTCGGTGGCCTGGCTGCGCGGTTTGCCGAACTGGCCGGCGATCCGGCCGACCTTCACCACGGGCAGGCCCGAGCCGTAGGTCAGCAGGATGGCCAGCTGCAGGATCACCTGGAGCTTGTTGCGCACCCCGTACTCGGTGCAGGAGCTGAACTGTTCGGCACAGTCACCCGCCTGCAGCAGGAAGGCGCGCCCGGCGGCGACCTCGGCCAGATCGCTCTGCAGCCGGCGGATCTCGCCGGAGCGCACCAACGGTGGCAGCCGGCCGATCTCGCCGGTCACTCGCGTGACCGCGGCCGGGTCCGGCCACTCGGGTTGCTGGACGATCGGCAGGGCACGCCAGGTGCCCGGCTGCCACAGCTCGGGCGGCCGGTGCACGGGCGGCTCGGACGTGTTCACCTCGATATCACCCCTCGGCGCTGGGCCCGTCGGCCGGTTTCACCAGACATCGGGACGGCTTCGATGGCGGCGGGCTCGGCGCCGCCGCTGAAGTACTGGATCGGCACCCGGGAACTGCTCAACTCGCTCATCGGATTCCTCCCTGTCGCCGACACGTTCCAGAGATAGCCGAAAACGCCGGCAAAGCACCTTCCGACCGAAGGCAATACTCGTCGAATCTGCTGACGCTCTACTGACCGCACGCTGACCCGGCACTGATCGTCCTCAGTGGACATATGGCCCGGCGCGGCGGCACCGCAACGGTGAACGGTCGCCGGACCGGCCCGGACCGTCCCGATCGGGGCGTTCCCCCGAGTAGCATCCACGAATGGCATACGAGCGGGAACCGGTGGAGAGCCCGCCACAGAACGCGCCCCAGGTTCCTGAGGCCGCCGCGGTCGAACGGCACCCACTGTACGACTTGCAGGGGTACGCCGGGAACATGGCGGTGAGCCGGCTGGTGCGGGTGCAGCGCCAGGACGCGACCGGCGGGTCTTCAGGCTCATCGGATGAGCCGCTGGACGCCGCCGCGGTGGCCGCCGCGCTGAGTTTCTACCGTGCCCAGCCCACTCTGTACACGCGGCAGGTCATCCAGGACCTGCGGACGCGCCTGGGGCTCGACCCGGCGGGCGGCATCGACGCGGGGCTGGCGCAGGCCGTCGCCCGGTTCCAGCGCGACGAGGGCGCCAACGACCCCGCGCTGGTGATCGACGGCAAGGCCGGGCCGCGCTCCACTCCGCGGCTGTTCCCGTCGGGCCTCGCCGCGGCGGGGGAGGGCGCGACCTTCGGCGGTGAGGCGCAGACCGAGGTGCTCGACGAGTGGGACACCCTCGCCACGGCTCAGGCGCGGGCCGATGCCTTGGTCGTGGCGGTCAACCGGCGGCTGACCGCCGCGGGTGTGCCGACGGTGACCGCTGTGCTGTACGCGGGGGAGTCCCCACAGGAGAGCGGTTCGTTCGATTTCGCCACCTGGTCCATGCAGCTCAACCAGTTGCGGTTCGACCAAAGTGGACTGACCCAGGCGGACGCGGCGGACCTGGCCAACACGGTCTACCACGAGGCCCGGCACACCGAGCAGTGGTTCATGATGGCCCGGTACCTCTCCGGGCAGGGCTACAGCGCCGCGGGAATCGCGAGCACCATGGGCATTCCCGGGCGGATCGGCCGCGATGCCAAAGCAGCGGCGCCGATCCTGCGCGGCACGGTCGAAGCCGTGCAGGCATCCGGTTTGTACGAGAGCGTGTACGGCTCGGCCTCCGCGCACCGCGAGGACGTGTTGACCCGCTTGAACGACGCCGACTGGGCGGTCACCACCGCCAGATGCCGGTGCGAGCGCGCGCCGTCCCCGGCCAACGACGCCCTGCTCGCCCAGGCCGAGGCCGCGTTCGACGTCGTGCACGCCCAATACCGGGAGCTGCCGGAGGAGAACGACGCCTGGGCCACCGGGCCGATGGGCGAGGCGGGCGTCACGAGCGGCACACCGCATCCGGTGCCCAGCCCCACCGTGAGTCCATGTGATCAACTGCGTGCCGCGGGCCGGCCCGTACCGGCCGCTTCGGGAGGATCCGGTCCGTGAACATCGATGAGCTGGTCATGTTGCGTTCGCTGGTCCACGCGACCGGCACCGTCAGCGACGACGCGCCGCCATCCGTCCGGGTGGTGCACGGCCCCGGCGGCGGGCTGGACCATGTCCGCGTGGAGTTCACCGAACCCGTTGCCCTGCAAGACCTTTCCGCAGGTTTCGGCCCTTCCCGCGAACTCCCCAGAGCCCCCTCCGGCGCCCGCCGAGCAGTATTCCCGGACACCGAACCGGGCGACGGCCAGCGCGGCGTGACCGTCCTCGCCGAACTCAACCGCGCCGGTGAGGCCACCACCCTCATCCTCCGCCCCGACGACTTCACGAGCTGACGCCGGGTTCGTCAAGCGGACCAGCGCGAGCAGCCACTTGTTCGCGCTGGGGTGGCTACCGTAATCGCCGTAGTTCGGGCGCGACCGGCCTACGGGGGATCCAGTAGGCCGGATCATGTCCTGGGCCGACGCGTTGACCTGCGGTTTCCCGGCACGCTTGGCCCATGCTCACCGCTCGACAGGACACCGCGGCCCGGCCATGGGTCTGGTGGTTGTTCAGGGTTCTCACGACGTTGCTGGCGGTCGATGCCTACGCGCAGGCGATCCTCGCCGGCCGGTTCCTGTCCGGGGATTTCGGCATGTTGTCGGCGCATCGGTTCAACGGCACCGATGGCGTGGCGATCCTGTCGTTCGTGCTGATCGCCGCGGCGGTGATCGCCTGGCGCAAAAAGCACGCGCCGGGCCATCTGGTGGTGTTCACGTCGATCCTGAGTGGACTGATCGTGCTGCAGATCGTCCTGGGCTTCGACCGGATGCTGGGTGTGCACATCCCGTTGGGTGTGGCGATCATCGTGCTGTCCACAATGCTCACCGTCTGGGCGTGGCGCAGGTGACGATCAACCGGCGGCAGATGCTGGCGTATCTCGGTGGCGCGGTGGCCTTGGGTGTGGGCATCCCGGTGCTCAGCGGCACCGAGGAGGCGGGAACGTTGATACCAAGCCAACTTCCGCTGCCGACGCCGTTCCAGACCCGGCTACCCATCCCACGGATCCTATCGCCGCAAAGCCATCCTGACCATCCTGGCGCGGACTACTACGAGATCACCGACCAGGTCGCCGACCGTGAGATCATTCCGGGCACCAGGACCCGGATCTGGGGACCGGACGGCACATTCCCCGGCCCCACCATCTTTTCGCAGTCCGGCCGCCCCACGGTCGTCCGCCGCGTCAACAAACTGCCGATCCCGACTGTCAACCACCTCCACGGCGGCCACGTGCCTTCCGCGAGCGACGGCTTCCCAACAGACTTGGTATTCCCAGAGGGGCACGCAGGCCACAGTGACATGGCCGACGATCCGATGGCGGTCACCACGGTCGGTTCCCGCGACTACGTCTACCCGATGACACAGCGCGCGGCCACGCTCTGGTACCACGACCACCGGATGGGCGCGACCGGCATGGACGTCTGGAACGGGCTGGCGGGGTTCCACATCATCCGCGACGCCGAGGAGACCGCCCTGCCGCTGCCATCGGGCGACCGGGACATCCCGCTGATGGTCGTGGACCGGTCGTTCGACCAGGATGGCGAGTTCCGCTACTCCGAATCGGACGGCGCGCTGGGGGACGTGATCCTGGTGAACGGCGCGCCCTGGCCGGTGGCCGACGTACACGCGTGCCGGTACCGCCTCCGGTTGCTCAACGCGTCCAACGCCCGCCGCTACCGGTTCGCCCTCGGCCTGCCGATCGTCCAAATAGGATCGGACGGCGGCCTGCTCGACCGGCCGGTGAGCCACGACACCCTGGATGTCGCGCCCGCGGAACGGTTCGACGTGATCGTCGACTTCACCGCCCACGCCCACCAGGAGATCACGCTGACCAACCAGCTCGGGTCCGGCGGCACAGCCGTGGTGATGCGGTTCCGGGTCGGCGGACCGATCCCAGACCACACCAGCGTCCCCGCACGGTTGAGCACCGTGCCCAGGCTGGACCGGGCCGAGGCCGAGGTGGTCCGGGACTTCACCTTCCAGCGTGGACCGAAGTACTGGAGCATCAACGGCCAGGTGTTCGACCCGGCCCGGCCGATCGCCACCCCGCGGCTGGGCGCGTGCGAGATCTGGCGGTTCGTCACCGACTTCCACCACCCGGTCCACCTGCACCTGGTGCCGTTCCAGGTACTGTCGCGCAACGGACTCGATCCCGGGCCCGCCGACGTCGGCTGGAAGGACACCATCGATCTGCGACCTGCCGAACTGGCCGAGGTGATCGTGCGGTTCACCGGCTACAAAGGACGGTACGTGCTGCACTGTCACAATCTGGAACATGAGGACATGGCCATGATGGCCACGGTGACCGTCGTGTGAGGGAGGGCGGGATGAGGCGCCACCTCGCCGAGGCGTTGACGCTCGGCGCGACCACGATCGTCAGCGTCCTGGGCACGATCGGCGAGTACGCGGAGACGACGCAGCCGGTGCCGCCGCTCTGGGGCGCTCTCGCGTTGTCGTTGCTCGCGATCCTGCCGCTGCTGTGGCGCCACCGGGCGCCGCTGGCGGTCGCCGTGGTGATTCTGGTGATCTGCCTGGCGTACAACCTGATCGGGTACACCGGGCTCGCCATTGCCATCGCCGTCTATCCCGCCTGCTACACCTTGGTCAGCGAAGGGACCAGCCGCCGGTCCCTGGCGGTCGGCACCGCGGTGGCGTTGGGTGTGCCGGTGATCTCGATGGTGCCGCCGCTGCCGCCGAGCGGGATCAACCTCGACGCGGTCAGCGGGACGGCGATCAGCCTCGCGGCCGTGGTCGCGCTGGCCGAGGCCAAACGCGCCCGCATGGTCGCCGCCGCCGAGCAGCTCCGGCGGATCACCCAGGAGTCCGAGCGGCGCCTGGCCGACGAACGGTTCACCATCGCCCGCGAGCTGCACGACGTCCTGGCCCACACCATCACGCTGATCAACGTGCAGGCCGCGGCCGCGCTGGACGCCCTGCCCGCGCGGCCGGAGCAGACCGAGTCCGCGCTGCGCACGATCCGCGGCGCGGCCAAGGACGCCATGGCCGAGCTGCACAGCACCCTGCGGGTCCTGCGCGACAACCAGGCGGCTGAGTCATCGGATCCGCAGCCCCGGCTCGACCAGGTACCGAACCTGGTGGCGCTCGCCCGCAGCGCCGGTGTCCAGGCCGATCTCGTGACGACCGGAGCCGTCGACGACATCCCCACCGGTGTCGAGCTCGCGGCCTACCGCATCATCCAGGAGGCTTTGACCAACGTGATCAGGCACGCCCACGCGACGACCGCGACCGTCCGGATCACCCGAGAGCCGGACTCCTTGGTGGTCGAGGTGACCGACAACGGGACGGCGGTCGCCACCGAGCTTGCCATCGGTCACGGCATGATCGGGATGCGTGAACGCGTCCGCGCGGCCGGCGGTAGGTTCGAAGCCGGTCCGGCACCGGGCGGGGGATTCGCCGTGACGGCCCGGCTGGACCTGGGAGCGGCCCGATGACCGTGCGGTTGGCGTTGGCCGACGACCAGGCGCTGGTCCGTGCGGGCTTCCGGTCGTTGCTGGACAACACCCCGGACATCGACGTGGTCGGCGAGGCGGCGGACGGCCGCGCCGCCGTCGAGCTGGCCCTGCGGACCCGGCCGGACATCATGCTGATGGACATCCGGATGCCGGTGCTCGACGGCATCGAGGCCACCCGCGAGATCTGCGCCCACCCGTCGCTGGGCAACGTCCGGGTGGTGGTCCTGACGACCTTCGAGATCGACGAGTACGTGTTCGCCGCGCTGCGGGCGGGTGCGAGTGGGTTCCTGGTCAAGGACGTGGAACCCGACGACCTGCGGCACGCGGTCCGGGTCGTCGCCGCCGGAGAGGCCCTCCTGTCGCCCAGCGTGACCCGCCGCCTGATCGCCGAGTTCGTGTCCACACCCCACCGCACCCCGGCGCAGACCGCCCTGATCAACGAGCTGACCGACCGCGAACGCGAAGTGACCGCCATGGCCGCGCAAGGCCTGACCAACCACGAGATCGCCGACCGCCTGGTGATCAGCGTCGCCACCGCCCGCACCCACATCTCCCGGGCGATGACCAAGGTCGGCGCTCGGGACCGAGCCCAGCTCGTCGTGTTCGCGTACCAGTCCGGACTGGTCCGCGCGACCTGAGGTTCTCGCTCGATCAAATCCCCGGCCTCGCCGCGTGGACAACTCACCGGACAGACGCCGCAGGGCCGATGGACGGCATGACTCGCGTGCTGGTTCATTGGATCTGTTGACCCTGCCAACCCCAGTCGACGGGAGTTGATCAACAGTGCTCGGAATCAGCCGGATCGGCCCGCTCGTGGCCGCTGTCGCGCTGCTGGCCGGCGTGACAGCGAGCCCGGCGGCCGCCATCGCGAAGACCGGACCCATCTGCGTGGCGTACGTCGAAGTGAACAACGAGAGCATGCTGAACGTGGGCAAGTACACGCTGGCCAACGGCGGCGGCAACGTGTTCGACATCGGCGTGATCTTCGCCGCCAACATCAACTACGACACCGCGAAGAAGTCGGCCTACCTGTACTTCAACCCGAACGTGCAGCGCGTGCTGGACAACGTGGCCACCCAGGTCCGGCCCCTGCAGGCCAAGGGCATCAAGGTCACGCTGTCCATCCTCGGCAACCACCAGGGCGCCGGGTTCGCCAATTTCCCGTCCAAGCAGGCCGCCGAGGCCTTCGCGAAGCAGCTGTCCGACGCCGTGGCCAAGTACGGCCTGGACGGTATCGACTTCGACGACGAGTACGCCGAGTACGGCAACAACGGCACCGGACAGCCGAACGCGAGCTCGTTCGTCTACCTCGTCACGGCATTGCGCGCCGCGATGCCCAGCAAACTCATCACGCTGTACAACATCGGCCCCGCAGCGACGCGGTTGTCCTACGGCGGCGTGAACATCACCTCGAAGTTCAACTACGCCTGGAACCCCTACTACGGCACGTGGAGTGTCCCGAACATCGCCCTGCCCAAAGCCAACCTCTCCCCAGCGGCCGTCCAGATCAACGCCACCTCCACCAGCACCGCCGCCAGCCTCGCGAAACGCACCAAGAGCGAGGGTTACGGCGTCTACCTGACCTACAACCTCACCGCCGCCGACTCGCACACCTACATCTCCTCCTTCACCAAGGAGCTGTACGGCGCCAACGCCGTCTTCACGAGGTAGCGGACGCGTCCGGCGGGCGGGACAGCCGCCCGCCGGATGTGCTTGCGCGGCCTCGGATGACGGACCGGAATTGACCATAACGTCGTAGTCGTCGGGTGCTCGCGGCTCGATATCGTGGTGATCATGTGGTGGACGGTGCTGGGCGCGATCGGGGTGCACGCGGAGGACCGGGTCATCGAACTTGGCGGCGCCAAACAACGACGGGTGCTCGCGGCGCTGTTGGTGCAACCGGGGGCGCCGGTGCCGGTGCCGCAGCTGGTGGACGCGGTGTGGGAGGACGGGGCGCCTGCTACTGCGGTTGGGACGTTGCGGGTGTATGTCGCCAATCTGCGGCGGGCGTTGGAGCCGGGGCGGGCGCCGAGGGCCGCGGAGACGGTTCTTTCCAGTTCCCCGTTGGGGTACCGGCTGGTGGTGAAGCCGGGGGAGTTGGACGCGGACCGGTTCCGGCAGCTGGTGGCCTCCGCTGCTGCCGCGCGGGCGAACGGGCGGCCGTTGGATGCGTTGAACGATCTCGACGAGGCACTGGACCTGTGGCGTGGGCCCGCGTTCGGTGAGTTCGCCTGCGATGCGTTCGCGGCCACCGCTGCGGCTGGGCTGGAACAGCTGCGGCTGGCGGCCCAGGAGGACCGGATGGACGCCGAGCTCGCGGTCGGCCGTCCCGCCAAGGCAGCCATTGAATTGAGGGCGCTGGTCACCGCGGAACCGTTGCGGGAACGGCGATGGGAGATGCTCGCCCTCGCGTTGTACCGCAGTGGCAGGCAAGCCGACGCGTTGGCGGCGTTGCGCGAGGCCCGGCACGCACTCGTGACGGAAGTCGGTGTCGAGCCCAGCGCCGGGCTGCGCCGCCTGGAACACGAGATCCTGAACCAGGATCCCCGCCTCGACCTCTCAGCTCCCACTCTGGAGATCCAGGCGGTGGAGATCACCGCGCCGGACCTGCCCGGCCGCCTGGATGTGCTGCGGTCGGTCGAGCGGGCGCTCACGTCGGCCGGCGCGGGACAGGGGCAGATGTTCCTGGTGACGGGGGAGCCGGGGATCGGCAAGACCCGGGTCACCGAGGCCGCCGCGGAAATGGGCCCGGCACAAGGGTTTTCCGTGGTGCTGGGCCGTTGCCCGGACGGGGAGGGTACTCCGGCGTTCTGGCCGTGGGTCTCGATCCTGCGCTCGCTGATCGGCGACGCCGACCCGGAGTTACGTGAGCTGGCAGGCAAAGCCGGACTTGGGATGCTGTTGGACGTCGGCTGGGCCACGCAGCTGCACGAGACCCGCCTGCACACGGCGATCGTCGAGGTGATCGCGGCGGCGGCCCGGCGCCACCCGCTGCTGGTGATCCTGGATGACCTGCACTGGGCCGACCCCGACTCGATCCTCGTGTTGCGGGTGCTCACGACCATGCTGCCCGAGCTGCCGCTGCTGCTGCTCGCGGCCACCCGGGACGGCGCCGACCTGGGCGAACCCGTCGCCGGGCTGGTCGCCCAGCTCACCGGCCGGTGGGTGACGAGGTGGCCGTTGCGGCGGCTCACCGAGGCGGAGGTCGCCGAGGTGCTGACCGGGTGGCCGGACTCGGGGCATCCGGACGCCACCAGGGTGATCCACCAGCGGTCCGGCGGAAACCCGTTCCACGTGGTCGAACTGGCCCGGTTGCTGCCCAAGGGGAACCCGGGATCGCTCGCCGACGCGCTGCCGCACGGCACCCGCGACCTCATCCAGCACCGGCTGCGCAGACTGCCGGAGAAGGCCGCGCCGGTCCTGGTCGCGGCGGCCGTGATCGGCGAGGAGTTCGAGGCCGCGATCCTGGCGGAGGCCTCCGCCCTGCCCGCCGACACGCTGTCGGAGGTGTTGGAGGCGGCGCTGCGGTGGGGCCTGGTGATCGACAGTACGACGCCCGGCCGGTACCGGTTCGGCCACGCCCTGGTGCGCGACACCCTCCGGTCGTCGGTGTCCCAGTTGCGGCTGGCGCAGTGGCACGCGAGTGTCGCGGCCGTGCTGGCGCGGCGGGTGCCGCACTTCCCGGACAACGACATGCTCGACGCGGTGGCGTTCCACTGGCTGGCGGCCACGAGCGTCGGGCATGCGGAGGAGGCCATCGCCGCCGGTCAGGCCGCCGCCGAACGGGCCGAACGCGTGCACGCGCACCAGCACGCGGCGACG
Organism: Actinocrispum sp. NPDC049592; assembly: GCF_040675465.1. Taxonomy (NCBI): domain Bacteria; kingdom Bacillati; phylum Actinomycetota; class Actinomycetes; order Pseudonocardiales; family Pseudonocardiaceae; genus Actinocrispum; species Actinocrispum sp. NPDC049592. Next base: position 229,546 of record NZ_JBFAPA010000019.1, on the reverse strand, counting down.
CTGTTCGCCGCGGTTGTCGAGGTCATCGACCACTATGCCGCGCCGCGGAACGCTGCCGAGACTAGGAGATTGTTCGAGCTGCTGGTCCGGCTGGGCCGCACGAGCTGCCGCGCGGGCTTGCAGGAACAGGCTTCCGCGGTGTTGCGGCGCGCGATCGGTCTCGCCTCGCGGCTGGACGACCCGCAAGCGCTCGCGGTCGCCGCCACCACGTACAGCACCGAGGCGTTCTGGTCGATGCGCGAGTACCGGGCCGTCGAACACCCTGTGCTGGAAGCGTTGCACGAGGCGGTCCGGTTGCTGCCGCCGGAGGACTCGCCGCTGCGTTGTCTTTCCCTCGCGGCCATCGCGACCGAGCAGTACTTCGAGACCGGGCCGGACACCGGCGAACCGGACCAGCCGTCGGCCGAGGCGATCGCGATGGCGCGCCGGCTCGGCGATCCCGGCCTGCTGATGCGCGCGCTGCACCTGCGCCACCAAGCCATCCGGCACGCGGACACCCTGACCGAACGCCAGCAGATCGTGTCCGAGCAGGTCGCGCTGGCGCCCAGCGTCGGCCTGGACTGGACCCCGCGCGTGCTGTTGCGCCGGGCACTGACGTCGCTCGAGGCCGGTGACATGCCCGCCGCCCAGGCCGACGTCGACGCGTGTGCCGAGGCCAACCGGCGGATCCAGCTGCCCGAGGTCGACGTGCACCTGCGGTGGTGGACGGCGATGCGCGCCGGGCTGGCCGGGGACACGGAAGCCGCGGTCCGCCTGTCCCGGCAGGCCTACGAGCTGCACCGGCAGACGGTGTGGGGTTCGGCGGCCGCGCTGACCAGCCAGATCGTGTCGTGGCTGATCGACGAGGGCAAGTACGGTGAGGCACAGCAGATGTTGCGCGACCACAACGAACCGGGCAGCCCGTTCGGTCCCGAGCATCTCGGCCTTTTGCTTGCCCTGCAAGGTGATCTGGCCGCTGCCCGGGCCATCTGCCGACCCGCCGCGAAGGTGCCGGAACCACCGATGGACTGGTTGTGGCTGGTGCAAATGGTCCTGCGCACGTACGCCTGGGCGCTGTGCGGTGACGTGGCGTCCTGCCAGTACGCGTTGGACCGGCTGCTGCGGTACACCGGCCGCAGCGTCACCAGCGGCTCGGCGATCCTCTGCTGGGGCTCCATCGACCACTTCCTCGGCGAGGCCGCCTTTACCGCGGGCCGGACCGGGCTGGCGATCACGTTGCTGCGCAAGGCGGTCCGGCACAACAGCGAGATGGGCTGCGTGACCTGGCGGGACCGTTCGGCGGCCCGGCTCGCGGAGGTGGCAGCCCCGGTCGGGGATTACCCGACCTGATCCAATTCGGGTCCAATCACTTCACAACGCGCTGCGGCGATACTCGGCCGGACGAAGGGACGGCGAAGTGCATGGCTTACCCAGCGCGGTCGAAAGCCGCACGTTCGGCGAGTTCACGGTCCTGCTCGACGGAGTGCCCGCCGATGTCGGCGGGCCCAAGCAGCGGTTGCTGCTGGCCCACTTGCTGTGCCGGGCGAACTCGGTGGTCCCGGTCAAGGAGCTGATCGACGCGTTGTGGGCGGGCCGCCCCCCGCGTACGGCGTTGAAGAGTCTGCAGGTCTACGTGTCGAAGCTGCGCCGGGTGTTCGGCGCGCGGCTGGACTACGCGGGCCGCGGCTACCGGTTGTGCGCCGGGCCGGACGAGTGCGACCTGCTCCGGTTCGAGTTCCTGGCCCGGCAGGGTCGTCACCGGTTGCGCGACGGCGACCCGGAGGCGGCCGCCGTGGTGTACGGGCAGGCTGTCGCGCTGTGGCGCGAGCCGCTGGCCGAGTTCGGCGACGAGCCCGGCCTGGCCCCGGAGCTGGGCCGCTGGCAGCAGCTTTTCCTGGCCACGTTGGAGGACTGGGCCGAACTGGCGGTCGAGTCGGGCGACCACCAGACGGTGCTGGCCCGGCTGGCCCCGCACATCCGGCCGCACGTGCTCAGGGAACGGCTTGGGGCGGCCTGGATCCAGGCGCTCGCGGCGGCCGGGCGGGTGCCGGAGGCCTTGGCGCACTACGAGTTCGTCCGGCGGATGCTGGCCGACGAGCTGGGCGTCGACCCGGGGCCGGCGCTCGCCCGGGTGCACCGGCGATTGCTCACCGGCGTACCCCAGCCGTCGACCCGGCCGGACCGGAACGTCCCCGGCAACCAGCTTCCCCGCGACCTCCCCGACTTCATCGGCCGGACCACCGAGACCGCCCAGGTGCTGGCCAGCCTGACCATCCACAAAGGACACCGAATCATCGTGGCCCACGGCTGCGGCACGTCGGCATTCGCCATCCACGTCGGGCACCTGCTGTATGAGTCCTATTCGGACGGTCAGCTGCTGCTCGATCTGGCCGCGACGGACGGTACCGCCAAGCCCGATGCTCAGGTCTTCGCCGAACTGATGGACATGATCGGTCTGGACGGCACCGCGCAGGCGGCGGCCCGGTGGCGGTCGTGGATCACCCGGCGACGACTGCTGGTCATCCTGGACAACGCGACCCACGAGGACATCGTCCGGGCGCTGCTGCCCGGCGCCGGGTCGAGCGCGGTGATCGTCGCCGGGCGCAGCCGGTTGAGTGGACTGGAATCCGTGCAGCGCGTCCGGTTGGGGCCGCTGGGTGACGCCGAGAGCCGGGAGCTGCTCGGCCGGGTCATCGGGTCCAGCCGGATCCTCGCCGACCGTGACTCGGTCCGGCGGATCCTGGACAGCTGCGGCGGTTCACCGCTGGCTTTGCGGATCGCCGGAGCGAAACTGGCCGCACTGCGGCACATCACGCTGGCGGACTTCGCCGACCGGCTCGCCGATCCAAGGCGCGTGCTCGACGAGCTGGCGGTCGGCGAACTGACACTGCGCGAACGTCACGATGTGGCCTACCGGAGTCTGTCCGGCCTGCAACGCGCCGCCTACCGGCGTATCGCCGCCCTGCCACCGCCGCCGTTCGACCACGGCCAGCTCCTCGCCGCCATGACCGGTCTGTCTACATCGGACTACGTTGTGCTGGAATCGTTGCTGGAGTGCGGGCTGCTGTCCGCCCCGGAAGCGGAGGTCACCGCTTGCTACGCCAGCTACGACATGCCCGTGTTCACCTACTGGCACTGCCACGAAATGGCTGCCCAGGAGGACGGGAACGTCAGCCATTCCGGTTGCGCAGAAAGCCCTTGAACACGTCCACCAGCTGCGCGCCCAGCTCGCTCTCGTCCGCGCCGAACCGGGCGAGCAGGTCCTGCGGTCCTTGGCAGTGCGGGCATCCCTTGGCCACCCGCAGCGCGGTCGCCGCCTGGCCGGCGAACAGCGCCAGCAGGTCCAGGTCGCTGAGGCTGGACCGGGACTGCTCGGTCGGGTCGATCACCTCCAGCACGCCGAGGACCTGGCCGCCGGACAGCAGCGGCGCGGCCATCAGCGCCTGCGGCACGTAACGGGTGGACTCCGCGAACTCCCGCGCGAAGGTGCGGTTGTCGGTCAGGTCGTCGACGATCATCGCCTGCCCGGAGCTGAGCACCCAGCCCGCGATCCCTTGGCCGGCGGGCATCCTGGTGCCGATCAGGAAGTCCTCGCCCGCGCCGGAGACCGCCTCGAAGACCAGCTCACCGGCGGGTTCGTCGAACAGGAACACCGAGCTGGCCGCCGCGCCGAAGATCGCCTTGGCGACCTCGACGACCGACTGCAGCAGTGCGCGCGTGCCATTGGGCGCCGGCGAGATGTCCAACGTCATGTGAGACCTCGTTTCTCCGTGCGGACGTTCGCCGCGGCCAGATACAGCACGGTTTTCACCTGGAAGACGGTCAGCCCGGGGTGCTTGGCGAGGGTCAGCGCGCACAGGCCGCTGATCCGTGGCGTCGCGAAGCTGTTGCCGGTGGTCCGGACCGTGCCGCCGCCGGGCCACGCGACCACGACATCCCGGCCCTTCGCGAAGAACTCCACCGGCGGGGCCGGGTTGTACAGGTACAGCCCGGGATCGGCTTCCTGGTGGCTGCCAACGGAAAGCACCGAGCAGAACCGCCAGGGGTAGCTGACCACGGGCGTGTTGTGCGCCGATGCGACGATCACGGTTCCCCGGAAGTAGGCCTCGTCGGCGAGTTCGTGCAGCTCCTGCGCGAAACGGTTGTGCGTTGTCGAGAGGCTCATGTTGATCACGTCGAACCCTTGCTCGACCGCCCAGCGCAGACCGGCCAGCAGGAAACCGCCGCTGCCGGTGAACCGTTCGCCGAGCACCCGGACGCTGTGCAGCTCGCAGTCCGGGGCGACCTCGCGGATGATCCCGGCGCAGGCGGTGCCGTGACCGCAGGAGTCGCCCGGTTCGGTCTCCCGCACCTCGGGTCCGTTCGGGCCCTGGACGACTTCGTGGGAACTGGTGACCGGCCCGACCAGCGGGTGATCGCCCTCGATCCCGCTGTCCACAACGCACACCCGAACACCCGCGCCGGTCGAGTCGCCCCACGCCCACTCGGGCGACACCTCGTTGAGAGCGGTCGCGTCGACCTCGAGGTCGGCCGCCTCCTGGTCACGCAGACCCCAGCTGAGGTTCATCGGGCCGCCTTCCTGAGCTCGACGGCCGCGCGGGTGCCGACCACGTGTCCCTTGTCGCGGAACACTTCGGCCGCACGATCCGCGGCCTGGGCGGCGGCCGTGCCGTCACCGGCGGCCAGGCTGACCGTGGCGAGATCCAGCTGCGCGGTGGCCCGGATGATCGGCGAGTCGGTGCTCTCCGCGAGCGCCACCGCTCGTCGCGCCAGGTTCGTGTCACCGTCGGTCCGAGCGAGAATCCCGAAGTGATCGGCGGCTTCTGCCGGTGGGGCGCCGCCGGCGAGCACGAGCAGGTCGGCGCCGGGGCGTTTTCCTTGGCGCAGCAGCACTCTCGCCAGCTCGCGGGACGCGGTCGCGATCAGCCCGGGATCGCCGGTCGCCCGGCACAACTCGACCGCGCGGCCCAGCAGCCGTTCCGCCGACGCGAGCCGCCCGGCCAGCGCCTCCACTCCACCGCTGAACAACGGCCCGACGACTTCGGCTTCGGCGTATCCCAGCTCAGCCGCAAACCGGCCCGCGACGGCGAGGCACTCCTGCGCGGCTTCGTCCAAGCCCTGCAGTGCCAACAAATTCGCGAGCGGATAGGTGAGGGTCACGATCACGACGTCGTGATCGCCGCCGTGGACAGCGAGCAGTTCACGGCAGCACCGGACGGCTTCCTCGGCCGGAGTCGGACCGTGCCACAAGGACATGCCGATCGCGCCGAGGGTCATCGCGTGCTCTGGGGCGGCTTTGGCAGCCATGGCGTGCTTGAGTGCCTGCGCCAGCAGCTGTTCCGCGGCTCTGTGAGAGCCGAGGATCTGCTGTTGCTGTGCCAGCCGGATGTGCGCACGAGCCAGTCCCAGCTCGTCGGCGTTCGCCTCGAACACCGGCAGCACTTCCCGGGCCGCGCGGGCGGCGTGCATCCACCGTGGCCCGGCGGGCTGATCGTCCAGCGCGGCCAGCTGAAGCCTCGCGTGGGCGTGGGTGAGGTCGTCACCCTGCTCGGCCGCGGTCGCCAGCACCTCGCGCAGCAGTTGCCCACCCGCGCCGGTCGCCAGCAGGGTCTCACCGAGGACCTGGGCCGCTGCCGTCCACCAGGAGTCGTCCTTTGTGGAGTGCTCGAGGGCGCGGCTGCTCAGGTCCGCCGACCACGACAGGTCGGCACGGGCCAGTGCAAGCCGCCCGGCTTCGGCGAGAGTGCGGGCCGCCTGGCCGCGCAGCTGTCCGGTGTGCTCGTCGCGCATTCCCAGCCCGTGGCGGTGCAGGTACGCCTGTTCGAGGTGGTGGCCGGTCACCGCGAGGCCAGTGCTCTGCTCTGCGAGCCGCTCGTGCCAGTCCGCTCGCCGCCGTTTGCTGATGCCCTGGTAGGCGGCGTCACGCAGCAAACCGCTGCGGAACCGGTACTCCTGGTCACCCACCGGTTCCACCAGCCCCCGGCGCATCAGCTCCGCGACCGCGGCCGGCCCGCCGGTCCCGGCCAGTGCTGCCACATCGCGGAGGCCGAACTGGCGGCCGACCACGGCGGCGGCGTCCAGGACCAGCCGTCCGGGCGGATCCAGCGCGTCGATGCGGGCGGCCAGCACGGCGGTCACCGTGACGGGCAGCCGCTCCGGATCGGCGCCGTCGTCGAGCATGGCCACCAGTTGCTCGAGATACAGCGGATTGCCCTCGGCGCGCTCGATCACCCGGCCGAGCACGGAAGGCCCATGCGGCTGCAGCTCGACCAGCTCGGCCGCCAGCAGCGCCGACTCCTGCGCTGACAAGGGCCCCAGCTCGATCGTCCGGAATGGACAGTCACGGCCCGCGCACACCAGCAGGACGCGGGCCGCCCGCAGCGATTCGTGGAGCTTGCCCACACCGTCGAGCAGCATCGGGTCGGCCCACTGGGCGTCGTCCAGGACCAGCACCACCGGCCGGGCCGCGGATAGGTCGGCCAGCACGGCGGCGACCGCGGCATAGGTCCCGTCCACCGACCGGCCCGGCGTGCCGTCCAGCAGTAAACCGGACCGCAGCGCGCGGTAGGGCAGCCGGTCGCTGACCAGCCCGTGCCGGCTCGCCGTGCCGACGATCTGGCGCAGCGCCTGGGCCAGGGGAGCGAGGCTCGCCTGGTCCCGGTACGGATGGCACCGCCCGAAACCGGCCAGCACGTCGTCCGGCAGCGCGGACAGCCATCCCTCGATCAGCCGGGTCTTGCCGATCCCGGCCTCACCGGACAACGTCACCCACTGGCCGTGCCCGGCCAGGACGCTGGACCACCGCGCACTCAACAGGTCCAGCTCGTGGGCCCGGCCGACGAACGGCGAACCGGGCCACGGATGCGCACCGGGCGTGTCCGGCCGGATGCCCCGCAACCGGAACGCGGGCACCGGGTCGCGCTTTCCCTTCAGCGCCATCACGCCGGCTTCCTCGACCTCGGCGGCTTTGTCCAGCAGCGCCCGGGTGGCGGCCCCGATCAGGATCTCGCCGGGTTCGGCGTTCTGCTGCAGCCGGGCGGCCACGTTGACCACGTCCCCGGCCACCAGGTTCTCGTTCGCGCCTTGTGCCGACGTGGCAACGACTTCACCGGTGTTGACGCCGATCCGCACGGTCAACCGGCAGCCGAACAGGTCTTCCAGGTCGGCGTTGAGCCCGGCGAGCGAGCTGAGCATGCCGAGGGCGGCCTCGGCCCCGCGGCGAGCGTCGTCCTCATGCACGACAGGCACTCCGAACACGGCCATCACCGCGTCCCCGATGAACTTCTCGACCGTGCCGCCGTGCGCCTCGATCTGGCGGCGCGCGGTGTCGAAGTAGCGCATGACGACCGACCGCAGCGTCTCGGGCTCCAGCACCTCGGCCAGTTCGGTGGACCCGACCAGGTCGCAGAACAACACGGTCACCAACTTGCGCTGTTCCATCGTTCCCCCGCGTCAGAACAGTGCCGCGCCCGCGACGACGGAGTGCGCCCGCACCTCGGGTTCGACCGCGTCCAGCCGCCGCTTGATGTCCAGGATCAGCGCCAGCTCGGTCGCGGTCAGCCCGCTGAACACCGCGCGCTGCTCCTCGGTGAACCCACCGGTCGGAAACCCCGCGTCGGCCAGCGCGCGCAGGTTCGCGTCATCCTCTGTCGTCACAGCAGGTCCTCTCCGGTCGGGCCAGGGCGTCGAACAGGTCGATGAGTGCGCCCGCGGTGTGCAACGCGCTGACCCGGACCGCCCGGCGCTGCTCGGCGGACAGGTCCAGCTCGGCGAGCAGCGCGAGCACCTCCTCGCTGTGCCCGGGATCGGCGGTCGCGTGGTGGCGCAACGTGTGGAAGGCGCGGTCCGGCAGACCGGTCCGCTCGGCGAGCAGGCCGGGCAGCTCGGGGGCGGGCGAGTTCCCCTCCAGCACGGCGATGTAGCCCAGCAGCGCGACCGGGTGGACGTGGTTGATCCAGTAGTACTGGGGGCCGGTCAGGCGGGCGACCTGGACCGACGGCAGCTCGGCCCGGTTGAGCCCCATCGTGGCCATATCGTCGAGCAACCACTCGTCATGGCCCGCTTCTTCCTTGATGTGCAGGGGAAAGTACTCACCGAGCCGGGTGCACACCGGGTCGGGCCGGTCGCAGCGCAGCGCCGCCAGCTGCATCAGCGGCACCGAGGCGCGCAGGACCGCGTGCATCTGGATCAGGTACCGGCCATAGCGCTCCCGCAGGCCCGCCGGTTGCCACAACGCGGCCGCACTGCGCCGCAACGCCGGGACGACGAGATCCAGCACCGCTCGCAGATCGCCGCTCATCCTTGCCCGCCGACCAGATCGACCTCGCCGATCTCGATCTTGGCGACTCCGCCGGTCCCGCCGGCCTCGGCGACTGCGGTGGCGTCGCCGACCAGGTGGGCGTACTGGGGGATGCCGTGCCTGCGGACCAGCGCCTGCGGTCCACCGACTTGCCCTTGGCGGATGGCCGCGGCCTGCAACAGTTCCCCGGCCGGACCCCCACCCACCCGAGCCGCCCATTCCGCCGCGGCGGTCAGGTCGCTCAAGCGGTGGCAGGTGCCGCAGTAGCCCGTACCGCCCGCGCGACCGGCGATGTGTGACGGCCCCACGGTGCGGATCATTCGCAGCAGCGGCAAGGAGTTCGCCCGGTCGACGACGGCAGGCCACGTCGTGGTCGCGATCTCACCCAGCCGCAGGTGCTCGGGCCGGACCCGGCCGTCCACCACGTCCTGGTTGCAACAGGCCACGATGGCGCCTTCGACGGCGATCACCGGCCACGCGGCCATCGCGCACGGCGCAACCGCGGTGTCCGCGATCGGGGTCGCGCGGGCCCAGTTCGCCGCCCGGCCGATCGGCTTGATCTCGCTGACCAGCATCGGGACATCCGCGCCGAACGCGGTCGTAACCGAGGCGGTCACCTCGGCGAGGTACGGATCGTCGCGGCCGGTGCCCGCGATGTGCAGGCTGGTCGCGATGCCGTGCCGCAGCAGGGTTCGCAACACCTGGAACACGTCCGCGCGGGCGACCATCCGCTCGTGGAACACGTCGAGGCTGAGGGACAAGTGGTCCAGCTCCCGGGCGGCCTGCCAGATCGGGGCCGGAAACCGGCCGCCCCGCGCGAAGAAAGCGCCGGTCAGCGCCGCAGTGCGGACGCCAGCCAGTCGAGCGGTGCGCGCGACCGCAGCGACCAGGTCCGGGCGCAGCAGGGGTTCGCCGCCGGTCAGCATCAGCACGTCCGGCCGGCACGCTGGGGTGAACGTCTCGGCGAAACGCAGCAGCGACGCGCTGTCCAGCTCACGCCCGCGCGGTCCCGAGGACGAAGAACAGTGCGCGCAGTTCAGGGGGCACCGTTCGGTCAGCGTCACGAGTGCGCCCGCGCAGATGGTCTGGCGCAGTGCCATGATCCCGGCCAGCCGCATCGCCCACCTCCTCGCCTCCCGGCAAAGTCTTCAGCGCCCGCCTGGCATCCGGTTGTAGCTCGGTATATCCGCTCGTCAGACCGGTCGCGCGGGCGGCGGCCGGGCGGGGGAGCCGACTATTTCCCTTGCGGGACAACGCTTTAACCGGGCGTATACCGGCCTTTGACCGCGCTTTCTAGCGTGATTCCTTGCGTGACCGGGAAATCCCGGCACACCGACCGGAGGGAGACCTTCCCATGTCCGACGAGATCATCCCCGCGCAGAACGCCGACGACGAGGTTGAGACGCAGGGCGACGACGAGGTCCAGGCGCACAGCGCGGACCAGATCCTCGGGCTGCAGCGGCTGGAGAAGAAGCTGGGGATGGGCAACAACAACCCCGCGATGAGCTGCAGCTCCTGCTACGGCCTGAGCTGCGGCTGAGCCGGTGACCCGTGGCCTGGGGGCGCCATCCGGCCCCCCAGGCCACATCCGGACCGCACCGCAACCATGACTGGACGGGAGTGAACAGCATGCAGGTCGAATGGGAGACGGTGCTGTCCTACATGACGCACCATCCACGGTGGTTCGAGGGCTTCACCCAGCGCGCGCCGGGCGGCGACCTGCTCGCGGAGTACCGCGTGGCGATGCCAGCGACCTGGCGGTTGTGGCGGCGGGGCTACTGGATGATCGCCGAGCCGCCGGACACGCCGATGCCGGACCAGGGCTGGAAACTGCACGTGTCGGCCAATTCGTGGAGCGCGGCGCGGATCCTGCGGGCGGCGCTGCCGGTCCTGCGCGACGCGGGTGTCCGGTTCAAGTTCCTGATGGACCCGGCCGCGGTCGGCGAGGCGAACGGGAAGTCCTACTCCCGGGGGTCGAGCGGCAAGTTCATCACCGTGTACCCGGTGGGCGACGACGAGTTCCACGCCGTCGGAAAGGCGTTGACCGATGCGCTGAGCGAGTTTGACGGCCCATACCTGTTGTCTGACCGTCGTTATCCCGGATCGCGAGTCGTGTACTACCGGTACGGCGGTTTCCGGACCATCTTCCGGCTCCGGTCCAGCGGTGTCCGCGAACTGCTGATCAACACCCCGGACGGTTCGCAGGTACCGGACATGCGCAATCCCTACTGGTCGGTCCCGGACTGGGCCGTGGACCCGTTCGGACGTGAGACGCCGGAGACGGCCGAACCGGAAACAGAGACGGCACTGGCCGGCGGGCGGTTCGTGGTGGACAGCGCGCTGCTGATGAGCAACCGCGGCGGGATCTACCGCGGCATCGACAACGAGACCGGCGCGGACGTGGTGCTCCGTGAGGCGCGCCCCGGCGTCGAGGTCGGACCGTCCAGAATGGACGCCGTCAAGCTGTTGCGCCACGAGTACGACCTGCTGACCGAGCTCGCCGACACCGGCCTGTTCGTCCGGCCGGTCTCGTTCTTCAGCCAGTGGGAGCACTCGTTCCTCGTCGAGGAGTACATCGAGGGCACCCCGATCGGCCGGCTGAGCATCACCGAGAACCCGGTCTACGGCCTGGACCCCACCCCGGCCCGGCTCGCCGACTACTACTCCCGGTTCCAGCGGCTGTGGGTGCGGATCGCCGAGGCGATCGCGGTCTGCCACGAGCGCGGGATCGTGCTCGGCGACCTGTCGCCGACCAACATTATCGTGACTCCCGACGATGACATCCGGATCATCGATCTCGAATCCGCGTTCCACGAGGGTGTCGACGACGGCGCCGGGCTGAGCACGCCGGGCATGGTGACCCGGCGGGCGCTCCTCAGCCGCCGCGGCGACCGCCGAACCGACTACTACGCGCTCGGCGGCGTGATCCTGTCCTGCGTGTTGATGTGCCACCAGGCCGACGTCGTCGGCCAGCACATCCCCCGGCAGCTGTTCGCCGAGGTGTCCGCCGACCTCGGCCTGCCGGCCGGGCTGGTGTCGCTGATCGAGGACCTGTACGACGAGAACGCGTCGCTGCCCGACCCGGCGCGGCTGCGGGAACGCCTGGAGAGCCTGGACTTCCACAGCGCGTGGTCCGTCCCGCCGCCGCTGGCCGGGCCGATGATGCCGGATCCGGCGGTGAGCCAACGGCTGCACAAGCGAATCGAGACGACCCTCGACGGCGTGGCGGACTACCTGATCGGCACCGCGGACCCTCGACGCGACGACACGCTGTTCCCGGCGGATCTGCTGGTGTTCGAGACGAACCCGCTTTCGTTGGCACACGGCGCTTACGGCACTCTCTACGGGCTGCACGTCATCCGCGGCGAGGTGCCAGGTTCGCTGCTTGCCTGGGCGCTGCAGCGATCCCTCGCGCACACCGACATGCCGCCCGGTCTCTACTACGGCACCGCCGGGGTGGCTTGGGCACAGTCCATTTTGGGCCATCAGGATCTCGCCGTCGCGACGCTGCGGGGGAGTGCGGGGCATCCGTTGCTGTTCGCCGATCCGGGTGTGCTGACGGGTGCCGCTGGGCACGGCATGGCCTGTCTGCGCCTGTGGAAGGACACCGGGCTTCCCGAGTTCCTCGACCGGGCAACCGAAATCGGCGCTCACCTCGCCGAGACCGCTGTCCGAGAGGGCGATCGCGCGCACTGGCCGAGCACAGACGGGTCTGTTCCGGTCGGCTACGGGTATGGCGCTGCCGGGGTGGCCATGTTCCTGCTCGCTTCGCATGCTGTGACAGGGGATCCAGCTGTTCTGGAACTGGGCCGTGCCGCGCTGGAGTTCGACCTTTCCTGTGGCGAGTACACCCGCAGTGGCCTGCTCACGTTCCCGGCGGTAATGGCCACAGAGGACAGTCCGACCGAGGTTCTTCGGCACTACTGGGACGAAGGCACGGCGGGCATCCTGACCACGGCCCTGCGCTACCACCAGGTCACCGGCGACCTGCGGGACCGGATCGACCAGCTGCTGCCGGACGTGCGCCGCAAGTACGTTGTCTTCCCACAGCTTTTCCATGGCGCCAGCGGGATCGGCAATGCCCTGCTGGACGCGTACGAGTTCCTCGGCGACGAGGAGCTGCTGGGTGAGGCGGAACGGATGGCCGCCACGGTGCTGTGCAACGTCACCGAACGCCCCGAAGGCCTGGTCTTCCCGGGTGAACAGACGTTGCGGGAGAGCGGGGACCTCGCCACCGGGTCGGCCGGTGTCGCCCTGTTCCTCGACCGGTTCCGGCGCACCGCACCGGGCGCCCGCACGAACCTGAACTTCGTCCTCGACGATCTGCTGCCGGACAACCGATGACCCAGACCGCCGAGCAGACGGTTCCGCTGCGCCGCAACCGGGAGTTCCGGTTGCTGTGGATCGGGCAGGCGTTGTCGGACTTCGGTTCGGCGATGACGGGCCTGGCCTTGCCTCTCGTGTTGTTCGCGGCCGGGTACGAACCGTCTGCCGCGGGACTGGTCGGCACGGTGGTCCTGGTGGTGGGGCTGGTGGCGCGAGTGCCCGCGGGCTACCTGGCGGATCGCTACGACCAGCGTGGTCTCATGCTGGCTTGTGATATCGCCAGGCTGGTCGCGGCCGCTGTGGTGGCTTTCGTTGTGGCCGCGGGGTCACTGCCGTTGACGCTCGCGATCGGCACGGTGATCGTGTCCGGGGTCGCGCTGGAGGTGTTCCGGCCGAGCCAGAACAAGGTGGTCCGTCGGATCGTGCCGGTCGACCAGCTCGGGCACGCGGTGTCGGTCAACCAGGCGCGGATGTACGCGTCGAGTATCGCGGCTCCGGCGGCGGCCGGGTTCCTGCTCGCCTTGTCGCCGTCGGTTCCTTTCGCGGTCGACGCGGTCACCTTCGGGTTGTCCGCTTTGTGTGTGGCGATGTTGTCCCGGTCTCCGGCTCCGGCTGTTGTTGCTGCGCGCGAGCGGTTTCTGCCTCAGGTTCTCGCTGGGTGGCGGTACCTGGTCAAGGACCGTTTCCTGCGCATGTCCTCGGTGTTGTTCGCGTTGCTGAACTTCACGTTCTCGGCGCTGAGCTACGCGTTGATCCTCGGTGTGGCCAGCGAACCGGCCGCGGTGGGGGTGGCGATGAGCTCGGCCGCGGTGGCGGGGCTGGTCGGGTCGCTGCTCGTACCGTATGCGACCCGGTGGCTGTCGTTGCGGGTGTTGCTCGCGGCCGGACCGGTGATCAGCTCCGCGTTGCTCGTCGTGGCATGGTCCGGTGGCGGCGTGATCCCTTTCGTGGCCGCGTTTTCGGCGATGTGCTTGCTCACTCCGGTGATCGGCGCGGTGATCATGACGATGATGGCCAAGGTCGTACCGGAGGAGATCTACGGCCGGGTGACCGCCGCGGGCGGGTTCGTCGCGCAGATCCTGCAACCGTTGGGGCCGTTGGCAGCGGGCCTGTTGCTGACTCAGCTGACGTTCGGCGCGACCGCGGGGGTGTTCGCGATCGCCCTCGGCGCCCTGGCCGTGCTCGCGGCCACGCTGCCGATTCACGAAGGGAGACCGTGATGCTGGAACTGTCGGTGCTGGACCTCGCGGTGATCGGCCCGGACGGCTCGGCTTCGCAGGCGCTGCGTGACGTCGTGGCGGTGGCGCGGACGGCGGAGGAGTACGGCTACCACCGGTTCTGGGTGGCCGAGCACCATGCGGCGCCCAACACCGCGGGCAGTTCCCCGGCGGTGTTGTTGGCCTACATCGCTGGCCGCACAAGGACTTTGCGGATCGGGTCCGGCGGGGTCATGCTGCCCAACCACTCGCCGCTCGTTGTTGCCGAGCAGTTCACGACCTTGCAGGCGTTGCACGACGGTCGGGTGGACCTCGGCGTGGGTAGGTCTGCGGGCGGCAATACGGCGAGCAGCGTGCTGCATCGGGCGCTGCACCGTCATCCTCAGGCGATGGCTGAGTTCCCGCATCTCATTGACGAGGTGATCGGGTTCCTGCACCACTCCTGGCCTGCTGGACACCGGTTCGAGACTCTTGAGATGTCGCCCAGGATCCCGACCCCGCCCGGCTTGTTCGTGTTGGGTGCCAGCGAGAACGGTGCTCGCATCGCCGCGGAGCGTGGGCTGCCGTTCGTCTACGGCCACCATCTCGGCCGCGGCAAGGCCCGCCCGGCCGCGATCGACGTGTACCGCAGGGAGTTCCGGGGTGAACACCCCTACCTGATCGCCTCGGCCAACATCCTGTGCGCGGAGACCGACGAACTGGCCGCACGCCAAGCCATGGCCATCGCCCTCGCCGAAATCCAGCGGCACGACCCCACCGCCACCGAACCCCGCCAGCGCTACCTCGCCGCCCAGGCCCTCGCCGACTCCCACCTCATCCACGGCGACCCCACCACCACCCTCACAGCGATCCACCACCTCGCCGACAGCCTCACCGCCGACGAGATCATGCTCGTCCCCTACAACCGCACCGGCCCCGCCCGCGCCACCACCCTCCGACTCCTCGCCCAATCCCGCCTCGCCACCACCACCCACCCAACCTGACCCCAAACTCGCGTGTCCCACGTTCACCGCCCCCGTGTCCCACGTTCGAGCACCCCGAGTTCCACACTGCCCCAAGCGAGTGGGGGAACTCGGGGTCGGCCGACGGGGAACTCGGGGTCCGTCAACGGGGGACACGGGGGCGGTGAATGTGGGACACGGGGGTGGGGTGGGCGATCATGCTAAGGTGGCCGTGATGGATACCTACTCGTGTGGATCGGGGGTTTCGTTCGCCAAAGGTGAGTGCTGATGCACCCTTTGACCGCGAATGAGACCTTTCGCCTTCGTTTCTGGTCGCGCGTGCGCGAGTTCGCCGTGCCGCCGACGATGATCGAGTCAGCGACAGCCCGCCGGATGGCCGGGGACTGGGCTGGCGCTTGCGCCGCCGCGCACTTCGACGTGGACCTGGACCTGCGGGCCGTGGGTCGCGCCCATGGCCGCGAGTTCGCCGCGCGGGTCCGCGCCGATCTGCGCCAGCTGGCTCCTGACCTGCTGCGCTGGCATTTTCCGCGGATCGCGCCGGATGGCCTGCTGCGTCCGGACCTCACCGTGTCCCTGGCTCGATACCGGGCTGACAAAGAGGCGATACACCTCGTGGCGCGGACACCTCCGGTGTGGGCAGACGCGGGCCAGCGGATCAGCCTCGCGCTGTGGGAACCGTCCCAGTCCCGGCCCCATCCCGACCGCCGGTTCCGCCTCGATCTGCACCGCCACTTGTGGGACGCGCCCAGGGCCGGTGAGCTGGCGGAACGGGCCAGGGAAGGGCCCTCGGCCGTTGAGATCCCGGGCTGCGCCACGCATCGGTGGATGGCCGAGGCGGCGCTGTTGCTGCAGGCGGACGGGTGCGCGGGCAGCACCGTCGCCGTACGGCTCAGTTCCCGGCGCCGGCTGATGCTGGATGTGGACACGCGGAAGATCACGGTGGCTCCCGCGAGAGGGCGGCCGCTACTGCCGGACGCGGCGACGTGGTTGCTTCCTGATGTGGAGCTGCTGCGCGCAGGGCTGATCGACGCCGATCGGCTGCACCCGCTTGTCGCGGCGGCGCTCTGCCCCGGCCATCGACCGGCTGGTGTGGCACGAAGTCCAGGCAGCGCAGAGGAACGCCTCGTGGAGTGTCGTGGCGCCATGCACCGGATCGGCGTGGTGAACGGGGTGCTCGTCCCGCTGGACCACGACGCCGACGAGATCCGCCGCGAGGAGCTGCTCATCGCGTTGGGCGGTACCGGACCGCCGTGCCTGCAAGCGATCGACACGGCACATCGGGCTCCGGAGAACCTTGCGGACGTTCGCGCTCGGCTGGATCACGGCGACACCGCCGGTGCCCTCGCCGTGGTCGAACGGCTGCTCGGCGCGGACGCGCTGCTGCGCAGCGGCGCATTGCGTGACGAGTTGGAGACAGCGTTGCGCCGCAAGGTGTCTCACGGCATGTACCGCGCCGGAATCGGCGGCTACAGCCCTCCTCCGTCCACTCGGGACAAACGCCGCCCGGACTCCCGCGCCCATCCGCGCCACGCCACCCGTATCTGACTCGCCTGGCCGTCGCACGGCCCCGACCTGACCAAAGGTGATCAACATGCCTGCTGCCATGGATGCCCGGCCGCTGAACATCGCCGCCGACCTGCTTGCCCTGCTGCGCAACACGAACACCGAACCACGTGCCGACAACCAGCTGGAAGCCTTGACACTGGCCGTATCCGCCGACCTGCCGGTGCTGCTGTGGGGCGAACCGGGGATCGGCAAGACCGCAGCGCTGAACCAGCTTGCCGACGCTCTCGAACTGCCGCTGACAACGGTGATCGCGAGCGTGCACGAGCCGTCCGACTTCTCCGGTCTGCCGGTGGTCGGCGATGATCCCGCGGAGCAAGGAGTTCCGATGGCTCCGCCGGATTGGGCCGTACGCCTGGTCCGCACCGGTCACGGACTGTTGTTCCTGGACGAACTGTCCACCGCGCCGCCCGCCGTCCAGGCCGCGTTGCTACGTGTTGTGCTCGAACGTCGGGTCGGTGCGTTGAGGCTTCCGCCGGGTGTCCGGATCGTGGCCGCCGCCAATCCGCGGTCCTCCGCGGCCGATGGCTGGGAGCTCAGCCCGCCACTGGCCAACCGGTTCGTCCATCTACAGTGGACATACGACCACGAGGTCGTGGTCCGCGGACTGGGTGGGACGTGGCCCAAGGCCGCGCTGCCAGACCTGGACCCGGAGCGGCTGCGGGACGCCGTGGCGTTCGCTCGCCGGGCGGTGTGCGAGCTGCTCACCGTTCGTCCGGCGCTTGTGCATCAATTGCCAAAGAACGAAGTACGCCGAGGCGGGCCATGGGCGTCGCCCCGCAGTTGGGAAATGGCGCTGCGGCTGATCGCTTTCGCCACCGCCGCGGGCGCTTCCCGGGATGTGCTGTCGATGCTGGTGCGGGGCGCGGTGGGCGACGGGCCGGGCCTGGAGTTGCTGGCTTTCCTGGATCGGATGGATCTGCCGGACCCCGAGGTGCTGCTCGCGGATCCGGCCGCAGCCGTCCTGCCCGAGCGCGGCGACCTGCGCCAGACGGTGCTCGATGGCGTGGTGGAGGCCGTGCGCAAGCGGCCCGAGCAGTCCCGCTGGGACGCCGCGTGGGCACTGCTGGTTCAGGCGCTGGAGACCGGCGCTCCAGACCTGGTGGTCGTACCGGCGTCGACGCTCGCGGCGTTGCGCCGCGACGACTGGCAGGTTCCGGCGGCGATCGAACGGCTGGCGGGCGTGGTTTCGTTGTCACAGCGAGCGAACCGGGTGGGTGCCCGCGGATGATGGACGAGGAGAAGCTTTTCGCCGCCCGGTTGCACGCGGCCCGGTGCCGGCCGTACCTGGCGACCGCGTTGTTCGCATTGTCCATTGTAGAGTCGAGGCACGTGCCGACAATGGCTGTGGACCGCTATTGGCGTTGCTACGTCTCGGCTGCGTTCGTGGACCGCACTCCGGTGGAGGAGCTGGCCGGGGTGTGGGTCCATGAGGTCTCGCACCTGCTGCGTGATCATCACGGGCGCGGCGACCGGTTCGCGGCGAAGCACGACCTGACCGGGCCGGGGGAGCGGCTGCGGATGAACATCGCCGCGGACTTCGAGATCAACGACGATGTGTTCGGCGATGGCTTGGTCCGGCCCGAGGACGCCGCGCACCCGGAGATGCTCCGCTTGCGGGAAGGGCAGTTGATGGAGGAGTACCTGCTGCAGTTCCGGCTTGGCCCGTACACCAACGGGTTTGCCTGGCTGGACTGCGGCAGCGGCGCCGACGGGCTGGACCGCGACTGGGATCTGGGCCCCGACGGCGCGCACGGGCTCACCGCGCAGGAACGGGATGCCGTCCGGTTCCGGGTCGCCGAGGGCATCAACGCCGCTCCGGGGGACGTTCCGCAGGGCTGGCGGCGCTGGGCCGAGCAGGCCTTCCATCCACCGCAGCCGTGGCGGGAACTGCTGGGCGCGGCGGTCCGTACGGCGATCTCCAGCGCGGGCGTGGGCGAGGACTACACCTACGGCCGCCCCTCGCGCCGGTCGGCCGGTCTGCCCGGCGTCATCATGCCGAGCCTCCGGCGCCGTCCGCCCAGCGTCTGCGTGATCGTCGACACCTCCGGATCCGTGAGCGACGCCGAACTGGGCAGCGCGATCCTGGAGATCGCCGCGATCGCCTGCGCGGTGGGCGGCCGGCGCGACCTCGTCTCGGTGATGTCCTGCGACGCTGCCGCCCACACCGTCGACAAACTGTGCCGTGCCGAGGGAATCGCCCTGATCGGCGGTGGCGGCACCGACCTGCGCACCGGCTTCGCCAAAGCCCTGCGCACCACCCATCCACCCGACGTCATCGTGGCCCTCACCGACGGCCAAACCCCCTGGCCCCCAAGCAAACCACCCTGCCGGACCGTCATCGGCCTGTTCCCCCGGCGTCACCAACCAGCCGAAGACCACCACTACAAACCGGACACCCCACCCGCATGGGCGCGGGTGGTCTCCATCGGCTGATCTCAGGGTTTGCGGGCGACGGCGCCGACCAGCAGGTGCTGGATGGGGGACAGGGGGCGCAGGCGGGGGCCGTCCGGCCACCAGTCGGCGAGCGGGACCAGGCCGGGGTCGACGGGGTCGAGACCGGCCAGCATGGTGTTGATCCGGTCGATCGTCCGGAACCAGCCGCTGGCCATTCCGCTGCTGAGGTAGATCTCCTGCACGCGGGCGGCCAGGCCGGCCAGCTCGTGGCCCTCGCCCGGGTCGAGCAGGTGTGCGAACGCGACGTAGGAGCCCGGGGCGCAGGCGTCGATGAGCCGGCGCAGGATGCCGCACGGGTCGTACTCGTCGCCGACGTGCATGAGGGTCCCGACGTGGCAGATGGCCACCGGGCGCTGGAAGTCGATGTGCTTGCGGACCGTGGGGTCGCTGACGACGTCCTCGGTGGTCCAGTCGAGCTCCGTGATGTGGGTCTGCTCGTTGCCCGCGAGCAGCATGCGGCCGTGCGCGAGGACCAGCGGGTCGATGCCGACGTAGAGCACCGAGGCCTCGCTGTTGAGCCGCTGGACCACCTCGTGCATGCTCTCGTCGACCGGCAGGCACGGCCCGAAGTCGAGGAACTGGTCGATCCCGGCCTCGCCGGCCAGGAACCTGGTCGCCCGCAACAGGAACTGCTCGTTGTCCCGGGCCAGCGCCGCGAACTCCGGTGCGATCGCGGTGAACTGGTCGCGCACCTCGCGGTCGGCCTCGTAGTTGTCCTTGCCGCCGAGCAGGGCGTTGTAGACACGGGCGATCTGCGTGCCCGAGTCGTCGCGGGCCGAAGGTTCGTCGTTCTGCGTCATACATCACCACCTCGCGGGGTCATCCGCACACCTTATTGCGTCGGCCGGGCGCGCGGTGCGAATACCCGGATGACCGCGGGCAGCAGGACCGCGTTCCACGTCCCGCGTGGTACCTGGATGCGTGGTTTGGTCTTCTCGCCGTGGTAGGCCATGATCCGGTGGTAACCGTACTTGATCTCGGTGCCGGCCACCTGGTCCCACTCGATCGACTTCTTGAACAGCGTGCCCTTGTGCAGACCCTGCCGGTCGATCCGCACCCCGCCCAGCTCGGTCGCGCCGCCATGCTCGACGGCCGAGATCGCCTGGCTCACGATCCGGGTGGCGACCCGCTCGAGCAATATGTCGACCGCCTGCGACCACAGTTCCCGGTTGCGGTCGCGCTTCTCGTGGTCGATCCTGCCGCGCAGGAACCCGGTGGTGCCGGAGATCATCTGGAAGCCGGCCTTCTGCCGGTCCGGGGTGCCGACCGTGATCGAGAACGTCGTGTGCTGGTAGGCGCCGTTGGTGTAGTGGTCGATCGCGGAGTAGTCGACCTTGTCGATGTTCGGCCAGGCAATGGTTCTGTCGGTGAACACCATGGCCTGGTCGGTCATCACCAGACGGGCCGACTTCTGCGGTTTGTCGGGGCGGGCCAGCACATCGAGCAGCACCTGTGTCATGGAAGGTCTTCTCCCCGGGTCGTGGTGCCATCGACCCTAGGGCCGCCTCCGGCGCCGTCCCGCGCCTCAAAGGGCAGTCTCGGGTCGACGGCCACCGCAATCCGGCGTCCCGCGGAAATCAGCGGGGAAGCAGCTGCTGGCCGCCGTCGACGTCATAAGTGGCGCCGGTGAGGGCGGTGTTGGCCATCAGGTGGACGGCGAGGGCGGCGACATCGGTCGGTTGAACGACACGGCGGATGGGCAGGGTGGCGCTCAGCTGCTCGCGGCGGGCATCGAGCTGGTCGCCGAGCAGCTCCGCGGACAGCGGGGTGTCGACGAACCCGGCGGCGATCAGGTTCACGCGGATCGGCGCGAGTTCGAGGGCGAGACCGGCGGTCAGCGCGGGCGACCCGGCGGTCAGCGCCGATGTCAGTGCGAGCCCGACGGTGGGCCGGCGCGCGCCGGTGCCGCTCATGAACACCAGTGACCCACCAGGCCGCACCACCCCGGGCGCGACCTGGGCGATCCGCAGCGGCAGCCACAAATGCCCCTCGATGACCCGACGGGCCTCCGCGAAGTCGATCTCGGCGAGTGGCGCGTAGTACGGCCGTCCCGCGGTGACCATGATGTGGTCCACCGGGCCACGCAGATCGGCGAAGAACCGCCGGAGCCGGTCGAAGTCGGTGGCGTCGAAGGCCGCGGTGCTGCGCGCGCCGATCTCCTGCGCGGCCCGGTCGAGGCGTTCTGTGTCGCGGCCGGTGAGGATGACATCGGCGCCTTCGGCCCGTGCACGCCGGGCCGTCTCGAGGCCGATACCGGCGCTGCCACCGATCACGACCACGGTCTGCCCTCGTAGCTCCGGTTCACGTGGGGTCGTCATTCCTCAAGGCTTACCACTGTCCGTTTCCGGGGCGCAGTCGATCCAGGCCCGGCACACTCATCCGTGTGGTGTTTGTCCGCGGGTGCGGCCTGGACGTCGTCGAGCACCTTGCGGGCGCCGTCTGGCCCCAGCTCGTACCGGAACGGGGGCTCGGCGAAGACCAGTTGTCACGCGCCGCGCGGGTGCACGGTCCTAGTTGGTGTCAGTACGAGCCGTCCTGTTCCCACGAAACGAGACCGCCATGACCGTTATCTCGAAAGCCCTGGCGCTCCAAGCCATCCGCCGCGCCTACGGACCCGACTTCGCCGAGTCCCTGGCGGAGCACCTGCCCGACCGGATCGACACGCACGACGCTGGGGACCTGGCCCGGATGGCCGACCTCGGGCTGACCGCCGACGGCATTTTCGACGCGCTGGGCGCCGAGCTGTGAACGACATCGGCAAACTGGAGATGCTGCTCGACGACCCGCAGGTGCGGGAGCTGATCCTCGGCCTGGGATACGTCGAGTCCGCGCCACGGGCGGTCGAGTCCGGAGCGCCACGGCTGCACGCCGTCGTGCTGCACCTCGCCGAGACGACAAGCACCGAGCAGTACGCCAGCTGGCTGTCCGACGAGGTGCCGAACAGGACGATGACCGCCGACCAGGTCCGCAAGACCATCGGCGACACCGCCATCGACGACCTCGCCCAGCTGATGAGCGCCAGCTCGAGCACCATCACCTGGCAGCTCGCCGTGATCCTGCCCGACTTCGTGGACGCGGTCAGCCCTGGTGGCCAGGTGGTCGACGTGAACCGGCTCGCCCGCGAGATCCTCGACGCCAGCGCCGAGGACGACCGGGAGGCCGGCGGCTTCGGCTCCCGCGTGCACTGACAGACGTTCGATCGCGAGCTGTGGGCTGACAACAATGGTCGCTGTCAGTCCACGGCTGTCAGTTCGCTCGGTGGGTCGAGGTTTGAAAATCTCATTGATGAACTCGTGTGTGCAACTCCCTCAATACGGCAGCATTTTGCCATGCGACCTGGTAATACCTACTTTCACTGGCGTCCAAGTAAGCACCGGCTTTGACTGGTATCTTAGTGTTGGAATGGCTCATCAAGACGCAGAATTCCTTGGTCATGCTGGCGAAGAAATCGCCGTCGCGTATGGGATCGGCTATGTCCAGTGGAGCTTTGGGTAGGTCTATCCATCCTTCGCTCAGTATCAAACCCGCGCGGGGGATCGTATGCTTTGGAAGCAGGATTCCGTCACCGGTGCGGAAATCGAGCTTGCACTCCCACACCGTGACAGACCCGCCGTGCAGCCAGAATACGAACACCTGATAGCGTTCGGCCCGGACCAGTTCGTCATCCCCGGTCCGAGCCAGCGGCGGGCGTTCGCCGTCATCTGCAAGGTCGACCGCGACAGTGCACAGGAGACATTCACCGTTATTCAACGAGCCCGCATTCTGGCCCACGCTGTGTGCGGCACCCTGTACGACGGCGATGAGATCATTCCGAAGCAGCGTGTCCATATCGCTGTCTGCAGGCCGGCGGTCCGCCCTGTACTGCTGAAAATTGTGCCAACCTGAGAAGCCGCAAGCAGCACCTGTTGCGAGCAGTAGAAACGTCCAGAAGCCGGTAGCGACCACGACGGCCAAAACAACCAGGACAGCACCGGCAAAGAGGCCACCGGGAGCCAGCGCTGGCAGGTCTGGGGGTGGCGCGGAACTGAAGTACCTCTGGACCAGCCGCGGACGGTCATCGTCTTTGGCACGTTGGGCGGCGTCGGGCATCATCGCTGACCTCCGTGACGGGCCCTTCAGCGTGACACGGGTCGGCGGGGCCGTTTGTGTCACAAGACGCATTGAGCGGTGTGCTGGGCCCGCTGAGTGGCCTTGTGCCTACGAACCGGCGATCGCCGTTGCTGCCGTATGTGACGACGCCCGCGGTGTCCTCGGATACTGGCGACCCACATCTGCCCAATCCTCGTGGCGCGGTTTGTTTCCTTGCCCGGCAACGACATCGTCGGCGAGTATCCGTTCGAGGCGCGCCATGGCGCCGGACTGGGCGGCGCTGGCGAACGCGCTCATCAGGCGGTCGTGGACCGCGCGGTGCACGGGCGCTTGCCTTCGTTCGGCGAGGTGCGCGCGGGCCCGCCGGGCCAGCTGGCGTGAATTGGCCTCACTGAGTTCGAGCGCTTCGGCGATGTCGCGGAACGGGTACTCGAACGCCTCGCGCAGCACGAAGACCGCGCGTTCGGTAGGCGACAACCGTTGCTGCAGAAGCAGAAGCGCGCGCTCGATCTCCTGTGCGCGTTCGGTCGCGCCTGCGGGGTCGTCCGGAGCGATGATCTCCGCCGACGGCCAGCGGCCCGCGGGCGACTCACGGCGGACCCGGGCCGTGCGGGCCACGTTGAGCGCGACCCGGCTGGTGACCTTGACCAGGAACAGGGTCCGGTCGCGGACCACCGTGCGGTCGGCGCGTTGCCAGCGCAGCCAGACGTCCTGCACGACGTCCTCGGCGTCGGTGACCCGGCCGAGCATCCGGTACGCGATCCCGAACAGGCGCGGGCGGATGCGTTGGAAATCCGCCACTTCCTCTTCGGCCGCCGTGGGAGGTGGTGGTTCCAACGGGGTCCGTGGTGGCGGAACGACCATGGTGGGTGGGGGAGCGGCGGGGGTGTCGGTGTTCGTCGAGCGCATGAGGACCGTCCTTTCGTCGTGGCCTCGACTGCTGCCTGACTCGGCGATCGAAGGGCGTGCTGGTGAAAGCCGGTGATGACACCGTCGTCCGGCGCGGGTCCGGGGCGCGCCCTTGGCAGACCCTGGTGACCCACGTGGGGACACCGGGCTAGGGACACGTGCCCGCCACCAGGGGTGCGGATCGCGCAACACGTGATCGCCACGGCCGGGTGGTGCATCATGGGGTGGCCCGCGCTGATCGCAGTGGGCTCCTGGGACCGCGCGGTGGTGGTGATGTCGGGCAGTGATCGTCGGCGCGGGCTGCGGGGCAGGCGTGGCGAATGTGCGGCGCTGGACCGGTTGCTGACGGACACCAGGTCGGGCCGCAGCCAGGTGCTCGTGCTGCGCGGCGAGGCCGGGATCGGCAAGTCCGCCCTGGTGGACTACCTGGTCGGGACCGCGACGGGCTGCCAGATCGCGCGTACCGGCGGCGTCGAGTCGGAGATGGAGCTGGCGTTCGCCGGGGTCCACCAGCTGTGCGCGCCGGTCATGGGGTACCTCGATCGCCTGCCCGCACCGCAGCGGGACGCGCTGGCCGTCGCGTTCGGGATGAGCACGGGCAGCGCGCCGGACCGGTTCCTGGTCGGCCTGGCGGTGCTCAACCTGCTGGCCGAGGGAACCGAGGACGGGCCCCTGGTCTGTGTGGTGGACGACGCCCAATGGCTCGACCGGGTGTCCGCGCAGACGCTGGCCTTCGTCGCGCGCCGGCTGCTCGCCGAACGGGTGGCGCTGGTGTTCGCGGTGCGCGAGTCCGCGCTCGGCCCGGGTGACGACCAGCTGGCCGGGTTGCCGGAGCTGGTGGTGCACGGCCTGCGTGACGCGGACGCACGGGCGCTGGTGGACTCGGCGGTCCTGGGCCGCGTCGACGAACGCGTCAAGGACCGGATCGTGGCCGAGGCCCGCGGCAACCCGTTGGCGCTGCTGGAGCTGCCGCGCGGGCTGACCGGGACGGAGCTGGCGGGCGGGTTCGCCCGCCCGGATGTGCGGCCGCTGGCCAGCCAGATCGAGGAGAGCTTCCTGCGCCGGATCGCGTCGCTTCCGGCGGCGGCCCAACGGCTTCTGCTGGTGGCCGCCGCGGAACCGGTGGGCGACGTGCCGTTGCTGAGGCAGGCGGCCGCGCTGCTCGGCATCGGGACGCAAGCCGAGGCGGCCGCCGAGACCGCCGGGCTGATCGAGTTCGACGCGCTGGTGCGGTTCCGGCATCCGCTGGTGCGTTCGGCGGCCTACCGCGCGGCGGACCCCGCGGACCGCCGGGACGTGCACCGTGCGCTCGCGGAGGCGACCGATCCCGGATCCGACCCGGACCGCCGCGCCTGGCATCGCGCCCACGCCGCGGTCGAACCGGACGAGGCCGTGGCAAGTGAACTGGAACGGTCCGCCGACCGGGCCCAGGCCCGCGGCGGTGTCGCCGCGGCCGCGGCGTTCCTGACCCGGGCGGCCGGGCTGACGCCGGATCCCGCCACGCGGGCCACGCGGGCGGTGGCGGCGGCCCAGGCCACGTTCGAGGCCGGCGCCTACGACACGGCGCTGGAACTGCTCGCCGCCGCAGAGATGGCCACGTTGGACGAACTACAGCGCGGGCGGCTGGCGCGGCTGCGCGCTCAGATCGTCTTCGCGCGCAGGCGTGGCGGCGATGCCGTGCCGTTGCTGCTCGACGCGGCCGGACGGCTGGCAGGCCAGGACGACGGACAGGCACGCGAGGCGTATCTCGAAGCACTCGGCTCGGCGATCTTCGCCGGCCGCCTCCTTGGTGCCGGCGGGGTGCGGCAGGTGGCCGAGGCCGCCCGCGCGGCACTGCGGGCGCCGCAGCCACCATCCCCGGCGGACGCCCTGCTGGACGGCCTCGCGGCCCGGTACGCCGAGGGCTATGTCGAGGGTGCGGCGCTGCTGAAGCAGGCCCTCTCGCTGTTCCGGCGGGATGCCGGGCGCGACAACGACGACATCATGCGCTGGCTCTGGCTGGCGTGGCCGGTCGCCGCCGACATGTGGGACGACGAGACCTGGTATGAACTGAGCACCCATGCCGTCCATGCGGCTCGTGAGACCGGTGCACTCAACTTCCTGCCCCTGGCGCTGACCTACCGCGCCGCTGTGCATGTGCACGCCGGCGAGTTCGACCTGGCCTCGACCTTGGTCGAGGAGTCCGACGCGATCACCAAGGCGACCGGCAACTCGCCCCTGGCGTATGCCTCGCTGCTGCTGGTCGCCTGGCGTGGCGAAGACGCCAGGGCGGTGGACGAGATCGAGGCCATGTACCTGTGGGCGACCACTTGGGGAGAAGGCCGGGCGATCGGGTCGGGCAACTACCTGATCGCCCTGCTGCACAACAGCCGCGGTCAGTACCAGGCCGCCCTGGCCAGTGCTCAACGGGCATGCGAGCACGACGACCTGGCGGGCTTCGGGTTCTCCCTGGTCGAGCTGATCGAGGCGGGTGCCCGCGGTGATGCCCCACAGCAGGCGGCGGCCGCCCTGGAACTCCTCGAACAACAGGCCACCGCCAGCGGCACGGACTGGGCCCGCGGTGTGCTGGCCCGGTCGAGAGCGTTGCTCAGCCAGGGCCAGGCCGCCGACCTGCTGTACCGCGAGGCCATCGAACGCCTCGCCCGCAGCCGGGTCGCCGTGTACCTCGCGCGCACCCACCTGGTGTACGGCGAGTGGCTGCGCCGCGAGAACCGGCGTCTCGAAGCGCGCGAGCAGCTGCGTACCGCCTACGAGATGCTGAACAGGTTCGGCGCCACCGCCTTCGCCGACCGTGCGCGGCGGGAACTGCTGGCCACCGGCGAGTCGGTCCGGCAGCGGGCGGTCGAGGTCCGGGAGGTGCTCACCGCGCAGGAGGCCCAGATCGCCCGGCTCGCCGGGGACGGCCGGACGAACGCCGAGATCGGCGCGGAGCTGTTCGTCAGCGCGCGCACGGTCGAATGGCACCTGCGCAAGGTGTTCACCAAGCTCGAGGTCAACTCCCGCAAGGAGCTGCGCGGAGCGCTGACCGGCACCCACTGAGCCGGGCCGGTGTCACAAATCCGGGGTCCTGCCAGGTCCTAGTTGCAGCACATCTGCACGGGATTTGGGACAGGAGCGGGACATGGGACAGCCACGAGGGAAGGGCCTGCCGGTCGTCGTGGGCATCGACGGGTCGTCGTCGGCGCTCGAAGCCGCCCGGTGGGCAGCCCGCGAAGCGGCGCGCCGCGGCACCTCGGTGGACCTGGTCAGCGCCTTCGGCTTCGCCGCGACAAGGCACATCGGCGACCCGGGCGTGGGTGGAGACTTCCGCGAGGCACTGATGGGCCGCAGCCGCGACGATCTCGCGGCGGCCGCCGGCGCGGCCGCACAGGCCGCCCCGGACATAGCCATCTCCCAGCGGGTGGCCGACGGATTCCCGGTACCGGCGCTGGCCGCCGAGTCGGCCGGGGCGGCACTGGTGGTCATCGGTGACCGCGGCCTCGGCGGGTTCACGTCGCTGCTGGTCGGCTCGGTCGCGATCGGTCTGGTCGCCCGAGCGCACTGCCCGGTCGTGGTCGTGCGCGGTGATCACCGGTCCGACGCCGGCCCGGTTGTGGTCGGTATCGACGGCTCGGAGATCAGCGATGCGGCGCTGGCGTTCGCCGTGCAGGCCGCGGATGCGCGGAAGGTGCCGTTGATCGCCGTGCACGCCTGGATCGACACCCCGATCCAGAGCGCCTTGGCGCCCCTGGTGGACGTGGACGCCGTCGACGCCGGTGAACGCGAGGTGCTCGACGAGCGGCTGGCCGCGTGGGTGGCGAAGTATCCCGGCCTCACGGTGCGGCGCGTGGTCGTCCGGGACAAGCCCGCGCACGCGTTGATCCAACAGACGACACACACCACCGCTCAGCTGCTCGTCGTCGGGTCACACGGCCGGGGAAGCGCCGCCGGCCTCCTGCTCGGCTCGGTCGGCAACGCGGTGCTGCACCACTCACCCTGCCCGGTCGCCGTCGTCCGCCCCGAGGAGTGGTGATCGCTACACGCCCAGCTGGGGGAGATCACCTTCGACACATGGCTTGCCCAGCAGTGACCACCACGACCAGAGGAGATCCGATGACCACGGCAACCACGACCCCGATCCGCGGTTACCTCGCGGGCACCTGGGACATCGATCCGGTCCACTCCGAAGTCGCCTTCACCGTCCGGCACATGATGGTGAGCAAGGTCCGCGGCCGGTTCCGCAGCTTCTCCGGCACGATCGTGACCGGCGCCGACGTGACCGACTCGACCGTCATCGCGTCCATCGAGGCCGCCTCGGTCGACACCGGCAACGTGCTGCGCGACCGGCACGTGCGCTCGGCCGACTTCTTCGACGCCGACCACTATCCACTGTGGACATTCCGGTCCACGGCCGTCCGGGCCGGCGGACACGGCCTGGTGGTGGACGGCGACCTGACGATCAAGGGCGTCACCCGGTCGGTCCCGCTGAAGCTCGAGGTGAACGGCATCGGGCCGGACGACAGCGGCGGCACCCGCGCCGGTGTTTCCGCGTCGGCCACATCAACCGCAACGACTTCGGCGTCGACATCAAGCTGCCGCTCGACGGCGGTGGCGTCGTCGTGAGCGACGAGGTGCGGATCACCCTGGAGATCGAGGCGGTGCTGCGCCCGGTCACACCTGATCGGCCCGGACGACCATCTCGGTGACGGCCACCCGCCGGTCCCGTGTGACGGCATAGGCGATCGCGTCAGCGATGTCCTGCGGCGGCACGGGCTCGGTACCGGGCTGGACCACGCCGACCCGGATGTGTTCGGCGCGCAGTTCCTGGCGCAGCGACTCGGTGAACCCGGTGAGGCCGAACCTGGTCAGCGTGTGCACGCTGCCGCCCGGCTGGGCGACGCGCCCGGCGGTCGAGCCGATGTTCACCAGGTCGGCCACCCGCCGCGGCGAGGTCGCGGCCGCGTCGATCAGGTACGGCACCGCAGCGTGCGTGACGTGCAGGAGCGCGGACACGTTGAGCGAGATCATCTGGTCCCAGTCCGCGATCGGGGCGTGCAGCGCGGTGCCGAGCACCATCACACCGGCGTTGTTGACCAGGATGTCCAGGCGGCCGAGCCGGTCGTGCGTGTCCTCCACCGCCTGACGGGCCAGCCGGGGCGAGGTGATGTCGGCCGGCACCGCGATGGCGTGGCCGCCGAGCGTCCTGACGTCGTTCGCGACCCGGTCGAGGCGGTTCTGCTGCCGGGCGACCAGGGCGACCGCCGCACCCTCCCGGGCGAGGCGCTGTGCGGTCGCGGCGCCGATCTCACTGGTGGCGCCGGTGATGAGCGCGACGGCCCCGTCCAGCGGGCGACCGGACATGGCTGCCTCATTTCCCTGGCGACGGGATCGATGTGTTCAGACTCGTCCGTCCGGTGCCGCGACGACCCAGGGGCTGTCCCTGGTCCCCGGGGACCAGGGATACCCAGGGGCGGTCACCTGGTGCGCAGCAAGGCGTCCCGCAGCTGCCGGCGGGAGGTGATGGACAGCTTGGTGAAGATGTTGCGCAGGTGCCACTCGACCGTGCGCGGGCTGAGGTAGAGCCGCGCGCCCACCTCCGCGTTGGACAGGCCGTCACGGACGAGCAGCGCGATCTGCTTCTCCTGCGGGGTGAGCTCGTCGCCCGAGGACCGGTCCGGAGTGCGCTTCTGCAGTTTCTCCCCGCTGGCCAGCAGCTCACGGCGGGCACGTTCGGCGAACCCGGCCATGCCGATCGAGTCGAGCATGTCGTAGGCGATGCGCAGGTGCTGCCGTGCGTCGACGCGCCGGGACTGCCGGCGCAGCCATTCGCCGTAGAGCAGGTGGGCCCGGGCCAGTTCGGGCCGCAACCGCGTCCGGCCGAGCCGCTCGATGGCCTCACGGTAGAGGTCCTCCGCGACGGCCTCGTCGCTCAGCAGCGCCCGGCACCGGGCGAGGGTGCCCTGCGCCCAGTCGGTGTCGTAGGCGTGCGCGCTGTCCGTCAGGCGTTCGAATGCGCCGCGGGCGATCCTGTCGTCCTCCACGCGCACGGCCGCCTCGATCAGCTCCGGCTCGACCCGCGCCGACACGATCAGCCGAGCGACCCGGGTACCGGCCTGGGCCGCCGACAGCGCTTCCTCGTACCGCGCCAGGCCGTTGTAGAGAACCGAGGCAGCCCAGTGCGCGGCCGGCGCGCCATCCGTTCCCGCCTGCTCGTTCGCGGCCGCGATCAGCTCAGCCGCCTCGACTTCCTTGCCCTGCATGGCTTTGACGATGAGCGCGGTGTACGAGGCGATGTGCGTGCCAGTGGTGGCCGCGACGGCGCCGGACTCCTCGACGATCCCGGCCGCCGCGGCGAAGTCCCCGGTCAACGAGGTCGCGGAGCCCAGCAGGTCGAGGTAGATCGGCAGCTCGGCCAGGACGCCCGCGGTGCTGGTCACCCGGGCCGCCCTGGCAGCCGTGTCGCGCATGATCTGCTCGTCCCAGACCGCGGGGCTCACCTCGCCGGCGGCCCAGCCCCACCTCAGCAGGTCCGGCTCGGGCAGCTCCACCAGTGCGGCCATCGCGCCACGCAAGGCGGTGGCCGCGGCGCCCCAGCCTTCGGTGACCAGCTTCGAACAGCCCGCGAGGACGAGGTCGATCGGCCGCGAACCACGCCGCGGCGCGGGAAGATCCCGGATCGCCCGGGAGATCGTCAGCAGGCAATCGCCGTCCGCGCCCCGGACCGCGGCGCCCCACGCGAGCAGGTAGGTCTCCCGGGCCAGGTCCAGGTCGAACGGCTCCAGCCGCCGCGCGGCAGCCAGCAGCATGGCGGGCGCCTCGTCATCACGGCCCGACACATAGGCGATGCGGCTGCGGACCAGCTCCGCCCGGGCCCGCAGGAACTCGCTGGGCGCGTCGAGGTCCGCGATGTCGGCGAGTCTGCGCGCGGTGGCGAGGTCACCCGCGCGGGCGCTGGCATCCCCCGCTGCGACAGCACGTTCGGCCCGCCGCGAGGTGTCGATGGTCAACGCGACCGACCGCTGCAGGAACGCGGCCGCGGCGGCCAGCCCGCCACGGGCCTGCGCGCGGTCCGCGGACCGCTCGAGCTCCGCGGCCACGATCTCGTCCGGTCCGGCGGTGGCGGACGCCAGGTGCCAGGCACGGCGGTCCGGGTCGGCCTCCCGATCGGTCACCTCGGCCAGCGCCAGGTGCACCGCCCGGCGGTCTTCCTCACCGGCCGCCCGGTACACCGCCGACCGCACCAGCGGGTGCCGGAAGACCACGCGGACGTCCAGCGACAGCAGCCGGTCCGCGTCGCCTTCCAGTGCCGCCGCCGGTGTTACACCGAGCAGTTCCGCCGCGCGCCACACCAGGGTCGGGTCGCCGACGGGCTCCGCGGCGGCGACCAGCAGGAGCAGCCGGCTGTGCGCGGGCAGCTTCTCGATCCGCGCCAGGAAGCCCTGTTCGGCCCGGCTGGGCACACTGCCGGCCTTCAGCAGCCCGAACCCGCCCGCCAGCTCGGTGACCGTCAGCTCGCGGGGCAGTTCCAGCAGGGCACGCGGGTTGCCCCGGGCCTCTGCCACGATCCGGTCGCGGATGTGCTGGTCGAGGCGGGCGTGGGTGGCCGAGTCCAGCAGGGCGTGGGCATCGGCGTTGCCCAGCCCGGTGAGCTCCAGCTCGGGCAGGCCGAGCAGGTCCTGAACCCGTTGGCGGCCGGCGAAGACGAGACCGACCGGTTGCGCGGGCAGCCTGCGGGCCACGAAACCCAGGACCTGCGCCGAGGCCCGGTCCATCCAGTGGGCGTCGTCGACCAGGCACAGCACCGGAGCCTCCCGTGCGGCCCCGGCGAGCAGGCCGAGAACCCCGAGCCCGACCGGGAAGCGGGCCGGCGGATCGCCTGCCCGCAGCCCGAACACCGTGCTGAGCGCGTCCCGGTGCAGGTCCGGCAGTTCGGCCAGCCGGTCCAGCAGCGGCGCGCACAACTGGTGCAGGGTCGCGAACGGCAGCTCCATCTCGGCCTCGGCACCGGTCGCGCGCAGCACGAGCAGATCCGCCGCCGAACCCGCCAGATACTCCAGCAGCGCGGACTTTCCCATGCCCGGCGGCCCGTGGACCACCAGCACGCGGCTTTCCCCGGCGCGGACGGCCGCGACCGCCTGATCGAGCAGCGCACCTTCCGATCCGCGTCCGACCAGTCCGCCATGCCCTCGAAACGCCACCGTTGCCCGCCTTCGCCACGATCGAACCGTGGTGGTCAACCCGGGACCCGCGAAGAGGGAGACGGCTGTGGTGAAGGCCGATCCGTTCCTCGTCCGCCCGGCGAGCACGGAGCTGGGGCAGCCCCCTACCCATCGTGCACATTAGCGCAGGTAGGCAAGGCTTGTGCCGGACCGCGCGGCGCGGTCCGGCAGGTTCACCGGCTCAACTCGCCGGCACGGCCGCCTTCGCGGCCTGGTCGATGAACCGCGAGACGGTCCTGGGGTCCGACATCAGACCGAGGTGGCCGGCGTTGTACTCGGTGATCGTGGCGTGGGCCTTCTTGGCCATGCCCAGCTGCACGGCGTACGGGATGATCTTGTCCTTGGTGCCGACGAGGCTCCAGGACGGGATGGTCCGCCAGGCCGGCACCCCGGAGGTCTCGGCGAGCCCGCCGAAAGCGGCCGGGCGCTGGGTGGCCGCCACGAGTGCCTTGTCAGCGGCGGTCAACCCGTCGGCGAACGACGTGAAGACCGTCGTCCTCTTGAGGTACAGGTCGGTGGTCGGCGTGGGCGGCAGGGTGGCGGGCACGAAGGTGAACACCGTCGCCGGATCCGCCGAGAGCGCGGAGTCCGGTCCCGCGAGCGCCAGCGGGCTCTCGCCCTCGTCGGGCGCGAAGGCGTTGACGTACACGAGGGCCTTGACGTTCGGCAGCCCGGTGGCCGCGTTGGTGATCACGGCCCCGCCGTACGAGTGACCGACGAGCACGATCGGCCCCGTCACCGTCTGCAGGAAGGCCCGCACGTTCGCGGCATCGCCGGACAGCGACCGCAGGTTGTTGGGAATGGCCGCGACCGTGTAGCCCTCGTGCTGGAGCCGCTCGATGACGGCGGTCCAGCTCGAGCCGTCCGCCCAGGCGCCGTGCACCAGCACGATGGTGGGCTTCGGCTTCCCCGGCCGGTTCTCCTTGGCGGCGACGGCGCCCTGCGCCGGGCTGACGCTCAACGCGACGAAGGCGGCGGCCAGCACGAGGATCGCCATGGCGCTGGGCCGGCGGGTCCTGGTGCGCAGAACGAAGGAACTGAAGGGACTGGTCATGGTCTGGTCCTGTTCTGGTTGACGGTCCACACCTGCGTAAGACCCGGCGACCAGTCCGCCGCGTGACACCGCTTCCCGCGGGCACCATCGGCCACTCCGCATCCGGGGCCACCTACTATGGCCCCGGGCCGGACGGCCGACTGGGCCATTCGGTCGAGGGAGGGAACGGGGGCACGTGGTGTGGCAGTTCGGTCCGTACCGGATGGAGGGGCTGATCGCGAGCGGCGGGATGGGCGAGGTCCATCGCGCGTATGACACCCGGCACGACCGGGTGGTCGCGGTCAAGCTGCTCGCCGACCGCGCCGCGACCGACGAGGAGTTCCGCGAGCGGTTCAAGCGGGAGTCCCAGGCGGCGGCCCGGTTACGGGAGCCGCACGTCATCCCGATCCACGCCTACGGCGAGATCGACGGCCGGCTGTACCTCGACATGCGGCTGGTCGAGGGCAAGGACCTCAGCAAGACGCTCGCCGCGCAGGGCCCGATGCGGCCGTCGGACGCGGCCGACCTGATCGGCCAGATCGCCGGCGCGCTCGACGCGGCACACGCCGAAGGCCTGGTGCACCGCGATGTCAAACCGTCGAACGTCGTGGTGGGCACCGGCGGGTTCGCCTACCTCATCGACTTCGGCATCGCCCGGCACACCGGCGCGTCCGGCGACATCACCGGGACCGGGGACACCGTGGGCACGCTCGCGTACATGGCGCCGGAGCGGTTCGGCTCCGCGCCGGTGGACCACCGGGTGGACGTCTACTCCCTGGCGTGTGTGTTCTTCCAGTGCCTCACCGGGTCCAAGCCGTTCACCGCGCAGAACGCGCTCGGCCTGATGTACGCCCACCTCAACCACGAGCCGCCGAAACCCAGTGCGGTCCGGCCCGAGCTGGGCGACGCGTTCGACGACGTCATCGCCAAGGGCATGGCCAAGAACCCGGACGAGCGGTTCGCCAGCGCGGGTGAGCTGGCCACGGCGGCGCGGCGCGCGCTGAACGTCCCGCCCACCAAGCGAATGGCTCCCGTCCACGTCGAACCCGTTGCGCCGCAACCCATCGCAGCCATAGCGCCGCCACACACCGGCACCCATCCGTCGCCACACACTGGCGCGCTTGCGTCGCCACACACTGCAGCGGCTGCGCCGGCGCGCACAGGTGGCCGCAGGCGGTGGTTCATCGCGGCCGGGGTCGTGGGCGTCGCCGGGCTGGTGGCGGTGGGCGCGCTCGTTCTGCCCAGGCTCGGCGGTCCCACACCGAGGACTTCCGCCGGCTCGGGCACCACGGCGAATGTCACCGCGGCTCCGGTCGCCGACCTTGGCCTCGAAACCCCGCTGAGCACGCCCGCGTGCAACGGCGGCTACATCGTGATCGTCGGCTCGGCGGTCACCCCGGCGCACTACGCCACGGCGGTCCAGCAGTTCCTCAAGGACAACCCCGGTTCGAAGTACCTGCACGCGCCATCCACCGGCTGCGCCTCGCTGCGGACCCGGCTGAACGGCGCCGACATCTACTCGGTGTTCTACGGTCCCTTCCAGACCAAGGAAAAGGCCTGCGGTAAGCGGGCCGCCACGGGCGGTGACTCGTTCGTCCGGCGCCTCGACAACACCTCCGCGCCCGACCGCGCCATCAGCTGCCAGCCCGGGTAGTGCCACCGGGGCCGCTCATCCTTTGGATCCACCCGGAATCCACCCTCGGTTCGATACGTTCGCCGAAACGACGTGGAAGGCTTCCGCCATACTGCTGGCGCTGGCGTCAGTCCTGGTGTCCGTTGCTCGAGGAGTCGTTGGTCCATGTCCATGCTCGCCAGGCTGAGCCTGCGCAACAGAAGCCTGATCGGGCTTCTCGCGATCGTGGTGCTCGGGTTCGGTGTGTTCGCACTGCCGAAGATCAAGCAGCAGCTGTTCCCGTCCCTGCAGTTCCCGCAGGCGCAGGTCATCACCGCGTACCCGGGCGCGGCGCCGTCGGCGGTCGACCAGCAGGTCACCGAGCCGCTCGAAGGCGCGCTGCAGGGCCTGAAAGGGCTCAAGGACCTGAGCTCCAGGTCCGAGGACGGCGTGTCCCGGATCACCGCGCAGTTCCAGTTCGGCACCGACATCGACGACTCCGTGTCGCGCATCCAGCAGGTGGTCAACCAGGTCCAGCCCCGGCTGCCGCAGAACTCCAGCCCGCAGATCTCGGCCGGGTCCACCGACGACCTGCCGGTCATGCTGCTCGCCGCGGGCGCGTCCGGTGACCCGCAGAAGCTCGCCCCGGCGCTGAACGACCAGGTCGCGCCCGAGCTGCGCAAGATCGACGGCGTCCGCACGGTGACCATCACCGGCGTGCAGCAGCCGCGGGTGACGATCACGCTCGACTACGCCAAGCTCGCCGCCGCGGGCGTCGATCCCGCGTCGATCGCGACGACGTTGCAGACCGCGGGAATGGCCGTTCCCGCCGGATCGCTGGCGTCGGGGGACAGGACGCTGAACGTCCAGGTCGGTGGCGGACAGACCACTGTGGACACTCTCCGCAACCTCTATCTCACACCAACGCCCCGCCCCGGTGTTCCGGCGAAACCGGTGGCCCTCGGCGAGGTCGCGGATGTCAGCACCGGGTTCGCGCCGCCGACGTCGATCACGCGCACCAACGGCAAGCCCAGCCTCGGCGTGAGCATCACCATGGTGGACAACGGAAACGCCGTCGCCATCTCGAAGGCGGTCCGCGACCGGCTGCCCGGCCTGTCGGCCAAGACCGGCGCGGACATGAACGTGGTGTTCGACCAGGGCACGCCGGTCGCGGACGCGATCAGCGGCCTGACCACCGAGGGCCTGCTCGGCCTGCTGTTCGCGGTGATCGTGATCCTGCTGTTCCTGATGTCGTTGCGCTCCACGCTGGTGACCGCGGTGTCGATCCCGATGTCGGTCGTGGTCGCGCTGATCGCGTTGTGGACCGGCGACCTGTCGCTCAACCTGCTCACCCTCGGCGCGCTGACCATCGCGATCGGCCGGGTGGTGGACGACTCGATCGTGGTGCTGGAGAACATCAAACGCCATCTCGGGTACGGCGAGGGCAAGCATCGCGCGGTGCTCGACGGCGTCCGCGAGGTGGCCGGTGCGGTGACCTCGTCCACCCTGACCACGGTCGCGGTGTTCCTGCCGATCGCGTTCGTGGGCGGGCTCGTCGGTGAGCTGTTCTCGCCGTTCGCGGTGACCATCACGGTGGCGCTGCTGGCGTCGCTGCTCGTCTCGCTGACCGTCGTGCCGGTGCTGGCGTACTGGTTCCTCAAGGCGCCCGCGACCCCGGCGGACGCTCTGGAGGCCGAGCGGGCGCGGGAGGCGGCCGTCGCCAAGGAACGCCGCAACATCCTGCAGCGCGCCTACCTGCCGGTGATCCACTTCGCCACCCGGCGGCGGCTGGTCGTGGTCCTGCTGGCGCTGGTCATCCTCGGTGGCACGTTCGGCCTGGCGGCCCGGTTGAACACGAACTTCATCGACAACGCGGGCGGCACCTCGTTGCAGATGTCCCAGAAGCTGCCCGCCGGGTCGAGCGTGGACGCCCGGCAGAAGGCGGCGGTCGCGGTCGAGCAGGCGCTGGCGGCCGAACCGGCCGTGCGGACCTACCAGGTCAGCGTCGGCGGCGCCGGGGTGTTCGGCTTCGTCGCTGGTTCGACGACCAACATCTCGATCACGGTCGCGAAGGGCACCGACCTCAACGGGTTGTCGGATCGGTTGCGCGACAAGCTGACCGGGCGCCCGGAGCTGGGTGAGATCAAGATCGGCGCGGCCGCGTCCGGCTTCAACTCCGACCAGATCTCGGTCACCGTGACCGCGCCGGACGAGGCGGCCCTCAAACCCGCGGCCGACCAGGTGCGGCAGGCGCTCACCGGGGTCTCGGGGCTGACCGAGGTGACCAGCGACCTGTCCACCGGCGCGCCACGCATCCAGGTCGAGGTGGACGCGGCCGCCGCGGCGGCACGAGGACTGTCGGCCACCGCGATCGGCCAGATCACCAGCCAGGCCATCGCCGGACGGACCGTCACGCAGCTGCCGGTGAACGGGCAGCGCACCGACATCGTGCTGCGCGCCGGAACCACACCGGCCACAGTGGACGATGTCAGGGCGCTGCCCATCCCGTCCGCCACCGGGGTCGTCCGGCTCGACCAGGTCGCCAAGGTGACCACAGTGGACGGTCCGGCCTCGGTGCACCGGACCGGCGGCGAGATCAGCACCACCGTCACGGCCAAGAACACCGGCTCGAACCTGACCAGGACCACCGCGGACATCAAGGCGAAGCTGGACGCGCTGAAGTTCACCGGTGGGGCGTCCTACCGCCTCGGCGGCGTCAGCCAGGACCAGCAGGAGGCGTTCGGGAACCTTTTCCTCGCGCTGCTGGCCGCGGTCGCGATCGTGTTCCTGATCATGGTGGCCACCTTCCGCAGTCTCATCCAGCCGCTGATCCTGCTGGTGTCCATCCCGTTCGCGGCGACCGGCGCGATCACCATGCTGCTGGTCACCGGCACCGCGCTCGGGCTGCCCGCGCTGATCGGCATGCTGATGCTGGTGGGCATCGTGGTGACCAACGCGATCGTGCTGATCGACCTGATCAACCAGTACCGGGCCGAGGGCATGAGCGTCGCCGACGCGGTGGCCGAGGGCGGGCGGCGGCGCCTGCGGCCGATCCTGATGACCGCCGCCGCGACGATCTTCGCGCTGATCCCGATGGCCCTGGGCATCACGGGGGAGGGCGGGTTCATCGGCAAGCCGCTGGCCATCACGGTGATCGGCGGCCTGATCAGCTCGACGGTGCTGACCCTCATCCTGGTCCCGACCCTGTACACGATGGTCGAGTCCGGCAAGGAGCGCCGCCGCGCCCGCCGCGAGGCCCGGCACGCCAGGACCCCCGAGTCCCTGGATCCCACCCCCACGGGCTGATCCCAGCCACCCGACAAACCTGTTTGTCTT
Source organism: Actinocrispum sp. NPDC049592 (assembly GCF_040675465.1). Taxonomy (NCBI): domain Bacteria; kingdom Bacillati; phylum Actinomycetota; class Actinomycetes; order Pseudonocardiales; family Pseudonocardiaceae; genus Actinocrispum; species Actinocrispum sp. NPDC049592. The sequence continues at coordinate 191,566 of NZ_JBFAPA010000019.1, read as the reverse complement.
GACATCGATGGTTGTCGGTGTGAGGGTGGGCGCATGTTGGACGTGGCTGTGATCGAGGACCCGGCGGCGGCCGTGGTGTGTCTGGATCCGGTGCGGGCCAGGTTGCTGGCCGAGCTGGCCGAGCCGGGGTCGGCGACGATGCTGGCCGGGCGGGTCGGGCTGGCCCGGCAGAAGGTCAACTACCACCTGCGCGAGCTGGAGCGGCACGGCCTGGTCGAGCTGGTCGAGGAGCGCAGGAAGGGCAACGTCACCGAGCGGGTGCTGCGGGCGACCGCGTTGTCCTATGTGATCTCGCCTGCCGTGCTGGCCGCTGTCCAGCCCGATCCGGCGCGTTCGCCGGACCGGTTGTCGGCCCGGTGGCTGCTCGCGTTGGGCGCCAAGCTGGTGCGGGATGTCGGCGCGCTGATCGAGGGCGCTGCCAAGGCCCGCAAGCAGCTGGCGACGTTCGGGCTGGACGCGCAGGTGCGGTTCGCCAGTGCGGCCGACCGGGCGGCCTTCGCGGAGGAGCTGACCAGCACGATCGCGGCGCTGGTCAGCCGGTATCACGACGAGCAGGCGCCCGGCGGCCGCGACCACCGGGTCGTGCTGGCGATGCACCCGAGCGTCAAGACCGGGCCGGAAGACGCCTGAGATGACCATGCACGAGTTCGAGATCCGCGACGAGCTCGCCCTGGCCGCCACCCCCGAGCAGGTGTGGGACGCCATCGCCACCGGCCCGGGGCTCGACTCGTGGTTCATGGGGCGCAGCCGGATCGAACCGGGGCAGGGCGGCACGAACCGGCTGGAGATGCCCGGATACACCCAGGAGTCGACGATCACCGCGTGGGAACCGGGCCGGCGCCTGGCGTTCCGCGGCGACGACCCGGACGGCACGTTCGCGGCGTTCGAGTTCCTGATCGAGGGGCGCGACGGCGGCAGCTCGGTGCTGCGCTGCGTGCACAACGGCACGCTCGTCGACGACTGGGAGGACCAGTACGACGGGATGAAGGTCGGCGACGCGATGCACCTGCGTAAGCTGGCCACCTACCTGGCGCACTTCCCGGGCCGCACGTCGAGGTTCAACCTGTTCCTGTTCGGCCCGCAGGTCGCGGACGACACCAAGGTCTGGTCCAAGTTCGCCGACGCCCTGTCGGTCGGTGAGATCACCGATGGCGCGCCGACCCGGCTGAACGTCCCCGGACTCGCGGCCACGGGCGGAACCGTCGATTTCCTGAGCGCGCCGCACTGCGTCGGCGTCCACACAGCGGACGGCATCCTGATGCTGATGAAGGGGTACCGCGACACGCTCGTCCTGGAGTACCACGGCTTCTCCGGTGACGAGGACCCGGCGGAGATCGAGGCCGCGTACCGGTCGTGGCTGAGCACCGCCTTCGCGTGATTGTCGGTGCCGGATGAGAGGCTGTCCGGCATGACTGGATCGGACCCGAAAGCGGATCTTCACCGTTACCTGCAGCGCGCCCGCGACGCCCTGCTGTGGAAGCTCGACGGGCTGTCGGAGTACGACATCCGCCGCCCGCTGACCCCGACCGGCACCAACCTGCTGGGCCTGGTCAAACACGTGGCCGGCTGCGAGCAGGGGTACTTCGGCGACACCTTCGGGCGGCCGTCCGGCGAGCCGCTGCCCTGGCTGGACGACGACGCGGAGCACAACGCCGACATGTGGGCGACCCCCGACGAGTCCCGCGAGGACATCATCGCGCTGTACCACCGGACATGGGCGCACTCCGACGCCACGATCAACACCCTCCCGCTCGATGCGATCGGCCACGTCCCGCACTGGCCGGAGGACCGCAGCGAGGTCACCCTCCACGCCATCCTCGTCCACATGGTCGCCGAGACCCAACGCCACGCCGGACACGCCGACATCGTCCGGGAAATGATCGACGGAACCGTGGGAATGCTGCAGGGCAACGACAACATGCCGCCAGAAGACCAGAAGTGGTGGGAGGACTACCGAGACCGCCTCGAGAAGGTGGCACAGGACGCCAGCTAGACCCACACCGACACCAGCCTCGTCCGCTACATCGCCATCTGGGTATGCCGCGACGAACTCACCGACTCCCGCACTCACCAGAACTTCTTCGACCCATACGCCTGACCGCCTGCCTTCGTGGCGCCGATGAAGTCACAGTTCCGCTGTTGTCCGTGGGGGTTCGTCGGCAGGTCAAGGGGGCGGGAGGGCCCTCGACGGTGCAGGATGACGACCATGACACTGCCTGCACTGCCCGAGGAGTCCTTCCAGCGTGTGCTCTGCGTCGTGGCGCACCCCGACGACATGGAGTACGGCACGTCAGCGGCCGTCGCCCGCTGGACGGCGCGGGGGATTGAGGTCGGGTATCTGCTGCTCACCCGGGGTGAGGCCGGGATGCCGAACCCGCCGGAGGAGACGGCCCGGTTGCGCAGCGCCGAGCAACAGGCCGCGTGCGCCGCTGTGGGCGTCAAGCACCTGACCATCCTGGAACATCCCGACGGCGTGCTGGTGTACGGCCTCGACCTTCGGCGGGATATCTGCCGGGAGATCCGGCGGTTCAAGCCGGATGTCGTCCTGGGCAGCGGGTATGAGGTGGACACGCCGTTCGGGTTCGACCAGGCCGACCACCGGGCGGTGGGGCTCTCGACGCTGGACGCGATCCGCGACGCGGGCAACCGGTGGGTGTTCCCGGAGCAGGTCGACGACGAAGGCCTCGAGCCGCACTCCCCGCGCTGGTACATCGTGCCCGGGCTGGCCGGTGGAGGCGCGACCCATGGCGTCGACGTCACGGGTGAACCGCTGCGCCGTGGCGTGGCTTCGCTGGAGGCACACGCCGAGTACCTGGCCGCGCTGCCGAACCACCCCGCGCCCGCGGACTTCATCCCGATGTTCGCGGCGATGAGCGGCAAGGAGATGGGGGTCGAGCACGCCGTGCTGTTCCGCGCCCGCGACCTGCAGGCACCCCCGGAGTTCCCCACCGGCACCGCGGAAGACTGACGACAGCTCAGGGCAGCTGTTCGGCGACCTTTTCCAGGCCGTCCCTGATCAGCCGCCCGTACTCGTCGTCGCCGAGCGCGCCGATCGTGTCCCGCGCATGCTGGAGGTGTTCACGCGCACGGTCGAGGTCGCCCAGCTTGCGGTAGCACTCGCTCAAGTTCAGGTGCAGCGAGGGATACAGCCCGGCGACCGAGACCGGCACACCCGCCTCGGCGATGCGCGCATCGGTGATGAGCTCGACAGCGGCCAGCGCGCGCTGGTCCCACAGCAGCTCCTGGTGCACGTCGTCCTGGACGTCGGCCATCGAGTGCGCGAGCGTGCACCGCTGCAGCGGGTCTCCTTGCTCGCCGCCGATCTCCGCCCAGATCTCCTCGAACTGGCGGCGCGCGGCCTCGCGTTCACCGCTGTGGCCGAGCTGCACGGCCTGACCGATCCGCAGGAGCGTTGGATCCGTGATCACCTAGGTTCCCTTCGCTGTGAAAAATCCAAGCCAGCCAAGCGTTCTGCGCTGGAATGATGGTGTCATGACACTTTCACGTCGTGGCGCACTGGTTGGGGCAGCCGGGTCGGCGGCCGCCATGGCTCTTCCGTCAAGCGCTCAGGCGCAACAGTCTTCCACCACAGTCCTGCCCAGCGGGCGTCAGCTCACGATTTCCGCTGGGCGGCACAAGGTTGTCGTCGCAGAGGTGGGGCCGACGCTGCGGTCATGGCGGGTGGACGACCGCGAGATCCTGCTCACGCACGACGCCACCGAACTCGGCGACAGCTTCATCGGCAAGACCTTGCTGCCGTGGGCGAACCGGATCGACGCCGCCACATACACTTTCGGCGGCGTCGAGTACCAGACACCGGCCAGCGAGAACTGGAGCGGCCACGCCATTCACGGCCTGGTCGCATGGGTCGCGTGGACTGTGGTCAGGCACGACCGCGACCGGCTGGTCCTGGGCTACACGCTCTACCCGCAGTACGGATACCCGTTCACAATCGCGTTCCAGCTCGAGTACGTGGTCAGAACCCAAGGCCTGCAAGTAACTCTGACGGCCAAAAACGCCGGCCGGCAGCAGGCGCCGCTGGGATCCGGCTATCACCCGTACTTCCGGGTGCAGCCGAACGTCGACGCGGCCAGACTCACCATGCCCGCGGAAACCTACTTGACCACCAACGACGTGCTGATCCCGATCGGGCGGGTCCCGGTCGCGGGCACCCAGTACGACTTCCAGGCGCACAAACAGATCGGCACGACCAAACTGGACGTGTGCTACACCGATCTGCGCCGGGTGGACGGTGTCGCCACCGCGATCGTGGAAACCGATGGCGGGCACCAGATCGAGATCTGGGCCGACGACAGGCACAAGTTCATGCAGGTCTACACCGATGACGGCGCGCCGGGCCGTCCCCCGCGCGCCGGCATCAGCGTCGAACCCATGACCGCCGCGCCCAACGCCTTCAACAGCGGCGACGGCCTGATCGTGCTGGACCCCGGCCAGGCGCACCGGAGCAGCTGGGGGCTACGAGCCTAGCTTGAACTCGAGGATGGAACCGGGGTTGGCCAGCTCGTTGGTGGGCGTCCCGGTTTCGTCCTTGGTGCTGCCCGAACTGTCGGTGGCGACGTAGAACGTCTTGCCGTCCGGGCTGATCGCGGTGTCCCGGTACCGGTTCGTGCTGCGCCACAACGGTTCGACGGAGGTCACGCACTTGCCGTCCGGGCTGAGCACCAGCCGGTAGACCGTGCCGTCCTTCAGGGCGGGCATGAGCAGCGAGTTGCGATAGCCGCCGCGGGGGACGTAGTCGAGGCCGGCCGGTGCCACGGTCGGCCAGCACAGGTACCACTGTTCGTCCTCAGCGCACTTCGGGTCCTTGAAGTTGTGGTCGCTGGGCACGGTGTGGAACGTCCTGATCGGAGGGACGAAGTCCCGGTTGCTCCAGGCGGATTCCCTCGTGACCGGGACGGATGGCGGGATCTCGAAGTCGGAGAACTCGAGGTCCTGGCAATCCGGCGCGGCAGCCCAGTTTGCGTAGACGTAGGCGTTGTCGTCCCGGTATCCGGCGACGTTCGGCCAGCCGTAGTTCTTGCCGCGGCTGATGATGTCGATCTCGTCGTCGGTCTTCGGTCCCTGCTCGCTCGAGTAGAGGATCCCGTTGGTACCGAAGACAAGTCCTTGCGCGTTGCGGTGGCCGTAAGTCAGGACATGGCTGCGCACACCATCGATGACAGGATTGTCCGCGGGGATCGAGCCGTCCTGGTTCAGCCGAAGGACTTTGCCGCGGTACGCCGTCCAGTCCTTGTCCCGCACCTCCGCGGCCGTCGGCAGCCGCTGCGCGAGGTTCGGTTCGCACATCTCCTCGAACTGCCCGGCGCCCTGATCCCCGATCGTGTAGTAGAGCTTGGCGTCCGGCCCGAACACCAGCCGCGCCGACTGATGGTCGACACCACCCGGCAGACCCGTGATCACATCGACCTGCTGCCCGAGCTGTTCGGTGTGGCTGTCGTAGGTGTAGCGCACGATCTTCGTACGCAAGGCTTCCGCGGTGCCCGGATCCGAGTCGTAGGTGTACGCGACGAAGACATGGTCGCGGCCGTGCAGCAACCCCGGATGCAGCGCCATCCCCAGCACACCGTTCTGCCGCCAGTCGGTGTGCACGGCATCCGGGATCGTCACCGCCGTCTTCTTCGCCCCCGTCCTCGGGTCGATCCGCACCACCCGCAGACCGGTTTTCTCGGTGGCCCAGATGAACCCGTCCGGTCCCCAGGTGATCTCGTACGGGTCGGCGAGCCCACTCGTGAGCACCCTCCCGGTGGCCGCGGGACCGGTCTCCGCCGCCGCGGACACCGGCGACGCGGCGACTATCAGCGACAACGCCAAAACAAGGCGTTTCACCAGTTCTGCCCTCCAGTGTTCAAAAGTGAACGCAGTACCCCGCCACCCTATTGACGCCGGATGGGCACTCGCCACTACTCACGAACCGGTGTTGAGCAGGCGGGGGACCGGCGACAGGACGGAAGTCTGCTCGGTGTCCTGGGTGGGGGTTCGGCGGGCGGTCTGGGGGCCGGTCCAGCGGGGGACGTCGGGGAGGTCGAGGCCGAACTGGTCGAGGACGCGGGCGGCGATGTGGGTGATGAGCTCGTCGATGGTGCTGGGGCGGGTGTAGAAGGCGGGGGTGGGCGGGGCGATGACGGCGCCCATGCGGGTGAGGGCGAGCATGTTGTCCAGGTGGATCTCCGAGAGGGGCAGCTCGCGGGGGACGAGGACGAGCTTGCGGCGCTCCTTGAGGGTGACGTCGGCGGCGCGGGGGATCAGGCCCTCGCCGTAGCCGCTGCGGATGGCGGCGAGCGTCTTCATGCTGCACGGGGCGATGATCATGCCGTCGGTGCGGAACGAGCCGCTGGAGATCGCCGCGGCCGCGTCGCCGTGGCCGTACACGTGGTCGGCGAGCCGGTGCACGTCGGCGGCGCGCAGGTCGGTCTCCAGCTCGAGGGTGGCCCTGCCCCACTTGCTGATCACCAGGTGGGTCTCCACCTCCAGCTCCCGCAGCGCCCGCAGGATCCGCACCCCGATCACCGAGCCGGTGGCCCCGGTGATGCCCACCACGATCCTCATCGGAAGCTCCGCATCGTCCTGTCGCGCAACCGGTACGGCACGGTCGCGTCGACGAAGGTCCGGCCGGTCCCGCCGTCGCCGCGCCAGCCGGGTCCCTGCGAGGGGTCCATCGTGAGCCGGCGGGGGCTGGGCAGGGTCCCGCAGTCGACGCCGAGGTTGGCCCGGGTGGTGACCGCCCACCACACATCCTCGGCGGACCGGATGTCCACGTCCGGGTCGGTGAAGACGATCAGCTTCACGAACGTGTGCCGCTCGAAGATCCGCCGGGCGATGTGCCGCAGCCGGCCGTCCGCACGCGCGGAATCCTTGCGAACGGCCACATTGAGCAGCAGCATGCCGCCACCGGCCGCCGCGAAGTGCAGGTCGGCGATCATCCGCCAGTCCTCGTCGTCGCCGGTCAGCGCGACCGACAGGGCACCGGCCAGGCCGAGGATCACCGACTGCTCGCGGCCCGGCCCGATCACCGCCTGGTACATGGGGTTTCGGCGGGTGGTCACAGCGGTGACGGTGAGCACCGGCAGGTCCGGCAGCGCCGAGCCGTCATAGCCGAGGAACTCGGGCAGCGACACGCCCAGCGAGCCGTTCAGCGTCTCGTCGGCGACGGTGCCGTCGAGGTACCCCTCGAGCACGATCTCCGACTCCGCCAGCACATCCACCGGCTGGCTGACGCCAGCGGCGATACCCACCGGCCCGCCCGCCAACGCGCCCGCGACGTCGAGTTTCCCGACCCCCGCAGGCAGAACGGCGGTGCTGAGCGCCGAGGCGAGTACCGCGGCCGGTGGAGCGCCGATGCTGACCGACACCGGCAGTCTCCCGGCGGACTCGTGCATCGCGCGCAACGCCCGGCCGGGAACCATCCACAGCGCGATGTGCGTCTCGTCGAGCACCAGCATCCGGTGTACCGACAACGCGGTCCGATCGGCCTCGCGCGCATGCACCATGCCCAACGTCAAGTACGGCCCCGCATCGCGGGCCGTGGTTTGCAGCGCGGGCAACGTACGCAGATCCACTCTCCGGCGGACCACCTGCTGACACGGCGGATTCGCCACCCGTTCCGGCGACACCACATTGGACAGCAGCTTGGCCACAGAGTCCACTGTGGATGAATCGGGCAGCCCGGGAAGCCAGCCATGGACACGTTCCTCGCTGCCGTACAGGCCAAGCAGCACCGGCATCCGGGAACCGTCGACGGGATAGCGGACCACCGGCTCCGGACGTTGCGCGGAAGTCGCTGGCACGCCAGCGAACCGCGCGGCGAAGTCAGCGGCGATGTCGTGCGTGGACCAGGCGCCAGTCTCCGCCAGACAGGCGTCGGGGGTGCGGCGCCGAACTGCGGCGACGGCTCCACGCACCGAGAGACCCGGCCTCATCGCGCCGCCACCGTGAGCTGAGCCAGCCAAGCGCTGGGGCTGTCCGCGCGGAGCAACCCGGTACCCACGAGCAGGCCCGCGTACCCCGCGCCGAGCAGGCGAGAACCGATCTCGGGGGTGTCGATGCCGCTGGCGCTGACCGGGCACGGACAGCCGGTGGCAAGGACCTCCGGCAGCAGCCGCAGGCTCCGCCCGATGTCCCCGGCACCGCGTTCCCGGTCCCGGATCTCCTTGTTGTTCACCGCGATCACGCACCGATCGGCCGGCTCGACCGCGGCGAGCTCACGTTCACCGGTCACCTCGACGAACGGGGTGAGCCCGGCACTCAGCGCGTGCTCGATCAGATCGCGCAGCACAGCGGCGGGCAGCAGCGCCGCGGTGAGCAAAACAGCCGCGGCCCCCGCCTCCGCGGCCGCCGTGACCTGCCCTCGCTGCGTGATGAAGTCCTTGTGCAGCACCGGAAGCGTGGTCTGCGAAGTGACCTCGGCGAGCAGCCGCGCGCTACCGCCGAACCACTTCCCGGTGACCACCGACAGGCAGCATGCCCCCGCTTCGTGATATGCCTCGACCAGTTCCGCGACGCTGCGACCGCGGGTCAGCCCGGTGCCCGCGCCGTCGGTCAGCTTGATCTCCGCGATCACCGGCGTTCGGGCGGCCAGGACCGCCTCGGTGAACCTCATCGCGCCCCCTCCAGTGTCCATTCGCGGCAGATGGCGGCGACTCGTTCGCCGTCGATCCGGCCGTTTTCGTCGCGCGCGCCGGAGTCCACGTCCACTCCGGCGAACCGCGGGTGCCGGCGAACCGCGTCGAACTGTGCCGCGTTGTCCGCCGAAAGCCCACCGGCCAACAGAAACGGGCGGTTCAGCCGGTCGGCGACGGCCAGTGCGGCAAATGGGTCGATCGGCCGGGCCGTGCTGCCGATCCGCCCGTCGTCGGTGACCGAGTCCAGCAGGAACATCGACACGCCAACCCGTTCGTAGGCCGGGATCAGCGCAAGTTCCTGGCAGGTCTGCCCATGTACATGCAGCACCTTGATCACGTTCAGGCCCGGGTGACGCGCGAGCAGGCCGCGCACCACCCCGGGCGGCTGGTACCCATGCAGCTGGACCCAACGGATCCCCGCCGCCGCAACGGTTTCACCGATGGCGACGGGGTCCGCGCCGAACGTGACCAGCACCGGCGCGGGCCCGCCGGTCGCGCCGGCGAGCGCGACCAGGCGGTCCCGGTCGAGGTCCGCGTGCCCGCCACGGACCCCGTGCCACAGCCCGACGAGGTCGGCCCCGGCGAGCAGGGCCAGGTCCTCGGTCCGGGTGGCGCCGCAGATCTTCACCACGGCAGGGCGGTCAGGCACTGACCAGACCGGGCAGGCCGGCGAGGGCAGCCTGCAGCTGCGACTCGTCGTACTGCTCGTCCCGCAGGGCGCCGGTCAGGTGCTGCTCGTAGGCCGACAGGTCGAAGTGGCCGTGCCCGGACAGTCCGAAGAGGATGGTCTCCGAGCGGCCCTCCTCCTTGCAGCGCAACGCTTCGTTGATCGCGACGGTGATCGCGTGCGTCGACTCCGGGGCCGGGATGATGCCCTCGGCGCGGGCGAACTGGATGCCCGCGGCGAAGCAGTTCGACTGCTCGACAGCGGTCGCCTCGATGAGGTCCTCCCGCAGCGCGGCGCTCACCAGCGGCGCCATGCCGTGGTAGCGCAGCCCGCCCGCGTGGAACGACGGCGGCACGAAGCTGTGGCCGAGCGTGTGCATCTTCAGCAGCGGGGTGAGGCCCGCGGTGTCGCCGAAGTCGTAGGCGAACGTGCCCTTGGTGAGGGTCGGGCAGGCGGCCGGCTCGGCGGCGATCACCCGCACCCCGCGTCCCTCGCGGATCCGCTGGCCGAGGAACGGGAAGGTCAGGCCGCCGAAGTTGCTGCCACCGCCGGTGCAGCCGACCACGACGTCCGGGTAGTCGTCGGCCATGGCGAACTGCTTGATCGCCTCCTGCCCGATCACGGTCTGGTGCAGCAGAACGTGGTTGAGCACGCTGCCACCGGCGTAGTTGATGTCCGGGTTGTTCATGGCCACCTCGAGCGCCTCGGAGGTGGCGATGCCGAGGCTGCCGGGGCAGTCCGGGTCGTCGGCGAGAATGGCCCGGCCCGCCGCGGTCTCGGTGCTCGGGCTGGGCACGCAGCGGGCGCCGTAGGTCTCCATCAGCAACCGGCGGTACGGCTTCTGGTGGTAGCTGACCTTCACCATGTAGACCTGGACCTCGATGTCGAACAGCGCACCCGCCAGCGCGAGCGAGGAACCCCACTGCCCGGCGCCGGTCTCCGTGGCCAGCTTGGTGATCCCGGCCTGCTTGTTGTAGAAGGCCTGCGGGATGGCGGTGTTCGGCTTGTGGCTGCCGGCCGGGCTGATGCCCTCGTACTTGTAGTAGATCCGCGCGGGGGTGTCCAGGGCGCGCTCCAGGCGCCGGGCGCGGAACAGCGGCGAGGGCCGCCACTGCGCGTAGATCTGCCGTACCGCCTCGGGGATCTCGATCTCCCGCTCGGTGCTCAGCTCCTGCTCGGCCAGCTCGGCCGGCATGATCCCGAGCAGCGCCTCCCTGGGCAGCGGCTCGCCGGTGCCGGGGTGCAGCAAAGGTTCCACAGTGGACAGATCGGCGGCGAGGTTGTACCAGGTGCGCGGGATGTCCTGCTCGTCGAGCTGGTACTTGATCTGGTCGGTCATGCGTCTCTCCTGGAGTCGGCGTGGTCGAGGACGAGCGAGCCGGACGCGAAGCGGTCGGTGCCGGCGAACAGCCGGGGGTGCGCCCGGCGCAGCCCCGCGATGACGAGGTCGTACGGCAGGTCCGGGAACTCGCCGTGGGTGTGCAGGAACTCCATGTGCCGCCGGCCGTTGAGGTCGTACGGGTGGTACACGCTGTCGCCGGACCCGTCGAACTCCAGCGGCGCGATCTTGAACAGCCGGCAGAGGGTGCGGTTGAACACCGGGGTCACCCGCATCCACTTCTGTCCCAAGTGGACAGAAGTGAGGCAGTGGTAGTGGAACACGTCGCCGCCCACCAGGTCCCGCAGCCGGGGCGAGGTCAGGTGGTTGCGCACGTCGGTGAGCACCAGGCGGGCCGGGATGCCGCACGCACGCAGGGCCGCGGCGTAGACCACGGACTTGTGCAGGCACATCCCGGATCCGGCGCGCAGCACCTGGCTGGCCCGCAGTCCTCGCCGGGACAGGTCGGCGCCGTAGACCTCATAGCGGATCTCGTCGCGTACCGCGTAGTAGAGCGCGACCGCGCGCCGGTCCGGTGCCGCGTCCGGGTCCGGCGCGACCCGCTCGACGAACGCGGTCACCTCGGGCGCGGTGTGGTCGAGGAACTCCGTTGGCGCCAACGTGAGCGCCGTGGTGGCTGTCATGACACTCCCAGCATGGAGCTGATCCGGTTGCGCTGGATCTCCGAGGTTCCCGAGTAGATGGTCCCGGCGACCGCGTTGCGCAGGTCCTTCTCCAGGCCGTACTCGGCCAGGTAGCCGTAGCCGCCGAAGATCTGCACCGCGGCCATGGCGGAGGCCACGTTCTGCTCGCTGGCCACCAGCTTGGCGATGGCCAGCTCGGTGGTCACGACCCGCCCCTCGGCCACGCCCGTTGCCGTGTCGTACAACCACTTCCGGGTCGTCTCGACGCCGACCTTCATGTCCGCCAGCTTGTGCGCGACCCCCTGGTAGGTGCCGATGGGGGAGCCGAACTGGGTCCGGGTGCGGGCGTAGTCCACACACCGTTCCAGCCGGTGCTGCATCTCACCCAGGTTGATCACGAACGAGCAGAGGATCTCCCACTTCATCACGTGGTCCAGGACGAGAAAGCCGCCCCCGGACCGGCCGATGACCTGGGAGGCGGGGATTCGGCAGTCGTCGAAGAACAACTCGGTGAGCGGTGAGGTGCGCAGCCCCATCTTCGGAATCGGTTTGCCGATGGTCAGACCCGGCGTGCCGCGCTCAACGAGGAACGCGGTGATGCCGAGCGGGCCGCCGTCCGGATGCGTCCGGGCGTACACGGTGAACAGGTCGGCGACCGCGCCGTTGCTGACGAACGCCTTGCTGCCGTTGAGCACGTAGTGATCTCCGTCGCGGGTCGCCTTGGCGCGCATGGAAAGCGCGTCGGACCCGCCGTCCGGCTCGGTGATCGCATGGGCACCGATCCGGTCACCGGAGCAGATCCCCGGCAGGTAACGGTTGCGCAGCTGCTCGGAACCGAACCGCTGCACCGGGATCCCGGTGCTGACGATGTGGGTGGACGCGCAGAAGTTCAGCCCGCCGTCCCGGCAGCCGTAGCCGAGCCCCTCCAACAGGTACATCGTGGTCAGCAGGTCCTGGCCGAGGCCGCCCCACCGCTGGTCGAACGGCAGCCGCAGCAGGCCGCACTCCTGGATGAGTTTCCATTTGTCCCAAGGGAAGGCGCTCTCGGCATCCTGTTCGACGTGTCCGGCGGACAGCGCGTCGTACCACTCGGCGAGGCCGGCCCGCAGGGCGCGTGCCTCTTCGTTCCACTCGATCACGGTGGTTCCCGTCTCAGTAGTGCGAGAACTCCGCGGAGTCCAGGTCGTGTACCTCGTCGCCCTGCAGCGCGGGGGAGAACACGCACACCAGGCGCATGTCCTCGTCCGGTGCGGCGACGAGGAAGTGGGCGTCGTGGCGGTCCAGCGCGTAGAGCGTGCCGGGCACGATCGGGTGCGTGTCCCCGTTGACGTCGACGACCTCGCCGCTGCCGGAGATGCAGTAGCAGGCCTCGAGGTGGTTTCGGTACTCCAGCCGGGACTTGGTGCCTGCGCGCACGATCGTGTCGGTCATCGTGTAGCCCATGCCGTCCGAGGCCAGCAGGAACCGGCGGCTCAACCCGTTGCCCCATTCAACGGTCTTGGCCTGCTCGAGGTTGCGGACGATCATCGTGTTCCTCCCTGTTGTGTCAGCTGCCCGGTGGTGACCGGTCGCAGCGAGCGCGCGAACCGCGCGAGTTCCTCCGCGGGGTCCAGGTTCTCGACCAGGGCCTGCTCCACCCGCTCGACCGTGGCGCTGCCGATCACCGCGGCGTCCGCGCCGATCTCGCCGAGCGCCAGCAGGTCCGCCCGGTCCCGGACCCCGAAACCGACCGCGACCGGTGCGGCCGCTTGGGTTTTCAGCTCCCCCAGAACGGGCGCCAGGTGGTCGAACCCGCCGGACGCGCGCACGCCGGTCCGGCCGTAACGCGCGACGAGATAGACGTAAGCCGTGCCGTGCCGGGCCGCCTCGGCGCGCACCTCCGGGCTCGACGTGGCATAGCAGGTGGTGACCAGCGGCAGACCCCGGGCCGCCGCACCGTCCACAAGCGACGGCCGCAACCGAGGTGGCAGACCGTGCACCAGCAGTCCATCAGCCGCCGAATCCGCCACCCTGGCAAGGAAATCGGGCAACGGTTGCGGCCGCACCGAGTGACTCCAGTCGACGAGCAGCGCGATGCGCAGGTGGCGAAGCTCGTGGCGGACACCGCGGATGAAGCCGAGGACGGCATCGAGGTCCACGCCGGTCGCCAGCGCCCGGTCCGCGGACTCCCGGATGACCGGTCCATCCGTGACCGAGTCCGGGAACGGCACGGCCAATTCCAGGCAGTCCACGCGCTGTTCGTCGAGCGCGCGCACGACGTCGGCGAGATGCTCCAGCGGTGGGTCACCGGCGTTGAGGAACAACGCCAGGCCCGGCCGGCCGGACCGGCGTCCGAAGAACCCGCGCTCAGCCATGCCGCTCACCGGCCGCGACCGTGGAATCGTTGCGCAGCCGCTCGACGAGCCCGGCCGCCGCACCGCTGTCCACGGCCTCGTGCGCCGCGCTCACCGCCGAAGTCCAGCCGTCCTGCCGACCGGAGAGCAGCGCGAGCGCGGCGGCATTGAGACATACCGTCTTCACCGCTGTGCGCGGTGCGTTTCCGTCCAGCAGCGAGAGAAAGTTCTCGGCCACGTGCTCGTCGTCGACGGGGCTCAGGTCGTCGAGTTCCTGGCCGGTGGCCGGACCGTCCGGCTCGACGGTGAAGTCCTCGCCGGTGGCGCTGTCGTGGACCGTGTTGGCCGTGAAGCTGAGCAGCTCGTCGGCGCCCAGGTCGTTGCTGCACAACCAGATCCGGCTCTCCGTCCGGCGCATGGCCAGCAGGCGCAGCTGGGGCAGGTGCGTCCGGTTGGACACACCGGTGAGCTGAGCCGACACCGGCACCGCGGCGAGGAACGGGCCGATCGCGTTGACGAACCGCCCGATGGTGCGCAGGCTCATCGGCAGCACCGCACGGGCCAGCGCGGTGAGCTCCACCGGATAGACGAACTGCCCGGCGAAACTCACGCCGTGCCGCTGAAGCTGGTCACCCACTTCGTCGTACGAGCGGGCCGGCCGGACGCCGAGCCGGTCGAGCAGGTCGACCGAGCCGATCCGGCTGGACATGCCGCGCGAACCGGTCTTGACCACCGGCACCCCCATCGCGGCGGCGACGAACGCGGCCGCGGTGGAGATGTTCACCGTCTTGGGCCCGCCGCCGGTGCCGACCACGTTGACCGCACCGGGAAAGCGCGGCACCGGACCGGGCCGCCGCTCCGCCAGCGTGGCCACGAAAGCGTCCACAGTGGAGGGATGCGGCATGCGGGCGGACAGCGCGGTGAGCACGGCGACGGCCTCGCCCGCACCGGCCTCGCGCCGCAGCACCCGGTCCCAGAAGGACCGGAACTCCTCGGCGCCGGCCGGTGCGGTCCCGTCCAGCAGCGCGGCTACGAGCTCGGACATGTCAGATCGAGCGCGCGGGGGTGGCTACCCGGACGATGAAGTCGCTGATGGCCGCGATCGACCGGAACGCGTCCGGTTCCAGCTCGATGTCGTCCACGGCGAGGCCGAACCGGTTCTCCAGCCAGGCGATCACCTTGAGCAGGCCGAGGCTGTCGATCACGCCCCCGGCGAGCAGGTCGTAGTCGGCGGCCAGCGACTCGGGGGATACGTCGGGCAGGAACTCCTCGACGACGAACCGTCTGATGGTGTCGATGTGGTCCATGTCAGCCTTTCTGGGTGTTGGCGCGGATGAGCAGCTGTCGGTCGGGTTTGCCGGTCGACGTGCGCGGCAGTGGTTCGTCGGTGATGCGGATGGTCGACGGGATCGCCGTGCGGGGCAGGCTGCCGGCGCAGAACTCCTTCAGCAGCAAGCTGTTCACCGCGCCCCCGGCTTCTCCCTGGGCGCGGCGCAGCTCGGCGTGCAGCCGGTGCCCGCCGATGGGGTCGGGTACCGCGACCACCGCCACCTCGGCGATCCCGTCGTGTCCGGCCAGGACCCGCTCGACCTCCTGCAGGTTGGTCCGCACGCCGCGCACCTTGACGTGGAAGTCGTTGCGTCCCAGCAACATCAGGCTTCCATCGGGCTCGCGGCGGACCAGGTCGCCGGTCCGGAAGTAGGTGTGGTCACCGGCGCCGGCCGGGTGCGCGGTGAACCGGTCATTGGGTGTGGGCGGCGCGTAGCCGGTGGTCTGGAATGGCGTGTGCACGAACAGTTCCCCGTCGCCGGGGCCGGTGAGCACCGCGCCGCCGGCATCGACCACGAGCGCGTCCACGCCCGGCAGCGGTTCGCCGAGCGGCACAGATCCTTGTGGCAGCGCGGCGGGGTCGAGTTCGTGGATGAGGCTGTCGTTGGTTTCCGTGCAGCCATACAGGTTGTACAGCCGCGCCCGGGGAAACAGCCCTGGGATGGCGGCCAGGCACCGCTCGGCGATGCTGTCCCCGGTGATCACCACGTGCTCGACCCGCGGGAACGCCTTGTCTGTCGCACCGGCGATCAGCTGGTAGAACATGGGTACGGCCTGCACAACCGTCACGCCGTGCTCGGCGAGCAGGGAACGCAGGTAGCCGGAGCTGGTGGCGCGGTCGGGATCGACCAGGACCACGCAGCCACCATGCTTGAGGGTCGCCCAGACGTCGAGCAGGCACAGGTCGAAGTTGAGCGGGCTGAAGTTGAGCACCGCGCTGTCCGGGCCCAGCCCGAACGCCTCGCCGGCCCAGTCGGTGAACCGGTCGACCGCTCCCTCGGTCAACGGGACCACTTTGGGCAGTCCGGTCGATCCGGAAGTGGTGAGCATGAAGGTGATCGCCTCGGGCCGGGAGCGCGGCGACGTCAGCACGGACGCCTGCCCGATGGGGTCATCGGCGGTCAGCACCGCCTGGCAGCCGGCCACCTCGAACAGCCGCTCGAGGGTGCGCTCGGCGAGGTCCACCGACGGCAGCAGGAACGGCCGGTGCTCCAGCAGGCAGGCCAGGATCAGCGCGATGGCGGCAGGCGACTTGGGCGCCAGCACGCCGACCGGAGCGCCCTCGGCGAGGCCGAGGGACGCGATCCGCGCCCTGGCGTCGCCGGCCATGCGCAGCAGCTCGCCGTAACCGACCGTGTCGCCGCGCCAGGCCAATGCGGGCGCGGCAGGCCGGCGCCGTGCATTGGTCACGATGTTTTCCACGAGGGATCGGGCAGACATAACCGCCTCTGAAACGTTTCTTTGAAGTCGCCTTGAACAAGCGAACCGGATCTCATTCCGGGAGAACAGCTTGTCGCGTCAACGCGCGGGAAGGAAGAGAACGAACGGCGGCCATTGACACAAACCTGGTTGCGTCGTCTTCTGCGTGTTCTTCTCCCGGAGTGTTCTCGCCGCGGATCGATCGCGTTGCGTGCTCATCCTCACACGCAGCGAATTTGGGGGCAAACCCCGACCATGCGCGGCCGGCCGGCGAATACTGTGTAACCTGCAGGAGGGGAGAAGGGGAACTTTCACATGGACGCCGTCAGCTCCACCCGTCAGCCGGTCACCGGGCTGACCGCACGGGAACGAAAAATACTCGTCCTGATCGCCAGCGGTCATGGAAACGCCGAAATTGCCAGGGCGATCGGCTGCTCCCAGCACACGGTGAAGAATACGATCTACGACCTGATGAGCCGGCTCCGATTACGGAACCGGGTGCATGCGGCGGCTTACGCGGTGCGCGAAGGTCTCGTGTGAAACACGTTCAGATAAGTCCCTCTTTCAGTGCGAATGCGACGGCATGTGCGCGATTGCGCAGCCGTAGCCGGTGCACGACATTGTGCACTATTTCCGTCACCGTGCGTACCGAATAGGTCAGCTGCC
This sequence comes from Actinocrispum sp. NPDC049592, assembly GCF_040675465.1. Taxonomy (NCBI): domain Bacteria; kingdom Bacillati; phylum Actinomycetota; class Actinomycetes; order Pseudonocardiales; family Pseudonocardiaceae; genus Actinocrispum; species Actinocrispum sp. NPDC049592. The sequence goes on along the minus strand of NZ_JBFAPA010000019.1, from coordinate 174,491 downwards.
GGGCGATCTCGGCGGTGTCCTGGCCGTCGGCCAGCAGCCGCAGAACGGCCTGTTCCCGGCTGGTCAGCAGCGTTGCCGGCCCTTCCTCGGCGGGGGATCCGTTCCCCAGCTGGAACACCTCGCCGAGGAGGTCCGGCGGCATCGTGGCCACCCCGGTCGATGCCGCCCGGATCGTCGAGATCAGATGCGGCACGGTCGCCGTGCGCCGCCGCAACACCCCGCACACGCCCGCGTCGACCGCTCTGCGCAGCCCGGCCGGGTTCACCGAACCGGCCAGAAGCACTACGCCAAGCCATTTCTCGTCTTTGGCCCCCGCCAACAGGTCGACCGCGTTGTCGTCGACCGAGTCGACCGCGACCAGCAGCACCGCTGGGAGGTCCGCGACGTCGAGCTCCACCGCATGGCTCTCCCGCAGCACCGCGGTCACCCCGGCGGCCAGAAACTGGTCCGACGCAACGACTTTCACCGGCACCGAGCCGTCCATCGAGCGCTCCCCTCTCGGTCCTGCCCCCCAGCATCGTGTCCGTGGGCAGCCGCACAGGGCGCGACGCCACCGGGTTGTCTACTGTCGCATGACCGTGGAGGCGAACTCGCTCAACGACATGCGGTCGGGCTGAGCGGTCTTCGCGATCAGGCTCGCCACGTGCTTCTCCACCGTACGCGGCGAAATGCGCAGCCGCCCGGCGATCGCCTTGTTGCCCAGCCGGTCGGCCAGCAGCTCGAACACCTCGAACTCGCGGACCGTGACCGTCAAGCGGCGCAACGGGTCCGGTACCCGGTCCACGCCGGAACGCCGCTGCTGCACCGAAGCGCCGACCTGGCGCAGCAGCCCGCGGCAGGCGCTGGCCACGGCGGGCACGTCGGCGTGGTGGAAGTACTCCTCGGCCTGCCGCAGCCACGTCTCCGGCTCACCCCAGCCGTCGGCATGCGCCGCCTCGGCGACGAGCCGAAGCCCGAGGTGCCTCGCCATGGCGTAGGGCGCAGCGGCGTCCTGGGCATCGGCCACCGCGGCCAGCGCCGCCTCCTCCTGGCCGGAGCGGCCGTGCAACACGGCTTTGGCGAGCGACACGAACTGCCGGTTCCACCGCATGGTGCCGGCCGGGGCGGCACACGTCTGCTCGTACTGCGGCCAGCCCGCCGTGCCACGCAGAACCTTCAGCAACAAGTCCAAACCATGGCGGCCGACCAGGCTGTAGGTGGTGGGTTTGGTGTCCTCGCTGGCGAGTGCGCGGGCCAGCTCGATGGCCGCCCGGTCGCGATCCTCCTCCAGCAGCGCGCAGAACGCCCGCGCCATGCCCAGAACCATGGGCTGCTCCTGGGATCTGTCCCCGGCCATCCGGCGGAACTCCAGCAGCGCCTGCTCCATCTGCGGCCGCTTGCCCTGATGGGCGGCCAAGGCTGCCCTGGAGAGCAGGAGATGGCGCGCGACATCGTCGATCCGCAGCCGGTGCGCCGACGCCCAGCACCGGTCGTGCATCTCCGCCGCGGCCGGATAGTCACCGCGCAGCACGGTATCCAGCACGAGGGTCGCGTCGACGATGTGCATCTGGGTGAACGCGCCGACCCGGCGCGCCTCCTGACGGGCGTGGCGCAGCGCGGCGGTGCCGCCGTCGGCCAGCCACCGGTTGCCGCCGAGCCAGACCAGGGCGTGGATCCGCCAGATGGGCAGCCGGTGCTCCTCGGCCAGCAGCCGCACGGTTTCGTAGCACGCCGTCGACTCGGCCAGGTCCCGCCCGCGGGCCACCGCGCCGATCACCAGCCACGCCTGGCACGCGACCGCGGGCAGCGGCGCCCGTTCCGCCGCGGCGACCGCCCGGCGGGCCAGCGACTCCGCCTCCTGCTTGCGATCCGAGCTGGGGGCGTTGAGCGCGAGGTGTGCGGCGACCGCGTCGAGTGGTGCGGCGTGCTCGTCGGCGGCGTCGGCACCGAGCAGCTCGCGCGCCGCGTACACGTGCGCGTCGGCGTCCTCCCGGCGCCCGGCCACGTGCGCCACCCAGGCCAGCCGGACGTGCAGACCGGCCCGGCGCGGCGGGTCGAGCCCGGCGCCGCCCAGCTCGTCCAGCGTGGTGATCAGCTCGAAGGCGCGCTCCAGCCGGCCGGCCTCGGCCAGCGAGTACAGCAGCGACTCGAACACGTCGGCGCGCAACCGCGGGTCGGTATCGCCGGACAGCAGGCTTTCCGCGCGCTCCAGCAACGCGATCGACGAACCGGCCGCACCGGCGGCCAAGGCCCGCCGGCCCGCCTCGGCGAACACCCGGGCGGCGCCGGCCCGGTCGCCCGCCTGCATCCGCAGCGAGGCGACGAGCTGGCACCACTCGCCGGACAGCTCGGGGTGCAGGTCCTGCACGGCGTCGGCGGCCTTGCGCGCCAGCTCGGCCCGGTCGGCCGGGGTCAGCAGCGTCAGCAACGCGTCGGCGGTCAGCGGATGCTGGAAGGCGTACCAGTCCGGGGCGGGCTCGTCCGCGGTCACCAGCTGCGCCGCCATCCCGGCGTGCAAATGGCTGAGCAGGCTGCGATCGTCCATTCCGGTGACCTTCTGCACCACCGAAAGGGGGAAGCGGTGGCCGAGCACGGCGGCCGCCGACAGCAGCATCCGGCCCTGCGGGCTGAGCCGGTCGGTCCGGCGGCTGATGCTGCGCACCAGCGTGCCCGGAACGTCGGTGCGGATCTGGCCGATCACCTGCCAGCCGGCCGGCCCCTGGGCCAGCAGCCCGTTGCTGACCAGCCCGTGCAGCAGCTCCTCGACCAGGAAGGGGTTTCCGGCGCTGTCGGCGGCCAGCCGGTCGACGACCTCGGCCGGCACCCCGCCCGGCGCGGTCTCCAGGCAGGCGGCCACCAGCCCGCGCACCTCGGCCCGCTCCAGCCGCTCCAGCTCGAGCAGCATGCCCGAATACCGCTGTGCGGCGAGCTGGGCCAGGTCGTACACCGGACTCGCCTCGTTGCGGGCGGTCGCGAGCAGCAGGGCGGGCTGACCGTCCAGGTTGTCCGCCAGGTACTCCACGACGGCCAGGGTCTCGGGGTCCGCGTCGTGCAGGTCCTCCAGCACCACCAGGCAGCCGCGGTCGCGGCCGAGGACCGCGATCAGCCGCAGCACGGCCTCGGCGAGGATGACGATCGAGGTGTTCTCGCTGCCGCCCTCGCCGGTGCTCCACTCCGGGATCAACCGGCCGAGCGCGGGCCGGTAGGGGCCCAGGTCCTGCTCGGCAGGCGGCTCCTCGATGCGGAACAGCGACAGCAGCGCCTCGCTCAGTGGCCGGAACGGCACCGTCGGACCGATGGTGCTGGCGCGTCCCCGCAGCACCAGCATCCCGGTCGTGAACGCCCGCCCGGCCACCTCGACGGCCATCCGCGTCTTGCCGATCCCCGGCTCGCCGACCACGAAAGCGGCACCGCCACACCCGTTGCGGGCGCCCGCCAGCGCCGTTTCCAGCCGGTCGAGCTCGCCGTCGCGGCCGACCATGGCAGGGGCACGGGTTTGCATGGGCAGTGGTTCTTTCGCGAGTCCTCAGCGGTTTCCTGGGCAGCGAGACGGCGGCCGGCCTCAGGGGCCGGACGTGGTGCCGACGTGCTGGAAGATCGGCGTCGCGGCGGCCAGCGCGCCCATCGCCATGCCACCGAGCGCCGCGAACCTGGCGCCCGCCAACCGCTTCGGCGTCACCCTGATCTCGCCTGCCGGGTGGTCGGACCCGGGCTCGGCGGTCTTCCAGGCGTCGGCCTGCTTGCTGCTTTCATCCATCTGTTTCGTCCCTTGGGATTCGGGTGTATGAGACCAAACGACGCCTATATCGGCGCCCGGGGCGGATCGTTAGGGAGTATCCGGCAGGAACTCGGCGCAAGACACTAAGGCACTAATGACAAACTGTCACGACCCCGGTTCGAGCAGGAGTACCGAGGGGACACTTTCGGGGAAGCCAAGCCGCAACAGGCCGTACCCGATCCCGGACAGGCCGGTGAGCATGCCCGGCGAGCGCACCGCGTTCGGTGTGGCGCACCGGGGACCGAGCCGGTCGATCACGGCCAGTACCCGGCCGGCTCCGTGCCGCCACGCCATGGCCGCTTGTTCGTTGCCCGCGGCCGCGAGCACGGTGAGCGCCTCCATGGCGCCGAGCTCGCCGTGGCAGAGGCTGTTGTCGCGCAACGGGTCGCGGGTGGCGAGCGTGGGCACGCACCGCTCCACGTCGTCGAACCGGTCCAGGTCGGCGCTTCGGGCCAGGACGGCCCCGGAAAGACCGGCGCACCAGCCGTAGTCGGGTGTCCGGTGGTCGCGCCACGGCGTCGTGTCCTTCTCGATGGCGGCCACCCCGGCTTCGGCATAACGCTGTCCTCCAACGGTCTTGGCGTAACGCAGCAGGGCGTGCCCCGCTCCGGCCGGCCCCATGGCGAACCCGGCGGACATGTCTGTCCATTGAGGACACTCGAGCAGTCGCGCGGCGAACCGCCCGGCCAGCGATCGCGCGCTGGGCAGGCCGGTCTCCGCGTGCACGGCCAGCATCGCCAGCAGCCCCCCGGCGTCGCCGAACACCACGTCGGCCCGGTCGTCCGGGTGGCGGCCGGCCAGGTCGACCGCGCGCGCGAGACAGTCGCGTGCCTCGTCATCGTTGAGCAGCGTGGCGATCCGCGCCAGCGCGTAACAGATGCCGCCGAACCCCAGCAGCCCCGGGCCGACCGCGGCCGCCGCGTCGGCGTTCGCGTCGAGAGTGTCCAGCAGCAGCGGCATCCGGTGCAGTGCCCGGCGGGCGAGATCGGTGTAGCGCGCGGCTCCGGTCAGGGCGCCGACTTGGGCGAGAAACAGGGCCACTCCGGTGTAGCCATCCGCGAGCCCGGCGCTCATCGGCAGCACCGCCCAGTAACGCCAGTCGATCGGTTCGAGGCCCAGCCAGTTCACCCCGTCGCGGTCCGGCAGCGCCCTGGCCACGATCTCGTCGGCGATCCCGCACGCGGTGGCGAGCAGCCGCTGCGCGTCCGGCACGACGGGCACGACCGGGCTGGGCACCGGCACCCGGCCCTGGTGCTCGACCTCGGTGAGCCTGGTCGCCAGCGCCGCGGTGATCAGCCACTCCTGCTCGTGCTGGTCGACCTCGCCCATCGCGGTGATCTTGGCGGTGACGGCGGCCAGCCCGGACTCGTCGAGCAGCCCGGCCAGCCGGTCGCCGGTGGCCGTCCACACGTCCCGGGAACCCGGGCGTCCCACGAACATCGGCACGTCGCCCGCCCACAGGTCGGCCACCTCGTGGCGGATCAGCCGCCGCCTGCGCGCCGGGTCCATCGGGTCGGCCCACAACGCGTCCAGCACCCGGTCGCGGTCGAGGCCGTCACGCAGCACCGTGGGATGGGTCGACTCGTCGAGCAGCGTCGCGTACACCCGGGTGGGCCGCAGCACGATCCGGATCTCGTCGGCCGAACACGCCGAGAGCAACCCGTCCGGGCCGATGAGGTCGTCGCGATGGGCCACTATGGCGTCGTAACCAGCGCGGAACCCGGTCAGCAGGGCCGCCTCGTAGTCCGCGGGGTCGGCGTCGCGGCCGTGCAGCGTCGGCCGGTTGACCGCGCCGTGGAACTCGACCGACCGGCGCACCAGCCGCATCTCGTCGGTCCCGGTGTCCGACCAGCCCACCGCCTCGAACGGGAACGTCGTGCCCTTGTCGCCACCGAGCCCGGAAATGTCCAGCGCGCCCTGCTCCCCGAACAACAGCTGGGGCAGCAGGGCGGTGCGCAGCACCGACCGGCCCAACGCCGCGACCGCCGGGTCTGGACCCGCGGTGAGCACCGGTGGCACGGTCGGGTGGAACAACGTCTCCACGTCCACCAGGACCGGCTGGTCGGCGGCGGCGATCAGGTTCTCGAAGTGGATGTCGGTGCCGTCCACCGCGTACAGCAGGGCCAGCAACGCCCCTTGGCGCCGGTAGAACCGGTCCACCTCGCTCACCTCGGTGCAGGGACCGTGCCGGATGAACTCCAGCCAGCCGTACCCCGGCCGGACCAGGCAACGGGCCGTGCGCAGCCCCAGGCCGGGCACCTTGGTGTTCAACCAGGCCACCAGGTCGGTGAAATGTGCCTGCAGCGCAACGGGTCGCGGTTTGTACACGACCGTGTCGCCACTGTCGAACCGCAGCATGGACACCGATCGGCCGCGGCCGTGCCGGTCGCCCGCACCGGCTTCGACGGCCACGAGCGTGCCCGGGTCGCCGTCGGTCAGGGCTGCGGCGATGGCCGGGCGGTCGGCCGCGAACCGTTCGAGCAGCTCGGTCGCCGCGGCCACCGCGTACTGGCAGTCCTGGCCCAGCAACCGGCCCAGTACCGGGTACTCCGCGAGCAGCCGCGCCAGCCCGGCCGTGGTGGTCACCTGTCCGGTGAAGTCCGCGAACCGCTCGGCGGCGGTGTGGCCGGTCAGGCTCCCGGTCACGCGGGCGACGTTCAGCTCCAGCACCAACGTCCGCGCGGCCAGCCGGGCCAGGCGGGCGCCCAGTTGCTCGGCGAACGCCACGAGCACCGCGTCCAGATCGATCCGGGCACCTTCGGCCAGCCCGGACACGGCCCGCGTCAGCTTGGCCCGGGCCACTGTTACGAAAGGCTGGACCGGCCCGGTGAACGCCGCCGTGTCCACCGGCACGTCCTCGGCGCCGGCCACCGCCTCCTCGACCAGGTCCGTCCACATCGGACGTCCACTGCGGACACCCAGGGACTCGTGCGGCTCGGCCAGCAGCGCGCTCGCGCCCGCCTCGTCGATGCCCACCGCGGCCAGCCGTTCACCGAACAGCGCCGCGGCCTCGTCGCCCGGCGCCCCACGCCACCGTTCGAGCCGTTCCGGCGCACTCCCGGCGGTCGTGGCCGGCAGCCGCTCCTGCAGCGCCAGGCCACCCGCCCACCAGTAGGGCGTCAGGTAATCGGCAGAGGGAGTGCTCACAGCATCGCACTGTGCCACGCCAGTTGGACACCCATGTAGGGGCAAAGCCCCCAGATTCGTAGTGCGCCCAACGTTTCCCATGAGACCGCAGGTCAGACCACAAGGTCCAGCCGGGAGGACTCGGGGCCGTGCCGCTGCAGGTCGAGCCAGGCGGACCGCAGACGGCTGACCAGTTCGTCAAGTGTCGTACTGGGAAAGGTGAACGGAAGCCGGATGAAGGAGTCGTGACCGCCGGTCGGGTCGGCGGCGGCGCCGGGCACGATCTCCACGCCGTGGCGCAGGGCGAGCTGGGCGAAAACCCGCGCGTCTGCGCCCGGAAGTTCCACCCACAGCGCCGAACCACCGGCCGGGCGGCGCCAGCGCCAGTCGGGAAGGTGAGTGGTCAGCAGGTCGCACAGGTGGTCCAGCCGGCCGAGCATGGCCTCGGTGCGCGACTTGGCGATCGTGCCGAGCTGGGGGAGCAGGCGCGCGGCCAGCGCCTGGTCGAGGACCGGGCTCGCCAGGTCGGCGCGCACCTTGTACCGGGCCAAGCGTTCGGTGACCTCGGTGGACGCACGCAGCCAGCCGATCCGCAGGCCGCCCCACAACGCCTTGGCCAGCGAACCGACGGTGAGAATCTCGGCGCCGGCGGGGGAGTAGGCGGCGACCGGGCCGGGCGAGCCGGACGGCGATCCGGCGGAGAACCCCGCGTAGGCGTTGTCCTCCAGCACCGGGACGCCGAACTTCGCGGCCAGCTCACCGATCCGGGCGCGACGGGTCGCGGTCATCAACGCCCCGGTGGGATTGTGGTACGTCGGCATGACGTACAGCAGTGAAGGCGAGTGTTCGGCGAAGGCGCGGGCTACGCCGTCGGGGTGAATGCCGTCCTCATCAAGGGGAACCGCGACCGTGGTCGCACCGGCGGCACGGAACACGTCGAGACATCCCGGCCAGCTCGGCTGTTCGACCACGACGACCGATCCTTGGCGCAGGTACATCTGGGTCACCAGGCCAAGAGCCTGCTGGGCACCGGTGGTGACGAGTATCTGGTCCGCCGCAGTGGGTAATCCCATGTCCTCGTAATGGATCGCGACCGCTTCACGCAGCGGCGGGAACCCGCGCGGGTGGTAGCCGACGTCGGCGAGCAGGCCGGGCAGGTCGTGGCGGACCAGGTCACGCAGCGCGTCGCCGAGCTCGGGAGCGGCCGTCTCCACGGCGAACGCCAAGGAGATCAACTCGCCCGGGCCGTCGACGAGCCGCTGGAAGATCGACGTGGCGCGGCCGCCGGGCACCCGGCCGTCGGCGCCGGAGCGCTGCCGTACGGCGTTGGTCACCCGGGTTCCGCTGCCGCGCAGGCTGTCCAGCACATCCCGGCCGCGCAGGTCGTCGTACGCGGCCACAACAGTGGCACGGCTGACCCGCAGCAGCTTGGCCAGCTCACGCTCCGAAGGCATCCGCTCACCGGGGCGCAGATCGCCCGCGGCGGCGGCCTTGTCCAGCGCCGCGGCCAGCTTGCGGTACAGCGGGCCAGAGCCGGAGGTCCAGTCACCGAGCAGGTCCACCAGCTCGGCCGGATCCACAAAACGATCCATTTTCCGCTCCATTGGCACGGGTCGGCGGCCGGGAACCAGGCCAAGCTAGTGCACCTCCCCAGGGACGAGGCAACACGGTACGGGATTGGCCCGGTCCACTGGGTTGAGAACGGGGAGATGAGCATGAGTGAGCTGGCGCGGCTGTTCCAGGCCCAGGTTGCCCGCGGTCCACACGCGACGGCACTGGTATGCGACGGCGTACCGACCAGCTACGCGGACCTCAACGCGAGGGCGAACCGGCTGGCCCGGTTGCTCGCCGAGCACGGCGCGGGGCCGGAATGCCTTGTCGGACTGGCCCTGCCGCGTGGCGCGGACCTGATCACGACGCTGCTCGCGGTGGTCAAGGCGGGTGCGGCCTATCTGCCGCTGGATCCCGCGTACCCCACCGACCGGCTCGCCGTGATGCTCGCCGACGCCCGGCCGGTGGTGCTGCTGACCGTCGCCGAGTACGCGGACCGGTTTGAAAACGCTGATGTACCACTGCTTTTGCTCGACGACGAGGAAACCGCCGCACGGCTGGAAACGCTGGCCGAGGACGACCTGCCGGCACAGCCCGGCGGCTCGGATCGGCTCTGCTATGTCATGTTCACCTCCGGTTCCACCGGTGTGCCCAAGGGTGTGGCGGTCACCGAGGACGACGTGATTCTCCTGACCCGCGACCGGATGTTCGCTTCCGGTGCGCACCAACGGGTCCTGGTGCACTCGCCGACGTCGTTCGACGCGTCCACCTATGAGATCTGGGTCCCGCTGCTGGCCGGTGGGCAGCTCGTCGTGGCCCCGCCCGGCAAGCTCGACCTGACCACGCTGGCCGAGACGATCAGTTCCGCCGACATCACCGCGGTCTGGCTCACCGCCGGGTTGTTCGCCCTTGTGGCACAGGAGAACCCAGGATGCCTTCGGGACGTGCGGGAGGTCTGGTCCGGCGGCGATGTCGTTCCGCCCGCCGCGGTTCGCCGGGTGATGGCGGAATGCCCAGGCATCACTGTGGTCAACGGCTACGGCCCGACCGAGACGACGACCTTCGCCACCTGCCATCCCATGCCAGGAATCGACGATGTGCCCGACGTGGTGCCGATCGGCCGGCCGCTGGACGACATGCGGATCCACCTGCTCGACGAGACGCTCGCCGAGGTTCCCGACGGCGACACCGGCGAGCTCTACATCTCCGGGGCCGGCCTGGCCCGCGGCTACCTCAACCGGCCCGGCCTGACCGCCGAACGGTTCGTCGCGGACCCCTTCGGCCAGGCGGGTGCCCGGATGTACCGCACGGGTGACCTGGCCAGAAGGCTGCCCGATGGGGCGATCGAGTTCCTCGGCCGGGCCGACCACCAGGTGAAGGTGCGGGGCTTCCGGATCGAGCTGGGCGAGATCGAGGCCGTGTTCAGCCGGGACCCAGCGGTCAGCCAGGTCGCGGTGGTGGTGCGGGAGGACGCGCCCGGTGACAAACGCCTTGTGGCGTACGTGGTTGCGGGCGGCGCTCTGGACGTTGCCGGGCTGCGGGCGCAGGTCGCCGAGGCATTGCCCGACTTCATGGTGCCGTCCGCGGTGGTCACGCTGGACGAGCTTCCGTTGACCGACAACGGAAAGCTTGACCGGCGGGCGCTGCCTGCGCCGGTTGTGCACAGCACCACGGCCGCGCCGCGGACACCGCGCGAGGAGGCGCTCTGCGGGCTGTTCGCCCAGGTGCTCGGCATCTCCCGGATCGGCATCGACGACGACTTCTTCGAGCTGGGCGGGGACAGTATCGTCGCGATCCGGCTGGCCAGCCGGGCCGGCAACGCCGGGCTGGTACTCACGCCGCGGCTGGTTTTCGAGCACCGGACCGTGCGCCGGCTCGCTACTGTCGCGGAAGCCGCAACAGCGGTGTCCACAGCGGACACTTTGGACACCGCACCCACGGGGGAACTTGCGGCGCTGCGACCGGACGTGCTCGAAGTGCTGCCGCTCGCCCCGCTGGCCGAAGGGCTGCTGTTCCACGCCCTGTACGATCCCGAAGGCGCGGACGTCTACATCTCCCAGGCGCGAGTCGGGCTGTCCGGCCCGGTGGACGAAAGCGCGTTGCGTGCCGCCGCGGAGCGGTTGCTCGACCGGCACCCGAACCTGCGCGCCGGGTTCTGGGTCGGTGCGGACAGCCGCCCGGTGCAGTTCATCCCGGCGACGGCCGAACTTCCGTGGCGTGCCGTTACCGCCACTGAGGACGAGCTGCCCTCGCTGAGTGCTGCCGAGCGGGTCCGGTTCGACATGGAACGCCCGCCGCTGCTGCGTTTCCTGCTGGTCCGGCACGCGCCAGAACGGCACACCCTGGTCTTCACCAACCACCACATCCTGCTGGACGGCTGGTCGACCCCGTTGCTGCTGAACGAGTTGCTGGCCGACCACGCCGGTGACGAGCCCGCACCGGGCACCCCGTACCGCGAGTTCCTGTCCTGGATGGACGGACAGCGGGAACCGGCCGAGTCCGCCTGGCGGGAGCTGCTCGCCGGGACCACCGAGCCGACCATGGTCGCGCCACTGGGGTCCACTGAGGACACGGCAGGCTGGGACCACGTTACTGTCCGGCTGAGCGACGAGCTGTTCGCCGGGCTGGCCGAGCGGGCGCGGGAGCACAAGCTGACGATGAACCCGGTCGTCCAGGCCGCGTGGGCGCTGCTGCTCGGCGGACTGACCGGACGCGACGACGTGCTCTTCGGTACCACCGTTTCCGGCCGGCCGCCGCACCTGCCCGGCGTCGAGACGATGATCGGGCTGCTGATCAACACCGTCCCGGTCCGGGCCCGGTTGAATCCGGAGTGGACACTCGCCGAGCTGCTGGGTGACCTCGGTGGCCAGCTGGCCAGGATGACCGACCATCAGCAGGTCAGCCTCACCGGCCTGCAGCGCGCGATCGGCGTCGGCGAGCTGTTCGACACTCTAACAGTGTTCGAGAACTACCCGGAGGACGAGGCCGCGTCTGGCCCGGTGCGGATCACCGGCATCGACACGCACTTCCCGCTGCACTACCCGCTTGGCCTGATCGCGTTGCCCGGCAACGGGTTGCGGCTCCGGCTGTCCTACCGCCGTGATGTGTTCGACGCCGATCGGGCGCGTGACGTGATGGACGGTCTGCTGCGCGTGCTCGGCACGATCGCCCGGCAGCCGGAGCAATTGCTCGGCGCCGTGCCGATCCTTGGTGAGAGCGAGGAGCGTCGGGTCGTCGATTGGGCGCGTGGCGGGCAAACCGTGTTGGACCGCACCGGAAAACCGGTCGGTGTGGGCGTCGTAGGCGAGTTGTCCATCGACGGTCGGCCTACCGGTGAACTGGCCAGATGGCGCGAGGACGGCACCGTGCAGCGACTCGGTTCGGCCGACGCGCAGGTGTGGATCCGGGGCCGCCGGGTCGAACTGGAGCTGATCGAGGCCACGCTGGCCGAGCACCCAGCCGTCGACGAGGCTGCGGTGGTAGGCCGGGACAACCGCCTGCTCGCTTACGTGACAGGCGAAGCCGACGTGACGGCCCTGCGCGAGCACCTCGCAGCCCGGTTGCCTGGTCGTCCGGTGCCAGCGTTCATGGTCCTCGACGAACTTGACCGCAATGCGCTGCCGGAGCCCGTCTTCGAGTCCACGGTGGAACAAGGCGCTCCGCGCAACGAGACCGAGGAACGGCTCGCCGGGTTGTTCGCCGAGGTGTTGCGGCTGGACCGGGTCGGTGTCGACGAGGTGTTCTTCGAGCTCGGCGGCGACTCGTTGCTGGCGATGGCGCTGATCGCCAAGGTCCGCGCCACTTTCCAGACCGAGCTGGACATCCGCACGTTGTTCGACGCGCCGACGGTCGCGAAGCTCGCCGAGCGGATGGCCCGTGCGGGAGCAGCCCGTGAGTTGCTGGCACCCCGGCCCCGGCCGGACCGAATCCCGTTGTCCTACACCCAGCGGCGGCTGTGGTTCCTGAACCGGCTCGAGGATTCCGGTGCCACCTACAACATGCCGTTGGTGCTGCGGCTGTCCGGTGAGCTGGACGTGACCGCGCTGCGGGCCGCCATCGACGACGTCGTGCACCGCCACGAGGCACTGCGCACTGTCTTCGTGGAGCGGGATGGCGAGCCGGAACAACGGGTTCTCGCCGATCTGCCGCCGATGCTGGTGCACCACAACGTCAACGCCGACGAACTGGCCGACGAGATCGCCACCGAGATCCGGCGTGACTTCGACCTCGCCGAGCAGCCGCCGATGCGCGCGACACTGCTGTCCACAAGTGACCGCGAGCACGTCCTTCTCCTGGTGCTGCACCACATCGCCGGGGACGGCTGGTCCCTCGCGCCGCTTGGCCGTGACCTGTCCACCGCTTTCGCCGCCCGGTCGCGTGGCGAAAGCCCCGCCTGGGCGCCACTTCCGGTGCAGTACGCCGAATACACGCTGTGGCAGCGGGAAGTGCTCGGCGCCGAGGACGACCCCGGTAGCGCGCTCGCGGCGCAGGCGGAGTTCTGGCGCACGGCACTGGCTGGTCTGCCCGAGGAACTGGACCTGCCCGCCGACCGGTCCCGCCCGGCGGTCGCCAGCCACACCGGCGGGTCCGTGCCCGTGCGGATCGACCCGGCACTGCACGAACGGCTGCGGGACCTGGCCAATACCAACCAGGTCAGCCTGTTCATGGTGCTGCAGGCCGGGTTCGCCGCCCTGCTGACCCGGCTGGGCGCCGGCCGCGACATCCCGATCGGCACCCCCGTCGCCGGTCGCACCGACGCAGCCCTGGATGATCTGATCGGCTGCTTCCTCAACACCCTGGTGCTGCGCACGGACACCTCGGGCGATCCGTCGTTCACCGAGCTGCTGCGCCGGGTGCGCCAGACCAACCTGGATGCCTACGCGCACGCCGATCTGCCGTTCGAGGCGCTCGTCGAGCTGCTCAACCCGGCCCGCTCGCTGGCCCGCCACCCCCTGTTCCAGACCATGCTGGTGCTGCAGAACACCCCGCGCGTGCCGCTCGAACTACCGGGCCTGGAGGTCACCCGGGAGCCGGACGGCCTTGGTGTGGCGAAGTTCGACCTGCTGTGCGACCTGACCGAACAGGACGGCGGCGGGGTCACCGGCCGGCTGGACTACAGCGCGGACCTGTTCGACGAGACCACCGCACGGTCGATCGCCGACCGGCTGGTCCGCCTGCTCGCCGCCGCGGCCGCCGATCCAGACAGTCCACTCGCGACGCTCGACATCCTGTCCGCGCACGAGCGCGAAACCGTGCTGCGCAAGTGGAACGACACTTCCCGACCGGTGCCGGCCCAGTCGCTGGTCGCCCAGTTCGAGGCGAGGGTGGCCGCCCATCCGGACCGGTTCGCCCTGGAGGCGCCTCGCGTCAAGCTGAGCTACGGCGAGCTGAACGCGCGCGCCAACCACCTGGCCCACCACCTGATCGAGCAGGGCGCGGCGCCGGAACGGTACGTGGCCATTGCCCTGCCGCGCTCGGCGGACCTGGTGGTCGCGTTGCTCGCCGTGCTCAAGACCGGCGCGGGCTACTTGCCGCTGGATCCCGAGTACCCGGCCGAGCGCATCGACCACATGCTCGAAGACGCCGCGCCCGTGGTCACCCTGCGCGAACTTCCGGACGTGACAAGCTATCCGGACACCAACCCGGACGTGCCGGTTGCGCTGTCGTCGCCCGCGTACGTGATCTACACCTCTGGTTCGACCGGCAGGCCGAAGGGGGTGGTGATCCCCCAGGCGACGCTGCTGAACTTCCTCGCCTCGATGGCCGAGCGGTTCGCGTTGGACGAGACCGACCGGCTGGTCGCGGTGACCACGATCGCGTTCGACATCGCCGCGCTGGAGATGTACCTCCCGCTGCTGTCCGGGGCCGCGATCATCATGGCCGACCGGGAGGACGTGACCGATCCGGAGATCTTGCTGTGGCTGATCGCCAACAAGGGCGTGACGGTCATGCAGGCCACCCCGTCGCTCTGGCAGGCGGTGATCTCCACGAACCCCGAGGGGGTGCGTGGACTGCGCATGCTGGTCGGCGGGGAGGCTCTACCGCCCGGGCTGGCCGCCACCATGCGGGAGCTCGGTTCCGAGGTGACGAACCTCTACGGGCCGACGGAGACCACGATCTGGTCGACCGCGACCGCGCTGACCGATCGGCCGGGAGCTCCGGCCATCGGTCAGCCCATCGCCAACACCAGCGTCTACGTGCTCGACGAGTCGCTGCGGCCGGTGCCCCCGGGTATGGCCGGTGAGCTGTACATCGCCGGTGAGGGCCTGGCCCGTGGGTACCACGGGCGGCCGAGCCTGACGGCCGAGCGGTTCGTCGCCGACCCGTTCGGAGCGCCCGGCACGCGGATGTACCGCACCGGCGACCTGGCTCGCTGGGGCCGCGACGGTGTGCTGGACTACCTGGGCCGGGTGGACTTCCAGGTCAAGCTGCGTGGCCACCGGATCGAGCTGGGCGAGATCGAGGCGGCGCTGTCCGCGCACCCCGACGTGACGCAGGCCGTGGTGACCGTGCGGGACCAGCGTTTGGTCGGCTACCTCACCGCCGAACCCGGCCGCCAGCTCGACCAGGGCGCCGTGCGAGCCTCGGTGGCTCGGTCGCTGCCCGAGTACATGGTGCCCTCGACGCTGCTCGTGCTGGATGCGTTCCCGTTGACGCCCAACGGGAAGGTGGACCGCAAGGCGTTGCCCGCCCCGGCCGCCGACCAGCAGGAGCGCACCGGCCGGGCCCCGCGCAACGCCACCGAGGAACTGCTCTGCGACCTGTTCGCCGAGCTCCTCGACCTCCCGGCAGTGGGTGTCGACGACGACTTCTTCGTGCTGGGCGGGCATTCCCTGCTCGCCATGCGGCTGGTCAGCCGGGCCCGTGCGATGTTCGGCAAGGACATCAAGATCAAGCAGCTGTTCCTCAGCCCGACGGTTGCCG
This sequence comes from Actinocrispum sp. NPDC049592, assembly GCF_040675465.1. NCBI lineage: Bacteria > Bacillati > Actinomycetota > Actinomycetes > Pseudonocardiales > Pseudonocardiaceae > Actinocrispum > Actinocrispum sp. NPDC049592. Next base: position 159,133 of record NZ_JBFAPA010000019.1, on the reverse strand, counting down.
GACTGGCCCAATGGCTGGCCGGGGCCACCACGGGCACCCGCCCGCAGCCGCGCCCCCGGCCGGAGCGGATCCCGCTTTCCCACGCCCAGCAACGGATGTGGCTGACCAACCGGCTCGAACAGTCCGGCGCGAGCTACAACATCCCGCTGGCCGTGACGCTGACCGGACCGCTGGACCACGCCGCCCTCGCCGCGGCGCTGGGCGACCTGGTGACCCGGCACGAGATCCTGCGTACCGTCTTCCCGGACACCGAAACCGGCCCGTGCCAACAGATCCTGGACGGCTGGACGCCCGGACTGACCGTCCACGAGACCGGCGAGACGCAGCTGGACGAGGCCCGCCAGCGGGTCGCGACCATTGGCTTCGACCTGACGACCGAACCGCCGTTGCGCTGCCACCTGTTCGTCCTCGGGCCTGACCGGCACGAGCTGCTGTTGCTGCACCACCACATCGCCGCGGACGGCCGGTCGATCGCGCCGCTGCTGCGCGACCTGGCCGACGCATACGCCGCGCGATGCGCCGGGGAGGCTCCCGGGTGGCCGTCGACGCTTCAGTACGCGGACTTCACCCTCTGGCAGCGGGATCTGCTCGGCGCCGAGGAGGACCCGGAAAGCCTGCTGTCGCAGCAGCTCGGGTTCTGGCGGACGGAACTGGCCGGGCTGCCGGACGAACTCGCGCTGCCCGCCGACCGGCCCCGGCCGCTGGTCTCCAGCCATGCGGGAGGACACGTCGACCTGAGCCTCGGCGCTGAGCTGCACACCGCGTTGCGCGAGCTGGCGAGGGCCAACGGCGTGACCGTGTTCATGCTGCTGCAGGCGGCTATCGCGACGCTCCTCACCCGGCTGGGCGCAGGCACGGACATCCCGATCGGCAGCCCGGTGACCGCGCGCACCGATGAGTCGCTGGACGACGTGGTCGGCTTCTTCGTCAACACCTTGGTCCTGCGGACCGACACCGCCGGAGACCCCACGTTCGCCGAGCTGCTCGGCCGGGTCCGGGACCGGGACATGGCCGCGTACGCCCACCCGGACCTGCCGTTCGAGCGGCTGGTCGAGGAGCTGCAACCGGCCCGTTCGGCCTCGCGGCACCCGCTGTTCCAGGTCCTGTTCGCCTTCCAGGACGCGCAGGAGCTCGAGCTGGCGTTCGGCGGCCTGACCGCCGAGGCCGAGGTGCGGCACACCGATCTGGCCACAGTGGACCTGGTGTTCTACCTGGCCGAGAACGAGGGCGGGCTTTCTGGGGTGCTGGAGTACAGCGCGGACCTGTTCGACCGGTCCACTGTGGAGCGGTTCGCCGGCTGGTTCGAGCGGTTGCTGGGCGCGATCGCCGCCGGGCCGGACCGCCGCATCAGCGAGCTCGGCCTGCTTGCACCACAGGAGATTCACCAGCTGGTGCACGGTTGGAACGACACCGCCGCGGAGGTTCCGGCCGCCCCGCTGCCGGTGCTCGTGGCAGCTCAGGCCGAGCGGACGCCGTTGGCACCAGCGATCTCGTTCGGGGACACGGAAATCAGCTATGCCGAGCTGAACACGCGAGCGAACCAGCTGGCCCACCGGCTGATCGGGCTGGGCGCCGGGCCGGAGACGCTCGTCGCGATCTCGGTGCCGCGCTCGGCCGAGATGATCGTCGCCTGGCTCGCCGTGCTCAAGACCGGCGCCGCGTACCTGCCGGTTGACCCGGGCTACCCGGCCGAGCGGATCGAGTTCATGCTCGCCGACGCCCGGCCGCGGCTCGTGCTGACCACCGGCGAGACCGGGCTGGCGGGCGTCCGGCTGGACGACCCCAAGATCGCCACCCAGCCGTCGACCGACCCGGACGTGGCCATCGACCTGGCGCGGCCCGCGTACGTGATCTACACGTCCGGCTCCACCGGTACGCCCAAGGGCGTCGTGGTCACCCACTCCGGCATCGCCGGCATGATCGGCCAGCACATCGACCGGCTCGGCCTCGGACCGGGCTGCCGGTTCCTGCTGGCCGTGTCGTTCAGCTTCGACGTGTCCATGGCCGACATCGCGATGACGCTGGTCTCCGGCGCGACGCTGGTGGTGCCCGAGCCGGGCCGGCAGATGGCCGGGGCGGAGCTGGCCGGCCTGATCGACGAGTACAAGGTGACCCACACCGACTTGGTCGCGTCGATGCTGGCGTCAATGCCCGACCGTGAACTGCCTGGCCTGCGCGGGTTTGTGGTCGGTGGCGAGGCCTGCTCCGGTGACCTGGTCGCTCGCTGGTCGCCCGGCCGGACCATGATGCAGGTGTACGGGCCCACCGAGGGCACGGTCGTCGCGGCGATGAGCGATCCCTTGTCGGGCAACGAGACCCCGCCGATCGGCCGACCGGTCCGCAACACCCGCGCACTGGTCCTCGACGAGGCTCTGTGCCCGGTGCCGGTGGGCGTGCCGGGGGAGCTGTACCTGTGCGGGCGTGGCCTGGCCCGTGGTTACCTCAACCGGCCTGGCCTGACCGCGGAACGGTTCGTGGCCAACCCGTACGGCGACCCCGGCGAGCGGATGTACCGCACCGGCGACCTGGCGCGCCGCCGCCCGGACGGCACCCTGGAGTTCATCGGCCGGTCCGACCGGCAGGTGAAGGTGCGCGGGTTCCGGGTGGAGCTGGGCGAGATCGAGTCCGTCCTGTGTGGACAGCCTGGGGTGTCGGCGGCGGCCGTGGTGCTGCGCGACGAGCGGCTCGCCGGGTATGTCGTGGCCGCGCCGGACACCGACCCGGCCCGGATCCGCGCCGCGGTGGGCACGGTGCTGCCCGACCACATGGTCCCGGCCGCGATCGTGGTGCTGGACGCGTTGCCGCTCACCCCGAACGGAAAGCTGGACCGCAAGGCCTTGCCCGCACCCGACTTCGGCGCGTTGACCGGCGGCCGGGCGCCACGCACGGCCCGTGAGGAGATCCTCGCCGGTCTCTACGCCACCACGCTGGGCGTGTCGGCTGTCGGTGTCGATGACAGCTTCTTCGACCTCGGTGGGCATTCGCTGCTGGCGACCCGGCTGATGAACGCGATCCGTTCGGCGTTCGGCGTCGAACTGCCGGTGCGAGCGGTGTTCGAGAGCCCGTCGGTCGCCGAACTTGCCAGGCGCCTGCGCACAGCGGACCGGGCGACGCGACCGCTGGTGGCGGTGACGCGACCGGAGCACATGCCGCTTTCCCCGGCACAGCAACGGTTGTGGTTCCTCAACCAGCTGCCCGGCCAAGACGCCGCCTACAACGTCTCGTTCGCCTGGCGGCTGACTGGCCCGCTGGACGTCGAGGCCCTGTCCGCCGCGATCGACGACCTGACCGCCCGGCACGAGTCGCTTCGCACGATCTTCCCGCATGACGGCACCGGTCCGACGCAGGTCGTGCTGCCCACCGGACCCGCTCTGTCCATTGTGGATGGCGGTATCGAGGCGGAGGTGGCCCGGGGCTTCGAGTTGACCACGCAGGCGCCGCTGCGGCCCACGCTGGTCCGGCTTGGGCAGAACGAGCACGTGCTGCTGCTTGTGCTGCACCACATCGCGTTCGACGGAGCCTCGGCGGCGCCGATGCTGCGCGACCTCGCGCAGGCCTACCAGGCCAGGGCTACCGGGTCGGTTCCCGGCTTCGTTGCCCTGCCGGTGCAGTACGCCGACTACACGCTTTGGCAACGGCAACTGCTGGGTGCCGACGACGACCCGGCGAGCCTGGCCAACCGGCAGCTCGACTACTGGCGCACGACCCTGGCCGGGCTGCCCGAGGAGGTGGCGCTGCCCTACGACCGGGCCCGGCCGGCGATGCCCAGCGGACACGGTGACGTGGTCTCGTTCGAGCTGTCCGGCGAGGTGCAGGAATCCCTTGGGGCGCTGGCACGTGAGAACGGCGTGACCGTGTTCATGGTGTGGCACGCGGCTTTGGCGGCCCTGCTGCACCGGTTGGGCGCGGGCGACGACCTTCCCATCGGCACCCCGCTGGGCGCTCGGTCCGACGCCGCGCTCGACGACGCGGTCGGCTTCTTCGTCAACACCTTGGTTCTGCGGACCGACACCTCCGGCGACCCGACCTTCGCGGAGCTGCTGGCCCGGGTGCGGGAGACCGACCTGGCCGCCTACGCCGCCGCCGACGTGCCGTTCGAGCGGGTGGTCGAGGAGCTGGCGCCGGTCCGGACGCTCTCCCGGCCGCCGCTGTTCCAGGTGATCCTCGCCATGCAGGACGACGCCGAGCCGGGCTTCGACCTGCCTGGGGTCGACGCGGAGGCCATCGAGCCGGGTGTCGTTGCGTCGCGGTTCGACCTGGAGCTGTCGATCTGCGGCGCCCGGGCCGACCTGACCTTCAGTACGGACCTGTTCGACCGCTCGACCGCGAGCCGGATCGCCGGGTGGCTGTCCACCGTGCTGACCAGCGTCACCACTGCTCCCACCCAGCCGATCTCGACGATCGACCTGCTCGACGACGCCGAGCGGGAGCGCGTGCTGGTGACCTGGAACAACACGGAGGCGCCAACGCCGGGAGCCGTGCTGCCGCACCTGATCGAGGAGCAGGTTCGCCGGACTCCGGACGCCACCGCGGTGATCTTCGAGGACACCTCGATCACTTACGCCGAGCTGAACGCACGAGCGAACCGCCTGGCACACAGCCTCATCGGCCGCGGCGCCGGTCCGGAGCGGTTGGTGGCGCTGACCTTGCCGCGTTCGGTGGAGCTGATCGTGGCCTGGCTGGCGGTGTTGAAGACCGGAGCCGCGTACCTGCCGATCGACCCGGCCTACCCGGCCGAGCGGATCGACTTCATGCTGGCGGACGCCCGGCCCGAGCTGGTTCTGTCCACATCGGACGTCGAGTCCGCTGACGGCCCGGACACCGACCCCGGCGTGGCGATCGACAAGGCCACCCCGGCCTACGTGATCTACACCTCCGGCTCGACCGGCACACCCAAGGGCACGGTGGTCACGCACGCCGGGATCGTCACCATGGCCCGGGCCCACGTGGACCGTCTCGGTGTCGACGGCACGAGCCGGTTCCTGCTCGCCGTGTCGATCAGCTTCGACGTGTCCATGGCCGACATCGCGCTGACCCTGCTCGCCGGGGCCGCGTTGGTGGTGCCGGGCCCGGACCGGCAGGTCGCCGGGGCGGAGCTGGCCGACCTGATCGACGAGCACCGAGTGACCCACACGGACCTGGTGGCTTCGATGCTCGCCTCGATGCCGGACAGCGAACTGCCCAGCCTGCAAGGGTTCGTGGTCGGTGGCGAGGCCTGCACGGGTGATCTGGTTGCGCGCTGGTCGCCGGGCCGGACGATGATGCAGGTCTACGGGCTGACCGAGACCACGGTCGTGTCGGTGATGAGCGACCCGCTCGCCGGGACCGCGAGCCCGCCGATGGGCCGCCCGATGCCCGCCACCCGGTGCTATGTGCTGGACGCGGCACTGCGGCCGGTCCCGGCCGGGGTGCCGGGGGAGTTGTACTTGTGCGGGCCTGGCCTGGCCCGCGGCTACCTCAACCGGCCGGAGCTGACCGCGCAACGGTTCGTGGCCAGCCCGTTCGGCGCGCCGGGCGAGCGGATGTACCGGACCGGTGACGTGGTGCGCTGGCGGCCGGACGGCACGCTGGAGTTCGTCGGCCGGGCCGACCAGCAGGTCAAGGTGCGCGGCTTCCGGGTGGAACTCGGCGAGATCGAGACGCTCCTGTGTGGACAGTCCGATGTGGCCAGAGCCGCCGTGGTTGTCCGGGACGAGCGCCTGGTGGGTTACGTGGTTCCGGCAGCGGGCGCTCACCTGGACGCAACGGCCATCCGCGCAGCTGCGGCCCGCACGCTGCCGGACTACCTTGTTCCGGCTGCTGTCCTGGTCGTGGACGAACTTCCCATGTCGCCCAACGGAAAACTCGACCGGGCCGCGTTGCCCGCGCCGGAGTTCGCCATCAGCGGCCGCCGGCCGGGCACGCCCCGGGAGGAGATCCTGTGCGGCCTGTTCGCCGAGACCCTGGGACTGCCCGAGGTCGGGCTGGACGACGGCTTCTTCGAGCTGGGCGGGCATTCGTTGCTGGCCACCCGGTTGCTCGGCCGGATCGAGGCCGCGTTCGGCGTGCGGCTGACCGTCCGTGCCCTGTTCGAGGCCCCGACCGCGGCCGGCCTGCTGGCCCATCTGGACACCGGCACCGAGCTGGATGAGACATCGACGCTGCTTGTGTTGCGGGCCAACGGGACCGCCGAGCCACTGTTCTGCGTGCACCCCGCGGCCGGGGTCGGCTGGGGCTACGCAGGGCTGCTGCGCCACCTCGACCCGGACCGCCCGGTCTACGCCCTGCAGTCCAGCCAGCTCGGCGACCCGGACGCCCCGGCCGCCCGGTCGGTCGCCGAACTGGCCGCCCGCTACGTGGAGCAGATCCGCGCGGTCCAGCCGCACGGGCCATACCACCTGCTCGGCTGGTCGTTCGGCGGCGTGGTCGCCCATGCGATGGCCACGCTCCTGCAGGCCGCAGGTGAGCGGGTCGGCACGCTGACCCTGCTGGACGCCTACCCGGACGCGAACGGGCCGGGCGCCGAGGCGCCCACCCGCGCCGCACTGCTCGGCACGTTGGGCCTGGACACCGAAAGCGGTCTGTCCGAGGCGTTGCTGACCGGCATGACGCGGGCCTTCACCGCGAACCTCGCGGCGCTGAACGGCGTCCGGCCCGGCGTGTTCGACGGAGACCTGCGGTTCTTCCGGGCCGCCGCGGACAAACGAACCACCGATCCGCTGCCCTCGGCGTGGGCGCCCCACGTCACCGGGCAGATCGAAGTCCACGAGATCGACTGTGCCCACGGCGCCCTCACCCGGCCCGCGGCCCTGGCCACGATCGGCCCGATCCTGTCCAGCCACCTTGACCACAGCCATGCACACACCGGAGAGAACGCATGAGTACCAACCCATTCGAGAACGCCGACGGCACGTACCTGAGTCTGGTCAACGAAGAGGGCCAATACTCGCTGTGGCCGTCCCAAGTGGACACTCCGGCGGGCTGGGTCGCTACGCACGGGCCCGCCACCAGGCAGGCCTGCCTGGACCACATCGCTGACGCCTGGCAGGACATGCGGCCGCGCAGCCTGATCACACAGATGGGCGGAACGACTTCATGAACAGCCAACGCAGTCCGTGGCTGGTGTTCACCGCACTGGTCACCGGGCAGGTCGCCACCCTGCTCGACACGACCGTGGTGAACGTCGCCGTACCGACGCTGAGCCGCAGCCTCGACGCCTCCCTGGACTCGCTGCTCTGGGTGATCAACGGCTACGTGCTCGCCTACGCCGTGCTGCTGGTGATCGGCGGACGGCTCGGCGACCTGTACGGCTACCGCAAGATCTTCATGGCCGGTGTGGTGGTGTTCACCGTCGCCTCGGTGCTGTGCGGGTCCGCGCAGAACGTCGATCAACTGATCGCGATGCGCGTCCTGCAGGGCGCCGGAGCGGCTATGCTGACCCCGCAGGTGCTTTCGCTGATGGTGCTGGTCTTCCCGGACGGCAAGGGAAAGCGCAGCCGGGCCGCCGCGTTCGCCATGTACATGACCGTCGGCGGGGTCGGCGGCGCGCTCGGCCCGACCGTGGGCGGCCTGCTGGTGGACTCGCTCGGCTGGCGCTGGATCTTCTTCCTCAACGTCCCGATCGGTGTGGCCACCCTGCTGTTCGCCTCCGCGTGGCTGCCCAAGGCCGTGGAGACCACCAAGCAACGGCTCGACCTGCTCGGCACCATTGTGGTCACGGCCGGTCTGTTCCTGATCACCTACGGACTGATCGAGGGTGAACGGCACGCGTGGGGCAAGGTCTGGGGACCGGTCACCATCCCGATGCTGATCGGCGCGGGAATCCTTGTGCTGGGCCTGTTCGCGCTGATCGAGCGGGGCAGGCAGGGCCGGGATCCGTTGCTGCCGTTCGTGATTCTCAAGAGCCGCAACTTCACGATCATGGCGCTCGTGGTGACCACGCTGCCGATGGCGTTCGGGGCGCTGTTGTTCCTGACGTTGCTGCAGTTGCAGTCGGTGATGGGGATCAACGCCCGCGACGCCGGTCTGGTGCTGGCGATCAACGCGGTCGTGATGGCGTTCGTCTCGCCGTTCTCGGCGCGGCTGGTCGACCGGTTCGGCCCGAAGCTGGTGCTGATCAGCGCGTTCGGGATCTACTCGGTGGGCCTGTTCGCGATGGCGGCCGAGATCAGCGGGGACGCGCAGTGGTGGCAGCTGCTGCCCGGTGTCATGATCACCGGCGCGGCGGCGGGCCTGACCGGGGCGCCGATCGGCGTGCTGGCCATGCGCGACATCCAGCCGGAGGTCACCGGAGCCGCGTCCGGCGTGTACAACACGACCCGCCTGTCCGGCAGCCTGGTCGGCAGCGCGGCGGTCGGCGCGCTGCTGCAGTCCCAGCTCACCGCGCACTCGGTCGACCCGGACCTGATGAAGCACGGCCTGGTGCCGGCCGAGTTCCGGGCCGGGTTCGCCGACGCCATCCAGATCACCTTCCTGCTGCCGGCGGCCGCACTGCTCGCGGGCGGCCTGCTCGCCATGGCCGCCCGCAAACCGACCACCAAACCAGAGCAGTCCGTGCCCGCCGAAGACGAGCCGGCCATCGAACTGTCCACGGCCGCGAAGAACTAGGGGAGAACACCCAGATGACCACGATCACCGAACCCGCGCTCGACCTGGCCGCTGAAGACGTCGCCACCGACGACATCCAGGACGCCGAGATCCGGTTGTTCAACACCGAGCCCGCGCGTCCGCTCATTCCCGGCGACACCATCGAGTGGGGCGGCGGCCGTCCGCTGCGGCTGCTCTACACGGGCCTGGTCCAGTACGGCTACGACGACGCGGTGGCCGCCAACGCGATGGCCGAGTCGATCGAGACCACCGACTCGAAGTTCTTCCGCATCAAGGTGAAGCAGGGCTGGACCTTCCACGACGGCACCCCGGTCACCGCGCACAGCTACGTCAACGCCTGGAACCACGTGGCGTACGGGCCCAACAACATGGGCAACCGCACGTACCTCAGCAAGATCGAGGGCTACGCCGACCTCAACCCCGAGTCCGGCACCCCCTCGACCGACAAGCTGTCCGGGCTCGAGCTGGTGAACGACTACGAGTTCACGGTCACCCTGTCCGAGCGGGCATCGGTGTTCCCGACGATGCTCGGGTACTTCGCGTTCTACCCGATGCCGGACGCGTTCTTCGCCGACCCCGAGGCGTTCGCCAAGCACCCCATCGGCAACGGCCCGTACATGTTCGTCTCGCACACCCCTGAGGTCGAGACCAAGTTCACCGTGTTCCGGGACTACAAGGGCAAGCACCGCGGCCACGTCAAGGACGTCACGTTCCGCGCGTACACCAACGACGACGAGGGCGCCTACCAGGACCTGGTGGACGGCAAGCTGGACTACATGGAGGGCCTGCCCTACGAGCGGGTCGCCGCCGGCGACCACACCGGGGACCTGGATGGCCGGTACGTCGACCGCAACTTCATGCACCTGCAGAACCTGTACTTCCCGCACTACCTGCCCGGCTACGACAACGCCGACCTGCACAAGGCCATCTCGATGGCGATCGACCGGGGCCGGGTGATCAAGGAGGCGATGAACGGCAAGCAGCGCCCGGCCGACGGGTTCTGCGTGCCCGGTGTGCTCGGCTACGTGCCCGGCCAGGGTGGCGAGTACTTCACCTACAACCCCGAGAAGGCCCGCGAGCACTTCGCGAAGTCCGGGTTCACCGGCCCGCTGACGCTGTTCGCCAACTTCGGTTCGGCCGCGGTGACCTGGATGCCGATGGTCTGCGAGATGATCTCCGAGACCCTGGGCATCGAGTGCACGATGAACCGCGAGATGCCGTTCGGCGAGTACCTGCCGCGCGTCGTCGGCCAGACGATGACCGGCCCCTACCGCCAGGACTGGCGCGCCGAGTACCCGTCCCTGGAGAACTTCCTGAGCCCGCTGTTCAAGACCGGCATGGCCGCCAACTACGCCGGGTACAGCAGCCCGGAGTTCGACGCCGCCATCGACGAGGCCGACGCGGCGCCCAGCGAGGAAGCCGCGATGGAGCTGTACCAGAAGGCGGAGCGGATCCTCGTCGAGACCATGCCCGCCCTCCCGCTCTGGCAGGAATGGTCGGTCAGCGGCTACTCGCGCAAGCTCACCAACGTGAAGGTCGACATCTTCACCGACCTGATCGTCACCGACGTCCGCGTAGCCGACGACGCCACTTCGTGACGCGTCCGCGGATGCGACCGGGCTGCCGCCACCCCCAGGGCAGCCCGGTTCGGGCGTCTATTGTGGACGCATGCCGCGCCGGGGTGTCACTCGCGCGGGTTGCGGCCGGACCTTGAACGGCGCCACCGCCAGAGCCGCGCATGCGGGGAGCACGAACAAGGTAAGCAGCAGCACCAGGATCACCTGGCCCATCCATCACCTCCATGAGCGTTTACCCGCGCACTGTGCACACGTTGGACCTGGGCCTTCGGTTCACGGGTTCACGGTTTGCGGGCGACTCCGCCGACGAGCAGGTGCTGCAACGGGGCCAGCGGCTGGACCCGGGGCCCGTCAGGCCACCATTCGGCCACCGGCACCAGGCCCGGTTCGACGAACTCCAGCCCGGCTGTCATCGCGGCGAGCTGCTCGGCGGTGCGGAACCAGCCGGTGCCGATCGTGCCGGTGAGACCGGCGGCCTGGACGCGGGCCGCCACGTCGTGCAGCTCGTGCCCCTCGCCGGGGTCGAGCATGTGTGCGAACACGACGTACGAGCCGGGTGCGAGAGCGTCGATCAGCACGCTCATGATCCTGGCCGGCTCGTACTCGTCGGCGACGTGGTTGAGGGTGGCGACCTGGAAGATCGCGACCGGCTGGCCGAAGTCGATGTACTTGTGGAGGGTGTCGTCCGCCAGCACGTTCTCCGGGTGGCGCCAGTCGATCTCCACCATGTGGGTCTGCTCGTTGTCCGCCAGCAACGCCCGCCCGTGCGCGATCACCAGCGGGTCGATGCCGACGTAGACGACGTTCGCCTCGCGGTTGAGCCGCTGGACGACCTCGTGCATGTTCTCGCCGATCGGCAGGCACGGCCCGAAGTCGATGAACTGGCCGATCCCGGCCCCGCCGGCGAGGAACCGGGCCGCGCGCATCATGAACAGCCGGTTGTCCATGGCCACCGCGGAAATCTCGGGGGCCTGCGCCGCCAGCTGGTCGCGCGCCTCCCGGTCGGCCTCGTAGTTGTCCTTGCCACCCAGCAGCGCGTCGTACACCCGCGCGATGTTCGCGGCATGAGGATCTGTCACGAATCGCCCTCTCAGACCATCGGACTCAAGCGTTCCGGCCAACCTATTGCCTGACCCGGGCCGGACACCACTCCGGCAGCGTCACCATCGGGAAGGATCAAGCGCCGGTACACCGACTACGGAGGATGGCGAATGCGCGGTCTGGAAGGAAAAACGGTGGTGGTCGCCGGTGGCGCGACGGGGATCGGTCGCGGCGTGGCGGTCCGGCTGGGCCAGGAGGGCGCCAAGGTCGTCCTGGGCGACCTGGACGGCGCCGGTGCGGACCGTGTGGCCGCCGAGATCACCGAGGCCGGCGGCAGCGCGCTCGGCGTTCAGTTCGACCTGGGCGACGACGAGTCGGTGAGCAGGCTGATCGAGACCGCGACCGGCGAGTACGGAACGGTGCACGGCTTGTACAACTGCGCCGCGGACACCTCCCCGGAGACCATGATCGCCGACACGTACCTGCTGGAAGCCGATCTGGGCATCTGGCGGCGCACGATGGAGATCAACCTGCTCGGCTTCGTCCGCACCTGCAAGGCCGTGCTGCCGATCCTGCTGGGCAACGGCGGCGGCGCGATCGTCAACACCTCGTCCGCCGCCGCGACCATCGGCGAACCGATACGGCCCGCCTACGCGGCCTCCAAGGCCGCGATCAACACCCTCACCCGGCACATCGCCGCCACCTGGGGCAAACAAGGTGTGCGCTGCAACAGCGTCGCGCCCGGCGTCGTGCTCACCGAGCGCCTCAAGCAGAACCCGCCCCAGGAGTTCCTGGACTGGGCCGCCTCCCTCGTCCGCGCCCCACGCCTCGGTGAAACGTCCGACATCGGCGCGGCCGTCGCGTTCCTGTTGTCCGACGACGCCGAATGGGTCAACGGTCAGGTGTGGCGGGTCGACGGCGGCCACGAGTTCCGAGAGTGAGCGGCCGTTACGGCGGCTACCGGCTCGCTCCCGGTTGTCGCATGCCGCGTTGATGCTGAACGACGAGGAAGCGCTCGCCGTGCTGCTCGGCTTGGTCGCGGGTCAGCGGGCCGGGCTGACGACGGCCGCGGGGCTGGCGGGCGAGGCCGCGGCGGCCAAGATCCGGCGCGTGCTGCCCGAGCGGCTCGGCCGCAGGCTCGACGCGGTGCTCGGCGCCCTGTCCTTCACCGCGCCCGCCGCCGAGCCGACCGCTGCGGAGACGTCGATCCTGCTCACGATCGCTGACGCGGTCAGCCACCACCGGCCCGTCTCGATCCGGTACACCGCCGCGACCGGGCGGCACAGCGAACGCACTTTGCATCCCTACGGGCTCGTCGCCCACTCCGCCCGGTGGTACCTCACGGGTGCCGATCCCGCGATCGGCCAGGACCGCACGTTCCGGCTGGACCGGATCGTCAGCGCCAGAACGCTACCCGGCTCGTTCCAACCGCCGACCGGCCTCGACCCGGCACAGCGCGTCCTGACCGGACTGGCCAGCGCCCCGTACCGGCACGAAGTGACCCTGCTGATCCAGGGCACCGCCGAGCAGATCCACACCCGGCTGCCCGCCAGCGTCGCGATCGTCACCGAGTCCGAGGGCTGGTCCTGGGTCGAACTGCGGGCGGAACGGCTCGACTGGCTGCCCGCCGTCCTCGCGTCGCTGGATCTGCCGTTCGCCATCGAGCGGCCACCCGAACTACGCGACCTCGTCGCGCGCCTGGCCGACCGGCTCACCCAGTCGGCCAGGCGACAGCCACCCCAAGTGTGACGGGGACGGTTACGCGAATGTCCAGTACACGTCCAGGCCGCCGCGGCGGACGCTGATCGACGCGAGCCTGGTGATGCCGAGCCTGTTCCCGTTCTGCTCGATCAGGTGCTGCACGAAGGCGCCGTTGCTGATCCCGAGCAGGGCCAGGAACGCGTCGTCCGGCCGTTCGGCCGCCGGGTAGGTGAATTCCTTGTCCTTCCAGGAAAGCAGTTCGCGACCGTAGATCATCACAATGCCCCCGTCCGGGGACGACACATGCTGGTGGCAGACGTATCTCAGCGGGTTCTTCGCGTCCAGCCGAACTTTCAGCACATTGTCCGCCAGCAGGGTGACGGCGTGGATGAGGTCGTTCTGGTTGTCCGCCTTGAGCAGCGGCGCGTCCGGCAGGTCCGTGCTTTTCGGGTTGACGAATCGAGCCCAGCGCTTGCGGCCGGCTTCGACCGCCTCCTGCCATGCCTTCACCACGACGTCTTTCGGAACCTGGGTGCGGTTGTCGCCCATGAACTCCAGGCCGTCGTAGCGGCCTGGCGTACGGCGGACGAGCTCGATCGTGCCGATGGTGACACCGTTGCCGAACGGGTCGACATCTCCTTCTATTCTTTGTTCGATCTCATTGCGGGGGCGTCCGTCGACGTCGTACTTGAGACGTTCCTTCTCATCGCTCCAGGAGAGGGCGACCTTCGTGAAGCCAAGACGCCCGAAGGGGTCCGTTTCCTTACGGGCGGCGGCACTCAAGGTCAGTTCCTTCAACGCGGCGCTGAGCTCCCGCGGATGTGTGATATTCGATGCGCTCATGCCGCAGTGGTCTGGGAAGTGGCCGCGTACGTTTCGGGCCGTGGCAAAACCGTTACCCGGCACAGTGTTTCGCGCGTTGTCCATTATGGACTTCCCTAAATGGCCCTCAAATGCTGCCTAACTCGGCATCAACGGCGTAACGCGCAGCGGTCAGGAAGTGAGGCCTCGCGCGTCAAGATCCTCGACGATCTCCCGGTAGCGCGGGTCGGAAGTCCCGCGGTGCTCGGCCGCGAACGCCGCCGCGGCGATCCCGGAGCCGACCGATCCACTGCTGAAGTCCTGCTCGACGAAGAACAAGTGCCCGCGCCACAGGACGAAGGACCGCACCCCACCCGAGTCCGGCCCGCCGACGATCCACTGCGCGTCGACATCCTCGAACCCTGGATCACCCGTGTACTCCACCGCCGCCACGATACCGACGTCAGGCTTCTGGACGGAGGGTGACTCGCGTTCGGCTCAATGTGTTTCGGCCGAACGCAAAAGCCGTAACGCATCGACCGGATCCGCCGCTGCACGGGTATGTCCCGACTGTTTTCAGTTCTGCTGGCAGTGATCACGGTACTGGTGGTCCCGGTTGGCGTGGCTCACGCCGACTATCCCATCGCTCACTTCACCTCACCTACCTCCGGAGCGAGCGTCGACGCCGGGACTCCCGTGCTGCTCGCCGGTGTCGCCGTCAATGGCGAGGCAGGCGGCGTGGTCTCGGTGGAGGTCTCGTCCGATGGGGGAGAGACCTGGGAGCAGGCCGAGTACGCGGACGAGACGTGGTCGTATCTGTTCACTCCCACCGAGCCTGGAACGGTGAACCTCTACTCGCGCGCTTCGACCAGCACCACCGTGGGTGTCGTCAACGGCCCGGTGGTCCTGCATGTCGGCGAGCCGGGCACCGTGACACCGCTGTCCGGCGACAGGCTCCGCCTCCCGTCGCTGCCCGGCAAGCCGCGGATCAACGAGGTGGACGACCAGCCGGTGGAGGTGGGCGTCCGCACCCGGCTCGACCAGGGCGGTCACATCACCGGGGCGATCATCTACCGTGGTTCCTACAGCGGCCCTGTCACGCTGCGGGTCTGGGGGCCGGACGGGACACTGCTCGGCGAGCAGGCCGCGGGATCCGAGGTCTACGCCCAACGCATCACGTTAAGCACCCCTGTCCCTGCAGTCGCGGGAACGGACTACGTCGTGTCCTACTACACGCCTTCAGGGGGATACGCGCAGACGGAGGAGTACTACTCCGGCGCGGTGATCACCGCGCCGTTCACCGCGCCACCCGCCGCGGGCGTCTACCACTACGGAGTCGACGGCGGATTCCCAACCGACACATGGCACAACGCCAACTACTGGGTGATGCCTCTGTTCGGCCCCTGATTCAGTGTGTGCACACGAAGCTTGAACTGGTGTCCGGGTCGCCGCTGCGATACCTGGGCCAGTCCGGGTACTCGCACAGGGGACGCGTGCGGTTGTGGCTGGTGTCGCTGACGATCGGGTTCGTGGGCGGCTGTCCTTGCTCGACCCAGCGCTCGAGCGCCGAGAGCGAGTCCCAGGCGGCGGCGAACGCGGGCGTGCCGAAGTTCGCGTGGTTCGCCCCCGGCACGACGTAGTACCGCGTCGACGCAAGGGTCGTCTCAGGGCCCAGTGTGGCGCGAACCCGTTGGTAGAAGTCGTTCGTGGAGCGGTGGGAGACCAGTTCGTCCGCGGCGCCGTGGAGCAGGATCAGCTTGCCGCCCGCCCGGGCGAACGGCCGGAGATCGGCGTTGTTGCGATCCTCTATTGTGGACAGCCGGCTGATCCGGCCGAGCCACCTCCCGGGATGCCGGGGATCCACGTCGAGTGAGTTGTGCTGCGGGTCGCGGGTCAGGAAGTACTTGACCCACTGGTCCCAGTACTGCATCCCGTAGCCGCTCGTCACCGGCATGGGGTTGGCCGGCGCGGTCGTGCCGAACCCGAGGAACGGCGTCCGCATGTCCGCACCCGAGAGGAACGGGAAGCCCGGGTACTGGGTCTCGCCGCTGGCGATCCGGTACGGCCACCGGAACGGCGAGGACATGGCGATCACGGAGGTGATCTGCGGATCGGACAGACAGGTTGGTCCGGTATCGGCGCCGCCCGGGCAGCGAAGCGTGCGGGGATCGAAATGGCAACCGCCGAGGTTCGAGATGACGTTGTCCTTGACGCCGTCCAGACCGTCACACGCGTTGATGACGCTGGTGTACAGCAGTCCCTGCTTCTCCGGGCCGGGGAACCCACCCGGACGGGACAGGACCTGCGCGAGGTAGCCCAGGTCCAGGATCTCGCTGAGGTTGTTCCAGGCGGGGAACGCGGAGATCACGCCGTCGAACGCCGCCGGCCACCGCTGCGCGACGATGAGAGCCTCGCGGCCGCCGGTCGAGCCCCCGGCGAAGTAGAGCTTGGCGGGCTTCGCCCCATAGGCGCGCCGGATGAGGAACAGGCTCGCGTCGCGCGTCTTCTTCAGCGCGTCCCCGGCCGCGAAGTTGGCCACCGCCTCGTCGTTCACACCGAACGACCCGTCCAGCGACGGAACGGCCGCCGGCCCCTGCTGATGGCCGGAGTCGCTGGCGAACGTCGCGTACCGCCGGGCCAACGGCACCGGCTGGTCCGCGGGGCCGAACGGCACATTCGACCCCACGTCGGGAATGGTGCCGTCGTAGCCGCCACCACCGAACATCATCGCCTTGCCGTTCCAGCCGTAAGGCAGTGCGACGCGCATCTTGATGTGGGGCGCGGACGGATCGACGGGGAAGATGTCGGCATCGGCCTGGCAGTACACTGTTGTCACGCCACTGACCACTTTGGTCACGACCGAGGCTGACCCCACCCGGCCGCCCGTGGTCGGCAGGCTCATCACCGAGGCGGGGATCTTCACCTGATCCAGCCCCGCACAGTCCGGCACCGACACCGAGTGGCCGTCGGTGATCGCCGTGGCGGGTCCGGCCCCGGACAGTCCGGTCGCCACCGCGATGGCCGCCAGCATCGCGAGCCGGCGAGTCCTTGCGCCCCATGCGGATGTTCTGCTCACGCTGGCCTCTTTCCCGGTCTCGCAAGCGTTTCCGTCAGCCGTAAAGGTGAGTGCCTGGGATGGCATGTGGGTCCCGGCGGATCTCGGCGGTGTTGGTCTCGGGCAGGAACCACGCGCTGGCAAAGGTGATCAGGCCCATCGCGGTGATGTAGGCCGCGACCGGCGCGGTGCTCCCCGTGTTCGCGATGAGTGCTGTCATGAGGAACGGTGTGCCACCGCTGACGATGATCGCGGAGAGCTGGTAGGCCAGTGACGCGCCCGAGTAACGGACGTTGGGTGCGAACAGTTCGCCGAGGAAGCTCGCGATCGGGCCGTAGGTCAGGCACTGGAAGACGAACCCCACGGTCACCGCGACGAAGATCAGCGGCAGCGACGCGGTGCCGACGAGCCCGAAGTAGGGGAAGGCCCACACCGCGACACCCAGGCCGCCGATCAGGATCAGCGGACGGCGGCCCACCTTGTCCGAGATGTGGCCGGACCAGGGCAGCACCACGAGCATCGCCACGGAAGCGCCCAGCACCACCGCGAGCAGGGAGTTGCGCGCGAGGCCGAGGGTACCGGTGCCGTAGCTCAGCAGTCCGGAGATGCTGACGTAGAAAAGGCTGTTGGTGGCCGACAGCAGCCCGCAGCCGAGCAGGATGGTCGCCCACTTGGCGCGGATGACCTGGGCCAACGGAGCCCGGACAACCGCGGTCTGCGAGGCCTCCTGCTGCAGCTCGCGGAACTCCGGCGTGTCCTCCACTTTGGCCTGGATGTAGACGACCACCGCGAACATCACGACGCTGACCAGGAAGGGGATCCGCCAGCCCCAGCTGAGGAAGGCGTCGTTGGGCATCACCCCGCTGGCGGCCACGAAGATCAGGTTGGAGATGATCACGGCGACCGGGACGCTGGTCTGCCCGAAGGTACCGGCGAAGCCGCGCCGCTTGGGGCCGGTGGACTCGGTGAGCAGCAGCACGATCCCGCCCCACTGACCACCGGCCGCGATCCCTTGCAGGAAGCGCAATGCGACCAGCAGCGCCGGGGCGAGCGCGCCGATGGCGGACGCGCTGGGCAGGCAGCCGATCAGGAAGGTCGCGGCCCCCATCAGCGCCAGGCAGGCGACGACGACCGGTTTGCGCCCGTACTTGTCACCGAAGTGCCCGGCGAGCACCCCGCCGATCGGCCGCGCCACGAAGCCGGCCCAGAAGGTGCTGAAGGCAAGGAGGGTCCCGGTCAGCGCCGACGAGTGCGGGAAGAACACCTTGGGGAACACCAGTGCGGCGGCGGTGCCGTAGAGGAAGAAGTCGTACCACTCGATCGAGCTGCCGATGAGCCCCGCGGCCAGCAGCTTGCGGTAGGCCCGGCGCCGGGGCGTGGACAAGCCGGACTGTTCTCCGGGCTGGGTGACCGGGGTTCCCATACATGCCGCCTTTGTCGGTAGCACAGGCAAAGTGATGACGGTCATGTTAGGACGCGGTTAGGCTGTGGCTGAGGTACGCATCACACACGTCTCACACCGGTTCGGTGGGTGTTTCACCCACCCAGGTGCTGAGGAGGGATGGCGCTGAGGATGGACGGCACCGCGGCCGGTGACTCCGACGGCGAGGCGGACTCGCGCGCACTCGTGCGCCGCCAGCGCGAACTGGCGTCGTTGTACGCGACCGCCAAGTCGCTCACCGCCCTGGGCGAGCTCGACGAGGTGCTGCAGTCGATCGTCCAGCACGCCCACGACCTGATCGGCACCGACTTCACCTACCTCTCGCTGGTCGGCCCGGACGGCAAACTGTCGGCCAGGGCGTCGGAGGGCACGATCTCGCCGTCGTTCCTCACCGCGTGCATCCCGGCCAACGTGGGGCTCGGCGGCAAGGTGCTGGCCTCCCGGAGCCCGCACTGGGTGCGCAACTACGCGGCATCGACGGTGATCGAGCACGATCCGAACTTCGACCGCCTGGTCGTCACCGAGGCGCTCGTCGCCCTTCTCGGTGTGCCACTGGTCATCCGGGGCGAAGTGGTGGGCGCGCTGTTCGCCGCCGACCGGTCCGAGCGATCGTTCCAGGCCGACGAGATCGCGCTGCTGAGCGCGTTCGCCGATCACGCCGCGGTCGCCCTCGACAACGCCCACCTGTACGAGGCGAGCCAGACCGCCTTGCAGGAGCTGCGGGTCGCGTACCGCAAGATCGAGGACCACGTGGCCGTCGTGGAACGAGCACAAGCGATCCATGAGGCCCTGACCGGTGTTGTGTTGCGGGGCGGGACACCTGGTGATGTGGCGCAGCTTCTCGCCGATCAGCTGGGCGGCAGCGTCACCCTTCTCGACCGGGCTGGTGGCACTGTCGTCCACCGGGACTCGGTGTCGGGTCCGTGCCGGACTCCGCCGGAGGCCGACTTGGCCGAGGCCGTTGAGAACGCACACCGCTCAGGCCGGTGCACGACCTCGGTCGAAACCGACGGAGTCACCCGCAGTGTCGCCTCGATCCAGGCGGGCGACAGTTATCTCGGCGCACTGGCGTGGAGCCGGTCCGGGTCCCCGGACGAGATGGACCTGCGAACGGTCGAGCGGGCCACGCACATCCTGGGCTTGCTGATCCTCAAGGAGCGGGCCGTCGCCGAGGCCAGCGAGCGCCTGAGCGGGGAGCTGCTGACCGAGCTGATGCTCGGCAGCCCCGGGATCAGCCCGGCCCAGCGCGCCCGGACCCGGGCCCGCAACATCGACGCCGACCGCCTGAACCTGGTCCTGGTGGCGGACTGTGCCACCTCGTCCTCCACGGATCTCGTGCGGCACCTGCACGACATCGCCCGGGACCGCTCCGGCCTGGCCGGGGAACACCTAGGCAGGGCAACGATGATCCTGCACAGCGCCGACGACACCCAGACCGTCCAGGAAGTCCACAGTAGACTGCGCCGCACGCTGGGCGCCCCGGTCATCGTTGTGGCGGAACGCGCGGTCAACCACGACTGGTCCCGCGCCTTCTCGCTGAGCAGCCGCTGTGGCGCGGTGATGCGGGCGATCGGCCACACCGACATCGGCGCCACAACGGGCCGGTACGCCCTCTACGCCATGATCTTCGACACCGAACGGGTCCGCGAGCTCGACCGGTTCATCTCCGGTGCGATAGGCCCGCTGCTCGACTACGACCAACGGCGCAGCACCGACCTCGTGGCCACCCTCAGCGCCTACTACCTGCATCGCGCCAACGTCGCGGCAACCGCCCGAGCGCTGCACCTCCACGTCAACACCCTGCTCAAGCGCCTGGACCGGGCCGCAACCGTGCTCGGCATCGACTGGCGGCACGAGAACGACGACCTGGAGTTGCAACTCGGCCTTCGGCTGCACCAACTCAGGGCGATCGCGACGGCGCCGTCCTGAGACACCGGCTGGGTGACTGGTCGGAGTTGGTCCAAAGTGGACGGTCTGGTCGAGGTCAAGCCTCTGCCCGGTTGCCGGAGCCAGGTCGGCGCCCTCCACCTCGAACCGGGCCGTGCGACCGGGGAGTGGCCCAAGCGCCCTCCGCCGTACCGATCGAACCACCTCGACGTCGGCCGGTTCGGGCAGGAGCCCGGCAACTCCCCGATGCCTGGCCGCGGGCTGCGGGGCTGTCACATTCGTGCGGGACTGTTGACCGACTGTCGCCACGCTGGCACGGGAGGCGCATCAGCCGTTCGTAGCTTGGCGGCATGCCATCGATCGCACTGGGTGATTCTCCAGCGATACCAACGGAAACAAGTCGGCCTTGGCGGGCGGGAGCGCTCGCTGTCGTTGCGGGGACGGGGTTGCTGGTCTGGCACGCCAGTCTGTACGGCAGCTGGATCGTCGACGACGCGGCGATCACCTTTGCCTACGCACGAAACATCGCGGAGGGGCTGGGGCCGGTGGTGCATCCCGGCGCCGTTGCCGTGGAAGGGTTCTCCAACCCCGCGTGGTTGCTTTTGCTGGTGATCGGGCGGTTCTTCGGGGTGTTCGACCGCGGTACGTTGTTCGGGATACCGGACTACATCTTGTTTCCGAAGGCGTTGGCCGCCTTGTGTTGTGCCGGGCTGCTGGCGGTGTGCTTCACGGTGGCCCGCCGGGTTTCCCGTCGTCCGGCTGCGGTCACGGGGGCGGTCGGCTGCGTGCTGGCGGCCATTCCGTCCTTTGTGATCTGGTGTTTCTCCGGCCTGGAGAACTCGTTGTTCGCGCTCGCGGTGGTCGCGCTCGCCGGGGTGTTGTTCCACGCGGCGCTCGACAACCGGTTGGACACCGCCAAAGTCGCCGTGCTGGCCGGGGGAGTGGCCGCGGTCGCCGCGCTGACCAGACCCGACGGGCTGATCTACCTCCTGGCCTACCCGCTGGTCCTGGTCCTGTGCCTGCGCAAGGGAGTTCGGTTCGCCGCGCTGTCCTTTCTCGCGTTCGCCGTGCCATTCGGCGGATATCTCGTGTGGCGCCTGGCGACGTTCGGGATTCTCGTGCCGAACACCGCGGTGGCCAAGCATCAGGGGTTTCCGCTGCCGAGCGACTTGATGCGGCTGGGGCCCGTGATCATGTACGTCGGCATCCCGGCAGCGGTCGTCTTGGTGGCTCTCCTGGTCATGGCGGCCGTCCGGCCGGGGTGGTTCAACGGTGGGTTCGTGGCGCTCGCCGTGCCCTGGACGCTCGCGGTCCTGGCCTACGCGGCACTCGAACCGGACTGGATGGCCCAACACCGTTTCGCCACCCCGATCTGGGCGTTGTCGGCGTTGATCGGCGTGATCGCGGCCGGGAAAGTGGTGATGCGGCTGAGATACATCGCGGCGGTCCCGGTCATCATCGCCATAGTCGCCGCGGGCACGGGATTCGTCGGCTCGGCCAAGGAGTTCCACGACAAGCCAACGTTTCCGATGTGTCTGGTGGCCGAACGCTATGGCCGGATGGTCAACCAGTACGCGGACACCCTCGGTCTGGGCAACGCGTCCGTGCTCGCACCGGACCTCGGCGGGCTCGCGATGACCACCAGGCTCTCGATCGTGGACATGGCCGGGCTCGCTGACACCAGGATCGCGGAGTACACCAGGGACGACGACATGGCCGGTCTGCGTGACTACGTTTTCGACGTGGCGCGGCCGACTTTCATTGTCTCGCACGGGGTGTGGAACGGCGGCACCGGTGTGGCCCTCGATCCCCGGATCGAACGGGACTACTACGAGATCTACCGGCACGACCAGGCCAGCGACTGGGTCCGCAAGGACGCCGTGCCCGATCTCGCCCGGCTGCAGCGGGCACGGCGTTACGCGGCCAAGGCCGTTCCCGAGATCGACCGGCGGATCGGGGAGCTGCCGCGCCGCTCCTGCGGGGAGACGCTGCGGGCAGGACAGGTCAACGGGGCAACGTCACCGTGAGCACCGCACCGTCCTCGGTGGACGCTTCGATCCGCCCGCCGTGCAGCCGCACGTTCTCCCGCGCGATCGCCAGGCCCAGCCCGCTGCCCTCGGAGGGGCGGCGGGCCCGGTCGCCGCGGGTGAACCGGTCGAACAGGATCGGGTGCACCTCGGCCGGGATCCCCGGGCCGGAGTCGGCCACGGAGATGGTCACCTTGTCCGGCTGGGTGCCGTCGATCGTGACACAGACCGGTTCGGCGCCGTGATGGACGGCGTTGGCCAGCAGGTTGCAGACGACCGTGTGCAACCGGCGCGGGTCGCCCTCGATGACCGTGTCGCCTTCGGCCGACACGGTCACGTGGGCGTCCGGAGCGGTCAGTTCGACCGCGTCAGCCACCATCGCGGGCAGGTCCACCGGTTCGGGTTCCAGGACGAGCACACCCGCGTCGAACCGGGACATCTCCAGCAGGTCCTCCACGAGCCTGGCCAGCCGCCGCGACTGCGTGCCGATGAGTTCCGCCGAACGGGCGCGGACCGCCGGGTCGTCGTCCTGGAGGCTGTCCGCGGCGGCCACCACGGAGGCCACCGGAGTCCGCAGATCATGGGCCACGTCCGAGACGAACCGGCGCTGCTGCTCGTCCTTGGCCTGCAGCCGGCCTGCCATCGCGTTGAACGAGTCCGCGAGGTTGGCCAGCTCGTCGCGTCCCCGCACCGGCAGGCGGACGTCGAACCGGCCGTCGCCGACCGACTGGGCCGCCGCCGCGGCGTGCCGCACGGGGCGGTGGATCCGGCCGGCGGCGAGCAGGGCGGCCCCGACACCGAGCAGGGCGACCACAGTCGCCACGAACGCCAGCTGCCAGCGCAGGGTGGACAGGTCGTCCCGCATCGGCTGCAGGTCGTAGAACTTGACGAGCAGCACCGAGGTGGAACCGACCTGCTGGCTGATCACGTACCAGGAGCCCATCTCCTGTTCCCGCCGGGTCTGCGGCTGGTCGAGCACCGAGACCGGGATGGCCGTGACCCGGGTCCCCAGCAACAGGCCCGGGGTCGGGCCACCGACCACGATCTTGTGGTCCGTGGACCGCGCCTTGAGTTCCACCACGCGTTCGAGGTTGAGCACCGACCAGGTGGTCCCGGCCTCGTTGCCCATGTACGTGCTCATGGCGTTCAACTGCACCGGGGAGGACTGCGGCCACGCCTTCTCGGTGGCCTGGTGGATGTCGGTGTCGAACTCCGCCGTGGCCGCGCGGGCGAACCGTTCCTTGGTCTTGTTCTCCTGCAACAGATACGCGGTGAACGCCATGGCGACGGTCGCGGTCAGGGTCACCAGCACCACGGCCGCGATGATCCGGGCCCGCAGCCCCAGCCGCCTCATGGCTTCACCAGGCGGTATCCCATGCCGCGGACCGTGCGCAGCAGCGCCGGGTTGGCCGGGTCCGGTTCCACCTTGGCCCGCAGCCGCGCCACCGCGGCGTCGACGATCCGGGAGTCGCCCACATACCCGTAGTCCCAGACCCGTTTGAGCAGAACCTGACGGCTCAGCACCTGCCCGGGATGGGCCGCGAACTCGAGCAGCAGCCGCAGTTCGGTGGCGGTCAGGCTCAGCTCCACACCTTCGCGGCGCACCGTCATGGCCTCGCCGTCGATGTCGAGATCACCCACCCGCAGCACCGGATCGCACGGCGTGGGGACCGGCACCGACCGGCGCAGGATCGCTTTCATTCGGGCGTCGAGGATGCGCGGCTCGGTGGGTTTGACCACGTAGTCGTCGGCACCGCACTCGAGGCCCACCACCACATCCACCGGGTCGCCGCGTGCGGTCAGCAGGATCACCGGCACCATGCTCTTGACCCGGATCCGGCGGCACACCTCGAACCCGTCGATCCCCGGCAGCATGACGTCCAGCAGCACCACATCCACCTCAGCGCCTTCGCCGAACAACACCCCCAAGGCCCGTTCCCCCGTACCCGCATGGCGAACCTGATGGCCGAGCCCCCGCAGCGCGAACGACAACGCCTCCGCCAGCGCCTCGTCATCCTCGATCAGCAAAACAACGGACACACCCCCACGATATCCAGATCCAGCGATCCCCGGCCCGCCGTACAGTCCAGTAGACGAACCGTCACACAACTGTCGAACTGCTGCCCGCGTGCGCTAGCCCTGGCCTGGTGGATGTCCGGGGCGGGAATCGTTGGTCGCCGCGGTGATGATCCGGGACAGGGCGGAACCCGACAGTGCGGCCTTGGGCAGGAACCCGGCGGCGGACGACCGGGAGACGGCGTCGCCGTACTCTTCGGCATCCCGGACCGAACACAGCACGACCATCGTGGTGGGCACGGCCGTCAGCACCTGCCGGCAGGTCCTGAACCCGTCCATGTCCGGCAGGCCGATGTCGAGGAGCACCACGTCGGGCTGGGTGCGCACCGCGGCCTCGACGGCCGCGGCACCGGAGTCTGCCTCGGCCACGACGCGGAAGCCGCCTGCCTCCAGGACACCGCGCGCGGCCGCCCTGAAGGTGGCGTTGTCGTCCACGATCAGCACGCTGCGCACGACCTGATCGTGATCGCGCGGCGGTGGCCGCGCATCAGTGCCAGCCCTGAGGCCGGCCCGGCCGCGAACAGGTGCCCGCACCGATGTGCCCGCGGCCGTGATCGCGAACCATTGCCGGTGAACCGCAGAAGACGTGGGGAGAAGAGATACGTGGACGCCAGAATGCGGGAAGTCGACGGCATTGTCCGGGGCGTGGTGGAGGCCGAGCGGACGAAGCCCTTCGTCGTGTCGGTCATGGGGACGACGGGAACGGGCAAGTCCTCGTTGATCAACGCCCTCTTCGGCACCGAGCTCAGGACCGACCCGGTGCGCCCATGCACCAAAGAAGTGCAACGCGTTGTGGTCTCCGGAGCCGGGAAGAGCGAACTGTGGTTCTACGATCTTCCCGGCATCGGTGAGGCCGGCGACGTCGACGAGTCGTACGTCGAGCAGTATCGCGTCAAGCTGCTCGAGTCGGATGTGGTCGTGTGGGCGATTCACGCCGACAGCCGTTCGGTCGCCTACGACCAGCAGGCCCTCGACCGGATCCTCGGCGACGACCCGGCTTCCCGGGTCGCGTTGATGAGCAAGCTGACGTTCGTGCTCACCAAGGTCGATCTGCTGACGCCGCCACCGTGGATCTTCGCCAAGTCCGGCGATCGCGGCGTCTTCGCACCGGTCGGTGAGATGGTCGAGTTGCTGGCGCGCAAGGAGATGTACTTCCAGGAGTCGTTCATCCGGCCGCATGCCGACCTGATCGAGTCGACGACGTTCCACGACGGCACGTTCGAGGTCGACGAGCCCTCGATGACGGCCGACCAGTACGTCGTCACCCACCGCGGGATCCTCACGCGGGAGGCGGCGAGCGAGCTGTCCGCCCGCTACCCGCGGCACGCGGACGTGTTCGAGCGCCTGTACGACAACCACCGCGTCATCTCGTGTTCGTCGCTGTTCAGGTTCAACCTCGCCCAGCTGTTGCTCGTCATCGTCAACAAGCTGGGCGGGGGCGCGATCGCCCGGTTCCAGCAGTTCACCTCGGGCCAGCAGCTCAACGAGGTCTCGCTGGGGGCCGCGCGCGAGTTCTGCAACATGATCGTCTTCGACCGGCGGCTCGGAAAGTCCGTATTCGACATGGTCGACCAGAAACTCTAGGGGATCCGGAGTGCCTCGCTACTACACACAAGCCGAACTCGACGCCGCGGTCCGCCGGCAGGCCGAGATGGACCGGCGTTACTATGGCGACATCCAGAACGCGATCCAGGCGCGAAGCAGGAGCTGGCTGTACCGCATCGTCCGGTCGGCGGTCGGCGTGATCTTCGGCGACATCGTCGGCGAAGTCGTCGGCCGCGGGGTGGACGCGGTGTGGAACTTCTTCTCGAACCTGTTCTCGCGCTGACCACCGGTCAGTTGGACCTGAGATAGGCGAGCACCGCCAGCACGCGGCGGTGGTGTTCCAACTCGGCCGGCAGCTCCAGGCGCTGGAAGATGTTGCGGATATGGGTCTCGACCGTCCTGGTGGTCAGGTACAGCCTGGTGGTGATGGCCGCGTTGGACAGGCCTTGGGCCATCAGGGAAAGCACCTCCCGCTCGCGCGGGGTCAACGTGTCGAGACGGTCGCGCCGGCTCGGGCGGTTGAGCATGGCGGTGACGACATCGGGATCGAACGCGCACCCACCCGCGGCGATTTGCTTGACCGCGTCGAGGAAATCCGGACCGGAGGCTCGGTCCTTGAGCAGGTAACCGACCCCACGGGCGACGCTGCCGACCAAGTCCGCGAGGTGGGTCGCTTCCAGGTACTGCGACAGCAGCAGAACACCGACCTCCGGATGGGTGCGCCGGATGTCGGTGGCCGCCCGCAGGCCCTCCAGGTGGTGGCCCGGCGGCATCCTGATGTCGACGACGGCCAGGTCCGGACGGGTCTCGGCGACCAAGGCGCGCAGCCGGTCGCCGTCACCGGCCTGGCCGACGATCTCGCATCCGTTGCTGCCCAGCAGTTCCGCCAGCGCCGCCCGGAACAGCAAGGTGTCATCGGCGAGTACGACTCGTAGCGTCATGCGGGCTCCAGTGGCAGTACTACGTGGACAGACGTTCCGGCGCCGGTGCTGCTGCGGACAACCAGCTCGCCGTCGAGAGCCGATGCCCTGTCCCGCAAGCCAAGCAGTCCGGTTCCGCGGGTCAGGTCCGCGCCGCCGACGCCGTCGTCGGTGACTTCGAGGTGCAGTTCGTCCTTGTCGTGCCGGACCTCGATGCGGATGGTCCGGGCGGACGCGTACTTGAGCGCGTTGGTCACCGCCTCGGCGGCGACGAAGTACGCGGTCGCCTCGACAGGTGCGGGCAGCGCAGGCAACGGGACCTCGCGCAGTTCGATCGGCCGTGGTGACCGCGCGGCGAGCGCGCGCAGAGCCGCGAGCAGGCCGGCCTCGCTGAGGACCGCCGGATGGATGCCCCGGGCCAGTTCGCGCAGCTCGCGCAGTGCGTCCTCCAGCCCGGCCGCGCTGCGCCGGAGATAGTCGGCCAGCTTGGCATCGCGGTCCGGCGAGCTGTCGAGTTGTTGCTGTGCCAGCCTTAGGAGCAACGCCACGGTGACGAGTTGCTGTTGTGCCCCATCGTGCAGGTCGCGTTCCACCCGGCGGCGCTGATCATCGCCTGCCGCGACGATACGGGCCCGCGACGCCCGCACCTCGACCAGCTGGGCCCGGACCTCAGCGGCCAGGCGTTGGTTGTCCAGCTCCAATGCGGCAGCGGAGGTGACGGCCTCCAGCACGTGCCGGTCGTCGCGCAGCGCGGGGTCGTGCACCAACGCGGCGACTCGCCGCCCATCTCGTTCGACGACAGTCACAGCCTGGTAGGACGGGATCACCAACGGCCGGCCTTCGCGGTCGACATAGTCGGCGTGGTCGGCACGGTAGTAGCCGACTCGCAGCGACGGGTCGCCGAGCGCCGTGGCCAGCAGGTCCTGCAGTTCGGTCGGCGAGGCTCGGGGCAGCCGGACCAGCAGGTCGGCGACCGTCGTGCGGCCCAGCCGAACCCGCCACACACCGGCCAGGAACGCCAGCGGCAGCAGGAGAACGGCCAGGTGGCCGATGTCGCTCAGCACCTCGTGCGCCCACGGGACGCCTTCGCCCAGCACGGGACCCACCACGGATTCGACCGCGCCGAGCAGGCCGGTGACGAAAACCGGTGCCAGCACACGACGTGCGGGCCGCGTCGAGGTGATCCAGCGGACCAGCAAGACGGCTACCACCGCTGTGGCGACCGCCACCTGGACGACGTTGACCGAGCCGGGCAACCATTCCTCGTACCGGATCAGCAACAGGTTCTTCGTGTAGGTCCGGAAAAACGGTGTGCTCAGCGGGATCAGGCCGAACACGGTCACATACGCGATCGTCACCAGCACCCGATCCACTCGCGACCGCAGCTGCCCACTGGGAAACGCCAACACCAAGTGCACCAACAGGGCCGTGGACGCCGAGCGGACGAACAACCCGGCTGTGTGCGTCACCGGGTCGATCGAGACCTGCATGTCCTCGGCGAACCAGGCGATGCCCACCAACACCATCAGCAAACCGACTCTGTTGGCGGGCTGACGCACGGACGCGATCACCCCGGCCGTGAGGTAGAGCCCACCGACCATGCCGGAGAACAACGTCGTGGTCGATGTCTCGTGCCGCCCGGACGCGCTCGCCATGAGCACGGCCGCGCCGAACACAGCACCTGCTGCCGCGAGTGACGCGACGACTCGGATGGGCGGCCGGCCTTGCACGGGCACGCGGACTGCGGCGCCGCCCCCATCGAGGTGCTGGGCAGTCACACCAGGAACTCGGATCGGCACGCAGCGGCGTTACGGGTCCAAGCCACTAACTCTTGCAGACCTCATTGTTGCCCCCCAATGGCCTAACGCCGCTGCTTCGGGGTCCCGCCGCAGCAGGGCTTTCGTCAGACACCGCCGAGGCCTTGCAGCAACCTGGTGGCCGGAGCCAGCTCACTGGTGGCGCGCACGAACTGGGTGAGGAACGTCGTGACCGCCTCCGGGCTGCTCAGGTCGCCAAGGCCGGAGTTCACCGTCGCCGCGGTCGCCGCGTCGATCTGCACGTCGAACACCGGCGGACCGGCCTGCGCCTCGGCGCCCTCCCGGCCCAGCGCGGCGATCTCGGCAGGTAAGGTGGCGGCCCGATCTTTCGTCCCGTCGAGCGCACCGAAGCCGAGGTCGGCGATCTGCCCGGCGATGCCGTTGCCGAGGTCTCCCAACGGTTCCTCGATCATGACCAGGCCAAGCAGCTCGCCGGCCAGCAGGCGCCAGGGCTGCAGCGACTCGTCGCCGCCCGGCTAGTCCCACCCATCGGCCGGTGGCAGCTGGGTGCTGGTGCCACTGCCAGGGATCTCGTTGCCGTCCTTGTCCACATCCTTGCTGTCCCGTTTGACGGAGCCGTCGTCCTGCCGTTGGGTGGACGTGACCGTCGCGGTGCCGTCTTCGTGACCACCTGGCGGCTGCCATCACCGACTACCGCCGCACAACGCTCCGCGGCCGCCGACGACAGAGTCGCGGTGAACCGCCCACCCTGCCAGATCCGCAACCGCAGCACGGAATCATTGGAATTACTCATGTCCAATGGCCTGTGCGAGCGAGCGCGCTGTCGACAATCCCAGCAGGGGTGACTTCATTTCGATCGACCGGGCCACCGACTCCGACAAGCTGGACACGACCAAGAAGTGGTGGCGCAGCGACGAGATCCACAACTGGGAGTACTGCGAAGCGAACACCGACCAGTACTGGCGTACGCCGACCATGAACAACTGGCACCGTCCGATGCGCGTCTGCGTGGCGTACAACGGTGTCTGGCAATGCTGCAACATCTGGTGCGCCGACCAGTCCCAGCGTCAGCAGACTCCGTCACGCCGTGGGAAACCTGTGCCACGGCGTGACGGTGTCGATGTACACGACGGCGTCGAACGCGGCGCGCGGATCGATGGGCTGGGGTTGCCCGCCGTTCATCATCGAGGTCGTCCGCGCGAAGCGGTCGGCCACTGGGCCCGTGTCGGGGATGCCGCGCAGGTCGAGCAGGTGCAACGGCACTCCCGCGGTCGAGAGCAGGCCGTCGAGGGTGTCCTGGCTGAAGGGGCCGGCATCCTGCACGAACAACTCGGTGTGGCCGGGCGGGCCGTCCGGGATGGGCCGGTGCAGCATCAGTTCGCCGCCGCCGAAACACGTGGCGATGACGACCAGCTGGTCGCCGAGGGACGCGGCGAGGTGCTCGCCGACCATGGTCAGCTTGTCGTTGACGATCGGGGGAGCCCAGAACGGCCATCGCTGCACGTGGCCGTTGGCGGCCCCGATGACGATCCGGTCCTCGCGCCGCAGGATCCACTCGACGTTCTCGGCCATCGCCGCGTCGCGGATGTTGGCACCCGGATAGGTCCGGCTCGCGCCGGCGGCCATGGCCGACAGGAACGCGTCCATGTGCCGGCCGGTGGCCGCACAACGGAAGATCCGGTCGACGCGATCGGCATCCGCGAGTCCGGAGTAGACGATCCGCATGGCCTGGAGTCGTTCCACCAGGTCAGCGATCAGCGCGGTGAGCCGGTGGCGGACCGTGGCCTCCAACCCCATGTAGGCCTGCAGCGCCGGCGCCGCCCACGCACGTCCGGACCGATCGGTGGGAAGGTAGTCGAACAAAGGCAACAGCGACGTGCGAACCACCTTCGCATAGGCGGGATCCACATCGTCCAAAAGGGACAACACCGCCCTGACCGACGGCACCGCACTCGCCGAGGAGTCCGGCACATCCATCCCGTAGAACCGGACTTCGCGATCACTCGAGGCGTTGTAAGCCCGCATCCATTCGAGCTGCTCACGCATCTCCGCGCACTTACCCATGTGGTAGTTGATCCCGTTGTGCAGCAACGCATTGAGATCCCCGCCGCCGCCGAGCACCCACTCGTTGACCGCCAGGCCCTCGGGAAAGCCGGATTCCATCACGAAACCGCCGAACCCCAGCCGCGTGACCAGGAAACGGGTCACGCGGTGCCTGATCTGGTAGAACTCGTGCACCCGGTGAGTGCTTTCGCCGATACACACGACCCGGGCGTCGCCGACGATCTCGCGAAGCGGCTCCAGATCGCTGAAGTCCTCGTCCGCGGGATCGAGCGTGCGCAGCCGATTGGTATTGTCCCGCAACCACTCCGCGACAGCCTGGTCAACACTCGGTTCACTGACACCCACAGGGTTCCCCTCACGAACGGTCGGCACGATCACCGTCAACCTTAGGTTGACGACCCAGTCATCGTCAACCTCGGGTTGACGATGACTGGAGGCCAGTTGTGACTAGTGGGGCAGCCGCACTTCGAGGTCGTCATGTAGTGGCCGTGTGGCGGCGGAGCCGGGTGCGGTGGTGGAACCAGCGGGCGCGGGCTTGGTGGCGTCGTCGCCACCAGATCCAGTGCAGGTGGTGGGTTTCGGCATGTAGGTGGCGGGTGACGAGGTTGAACAGGCGTTTGATCTCGGCGACGGTCATGGCGATCAGGCCGGGATCCTCGGGCGGCTGGGCGTTGGGGGTGGTGGGCAGGATCGGTGCGGGTGCGCGGGTTCTGGCCTGTGCGGCGGTGATGGCGCAGATGGCGAGTGCGGCCAGGGTGAGCACGATGTGCCGGGCCAGGGCGGTGTGCAGGCGGACCTGGGAGTGGTCGAGTCCGAAGTGGTCTTTGCCGAACTCGAAGTCCTCCTCGACCGGCCAGCGCAGGCAGGCGACCCGGACCAGGGTCATCAGCGTGACCGGCTGTCCGGGTGGCAGGTAGGCATAGTGGAAGACCAGTTCGCTGGTGTGCAGGTGTTTGCGGATCAGTAGGAAGTGTCGGGGGCTGTGGTGGTCAGCCAGCCCAGGCGTAGGCGCGCTCACCTTTGGAGCCGGTCACCGAGCAGATCTGCCATCGCCGCTGATGCGTGCGGCTGGTCAGGTGGGTGGCCACGGCCGCGTCGGCGCGCATCCGCCGGCCGGGTGCCAGTTCAGCCTGGAAGGCGCACCCGAGCCGGACCACATACCCGATCTCGTTGTCCTGCAAGAACTTCCGTAAAGGGGCCGGAGCGGCCATAGACTTCGTCACCCGCGACCCAGGGCGGCATGGTGTCATCAGCGATCATGTCGGTGAGAATGTCTTGGGCCAGTTGGGGTTTGGTCCGAAACGTCACATCCTCGGGGATGCCGGCCGCGTCCCGGCGGCCCGCATCGGCAAGCTGGTCTTCGGGCAGATAGATCCGGGCACCGACCAGCGCGTGCCCGCCGGTGGTGGCATACGAGCAATAGACGGTGTTCACGCCGTTGGCGATCCGGCCCGCGCAACCCATGTACTGCCGTTTGACCCCCGCCGTGCGTTCGCCCTGTTTCTCCTGGCCGGACTCATCCAGCGCCGCCCCCCGCAACTCCTGGCCGCGCAACTGCTCGGCCACATACCAGCGCACCACACCCGCAACCCGGTCGTGATCCCACACCGCGTGGTTGAGCAGCCGCTGGGTGCGATCCGGCGTGCTATCACCGGCGTGCTCAGCGATGGTCCATCCGTTCTTGGGGGGCAGGTCACTGATCAACCCGGTGATGTACTTCCTGGCCTGCTCAAACGGTTGCACCCGGGCAAAACACGGCCGTAACCGGCCGTGCAGGTCGACCAGATTCGACACCGCCAGCCCACTCTCTACGATGACAGCCGCAGCCGCCTCACGGTTCTCTTGTGTCACAACCTGATGATCTTGAGGCGGCTGCCCACATGATCACCGGGCCCCATACCGCCCCTCACCAGCCATGATCAGCTAAAAGGTCCTAACAAAGTGCGAGGTTCCGTAGGCGGCGCCAGCAGATGATGCCGCAGGCAAGGCTGAGGAACGCCTTATGGATGACGTTGCGGATCTCCCAGCGGACACGCAGACGCCGGAACCAGTGCAGCAGCGCGAAGCTTTGCTCGACCGCCCACCGATGCACGCCCGTCGCGGCGTCGAGCAGGGCTCCGGCCTCGGCGCGCTTCGGCGGGTTCTGGCAAGGCGATCTTCAAGGTGTCATAGGACCGGGCAGCCCGTCTCGTCGGTCTCCTTCCGCCCGCGGAAAACAGGAAGTGGACCTTCACGTGTTTGGCTAGCATCCAGGCGCATGACAGCATTGCCCGCGGGCGTCAACCTTGCATGGCGGGACGACGACCTTGAGCAGGCCGCCGCCGCGTTGGTCGGTGGCGAGGTGCGTCCCGCGTATGAACTACTGCGGTCGACACACGACCCAGACCGGCGGGACCTGCGCGCCGACGTCCTCGGCGACGTGGGTAAGGAGTTGCACGAAACGATCAGCGCATTCGCCGACGAACGTGAACGTGACAGTTCCGCGCAACTGCTGAAAGGCAGCGCCCTGCGGTCGGCAGCCTGGGCTGTCCGGCGCCGGGCCGTCGCGAAGCGCGCTTCGGACGAGGACCGTGGTCGCCTGTTCTTTCTCGCTGCCTGCGCCATGGACGCCTTGGCCACGGCGGGCAGGCTCGCACCGGACGACGGTGTTCCGTGGAGCCAGCACATCAGCGCCATCCATGTCGTGGCGCGGGAAGTGTCGAACGTGGACGATTTCCATCGCAGGATGGCCGAGCGGTCGCCGGACCTCTATGCCGGCACCGTGTCCTGGCTGTCCGCGCAATCCGGGAGATGGCACGGCAGTACAGACCGGCTGGTTGCCTTCGCCCGGGAGCGGACATCAGCACTGCCCGACGGCCACCCCTTGCTCGCACTGATCCCGCACGGCAGGCTCGAAGGTTGGCTGGACACTATGCTGAAGGCGAACATCGTCGTCCGGATCCGGGATTTCTATCGAAACGGATACTTCAAGAGACCTGCCGTCAAGTCTGAAGTAGACACAGCTTCGGACAGGATCCTCAGCGGCGACGGAGCCTTCCGGGAACACCCGTGGGCGATGACAGCGCACCAGACCTTCGCCGCCTACTATGCACACGCGTCAGATTCGGTCCGGCTGCGCTCACACCTGGAACTGAGCGGGCCACGGGCTGCTCTGCAGCCATGGTCGTTCTTCGGCGACCCGACCAAAGAGTTCGCCGAGGCGCGCCGAGCGGCCGGCCTGCAGTAAGAAGCGAGCCTTAAGTGCGGCTGCCCTACTAGGTGAGTGCCACCGTTTCTCGGTGTCGATTCTCAGTGCTGACCCCGATGTGCGGCTCATTCGACGCTCCTGGTCTTCGGTCACAGCTCGATCGCTGTGGGCTTCCGCAGGCCTGCCGCGTATAGGGGAGGGAGCTCTGGATGACCACCGTGGCAGAGGCCCAAGAGGCTGTGCGTGAGATCGAACCGCTGTCGGGGATCTCCGACTACGGACGGCTGGGCGCTCGGCGCTACCAGAAAACGTTCATTCGTAGCGGTGAGCACCGCCCCGCCTGGTACTTCCACAATGATAGACGACGTTCGTAAAAACGGTCCGAACACGGCCATGACCGTCGCCGGTGACCGTGACAAGCTGGAGTTCTACCGCAACGTCATGCATTTTCCGTTCGCTGCCGAGCTCGGCGGCAAGTCGCCGTTCGGTCGTGGCTACATTTCCTTCGACCAGTTGTTGTGATCAGGACTTGCCAACGGCTGGGCTCATGGCTCCGGCGGGAAGATCCTGACTGACACACTCGGGGTGCATCCGGCGATCTTGTGCGATGAACACCACGTGCCCGCCGGGAACTTCATCGTCGTGCTGCCCGGGCGGACAGGACAACGCGCCGGGCAGGTGGCGTGGCGCGAACCGCGACCATCGGGCCTCCGGTGGATACCCGGCATCGCTTGGGTTACCGCCAGGGTGACCAGTTCGGCGTCGGTCAACCGGGGCGGCCGCCCGAACCGGGCAGGCCTGTCAGGCACCAAGGGGATCCGGGCGGTCACGCGACGAGCAGGAGCGCGCCGATCGCCAGCATCACCGCGGCGGTGGCCGCGTGGACGCCGTAAGCGGTCGCCTTGGGTCCCTTGCTGCGCAACACGATCGCCGCGTCGCCGACGGCGATGAAGGCGGCGGCCAGCATGAACCAGCCCAGGACCTGGTGGGTAGCCGCGATCAGCACGACGAAGAGGAGGACGCCCAACCCCATGTCGCGCATGGCTTTGACGGACAGCCATGCCCGGAATGTGGGGTCCTCCGTCGGGGTGTGGGGGATGCCGAAACCTGCGGCGGCCTTCGGCGCCCAGAAGGCGAGCGTGCCCATGAAGATGATGGCCGCGCCGATCATGCCGGCGAGCACGGTCGCGATGGTGGTGAGCATGGTGCGGTCCCCCTTGGTGATGGAATCTAGCGGCGCTAGCAACCGTAGCAACGATACTCTGTCGATGGTAGAAAATCTAGCGGTGCTATGATCGGTACCACGCTGATCGAGGAGAGGGAGCTTCTGGTGCCGAACTTCGAGGTCACCCCGATAGGTACGGTCCGCAACGACCGGACGGACGTTCAGAACACGGACAACTGGGGTGCGGTCCGCAGTACGATCACCGTCGACGAGCGCTTCGGTGAGGCGTGCCTCCAGGGGCTGGAGGGCTTCTCCCACGTGGAGGTCCTCTTCATCTTCGACCAGTTCCCGGAATCCGACGACTTCGGCGAACCCCGCCCCTACCGTGGCCGCTCCGACCTGCCGCCGGTCGGCATCTTCGCCGGTCGCGGCCCTCGCCGGCCGAACCGCATCGGGGTGACGTGCTGCGCCGTCGAATCGGTCCAGGGCCGCGAACTGACGGTGGTGGGCCTCGACGCGGTCTCCGGCACGCCGGTCATCGACCTGAAACCGGCGATGGTGGAGTTCCTCCCGGTGAACGTCAAGCAGCCCGAATGGGTCAGCCACATGATGTCGGAGTACTTCCAGCCGTGAGGACACGGCCGTCTCCACTGTCTTGTGTGGACTGTGGTGCGGGCGCGGACCGGACGTCCACTGTGGACTGAGGTGAGGACTGGTCGATTCACGAGTGATCCAGTGGCTACATTGCTGAACCGCCACCGGTTGCGGTGGATGGATGTTGTCCCGGTGCGCATAGCAATGGAGTGGATCATGTGGTTGATACCAGCCGTTGTCATGGCCATGACCAGCGGTCTTGTCGCCCCGGCCGCCGACGCCACCGGCCCCGCGCTGAACTGGCGGGCGTGCGGCGGCCTCGGCGCCGAGTGTGCTGAGCTGGCGGTTCCGCTGGACTGGTCACGGCCCGCGGGGGACCGGATCACCGTCGCGGTGAGCAGGCTGAAGGCCGCGGATCCGGCCCGGCGGATCGGCGTCCTGTTCTTCAACCCCGGCGGACCGGGCAACGCGGCCCGGCCGGAGGTGCGTGACCAGGGCGATCAGGTCTTCCCGGCGGAACTGCGCGACCGGTTCGACATCGTCGGCGTGGATCCACGTGGCGTAGGTGACAGCAAGCCCGCGATCAGCTGCGAGAAGTCCACAGTGGACCCAGCTGGGACGCGCTATCCCAGCACACGCGCGCAGTTCGACCACTTGGCCGCGTACAACCGTGAGGTGGCCGAAAGCTGCCGCCGCGCCACGGGCCCGCTGATCGACCACGTGGACACGGTGAGCGCTGCCAAGGACTTCGACGTGGTCCGCAGTGCACTTGGTGAGCAGCAGGTGAGCTGGCTGGGCCTGTCCTACGGCACGTTGCTCGCGGCTACCTACGCGCACCTGTTCCCGTTGCAGGTGCGGGCAGCGGTGCTGGACGGGCCGGAGGACCACACCATCGGATCTCGCCGGTTCGCCGCCGATGAGGCTGCCGCCACCGAAAAGGTCTTCGGCGCGTTCGCCGACTGGTGCCAGTCCGACCCGGCTTGTGCGTTGCACGGCCGCGATGTGCAGGCCGAATACCGGGCATTGCTCGACCGGGCCCCGCTTCCGGCGGCCGGGTTCCCGGATGGCGCGAGCGTGGAACAGATCGGGTTCGGCACCTACTCCAAGTTGATGTTCCGCAGCGAATGGCCGGCGCTGGCCAAGGACATCGCCGACGCGGCCACCAACGCGGCGGCCTTCGCGGCGGAGGCCCCGACCGACCCGGCGTACCGCGTGATCGCCTGCCACGACATGCCCACCGGCGAGGTCACGTACCCGGAGTTCGCCGACCGCGTGACCGAGATCCGCAAACTCGCCCCTACCACCCAGGGGTACGTCGAAGGCTGGGATGTGCAGGCAGGCTGCCTCGGCTGGCCGATCAAACCGGCCAACCCATGGGGGAGCGTCCGTGTACGGGGTGTTCCGCGCACCTTGGTGGTGGCCGGAACTCTCGACCCGGCGACTCCGCACTCGTGGGGACCACTCGTGGCCGCGCAAATCCACGGATCGAAGCTGCTGACCTGGACCGAACCCGGCCACACCGCCTACCTCAACGACCCGGAGACCCGGCACGTCATCGTCGACTACCTGCTCGGGTAGGCATTCGGCGGGTGCCTCACACCGTACATGCCGGAGATCCGCAGGCTGTCGGACGAGACGAACATGCTGTGTGCACACCGCAGTACGGCATCGTGGTGATCACGGACGAGGTGAGCTGATCTCAGGCTCGCCGGGATGGATGGTGCGGTTCGCGGGACAAGAGCGGCGGTGTCGGGTATGACGGAGGTCGTGGCGAACCCGGTGACGGTGCGGTTGTATCCGCTGGCGGCTGAGCATGTGGCGGCCATGTTGGCGGATGCGGTGGCGTTGGTGGTCGCGATAGTCCTGTGGGGTGCCGTTGGGTGGACCACTGGTGCCATCGCGGTGGTGCCGCTGTTGGCTTTCGTGGCGCTGGTGCATGCGGTGCAGATGTACCGGGTGGCGGTTCGGTTCGACGACACCGCGATCACGATCATCCGGCCGTGGCGGCGCTGGCGGGTCGAATGGGCGGATGTAGCTGGGTTGATCTACAGCAGCCGGGAGGTCAGGCCGGCGACCTACCGGCTTCACCTGGTGCTGAAGGGTTCGGAACCGCCGTATGGCCGCTACCTCACGGACGCGGAGCTGGCGCGGTATGCCAAGGGGCCGGTGGTGATGACCGTGTTCCAGGTGAACCGCTGCGCAGAACGGGTGTTGGACGAGTTGGCGCGGCACGGTTTCCCGGCGCCGGAACTGGTTGCGCTGCGCTACCGCTCGCCGAAGTACACGCCGGAGGAGTGGATGCGGGCCGTCGCCGAGGACCTGATCCGCTCCCGCGGCGACGAGCCCCAACCCTGAGTGGGCCCGGCCACGCGGCCGGGCCCACCGGGGTTTATGGGCGTACCTCGATCTCCAGGTGGGCGGACGAGTTCTGAGCGTTCACCCTGACCTCCAAGGCCCTGGTTGTGGTGATAACCGTGTAGGGAACCGGTTTTCCGTTGAGGCGGACGCGGGCGACCGTGGCTGTGGGCGGGATCACCGAGCCGACGACCAGTCTTGCGTGCACGGAGGTGGAGCGGACGTCGATGCCGTACGTGTTGCCGTTGTGGGTAGCGGTGACGTCGAGGGTGCCGGCGCCGGTGTGGATGTCCCGGCCGCTGATTCTGTGTTGGCCGTCAGGGACCTGGGGAACGACGGTGAGTGTGCCGTTGCCGAGGTCGGGATCAACGCCGAGTTGCTGGTGCACGACGGGCCACAAGATCCCGTAGGTGCCCCACGCCTGCAGGGCCATCGAGCGGTCGTAGAACGGGCGGTCGATGTTGGCCTTGAAGTCAGGGGAGGGGGCGACCTCTGGCATCGCGCCGGGGGTTTCCCACACCGCGGGGTCCAGCTGGATGCGGGCATTGCCGGTCGTGTACCTGTGTTGAGCTGTCAGGCGGCCGAAGTTGCCCTCCGCCACGGCCATCACGGCGGTGTTGAGCGAATAGGTGGCCCGCTCACTGGCCACAGTGGACACAAGTGGGTCGCACGACGGACCGGGATTGCCGGCCGGGGCGCTGGTCGGGCCGGTTCCGGTGTGGAACGTGCCGAACTCGCCGTTGAAACAGTCCCGCTCCCGCTGGGCCAGCGCTTGGGCGCCGTGCTGCGGTGAGGCGACCGGTCCCGCCTCCATCGGGGTGACGCCGGTCCAATGTCGTTGGAACACAGGGGTGTTGTCGTTCGCGGGATTGGCCGGGTCGTCGATGGACTCGGCGTACCCGACTCCGGCCGGTACCCACCACTGCGCCTCGAACCGCTGCAGCAGGGACTCCGCCTTGCCCGAGGCCCATTGGGCGGTGGCGGTGTCGTTCTTGCTGCGGGCCAGGTCGGCGAGGTCGCGCAGGCCGCGGATCAGGTAGACCGTGCTGTCGAGCTTCTCCTCGCCCATGCCCTGGCGTTCGACGTTGCCCAGGCCCTCGGGCCAGCCGTCGCCGTCCTTGTCCAAAGTGGACGTGATGTACCTGAGGTTGCGCACGGTGAAGTCGTACATCTCGTCCCGGAACCGGTTGTCCCCGGTCCACCGCCACACCAGCGCGACCGTGCTCGGGAACTTCGCGGTCTCGTCGGTGTTGCCCGCCGCGGTGTTGCTGCCGAAGTAAACGTCCCCTGTGGACACCACCTCGTGCGCGACCTTGCCGCTGCGGTTGTTCAGCAAGTCGCTGACATCGCGCAGGGCCCGGAGGTGGTCACGCACGATGTCGAACTGCCCGGCCGCAACGGCCGCGTACGCGGTGTACTCCCCGTCGGTGGCGAAAAGCCAGGGATAGTCGGGGAATCCGGCCGCGAGCCAGCGCATCCGGGGCAGCGTCCCGACCGGCGCGGGATAGTCCTTGCCCTCGTTGACGTCACGGACCTGGACGTTGCGCGCCTCCTGCACGGAGTCGAGCAGGTTCTGCTTGCTCCACTCGACGCTCTGCTGCAGCAGACGGTCGCCTGGCAGGTCCACCACCGACGCCGACCCCGCCGCGCGCCGGGCGGCCGCCGTCCGTGAGAGCTGACCAGCGGGATCACGCAACGCCCGGTCGAACGAGCCGCGAGCCTCACCCACGCCCTGGTCCGACCCGGCCACGGCGAACCACACCGTCGTGGCCCGGCCGGGGGTCAGCTTGAGCGAGTACTCGAGCCGGCCGCCGGTTCCCTTGCCGAACGCCGAATCGTCACACCGCGGCGGCGCATCGCCGTCCGCCGGGCACACCACCGCGGGATCCTGCGGCCCACGATGACCCGGCCCGAGCGCCTGACCCACAGGCTTGGCCGACGAACCCACGATCGCCGTGCGGGCGTTCTCGGTGAACACCAACGCGCCGTCCTGCACGGCACCGGAGTCGGGTCCGTTCACCCCGGCGTTGGGTGTGGTCCAGCCCCACGGATACGACGGCATCAGCTCGGAATGCGCGTCCAGCGAGAGCCGGACGTCCCGCCGCCGGTCCGCCGTGAACGTCAGCCCGATGACGGTGGCGCGGGTGCCGTCGGGCACGAACTCCACGCGGTCGGCGGAAAGCCCGCCGCCGCGGTACTCGAACCGTTGGTAGCCCTGGCCTCGGACGTACCTGGTGGCCGGGATGTCCTTGCCGAGCCAGGATCCGTCGGCCGCGAACCAGACACCGTCCAGGAGCTTGAGCGGCGGAGTCCAGAACCCGCCCATCTCGCCCCGGATGTGCCAGCCGGTCGCCGGGTACAGCCCGGTCTCGTCGCCCATGGCGAACGCGCGGTCGCCGGAGACCAGCGAGCGCCGGTCGGAAAGCCTTGTGGTCTCGGACAATTCAGCGGGTGAGTTCGACGCGGTGGCCGACGAGACCGGCAGCATCGCCAGCACGAGTGCCGTTGTGACAACGACTTTCACTTGACACCTCCCGCGGTGAGCCCGGCGATGATGCGCCGCTGGAACACCAGCACCAGGATGACCAGCGGCACGGTGACGATCACACCGGCCGCCATCTGGGTGCCGAACGGCTGGTCGAAGCCGTAGGCACCGGTGAACCGCGAGATGGCCACGGTCGCGGTCTGCATCGACTTGTCGTTCACCATCGACAACGCGATGATGAACTCGTTCCACGCGGTGATGAACGTGATGATCGCCGTGGTGAACACCCCGGGCGCGGCCAGCGGGATGATGATCTTGCGGAACGCCTGCAACCGCGTGCAGCCGTCGATCATCGCCGCCTCCTCGAGCTCACCGGGCATCTGCCGGAAGAACGCGTTGAGGTTCCACACCGCCAAGGGCAGGGCGAACGACATGCTCGGCACGATCATCGACTGGTAGGTGTTGATCCAGTTGATGTCGGTGAACAGCTTCAGCAACGGCACGACCAGCGAGATGCCGGGGAACATGGAGGTCGCGATGATGATCGCGGCGACCGCGTTCTTGAACCGGAAGTGCAGGCGTGCCAAGGCATACGCGGCCGACAGCCCGATGATCAGGGTGAGCACGGTGGCGATGCCCGCCACGACGATGCTGTTGACCAGCGCCCGGCCGAAGCCGACGTCGTTGCCGAACACCGCGGTGAAGTTGGTGATGGACAAGGGACTCGGGAACGGCGACAGCGAGAACTGGTCGGACGGCCGCCGGAAGGCCGAGGCCGCCATCCAGTAGAACGGTGCCAGGCAGTACACGAGGATGACCGCCAGGCCGGTGTAGCGAAGGGTGACGCGCCAGTTCATGCCGGCACCACCTCCGGGGTGACCCGTGGCGCGGGCTGGCGCGGCGCACGCGCTTGTTTGGTCCGATCCCTTGCCTCGCCGATGACATCGGCGCCCAGCAGTTTGACGAACACGAGCGCCACGACGGCCACGTACAGGAACAACACCGTCGCATATGCCGCGGCTGGGCCGAATCTGAGGTTGCTGGCCTCGTCCCACGCCAGCATCGTCAGTGTCTCAACGGACTCCTTGCGGTTGCCGATCAGCACGAACGGCAGGTCGAACATCCGCAACGAGTCCAGCACCCGGAACAGCACCGCGACCACGAGCACCGGCCGCACCAACGGCAACGTGATCGACCAGAACTGGCGGGCCGGGCTCGCGCCGTCGACCCGCGCGGCCTCGTAGACGTCCCGCGGGATCACCTGCAGGCCGGC
The DNA here is from genome assembly GCF_040675465.1 of Actinocrispum sp. NPDC049592. Lineage (NCBI taxonomy): Bacteria > Bacillati > Actinomycetota > Actinomycetes > Pseudonocardiales > Pseudonocardiaceae > Actinocrispum > Actinocrispum sp. NPDC049592. Next base: position 117,575 of record NZ_JBFAPA010000019.1, on the reverse strand, counting down.
CAGCACGAGCAACCCGATGAAGGGCGCGGTCTTCCAGGTGTCCGCGATCATGACCGCGAACTTCGCCTGCCAGCCCTCGGTGGTCCACAGCACCTGGTTGCCGATGATCGCGTTCGCGACACCGTCGGCCTGGAAGATCCACCGCCAGAGGATCGCCGACACGGCGGTGGGGATCGCCCACGGCACGAGGATGCTGGCCCGCACGATTCCGCGCCACCGCAAGGCTTGGTGCATCACCAGAGCCATGGCGACACCGATGAGGACCTCGACGGCCACGGTCACGACGGTGAAGAACGTCGTGTTGCCGAACGCGTTCCAGAACCGGGCGGCGGCGGGTCCGTTGAAGATGCCGGCGTAGTTGTCCAGGCCAACGAACTGGTCGCCCTGGACCACGAAGCCGTCCGCGTCGACCGTCTGGCCGGACTGGTAGAGCGACTCCCGCAGCGCCGCGACGAGCGGGTAGCCGACGACCAGGCCGAGCACGACGAAGGTGGGGGACAGCAGCAGAGCGGCGAGCCGTCCGGCGTCGCTCACCGCCCTGCCGCGCCGCACCGGGTGCGGTGTACTCACTTGAGCAGGTCCTGGAGCTTGGCCTGCAGGTCCTTCAGCACGGCGCCGCTGTCCTTGGCCCCGGTGAGCGCGGCGTACGCGGCCTCCTGGATCGCGGTGGTGACGTCGCCGTACCGCACGGCCTTCGGACGCGGCTTGGCCGCCAGGATGGACGCCTTCAGCGTCGGCAGGTACGGGAACTGCTTGACCAGTTCCTGGTCCTCGTACAGGTCGGCCCGGGTCGGGGCCTGGGAGGTGGCCAGCAGGTTGGACCGCTCGGCCTGCTCGGTGGTGAAGTACTTGATGAAGTCCAGCGCGGTGGCCTTGTGCTCGGCGAACGCGGAGATCGCGAAGTTGTGCCCGCCGAGGCTGGACACACCGGGACCGCTCAACCCGGGCAGCGGCGCGACGTCGAACTTGCCCGCCACCTGGGAGGAGCCGTCGGTCTTGTTGGCCAGCGCCCACTGGTAGGGCCACTGCCGCTGGAAGATCAGCTCACCGGCCTGGAACGAGCGGCGGCCTTCCTCCTCCTTGTAGGTGATCGCCTTCTGCGGGATGACCCCGGTCTTGAAGCCCTGCACCAGGACGTCCAGGCCGGCCTTCGCCTGCGGAGTGTCCACAGTGGGCTTTCCGGCGTCGTCGACGGTCGCCCCGCCCGCGGAGTGCACGGCCTCGTCGAAGTTGACGGTCAGGCCCTCGTACTTCTCGAACTGCCCGGCGTAGCAACCGATGTTGGCCGCCTCGGGCAGCGCCTTGACCTTCTGGCAGGCGGTGAGCAGCTCGTCCCAGGTCTTGGGTACCGCGACGGCGGCCTTGTCCAGCAGATCCTTGCGGTAGTAGAGCATGCCGCCGTCGGAGTACACCGGCACGGCGTAGAGCTTGTCGCGGTACTCCGCGGTCGCGACCGCGGGCTTGAGGAACTTGTCCAGGTCGAACTGGTCGCGCGGGAGCTCCACCACCCACCGGTTGGCGGCGAACTCGGCCGTCCACACCACGTCCAGGTTGAGCACCGAGTAGGCGTTGGACTTCACCTGCGCGTTCTGCACCATCTGCTGGCGCTGGGCGTCCGCGGACTCCGGCAGCTCGACGATCCGCACCTGCTCGCCGGGATGCGCGGAGTTCCAGTCCGCCACCAGCTTCTGCATGTTGTTGGAGGTGTCCTTGCCGGTGACGAAGGTGATGTCACCGCGTCCGTCCAGCTTGGGCGCGGCGGCGCTCGACCCGCCGCCGGACGTCCCGGATCCGCTGCCACCGCCGCTGCCGCACGCCGCCGCCAGCACGCTCACGCTCGCTAACGCGACCAAGCGCAGTGCGGTCGTCTTTGACCCTGCCATCAGTGGTCTCCCATCACCTTTGCTGTAACTGATCCAATGGAGCGCTGCCACGGGCGACGATCCGCCCGGTGAGCAGGACGCCGGTTTCGGCCGGCCCGGCGTTGTCGATCAGGCGGACCAACGTCGAGGCGATCTCGGCGGTCGGCTGGCGGACCGTGGTCAGGCCGCCCTCCACCGACGTCGCCAGCAGCGAGTCGTCGAACCCGGTGACCCACACGTCGTGGCCGGGACGCAGTCCCCGGCGCCGCACCTCGCTCAGCACCCCCACCGCGAGCAGGTCGCTCACGGCCACGATCGCCGTCGGCGGTTCGGGGTCGTCCAGCAACGCCGCCGCGGCATGTGCCGCGCCGTCCATGCTGTCGGAATCGGAGTACACGGCCCGCCCGGACAGGCCCAGGCGGCGGCATCCGGCCTCCCAGCCCCGCAGCCGGTCCGCGCCCGCGCCCATCATCACCCGCTTTCCCCAGCCCACGAAGGCGATCCGGCGGTGACCGGCCGCGTGCAGCCTGGTGACCAGCTCGGCGCACGCGGCGAACCCGTCGACGTCCACCCAGGGCCCGGGCTGCTCGCCCTGCCGCGGCCAGGTCCGGCCGAACGACGCGAACCGCACCCCGCGCCCGGCCAGCCACTCGTGCCGCGGATCCTCGTCGACGGTGTCGGACAAGATGAAGGCGTCCACGGTCCGCTGGGCGATCAGGTTGGCGTAGGTCGTGAGTCCCTGGTCGCCGTCGGGAGCGGTGAACAGCAGCATGTGCCGCCCGGTCTCCTCGACCGCCTCGGTGAGGGCGTGCAGGAACTGGTCCATGTACAGGCTGTGACCGGGCAGCCCGGCCAGGCAGTAGCCGATCAGACCGGCCTGGCGGGTGGCCAGGCTGCGCGCGGTGCGGCTCGGCTGGTACCCGAGCGCCTCGATGGCGGACCGGACCTTGGCGAGGGTGACCGGGTCGACGCGCTGCGGGGCGTTGATGACGTTCGAGACGGTCTGCCGGGACACGCCGGCGTGCGCGGCGACCTGCCGGAGCGTCACTGCCTGTCCCCGTTCTGTCATCGCCCTCTCCGGACCCTTGGTCGCGACCCGTGTCTGGTGGCATACTTTCCGCGATTTGACCGGTCAAATGCGCGGCAACTGTGACTCACGCCATTCGCCGGTGTCAAGGCCGCGACGGGGTACTGGGAGGAACTGTGACCGGACCGAACTTGTCCCTGCACAACCTCGTCACCGTCCTGCGGGCGCCGTCGGTGGTGCTGTCCGATCAGGACGGGCAGATTCACGGGGACAGTCTCTGTGGCTGGTTCGCCCGGGACAAACGCGCACTCGCTGTTGTCCAAGTGACGCTCGGCGACTCGGGTGTGGTCACCGTCGGTCATCGGCACGATGAGCCGTCCGTGGCGTCGTTCCACGCCGTGGCAAGGGAATCCGGCGCGCAGTGGCGGGACTCCACGGTTCATGTGCGGCGGGACCGCCGGCTGTTCCCGTCGTCGCTTCAGGAGGACGTTGAAGTCACCAATCATGGTGAGGGCGAACGGTTGTTGACGTGCACGGTGCGGCTCGCCACGGACTTCGCCGGTGTGGACGCGGTGAAAGCGGGCCGCGCCGCCTCCTTCGTGCCGCCGGTCGTCGATGGCGGCCGCATTGCCTGGTTGAGCGGCAAGGATTCGGTGACCCTGAGTGCCGAACCCCGGGGCGAGGTGGAGATCGGTCCCGACGGGGTGGTCCAGGCAATGTGGCAGATCCGGCTGGGCGGTGGCGAGTCGTGGCGGCTGGAGCTGGTCGCGGAATCGTCGTTCGCGGCGGCGGAGTTCGAGCAGGTTCCCGCCAGGACGCAGCCGCAGTGGACGCTACCCGCGAACTCCGGCGCCGGGCCCGGTCTCGCTGACTTGCGGGCGTTGCTGCTGGCCGACCCGGCCGAGCCGGCGGATTCCTACCTGGCCGCCGGAAGTCCTTGGTATCTCACGCTTTTCGGGCGGGACTCGATCTGGGCGGCCCGGCTGTTGCTGCCGCTCGGGACCGAGGTCGCCGAGGGCACGTTGCGGACGCTCGCTCGTCGGCAGGGGAGCGGCCATGACCCGGAAACCGAGCAGCAGCCCGGCAAGATCCTGCACGAGATGCGGTCCGGTGCGATCGACACCGGCCAGGTGCGGCTGAGTTCGCGCTACTACGGGACGATCGACGCAACACCGTTGTGGATCTGCCTGTTGCACGAGGCTTGGCGCGCCGGGATGCCCGACGAACGGGTCCGCGCGCTGATGCCGAACCTGCTGGCCGCGATGGGGTGGCTGACCGGCGCGGACGCCGATCCGGACGGCGACGGCCTGATCGAGTACCTGCCGTCGTCCAGTGGCGGGCTGACCCACCAGGGCTGGAAGGACTCGCACGACGCCTTCCTGCACCACGACGGGCGGCACCCGGCGGCGCCGATCGCGTTGTGCGAAGTGCAGGGATACGCGTACGCCGCCGCACTGGCCGGCGCCGAACTGGCGCGGGCATTCGACGAACCGGACGCTCCACAGTGGACTGCCTGGGCGGCGCGGCTGAAGCGTCGGTTCCGGGACGCGTTCTGGGTGGAGGACTCCACGGGCAGGTACCCGGCCATCGCGCTGGACGCGGACAAGAAACCGGTCGAGGGCGCGACCTCCAACATGGCCCACCTGCTGGGCACCGGCCTGCTCGACCCCGCGGAGGCCGCGCTGGTCGCCGAAAGGCTCGGCCGCGCGGATATGATCACCGGCTTCGGCCTGCGCACCTTGAGCGCGGCCAGCCCCATGTACAACCCGTTCAGCTACCACCGCGGCTCCATCTGGCCCCACGACACCGCCATCGCGATGATCGGCCTCGCCGCCGAAGGCCACCACCCCCTCGCCACGCACCTCGCCACCGGCATCCTCCGCGCCACCACCCACTTCGGCGGCCACATCCCTGAGCTCTACGCGGTCCTGGACGAAACGCCGCTGGCCTACCCCGCCGCTTGCGTGCCCCAGGCGTGGTCAGCCGCCGCTGCGGTCCGCTGCGCGCTCTACCTGTCGTCCACCGCGGCCTGAGCCCGTTTGTGGTCACCCTCACGGGTGGGTGACGGTGCCGGTGGCGGCGGGTTGATCATAAGATGGTCGTCACGGATAACGAGGCGGAACGGGGAGCGGCCCTGGACGCTCGATCGGCCGGCCGGGAACGATGATCGTGGCCGCCCCGGATTCGCGGCGCGGATGCTGCCAGGTGGACCTGGCGAAGTCATGGGTGGAAACCACGCGTTTTCCCGCTCGCGTGGGTGGGTGACGATGCGGAATCTGTCCGGCACTATGCGCTACGAAATGGGACTGGCCTCGCGATTCGGCGAAATATCGTTCTACCTCCGATAACGGGCGGCGGCGACCACCCGGGCCCGCGCGGTGAATAGACCAGCGGAATCGACCCGGTGTCGCAGTGATCGGACGTGCGTTCGGCAGGCGGCCGGGCGGGGTGTGCGCGGCCCCGCGAATTCTCTGACAGCGTTGTCGGTCGACAATGGGACGCAGTGTTACGTGCGATCGGCGGATCGCGTCTACGGAAGGTAATTCCTCCGGCACCTGCGGTCGCAGATCCGGCAATCGGCCTTCCGTCACCGGTGCGCCTCGGCGGGTTCGGGGCGTAGAAATTAGGCGGACGGCACTCATGTCACCAATCCGGCTATCGACCAGGCTGATCGGCGTTACTGGGTCGGATGGGGGAAGATCACAATGCGAGCGGCGGTGACCGGAGCTTTGGATTACTCGAAACGGCGATATTCAACGCGAGCCGTGGCGCTCGTGGACCGCATAGGTGGCACGGGACCTCAAGTCGGTGTCAGTGCGACGTCAGCAACCCGGGGTAGGTTTCGAGGAAGAATAGAGGTGCGGTATTGCCAGATCCACAAAAAGGGCGCCCAGTCGAGAACCCGGGCCCGCGCATGATGCGCAGGGGCCCGAGTCCTCGGCGTTAGCGGGCCGGGCGGAGCGCGCGAGAGAAATGGTCGGGACATGATTGCGATCGAGCGGCTGTGCGAGCTTCCGCCTGCTGAGCGGCGTGCGGGACTCGAAGATCTTGTCGTCGCGGAATTCAGGACGACCCTGATGATGTCCGACGACGAGGACCTTCCGTTTGACATCAGTTATTTCGAGCTCGGTTTCACCTCGCTGGGAATCACGGAGATCAAGGAACGGCTCGAAACGCAGCTCGGTCGCAGCGTGAGCACGAACGTGCTGTTCAACAGCCCGACCATGGAAAGCCTCATCGCGTATCTGGCCGACGAGGTCCTCACCGACATATTCGGCGAGCTACCGCTGTAGGCGAACGCCAGCACAGGCCGCGCCGGTCAGGGAAGCGCGCGGCGCGACGCAGAACTGGCGAAAACCCTGCCAAGCATGGATGAAAGGGATGTGCGGCCGTGAACGACCCGAATTCGCAGACGCTGACCGCCCGGTGCGCCGAACACGCCCGGCAGCGCCCCGATCAGCCGGCCGTCATCTGCGAAGGCCGTGAGGTGACCTACGCGGAGTTCCACCGCCGCAGCAACCAGACCGCGCACGCGCTGCTCGCCGAGGGAGTGCGCCGCGGAGCGCGGATCGCCTACCTCGGCCGCGAGTCCGAGTACTACTTCGAACTCGCGCTCGGCTGTGCCAAAAGCGGAACCGTGCTCGTGCCGATCAACTGGCGGCTGACCTCCCGCGAGGTGGACCACGTCCTGCGGGACTCGCATGCCGAGGTGCTGTTCATCGAGCGCGACTTCCGGCCGGTCGCGGACCGGCTGCGGCCGTCGCTGCCGTCGCTGGCCACAGTGATCGAGATGGACACCGCCGACTCGCTGGCCGACGGTTTTCTGCGTTGGCGGGCCGGTCACTCCGACGCGGACCTCGACCCCGGCACCGGTCGCGACGACGCGTTCGTGCAGATGTACACCAGCGGGACGACCGGCCTGCCCAAGGGCGTCGTGCTGGCCCACCGCGCGTACTTCACCTTCGTGGAGCACATGAACCAGGCCGGGCTCGACTGGATCGACTACAGCCCGGCCGACCGGTCCATGAGCTGCTTCTCCGGCCTGCACTCGGCCGGCATGGGCTGGTTCATGTACGGGTTCGGGGTCGGCTGCACGAACGTGGTCATGCGGATGTTCGTCGCCGAGGAAGCCGTGCGGTGCATCCGCGACCACCAGGTGACGATCATGTTCGCGGCACCGGCGATGCTGCGGATGCTGCTGGCCGAGCGGGCCGCCACGCGGGAGGCGTTCACCTCACTGCGCAAGGTGACCTATGGCGGCTCGGTGATCGCGCCTTCGCTGCTGCAGCAGTGCATGGAGAACCTGGACTGCGAGCTCGCGCAGATGTACGCGGCGGCGGAGTCGGGTGCCGGGGTCACCTGCCTGGCTCCCGCCGAGCACCGGCCGGGCAATCCCCGGCTGAACTCGGTCGGGCGGCCCTGTCCGGGCAACGAGGTGAAGATCGTGGGCCGCGACGGCGAGGTCCTCCCCGCCGGCCAGGTCGGCCAGATCTGGGCGAAGAACCCCGCCACCTTCATCGAGTACTGGCAGCAGCCCGAGGCGACCAGGAAAGCGCTCGTGGACGGCTGGCTGATCATGCCCGACGCGGGCTACCTGGACGAGGACGGTTACCTCTTCCTGCTCGACCGGATGGACGACGCCATCATCGTCGCCGGTCAGAACATCTATCCGGCGGAGGTCGAGAAGGCCCTGTCGGAACATCCGGCGATAGCCGACGCCGCCGTGGTCGGCGTGCCGGACCAGCGATGGGGCCAGGCGGTCAAGGCCGTGGTGGTGTTGCACGAAGAGCAGCGGGCGACCGTGCGCGACCTCATGGTGTTCCTGCGCGGCAGGATCGCCGACTTCAAGATCCCCACCCGGTTCGAGTTCGTGGACGCCTTGCCGCGCAACCCGACCGGCAAGGTGCTGCGCCGCTTGCTGCGGGCGGAAACGCGCTGAAGGGGTGTTGGAGCCAGCCGCACCACACCAGGGGTGCGGCCGGCCTGGCTATTTGTTTTTGGGGTGACACAGAGAGCAAGTCACGGGGACGGGAGCTCCTATGATGATCAAATTCTTTGTACTGGGGCCGTTCGAATGTCAATCGGCGAACCGGCCGCTGAACATCTCCGGAACACTTCAACGAGCACTGCTCGCCACATTGCTGGCCGCGGAAGGGGTACCGGTCGCGGTCGACTCACTGGTCTCGGAACTGTGGGGCGACGAGCCTCCGCCCCACTGGGAGAACGCATTACAGGCGCACATCAGCAGGTTACGCAGGCGCATTGACGCCGTCGTCGACGACCGGTCCACCCGGCTCATCGTCGAGCACTCCGGCTACTGCCTGCAGACAGGTGATGACGCCGTCGACGCCAAGGTGTTCATGCGCGAATTCGACTATGCCCGTTACCTCAACACCTCCGATCCGAGATCGGCGGCGGACGCGCTGCGCAATGCGCTTTCGCTGTGGCGGGGCAAGGCTTTCGGCCTGGTGATCCAGGGATCGCTGTGCCGGATCGTCGCGCAACGCTACGAAACCGCCCGCGTGGTGGCCCTGGAGACGCTGTTCGACCTGGAACTGCGCAGCGGGCGGCACACGGACATCATCCCGTCGTTGTCGGAGCTGGTCGAGGCGCCGTCGCTGAACGAGCGCTTCTGCGAGCAGCTGATGATCGCGCTGTACCGGTCCGGGCAGCAGGCACGCGCATTGAGCGCTTACACCCAGATGCGCGACCGGCTCCATGAGGAGCTCGGTGTCGAACCGACGGTGACCTTGCGCAATCTCTTCAACGCCATACTGAACCACCACGAGGCACTTCGCCTCGGTGCCGATCACGCCGTGCTGCGCACGTGACCGGTACGGCAGACGCTTGATGACGCTGGTAGTGAGTCGTTTCGCACAGATCGACTCGCGGCGGCGGGCCCGGATGTACCTGGGAGCCTGCTCTGGGGGCCAGCGCAAGAACTTCCGGAATTACCGCGACCTGACTCCCAGCGGGAGTCTGGCACCGCATGACAGATCTCCGCGCCGGCGCACCTCGCGAGGACCGCCAGCGCCTCTCAGCAGGACGGGCCGCAAGAGCCACCGCCGCCACGGCTGCCGGATCCCCGCGCCGATGAGCAACCTGCTGCAGCGCATCGAGAATCGCCGGATTGTCAGGCACCCTCTTCGTCGGCGAGCCGGATCAGCCGCCGGGTGAAGTCCGACATGACCGCGGCGGCGTGCTCACTGACATAGAAATGCGCGCCCGGATACTCGTGGTGCCCCAGGTACTGGCGGCTGCGTTCGGCCCAGACCTTCATCGCGTCCGGCTCGACCAGCAGCGGATCCGTGTCACCCGCGTAACTCACCAGCGGGCAGTCGAGCACGGCATCGTCGTCCTTGTACTGCACGGCGATCCGGAAGTCCGCGATCACCGGCGGCAACACGAGATCGAGCATGTCCGGATCGGTCCACAGCTCCTCGGGGAACGCGCCGAGGTCCTTGAACATGTCGCCGAACTCGTCCATCGACAGCTTCTCGTGGCCCGCGGGCGCGGTGAAGAAACCCCTGGGCGCCCAGCTGGACATACCGAGCAGCAACGGCGGCTGCTCGCCTCCGGCTTCGAGCCGGGCGGCGATCCGGTAGGCCATCATGGCCCCGGTGCAGTGCCCGAACATGGCGTACGGCCGCTCATCATCCACTGTGGACAGCACCGCGTGGTACAGGTCGTCGAGGAGGGTCTCCCAGTCGGTGGGCAGCGGTTCGGCACGCCGGCCCTGCCGCCCCGGCAGGGTCAGTGCCTGCGCACTGACCCCGGCCGGTAGCAAGCGGTTCCAGGTGCGGTAGGCGGCCGCCCCGCTCCCGGCGTGCGGCATCAGGAGCAGGCGGATCCGGGCCTCGTCCGGCAGCCGCGCGGGAGTGAACCAGCGGCCCGCCGTGACGCCCCGGTCATCCGGCGTCCGCGTGCCTGCCGGGCGCTCGGTCGTGCTCATCGCTCATCCCACCTTCTCTAAGCACCCGTCGAGGAACTCGGCGAGCGCGAGCGGAGTCGGGTTGCTGAAGATCTCCGGTGTGGCGAAGGAGATCGACAGCGACGCGCAGAGCTCCTTGCGGAGCCTGACCGCGAGCAGGGAGTCCATCCCCAGGTCGGTGAAGTCGGTGTCGGCCCCGACAGCGGCGAGGTCGTCGAACTCCAGGACCGCGGCGACCTTCTCGCGGACCAGCGTGGTGATCGCCGTCCGGCGTTCGCCCTCCGGCGTGGGCAGTACCGCCATCTCGACGGCACCGTTGCCGTCAACCGGATCCGTTACCGCTTCGGCGGCCTGACTCACCCCGGCGGCCGGACCGCCGCGTGATGTCCCCACCGGCAACCGGTACGACCCACGATCGAACGCATACGTCGGGAGCTCGACCCGTCGCCGGTGCTGTCCGCGGTGGAAGGCGGGCCACGAGATCGGCTGACCGGCCGCGTAGGCCTTCGCGAGCGCGTCGAGGACGGCGTCGCCGCCCTGGTCGGACGGCCGGACGCTGGCGAGCCAGACGTGCTTTCCCTGCGGGACACACCGTTTGCCCAGCGGAGTCAGTGTCGATGACGGGCCGATCTCGATGAACAGATGCTTGCCCCGCCTGTCCAGCGCCCGCATCGCGGCGACGAAGTTCACCGGTTCGATGATGTGGCGCACCCAGTAGTCGATCGAGAAGTCGCTCTTCCGGGCGATCTGGCCGGACACCGTCGAGACGAGCGTGATCGCGGGCTCGGTGAACCGGATGCCGTCGATGGCCGCCCGCAAGTCCTCGGCCACCTCGGTCATCAACGGGGAGTGGAACGCTTGCGACACCGGGAGAACCGTGAAAGCCATGTCCTGGGCGGTCAGGCCGGCGGTGATCGCCGCAATGGAGTCACGGCCACCGGAGATCACGCATTGCTGTGGCGCGTTGACCGCGGCGATGGTGACGTCCGGGTAGCCGTCCAGCAGCGGGGCGACCGCTTCCATGCCCGCCCCCACGGACACCATGCGGCCAGGGGCGCGGACCGAGTCGATCAACCTGGCTCTGGCGGTGATCAGCGTGGCGGCATCGGCGAGGCTGAACAGCCCGGCCACCGCGCCGGCCACGATCTCGCCCATGCTGTGCCCCGCGACCACGGTCGGCTTGACACCCCACGACATCCACAGCCGGGCCAGCGCGTACTCGAAGGCGAACCGGACCGGTTGTTCGTACCGGACCTGGCTGAGCGCCTCGGCGTCCTGCGGTCCGCCGGTGCCGAGCACCATGCTCTTGACCGGACGCCCGACGAGCGGCGTCAGGAGCTCGTCGCAGGCATCCAGTTCCGCGGCGAACGCCGGGTGCCGCCGGTACAGCCCCGCGCCGATGCCGGGACGCAGCGCCACACCCATGCCGGAGAAGAGGAATCCGACTTTGCGCGGGCCGGATCCGGGCAGCTCGCCGCGTTCCACGGTGCCCAGCAGCTCCTCGAGCCGGGCGGCGAGGTCCTGCGGCCCGGACACCGCGGCGGACACCCGATGACGGAAGTGAGCCCGGCCGACATTGGTGGTGTAACACAGATCCGCGACGTCGGCCGAAGCCCGTTGGTAGCTGCGAAGCTGCGCGGCGAGTGCCGGGACCGACTTGGCCGAGACGGTCAGCACGTGCCCGCCAGGTTCGGTTGCCTGAGGCTCCGGTGGCACTGATGGCACTGCTTTCGGCGCCTCCTCCAGCACAGCGGAGGCGATGGTTCCGGTGAACCCGAACGAGTTCACCAGCCCCCGGCGGACGTCGGCCGCCCACGGCTCCGGCTCAGTGGGAACGCGGACCGGCCAGGTGTCCCAGGCGATGCGGCTGGACGGCTTGTCCAGGTTGATGTGCGGGAACAGGGTGGCGTGCCGCAGTTGCAGCACCGTCTTGATGACGCCGCCGATCCCGGCCGCGGCCTCCATGTGCCCGATGTTGGTCTTGAGCGAGGCGACCAGCAGCGGGTCCCGCCTGCTGTGCGAGGGCCCGAACACCTCGGCGATCGACGCCATCTCGATCGGGTCGCCCAGCGGTGTGCCCGTCCCGTGCGCCTCCACGTACTGGATGTCGCCCGGTTCGAGCCTCGCGTTGGCCAGCGCGGCGCGCATGAGCGCTTCCTGCGCGATGCCGTTGGGGGCGGTGAACCCGGCGCTTTCGCCGTCCTGCCGGACCGCGGTGCCGCGCACCAGCGCGAGCACGGTGTCGCCGTCGCGCTCGGCGTCGCTGAGCCGCTTGAGCACCACCACGCCACAGCCTTCGGCCCGCCCGTAGCCGTCGGCCGACTCGTCGAAGGTCTTGCACCGTCCGTCCGGCGCCAGCGCCTGCATGTCGGTGAGCAGCATGCTGCTGTAGGGGTGGTGGATGACGCTGACGCCACCGCACAACGCGAGCTCACACTCCTTGCCGCGCAAGGCGTTCACCGCCAGGTGCAGCGCCACCAGCGACGAGGAACACGCGGTGTCCACCGACATGCACGGACCCCGCGTGCCCAGGAAGTACGAAACCCGCCCCGACACCGCCGCGTTCAGCAGCCCACCGGCCAGGTAGCCCTCCATGTCCCCGACATCGAGCCCGCCGATCTCCCAGGCGTAGTCCGTGCCGCTGGCGCCGAAGTAGACCCCGACGTTGCCGCGCCGCAGCCCGGCGGGATCGATGTTCGCGTTTTCCAGTGCCTCCCAGGAGGTTTCCAGGGCGAGCCGCTGCTGTGGGTCGATGCAGCGGGCCTCCTTGGGGGAGATGTTGAAGAACGACGTGTCGAACTGGTCGATCCCGGTCAGGAACCCGCCGCTGGCCGAGGCCACGGTGCCGGTGCCGTCGCCCTCGGCGAACTCGCCGGCGTTCCACCGGTCCGGCGGGATGGGCGCGATGGCGGAGCGGCTCGAGGCGAGGTAGCCGGCGAAGTCGTCCAGGGTCGCGCTGCCGCCGGGCATCCGCAGGCCGACTCCCACGATCGCGATGGGCTCGTGCTTCTCGGCGGTCAACTGTGCTATCCGCGACGAGTACTCGCGAATGGTCGCGCGTGCCGCGTCGAGTTCGGCCTCGATCGTCATGAGGGTGCCGTTCCTCCGGTGTAGGGCCCTAAAGAGCGCTGCGGGCGGCGCCGCGCAGCGCGTGGTTGCCGTCGCAGAACGGCTTGAGGGCGGACAGGCCGCACCGGCAGAGCGCGATGGTCTCCCGGCCGGGGTCGATGTCCTTGCGCTCGTTGTCCTGAAGCTTGTAGGCGCCCCGCACGATGACCGGTCCGTTCTCGTAGACCGTGATCTCGACCGGTGGCTGGTCGTCCCGCATGAGTCGCTCCCGTTCTCTCAGACCGCTTTGTCAGACGGCTTTGTCAGACGGCGGCCAGCTCGCGCAGCGATGTGCCCCCGGCCGCCCACGGATCGACGACCGACCTGGCGAACAGGGCCCGGACGCTGAGCGTGGCCAGTGCGCCGATGACCACGCGGTCCCACTCGTCCGGGTAGTCGGCCACGAACGAGCCGCACATGTCGTGGGCGGCCAGCTGCTCGTGCACGGCGTCGGCGAGGATGTGCTCGTCGTAGAACCAGCGCGACCTCTTCGACCCGCCCACCCGGGCCAGGCCCTCGCTGAAGTGGCGGTTGATCAGCGACGAGCCGATCTCGGTCGCCGCGAGGTTGCCGAGGATCCCGCCGCGCCAGCGGCGGTGCAGGCCGAAGAACGACCGGAGGTTGTGCAGGACGATCGCGGCGGCCGGGATCTGCTCGATGTACGCCCCGTACTCCGGGTCGAGGTCCAGTTCGGACATCAGGATCGCGTACAGCTCGGCGTGCAGGCGGCCCGGCATGCCGCCGCCGTACTCGTCGGCCTGGATCTCGATCAACGCGGCCTTGGCGCGGCCGTTCACCCGGGGGATGCCCCACGTGTGGGCGTCGCCCTCGTGCAGGGCGTCGATCGACCGGGTGATCACCAGTTCCTTGAACTGCTCGATGGTCGCTTCCTGTTGCATGAACTTCAGGAACGCGGCCGGGGAGGTGGCGCCGCAGCGCTCCATCAGGAACGCGGGCACCCTTTCCGGAGTCAGGTCCGCCGGAACCTGCGCCTCGGCAAGCAGATCCCGCTCGAACACGGCCTCCAACGCGCCGCGCACGGCCAGCAGCGACGGCTGCCACTCCCACCGCTCGTCGACGCCGTCGAAGCCTTCGTAGGTGAGCCCGTAGCAGACCCACAGGCTGATTTGGACGTCCTCATCGGACCGGGCGTCGGCAGTGGTCACCGGCAGCGCGTCGAGCAGCTCGGTGAGCCGCGACGGCACCGGTCCGGGTTCGCCGGACAGGCAGGCGAACAACTCGGTGCTGATGGGTCCTCGGGGAGCGGGGAGCCGCATGGCGTTCTCCGATCTGGTTGGCCGGCGCGATGACGCGGACCTGTCCTCGCGAGGCCCAATATGCCAACCGTTCTTGACATATCGCTGGCCCGGCGCTGACGTAGAACACGGGTCAGGCCGGTGTCAGCGGCCGATAAGAAGGCCATGCGACTCTTCGGTCAAGACGCCAGCCAATCATTTGGAGTCCTGCCGTGGCCGATCCCTTTGAAATCGAGGACGCGAGCTATCTGGTCCTGGTGAACAACCTTGGTCAGCATTCGCTCTGGCCGGAGGTCATCGACGTGCCGCCCGGCTGGCGGGTGGTGTTCGGTGGCGGTGCGCGGCAGGCGTGCCTCGACTACGTCGCCGCCAACTGGACGGACATCATGCCTGGTGAGCGGGTGTCCGCGCGATGACGGACACCATCGCCGCGACCGAGGCCACGGTGTGCCGGATCCTGGCTGAGGTACTGGAGCTGCAGTTCGTCCACCCCCAGGACGGCTTTTTCGAGGTGGGCGGGGACAGCGTACTCGCCGTTCAGGTCGTGGCCCGCGCGCGCGAAGCCGGTCTCGTTTTCACCGTGCGCGATCTTTTCGACTACCAGACCGCCGAGACATTGGCCGCGATGATCGGCGAACGTCCCAGTGCGGAAAGCGATTCCGCGAGCTCCGCGGCGCCGGAGAAATCACCGTTGCTGAGTTTCGAGGACGGTGAGTTCGGTGAGTTCGGTGACTTCGACCAAACCGGTGGCGCCGACAGCGGTACCGAAGCCGAGTGGGAGACCATCACGTGAGCCAGGCCAGCATCGAGTGCGTCCTGCCGCTGACCCCGTTGCAGGAGGGGCAGTTGTTCCACGCCGAGTTCAACGAGACCGGCGCCAGCCTGTTCAACATGCACCTGTCGGCCCTGCTGTCCGGGCCCGTGGACGTGGCGGCGCTGCGAGCCGCCTGCGCACGGATGCTGGCCCGGCACCAGTGCATGCGGGCCTGCTTCCGGCAGGACCGGGCGAACCGGACCGTTCAGGTCGTCCTGCGCGAGGTGCCGCTGATCTGGCGGCAGGTCGACCTGTCCGCCGTCCCGCAGGCCGAGCGCGGGGCGCGGCTGGACGAGCTGACCAAGGCCTTCGTGGCGCAACGGTTCGACCTCACCAAGCCGCCGCTGACCCGGTTCCTGTTGGTCCGGCTCGCACCGGACCAGTATCGCTTCGTCCTGTGCACGTACCACGCCGTCCTGGACGGGTGGTCGTCCTTGCTGCTGCTGGGCGAACTGGCGCGACTCTACGAGCGGGGCGGTGATGACACCGGCATGCCTGCGCCCCCGCCGTTGGAGGACTACTACCGCTGGCTGTCCACACAGGACCGTGCGGCGGCCGAGAACGCTTGGCGCGCGGCGCTTGCCGGACTGGCCGGCCCGACCCTGCTGGCACCGTCCACTCCGGACCGATGGCTGACTCCCAGCGAGACACTGGACTTCGAGGTACCCGCCGGACTGGTCACGAAGGTGCGCGCCTTCGCCCGCGGCCACGGCCTCACGATGAACAGCGTCTTCCAAGGGGCGATGGGACTGGCCCTCGGCACCGTCACCGGCCGCACCGACGTGGTGTTCGGCGGCACGGTCACCGGCCGTTCCCCGGAGGTGCCGGGCATCGAGAACATGGCGGGAATGTTCCTCAACACGCTGCCCGTCCGGGTGCGCCAGGAGCTGTCGCGGCCCGAGACGGTGGCCGGCCTGATGACGCGGATCCAGGCCGAGCAGTCGCGGCTGATTCCGCACCACCATCTCGGCCTGGTCGACGTCCGGCTCGCGGCGGGACAGCCGGAGCTGTTCGACGCGCACATGTCGTACCAGAACTTCCCCGGGGCCGGCACGACCAACGGTTTCCCGATGACCGACGTGCGGACCGACGTCAAGACCAACTACACCCTGAGCATCGCCGTGCAGCAGCTGGGCGACGCGATCGACATGGACATCGAGTACCGGCCGGACCTGTTCGACCGGGAGCGGGCGAGATCCCTGGCACAGAGCCTGGTGCGGGTGCTGGAAGCGGTGGTGGCCGACCCGGGCGTGCTGGTGAGCCAGGTCCAGGTGCTGGCGCCGCGAGACCGCCAGGCGCTGCTCGACCTCGGCAAAGGCGACTCCGCCGCGGCGGAACCGGAACTGCTGCCGGATGTGTTCGCGGCGCGGGCCGCGCAGGCGCCGGACGTCACGGCGTTGGTGTCCGGCGACGTGTCGATGTCGTTCGCGGAGCTGGCCGGCCGGGTGAACCGGGTGGCTCGCTGGTTGATCGCGGCGGGCGTGGGACCGGGCGACCCGGTGGCCGTGTTCCTGCCGCGGTCGGCCGACGCGGTGGTGGCGTTGCTCGGAGTGCTTGCCGCCGGGGCGATGTACGTGCCGGTCGAAGTGTCCTATCCGGACGAACGAGTGCGGTTCATGCTGGCGGACGCGGCGGCGCACGTGGTGATCACGACCGCCGGACTGGCTCCCCTGGCGGCCGGTTCCCAGTTGCTGGTACTGGATTCCGCCGAGGCACAGGCGGAGCTGGCCGCGCTGGCGGACGCGCCGGTCGGGGCGGCGGAGCGCCGCGGGGTGCTGGCGCCGCTCGACGCGGCGTACATGATCTACACGTCGGGATCGACCGGCCGGCCCAAGGGCGTGGTGCTGACGCACCAGGGTCTGGCCAACCTGGCCGCTTTCGAGCACCGCGAGAAGTTCGAGCCCGCCGCCCGGCGGGCCGGGCGGCGGCTGCGGGTGATCATGGTGGCGGCGCTGTCGTTCGACGCCGTGTGGAACCCGGTGTTGTGGCTGCTGGCCGGCCACGAACTGCACATGCTGGACGACGACATCCGCCGCGACGCACACGCCCTCGTCGGCTACGTGCGCGAACACGCCGTGGACGTCCTGGAGATCACTCCCTCGTACGCCGAGCAACTCCTCGAGGAAGGGCTGGTGGACGGGCCGGTCCGGCCGTCGGTGGTGCAGGTCGGCGGTGAGGCGGTGCGTCCAGGGCTGTGGCGGCGGATCGCCCAGGCCGACGGCGTGACCGGCTACAACGTCTATGGCCCAACGGAATGCACGGTGTTCACGACGATTGCCCGGGTGACCGGTGACCAGCCGGTGCTCGGCCGGCCGGTGCCGGGCACCCGGGCGTACGTGCTGGACGAGTGGCTGCGCCCGGTCCCGGTGGGGGTCGAGGGCGCGCTGTACGTGGCCGGGCCGCAGGTCGGCCGCGGCTACTGGAACCGTCCCAGCCTGACCGCGCAACGGTATGTCGCGGACCCCTTCGGGGCGGAGGGCGAGCGGATGTACCGCACTGGCGACCTGGCCCGGTGGAACGGCGACGGCCTGCTGGAGTTCCTGGGCCGGGCCGACGACCAGGTCAAGATCCGCGGCTTCCGGATCGAACCGGCCGAGGTGGCCGCCGTGCTGGCGGAGAACCCGGCGGTCGGCCGGGCGGTGGTGATCGTCCGCGACGGTGCCCTGCTGGCCTATCTGGTGGCGGCCAACGATTGCATCGACGTCGATGAACTGCGCCGCAGCGCGATGGGCCGGCTGCCGGAGTTCATGATTCCGGCTGCGTTCGTGGTGCTGGACTCGCTTCCGTTGAGCCCCAACGGAAAACTCGACCACAGTGCCCTTCCCGACCCCGCCGGGTCGCATTCCCCCGTCGGCCGCGGTCCGCGCAACGAACGGGAAGAGGTGCTGTGCCGGTTGTTCGTGGAGCTGCTCGGCCGCGAGCCGATCGGGATCGACGACAACTTCTTCACCCTCGGCGGTCACTCCCTGCTCGCCACCCGGCTGACCAGCCGGATCCGCACCGAGCTCGGCGCCGAGCTGTCCGTCCGGGCGGTGTTCCAGGCGCCGACCGTCGCCGACCTGGCCGCGCGGCTGTCCGACGCCCGTCCCGCCCGCCTCGCACTGCGGCGGATGAGCCGTCCGGCGATGACCCGATGATCCCGCTGTCCTTCGCGCAGCGACGGTTGTGGTTCCTGAACAAGCTCGAAGGCCCGAGCGCGACCTACACCATGGCGGGAGCGTTGCGGCTGCGAGGACCGCTGGACCGCGCGGCGATGGCGGCCGCGATCAACGATGTCGTCGCGCGGCATGAACCACTGCGGACGGTTTTCCCCGAGGTCGAGGGGGAGCCGTGCCAGCGGATACTGGATGTGGACGAGGCCCGGCTGGAGCTGGAGGTCGCCGAACCCGACGACCTGGCGGCGGCGATGCTGCGCACCGCGAACCGGGTGTTCGAGCTGAGTGACCGGCCGCCGTTCGGGGCGACGTTGTTCGTCGCCGGCCCGGACGAACACGTGCTGATGATCGTGGGGCACCACATCGCCGGGGACGGCTGGTCGACGGGCCGGCTGCTGCGCGACGCCGGGCGCGCCTACCAGGCGCGGTCGCAGGGCCGGGCGCCGGACTGGCCGCCGCTTGCGGTCCAGTACGTGGACTACACGTTGTGGCAGACGGAAATGCTCGGTGCGGCCGACGATCCCGGCAGTGTGCTCGCGGGTCAGCTGGCGTTCTGGGTGAAGGAGCTGGCCGGTGCGCCGGACTGCCTGCCGCTGCCCACTGACCGCCCGCGGCCCGCGTTCGCTTCGCATCGCGGCGACAGCGTGCCGTTGACCGTGGACGCCGCTCTGCACGCGGGGCTCGCCGACCTCGCCCGCAAGAGCGAGGCGACGCTGTTCATGGTGCTGCACGCCGGTTTGGCGGTGTTGCTGAGCCGCTGGGGTGCGGGGCTGGACATCCCCGTCGGGTCACCGTTGGCGGGCCGCACCGATGAGGCGCTGGACGAGCTGGTCGGGTTCTTCGTCAACACGGTGGTCGTGCGCACGGACCTGTCCGGTGATCCGAGCTTCACCGACCTGCTGGGCCGGGTCCGTGAGCGGGTGCTCGCGGTGCTGGAGAACCAGGACGCGCCGTTCGAGCTGGTGGTAGAGCACGTCAATCCGGAGCGGTCGCCGGCCCGCAACCCGCTGTTCCAAGTGATGCTGTCCCTGCAGAACATGCCGCGTGACGCGGACCTGATGCCCGGGCTGGCCGCCGAGCTGGAGGCGGTGCGCACACCGACCGCCAAGGTCGACCTTTCGTTCACGCTGGCCGAGTGCTTCGACGCCGACGGCCGGCCGACGGGGCTGACCGGCGAGATCGAGTACGCCCTCGACTTGTTCGACCGGGAGAGCGCGGCGGCGTTGGCGGCGGGCCTGGTGCGGGTGCTCGAAGGACTGGTGGTGGCGCCGGATGTGCCGGTGAGCCGGGTGGAAGTGTTGGCACCACAGGAAAGCCGGGCACTGCTGGAACTGGGACACGGCGAACCCGCCGCAGCCGGGCCACAACTGCTGCCGGAGCTGTTCGCGGCGCGGGCGGCGGCGGAGCCGGAGCTGACCGCGCTGGTGTGCGGTGGCGTGGCGATGTCGTTCGGTGAAGTGGGCAGCCGGGTGAACCGGGTGGCCCGGTGGTTGATCGCCGCCGGGGTCGGTCCGGGAGATCCGGTTGCCGTGCTGTTGCCGCGTTCGGTGGACTCGGTGGTGGCGTTGCTGGGCGTGTTGACGGCTGGGGCGGTCTACGTGCCGGTGGATGTGTCGTATCCGGTGGAGCGGGTGCGGTTCATGCTGGCGGACACCGAACCCGTCGCCGTGATCACGACGGCCGGACTGGCGCCTCCCGATGTGCGAGCGCTGGTGCTGGGTTCACCGGCGGTGGAAGCCGAACTGGCGGCCCTCGCGGACGCGCCGATCGCGGCGGCGGAGCGCCGGAACGTGGTGGCGCCAGGCGATGTGGCCTACCTGATCTACACGTCCGGATCCACCGGCCGGCCCAAGGGCGTGGCCGTCACCCATCGGGGCCTGGCCAACCTGGCCGCCTTCGAACACCGCGACGTGATCGCGCCCGCAGCGCGGCGAGCCGGTCGGCGGCTGCGGGCGGGCCTGGTGGCGGCGCTGTCGTTCGACGGGTCCTGGGACATGGTGCTGTGCCTGGTCGCCGGGCATGAGCTGCACGTGCTCCAGGACGATGTCCGCCGCGACATGCAGGCCCTCGTCGGCTATGTCCGCGAGCACGGCGTGGACCTGCTGGAGGTCACCCCCTCCTACGCCGAACAGCTCATCGCCGAAGGACTGCTCGGGCCGGGCGGGCCGTCGCTGTTGTTCCTGGGCGGCGAGGCCATGGGACCCGGGCTGTGGGAGCGGCTCCGCCAGGACGAGCGCGTGACGGCGTGGAACTTCTACGGCCCAACCGAATGCACGGTGGACTCGGTGATCGCCACGGTGACCGGTGACCGGCCGGTGATCGGCCGGCCGGTGCCGGGCACCCGGGCGTACCTGCTGGACGAGTGGCTGCGCCCGGTCCCGGTGGGTGTACCGGGTGCGTTGTACCTCGGCGGAACGCAAGTGGCCCAAGGGTATTGGCGTCGCCCCGGGCTGACCTCGGAACGGTTCGTGGCCGACCCCTTCGGCCTCGCGGGGGAACGGATGTACCGCACCGGGGACGTGGCGCGGTGGACTCGCGACGGCGAGCTGGAGTTCCTCGGCCGGGCCGATGACCAGGTGAAGGTCCGGGGGTTCCGGATCGAGCCGGGCGAGATCGCCGCCGTGCTGGCGGAAAGCCCGCTGGTGGGCCAGGCCGCGGTGGTGGTGAACGACGACCGGCTGGTGGCCTATCTGGTGCCGGCCAACGGTTCGGCCGACGTCGAGGAGCTGCGCCGGCACGCCACGACCAGGCTGCCCGGCTACATGGTTCCGTCGGCGTTCGTGGTGCTGGACGCGCTTCCGTTGAGTCCCAACGGGAAGCTCGACCGCAAAGCGCTGCCGGACCCCGCCGGTTCGCACGCCCCGACCGGCCGGGGCCCGCGCGACCACCGGGAAGAGGTGCTGTGCGGGCTGTTCGCGGAGCTGCTCGGCCGCGGGCCGATCGGGATCGACGACGACTTCTTCGCCCTCGGCGGCCACTCGATGCTGGTCACCAAGCTGGTCAACCGGATCAGGAGCGATCTGGGCGCCGAGGTGACCGTCAAGACGGTGTTCCAGGCCCCGACCGTCGCCGGTCTCGGCGAGCGGCTCACCACGGCCAGGGCCGCCCGGCCCGCGCTGCGCCGGATGACCGACCCCGCGGCGACCTGAGTGGCCGCCGCCGGAGACCACTGAGGAGACCCGATGATCCCGCTGTCCTTCGCGCAGCGACGGTTGTGGTTCCTGAACAGACTCGAAGGCCCCAGCGCGACCTACAACATCCCGGGAGCGCTCCGGCTGAGGGGACCGTTGAACCGCAACGCCATGGCCGCCGCGCTGACCGACGTCGTCCACCGGCACGAGGCCTTGCGAACCGTCTTTCCCGACGCCGGGGGAGAGCCGCACCAGCGCGTGCTGCGCCATGAGGATGCCAAGCTGGAGCTGGAGATCGTCGACTGCGACCCCGATGGCCTACCGGCCGCGATCCGCGCGGCGGCGGTGCACACGTTCGACCTGGCCGGCCCCCGGCCGCTGGTCCGCGCGCTGTTGTTCGCGGCCGGCCCGGACGAGCACGTGCTGATGATCGTGATGCACCACATCGTCGGGGACGGCTGGTCGACGGCGCCGCTGCTGCGTGATCTCGCGCAGGCCTACACGGCACGAGCGCGGGGCCGGGCGCCGGAGTGGGAGCCGCTGCCCGTTCAGTACGTGGACTACACGTTGTGGCAGAACGAGATGCTCGGTTCGGCCGACGATCCCGGGAGTGTGCTGGCCGGTCAGCTGGCGTTCTGGGCCAAGGAACTGTCGGGCGCGCCGGAGTGCATCGCACTGCCCACCGACCGGCCCCGGCCACCGTTCGCCTCCTATCGCGGTGACGCACTGTCCTTTGTGGTCACTCCCGCGCTGCACACCGCGCTCGCCGGGCTCGCGCGCAGGAGCGGGGCGACGGTCTTCATGGTGCTGCACGCCGGTTTGGCCGTGTTGCTGAGCCGGTGGGGTGCGGGGCTGGACATCTGCGTCGGGTCGCCGTTGGCCGGACGCGTCGACAAAGCCCTGGACGACCTCGTGGGGTTCTTCGTGAACACGGTGGTCATGCGCACCGACCTGTCCGGCGATCCGAGCTTCGCCGAACTGCTGGACCGGGTGCGCGACACCTCGCTGACGGTGCTGGAGAACCAGGACGCGCCGTTCGACCTCGTGGTCGAGCACCTCAACCCGGAGCGGTCACCGGCCCGCAACCCGCTTTTCCAGGTGATGCTGAACGTCCAAAGTGGATCGATAGCCGCGGATCTGTTCCCCGGCCTGCACACCGAACCGGAGACTGCGCGGACGTCGACCGCCAAGCTGGACCTCACCTTCACCATCACCGAGAACTTCGGCCCCGGCGGCCGGCCCGCCGGGATGGACGGCGACCTCGCGTACGCCCTCGACCTGTTCGACCGGGAGAGCGCGGAGGCGTTGGCGGCCGGACTGGTGCGGGTGCTGGAGGCCGTGGCCGCGGCGCCGGACGTGCCGGTGAGCCGCGTGGCGGTGTTGGCCCCACAGGAAAGCCGTGAGCTGCTGGACCTGGGCCAAGGCCCGTCGGCGATCGCCGAGACGGGCCTGGTGCCGGACTTGTTCGCGACCCGTGCGGCGGCTGAGCCAGAGCTGCGTGCGCTGGTGTGTGCTGACATCGCGATGTCGTTCGGCGAGCTGAGCGGCCGGGCGAACCGGGTGGCCCGGTGGCTGATCGCCGCCGGGGTGGGGCCGGGGGATCCGGTGGCCGTGGTGCTGCCGCGGTCGGCGGACTCGATCGTCGCCTTGCTCGGAGTGCTGACCGCCGGGGCGATGTACGTGCCGGTGGACCTGTCGTATCCGGCCGACCGCGTGCGGTTCATGCTGGCGGACACCGCACCCACGGCCGTGATCACGACGGCCGAACTGGCATCGCCCGGCAGCCAGGTGCTGATGCTGGGTTCCCCGGAGGTGGAAAACGAACTGGCGGCCCTCGCGGACGGCCCGGTCGGCGCGGGGGAGCGGGGCGGTGTGCTCGCGCCATCGGATCCGGCGTACATGCTCTACACCTCCGGGTCGACCGGCCGTCCCAAGGGCGTGGTCGTCACCCACGAAAGCCTGGTCACCTTCTTCGGTTTCCTGCGTGGCGAACTGATGCGGCCGACGGCGCGGCGGACCGGGCGCCGGTTGCGGGCGGGCCTGGTCACCGCGCTGTCGTTCGACGTGTCCTGGAGCATGGTGCTGTGCCTGCTGGAGGGCCATGAACTGCACCTGTTGACCGAGGAGGTCCGGCGCGATGTGCGCGAGCTCATCGGCTATGTGCACGGGCACAGCGTGGACCTGATGGAAGTGACACCTTCCTACGCCGAGCAACTGGTGGACGAGGGGCTGCTGGACGGGCCCGGCCGGCCGGCCGTGCTGATCGTGAGCGGCGAGGCCGTGGGATCCGTGCTGTGGGGCCGGATCCGCGAAGCCGAGGGCACGACCGGGCTCAATGGCTATGGCCCCACCGAATGCACCATCTACACGACGACCGCCCCGGTGGCGGGCGACCGGCCGGTGATCGGGCGTCCGGTGTCGGGCACCCGCGTGTACGTGCTGGATGAGCGGCTGCGCCCGGTTCCGGTCGGCGTGCCGGGCGCGTTGTACGTGGGCGGAACGCAGGTCGCCCGGGGGTACTGGCGTCGCCCTGAGACCACCGCTGAGCGGTTCGTGGCCGATCCTTTCGGGCTTGACGGGGAACGGATGTACCGCACCGGTGATGTGGTGCGGTGGACGCGCGACGGCGGGCTGGATTTCCTTGGCCGCGCCGATGATCAGGTCAAGATCCGCGGCTTCCGGATCGAGCCGGGTGAGGTCGCCGCCGTGCTGGCGGACGACCCGATGGTCGGCCGGGCCGCGGTGGTGGCCAGGGACGGCCGGCTGGTCGGCTATGTGGTGCCTGCCAACGGCTCCGTGGACCTCGGCGAACTGCGCGACCACGTGGTGACCAAGCTGCCCGACTACATGGTCCCATCGGCGTTCGTGGAACTGGACTCGTTGCCGTTGACCCCCAACGGGAAACTCGACCGCAAGGCGCTCCCGGACCCGCAGTACGCGGCGACCGCGGCCCGCGCCGCCCGCACCAGCCGCGAAGAGGCGCTGTGCTCCTTGTTCGCCGAGGTGCTCGGCCTGGACTCGGTGGGCGCCGACGACAACTTCTTCGCGCTGGGCGGCCATTCGCTGCTGGCCACCCGGCTGGTGAGCCGGATCCGCGCCGCGCTGGGCACGGACCTGTCGGTCCGCGTCCTGCTCCAGGCGCCGACCGTTACCGGCGTCCTCGCCTCGCTCGCGGCGGACCCGGCCACGCAGGCCCGGATCGACCCGGTGCTGCCGATCCGCACGTCCGGCGACCAGCGGCCGCTGTTCTGCGTGCACCCGGTGTCCGGGGTTGCCTGGTGCTACTCGGGCCTGCAGCGGCACCTACCCGCCGGGCTGCCCATCTACGGCCTGCAGATGGTGCCGGAGCACCCGGGAGATCTCGCGGAGCTCACCGCGAGCTACGCCGGCCGGATCCGCGAGATCCAGCCGGACGGCCCGTACCGTCTGCTCGGCTGGTCGTTGGGCGGAAGCATCGCGCACGCCGTCGCCGCCCGGCTGCGGCACGAGGGCGAGCAAGTGGAGCTGCTGGCCCTCCTTGACTCCTATCCCGCCAACGACCAGCTGCTGGGCCTGGATCCCGCCGCCCGGCTGGACGCGGTCGAGCAGTCGATTCTGCTGACCATGGCGCAGGATCTCGGCCTTGCCGTGCCCGCCGTCGACGATCCAGGGGCACGGCAACGGATGCGGCAGGCGGTCGCCCATGGTTTCGGCCTGCCCGGACGGATCCTGGCCGACCTTCCGCGTGCGGCCGGGAACCTGATCCGGATAGCCCAGGGTGACGAGCACGAGGTGTTCGACGGAGACCTGCTTTTCATCGAAGCGGCACAGGGGAGAACCGGCATCTCGGAGTTGTGGCGGCCCTACGTCACCGGTGCCATCGCCAACCAGGCTGTCGACTGTGGACATTTCGAGATGATGAAACCCGGGCCGGCCGCCGAGATCGGCGCACTGCTCACGGCGAGGCTCGGTGCCTGATGACCACGGACACGACGACTACCACCACCAGCGGTGGCGCGTTGCGGGGACGGGACTTCCGGCTGCTGTGGACGGCCGAGTCCGTCAGCAAGACCGGCAGTGCCGTGACCACGTTCGCGTTGCCTTTGGTGGCACTGCAGACTTTGGGTGCGAGCACGCTGATGATGGGCGTGCTCAACGCCATGGTCTGGTTGCCCTGGCTGGTCATCGGGCTGCAGGCGGGAGCGTGGGCCGATCGCCGGCGCAGGCGGCCGCTGATGATCGGCTGCCAGCTGTCCTCGGCGCTGCTGATCGTGAGCGTCCCCGTGCTGGCCTGGCTCGGCGCGCTGTCCATGGAGTACGTCCTGGTGATCGCGTTCGCGGTCGGCTGCTCGAACGTCCTGTTCACCGCGGCGTACAACGCCTTCGTGCCGTTGCTGGTCGGCAAGGGTGAGCTGCTGCGGGCGAACACGCGCCTGATGGGCAGCGAACAGGCGGCCAACATCGCCGGGCCGGGCATCGGCGGGCTGATCACCCAGCTCTCCTCGGCCGTCGTCGGGTTGTTCGTCGACGCGTTCAGCTTCCTGGTCAGCGCCGCGTGCCTGTGGTCGATCCGGGCGCGGGAACCGTCCGATCGCCCGGCTGACCCGGCCGGCGGAACAGAGCGGCCGCGCAGCACGTTCCGGGATGACGTCCGGGCGGCGATCGGTTTCGTGGCAAGGGATCCGTACCTGCGGATCATCACGCTGAGCAACGCCTGCACGAACCTGCTCATGGGCGGGATCCAGGCACTGGGCGTCGTTTTCCTGATCGAGGGCGCCGGGCTCACCGCATGGGCGGTCGGCGCCGTCACGATCATGATCAGCGTCGGCGGGCTGCTCGGCGCCATGCTCGCGGCCAGGGTGAGCACCCGCCTGGGGTCCGCCCGGACCCTGTTGACGGCCCCGGTCACCGACTTCTTCCTGCTGCTGTACCCGTTCGCCCGCCCCGGCGTGGCGCTCGTGCTGGCGTTCGCCGGAACCCTGGTGTGGGCCACCGGCGTGGTCGTGCGCAACGTGACCGCGGGTGCGTTCCGGCAGGCCTACTGCCCGCCCGGAATGCGCGGCCGGGTCGCCATGACCATCCGGTTCGTCTCCTTCGGTGTCTGGCCGCTGGGCAGCCTGCTCGGCGGTGTGCTCGGCACCCTCGTCGACGTCCGCACGGCGATGTTCATCCTGGTGATCGCCAACGTCCTCACCGACGTCCTGCTGTTCATCGGTCCGATGAAGCACCGCCGGGAATTGCCCGCCGAACCGGACGGCGTCAGCGAAATGACGGTCGCCTGACCAGCCGGTCCGCTTTGTGCATCCAATTACGTCAGCTCCGTGTCAGCGTCGGCTGCGATGATATTCAAAGGTTGACATGCGATTTATCGGCGCTGTCTAAATCGACCCGAAAGGGAATTTCCGTGGTCAGCGAGAAATGGTTAGAAGAATGAAGGCAGGGGCAATGCGTGTGCGTAGAACTCGAATGGTGACGGCGCTGGCCGCGGTCGCCGGCCTGGCCGTCACCCTGACGGGATCGCCGGTGTCCCAGGCCACGGAGTCGGGGAGGCCGGCCAAGGCCGCCCTGATGAGCGTGGACGACCCCACCGGGGTGTACCAGCGGAACCTGCAGGCCATGCCCACCATGGCGGTCGACCCGGTCAACACGCACGTCATCGCGGCGACCGCGAACGATCTGATCGACATGCAGCCGTGTTCGATGCAGGCCGCCACCAACGGAGCATCGTGCGGCCTGCCGGCCGATCCCCAGTCCGGCGGAACGTTCAACAAAGGCGTCAGCTACAGCGGGTTGTACTTCTCGTTCGACAGTGGCCGCCGCTGGGCTCAGCCCACCTATCAGGGGCTGACCGCGGCCGGGTGCGACGCCAAGGTGGAGCCCTGCGTCCCGCAGGTGGGCAAGATCCACTCGGTGCCCAACTACTACGAGAACGGCCTGCGGGCGGGCGGTGGGTCCTCGGTGGCCTTCGGCCCGGTGCTGAAGGACGGCAGGTTCTCCTGGGCGAACGGCTCGCGGCTGTACTTCTCCACCCTCACCAACAACCTGACCAACACGGCGATCCAGCCGGGCCGCATCGAGTCGGTGCGGACCGTGGCGGCGTCGCACATCGACAACCCGACACCGGCGCGGCTCGCCGACGCGAAGAACTGGTCGAACCCGGTCCTCGTGCCGCCGACCGCACCCGTCCAGCACCGGCCCACCGAGGACCAGATCTGGGCCGACAACGCCAGCACCAGCCGGTACTTCGGCCGGGCCTACATCTGCTACAACGACTTCCAGTTCGTTCCGGTCGCCGGGAACGTGGGCCCGGTCCAGCCGACGGTGGCCGTGTCCGGTGACGGTGGCGCGACGTGGGCGACGCACGGCATCGCCCCGCCGATCAACTCGAACACCGATGGCTTCCGCCTGGGCTGCACCGTTCGCACGGACAGCCGCGGCGTGGTCTACGTGGTCTTCACGCGCTTCCCCGCCGGGTTCCCGTCGTTCGGGCTCAACGGGTCGCAGACCCTGATGAAGTCCTACGACGGTGGCGCCACGTGGACGACGCCGGTCGAGTTCATGCAGTTCAACACCGGATGCTTCTTCGTGGACACGGTCGGCGACCGGTGCACCTCGGACGGCAAGGCGGGGACCTCGGACGAACCGCACCCCAGCCTGAGCATCGCCAACGGCGCCCCCACCGGCTGGGACGCCACGGACGAGATCATGTTCGCCTGGACCGATGGCCGGCTCGGCAAGTACCAGGAGGCCGCGTTCCTGGCGTACTCGAGGGACGGCGCCAGGACGTGGTCCAAGCCGCAAGCGGTGTCCCTGCCGGGTGAGCGAGCGGTGCACGCCTCGGTCGCCATCGCGCCCGACGCCTCCCGCGTGTACCTGACCTACAACGCCTATACGACCCCATTCAACGAGTCGACGTCGGCTCCGCGGATGCTGCATGGGGCCTTGCGGTCGTCGCCGGTCGGCTGGCGCGGTGCGCCGACCGGCTGGACCACCAAGTACACCGGCCCCAGCGGTGACGCGCGCGGCACCAGCTTCGCCGTCTGGAACTACCCGCAGTTCCTCGGTTTCTTCGCCTACGCCGTCGCCACCCGCGACTACGGGGCAGGCGCGTGGACCGACGTGTCCCGCACGGCTGATTGCCCGGCCGTCGACGCGTGGCGGCAGGCGTCCTTCGACGCTGACAAGGTGATCACCCCGGCGCCGTGGCCGAACGCGGACTGCCCGGCGAACTTCGGCAACTCCGACGTGGTGAGCGCGACAACCGCTCGGTAACCGCTCGTCAGCGCAGAACACCACCGTCCGTCGGCAGAGCGCTTCGATCCGAACGGGCGGTGGTGTTCGCGGGCTGTCAACGCTGACACCCAGTATCGAAAGGACACCAGCTCGGTGGACAACACGCTGCACCAGCACTTCGCTGACATCGAATACCTGCCCGGCGCGACGGCCGCCGACTACCTCGACGCCTGTCGCGTGAAACACCCCGCGCTGTACGCGCGGCTGAGCCTGGACCGGATGCGCGCCAACCGCGCGGTCTTCCAGCAGATCGACTCGATGTCGACCACCTTCGAGGGCACGGACAAGGGCGGCCGGGGGGAGACCTACCGGCAGACCCAGGTGCGCTACCCGCTGGCCAGAACCCTTGGCATCAAGTCGCTTTTCGACATCCTGATGCCGGACGGCGGCTCGGGCAAGTACATCCTGGACGTCCTCGGCGGCAACGGAACCCTCACCCGGACGATGCGCCTGGTGACCCCGCCCGCCGACATGCCGGAGATCTTCACCGGCGACAGCGCCGGCTCGATGGTGACCGACGCCCTGGCCCGTGGCTTCCCCGCGGTGCGGCAGCTCGCGCAGTCGCTGCTGCTGGCGGACCGGACGATGGACGGCGTCATCTTCGCCTACGGCACGCACCACGTGCCCGTGCCCGACCGGTTGACCGCCCTGACCGAGGCACACCGGATCCTGCGCCCCGGCGGCCGCGTCCTGGTCCAGGACTTCGTCGAGAACTCGCCCACCGCCCGGTGGTACTCCGAGGTTCTCGAGAAGTACACCCTGACCGGGCACGACTGTGCGCACTTCACCGAGGACGGGATCAGGACGCTGCTCGAGGACGCCGGTTTCGGGAACGTGCGGGTCACGAAGGTCTACGACCCCTGCGTCGTCTGGGCGGACAGCGCGGACGAGGCGTGGGTCGAGCTGCTGAAGTACCTCGTCGACCTGTTCGGGCTCGAGGGCTTGCGGCCGAAGAACGACCAGCAGGGCCACGACCACTGGCGAATGGTCCGCGAGATCCTCAGCCCCTACGCGGAGTACCTGGCCGGCGACGACGCCGGGCAACTGGACTCGATAAAACTGTGGCAGGACAACGGCCGGCACGCCGCGGAACTTCCCCGCGTGGCCCTGGTCGCCACCGGCGACAGGCCGGCCTGAACAGCGCGCGGGCGAGCCACGAGCCCAGACCGCGGGGTCGGTCTGGGCTCGTGGCTCGCCTGGTCTGGTGCCGTCGGGGAGCAAAGCGCGGCCCGGTCAGGAAACCGGGCGCTCCGGAGGGGCAACGCTCAGCTGCTGGATGAGGCCGGCCAAGGCTCGCAGTGTGGGATAGTTCGTTGCCTGAACGGTGTTCGCCATGCCGGACAGGCCGTACCGCCCCAGGGCCTTCGCGACGAGCTCCTCCTGGGACAGGGAGTCGACGCCGAGATCGTCCGTGAGGTCGGCATCAGCGGTGACCCTGCCGATCGGGATCTCAGCGGTCTCCGCGCAGATCCGCCGCAGCTCCCCGAGGAGTTCCGCGGCGGTGGGCACGTGTGTGGTCATTGGCTGGATCCCTTCTCTGACAACGACAACCCGGCAGCGGCGGCCAGCAGCCGCTCGAGTCGCATCAGCGCTTCGTCGGCCGCTCGCCCGGTCTCCACGTCATCGGGGGCCGCTGCGCACGCGCCGAGCATGTCGACGACCTGCTGCCCGGCCGCGGCGATCTCATCCGGCATCTCTGTGCTCCCTGAGTGCTAGACGGCGTTGCAGGCCCGGAAAACGGCCACCAGGGCCGGGATGCTGGCGCCGTGCTGGAAGGCGATGTACTCGGGCAGCACGACGTCCTGCTGCCACTTCTCCTTGTAGGCGTACTGGGTCTGCGCCGGGTAGATGTGCC
This sequence comes from Actinocrispum sp. NPDC049592, assembly GCF_040675465.1. NCBI lineage: Bacteria > Bacillati > Actinomycetota > Actinomycetes > Pseudonocardiales > Pseudonocardiaceae > Actinocrispum > Actinocrispum sp. NPDC049592. The sequence continues at coordinate 87,164 of NZ_JBFAPA010000019.1, read as the reverse complement.
CGCCGTTGGCCCAGAGGTCGTGCATGAACCACTGGAAGGCGCGGCTGTGCCCGGGCAGTTCGTGGTCCGTCGAGAGCCCGGAGAAGGGCGTGTATCCGAAGTGGAGCCACGGCACGCCTTCCGCCTGGAACGTCTCGATGGCCGTCTTGTTGATCGCCTCCATGACGCCCGGCGGGCATTCCGGCCTGCGGCGGCTGAGGTCGTGCATCCACCCGGGCCGCGAGCCGTAGACCGGTGAGTACGAGATGTAGCCCGTCAGCTCGTCGCCGTGCACACCGACGAAGAGCCGGCGCAGGTGCTGGTAGCGCCCGCCCATCTGGCCCACGAGGAACTCCAGCGGGTTGGCCCCGCCCTTGGTGCCCAGCCAGCCGGCGTCCAGCTCCCTGATCGCGGGGTGCCAGCGGTCGAGCGGCACCTCGCTGATCGTCATCCCGCTGCGCACCGCCCGCGCGATCTTGTTGCGCAGCCGCACGAACGCCGTGCCCCGCAGGCTGAACGTGTCCAGCCGGAGCGCGTAGGACCCGCCGATCTGGTTGACGGTGAAGCCCGCGTCCAGGTACTCGGGCGCGTCGGCACCCTGCAGCTGGATGGACACGATCTCCCGGTCCTGCTCGGCGGCCAGGTCGGCAAAGGCGCGCAGCAGGCGCGGCCGTGCCTCTTTGGGCGCGAACGGGCCGCCGAACTGCACCAGGTAGCGCCCGGTGGGCCGGTAGACGATCACGCCCGGCGTGTCCGGCAGCCGCAGGTAGCTGTTGCCCTCGTTGACCGCGAGGAACGAGCTCGGATTGTCCGCGTCCGGGTATCGCTGGATGGCGTCCAGGGCGATGTCCGAGGCGATGTCCGCGGCCGTGAGCGATTCGATCATCTGCTGCCCCATTCCTGGCATGGCCTTTCCGGCCGCGGTCGATGAGGGCCGGCGGGTGCGTTCATTCGACACCACGTCAAACGGCTCGGCACTCGCATCTGTTATTGCACGAGAGCGCTCGGATATCAAGGGCGGAAAGGGTCAGTAACGAGTCAGCAGGACATCAGAGTCATCCGTCATCATGGTTTCAGCACAAGCGAACAAATCAAAACCCGGCCCAGGAGCGGGCCACCCCAGGAGAGGTTCCCAAAGTGGCCTAATGGGGTCCGGCGTCAGCCGGGCAGGTACCAGTTGCCTACGCAGGTTCGAATCCTGCCCTCTCCGCGACGACAGGCATAAGGAGCCCCCGTTGCTCCTTGTGCCTGCCGTTTTCGCCCGCGCCTGCACCGGGTGTTTCCACCAACCGACAAAGCTGCGATGCCTGCCGGCCTCGTACCGTTGCTTGCTAGGAGAATTCGTGGGAGACACAACCGCGGGCGACGCCGCGAGCCCGCACCGCAGCCGGCCGGCGTGGGCGGGCCGGGCCCCTCAAGGTGAGTCGTACCCCAGCTCATGACCACGACCTCATCGACCGCCTTGTTCGCCCCCGGTCCGGTCTCCCTGGTCGCGGCCGGCCGGAGACCCGGTCAGCCGATCCCGGTTTCCGACGTGCCGGAATGGCTGGCGGCGCTGGTGCGGGACCTGCCCAAGCCGAGCGAGTACCGCCTGGCGGCGGAGTACGTCCGCGCGGTCGTCGACTTCTGCCTGGAGAGATGGCGGGTCGCGAGCTCGTCCGAGGCCCCGTCCGTCGAGGAGGCCGCCCACCGGTTCCGCGGCTCCATGACCGCCGCGAACGACCTGTCCCATCGCCAGGTGGACCAGCTGTGCCACCGCACGTTCGGCGCGCAGGGCGACCTGCCGGCCTGGCTGTGTGAGACCACCGAGCGGTTCCTCACCCTGATCAAGCCGTGGACTCCCGTCTGGTACGGCTTCACGAACTGGGCGCTGCGCTGGTGCCGGCAGAACTCGATCGAGACCCTGGTGTTCCTGGCCCGCGACGCGCTGCCCTTCTTCGTGGCGGCGACCGCCACGGAACAAGGCCGTCACCTGCATCTCGCACACGTTTCCAGGGCCATCCGGACGAATGCGCTGACATTGGGCCCGGTTCTCCGCCAGCCGTCCATCGCCCTCATCGACTCCGGCTGTTATGGGACGTGTATCAATGACCTCCGGCTGCACCGGCTGGCGGCTATCGAGGACCACGAACCCGACGGCCTGGCCACCCTGTTCTACTACAGCCGGAATCCCCAGCTGTTCGGCTATCTGAACTATGTGATGTGCCAGGACATGCTCGTCAGCCCGGAGACGATGGACAGTGCCGGGGAGTTCATCATCCACGCGGGTGATCTGCTCGAGGCCCTGCCGAAGCCATATCAGTACGCCGCCGACGACCCGGCCATGGTGATTCCGAGCGACCTCGTCAGTTTCACCATTTCGATCGCCGCACTGAGCGAGATGGACAGCATCGCCACGGCGAGCACATTCCTCGACCCGGAACGGCTGAACGACGCGCACGAACAGGTGCGGCCGCTGTACCGGAACTATCAGCTCGCCGCGCACCGCGATGAACTGCGGAATGGCCTGCTGTTCGACGGGCCGACGCCCAAGAGCCTGCCCGTTCCCGCCGCATTGTCCGGCCTCGACTTCCTTGAGATCCCGCCGCAGAGCCACATTTTCGGCACTGTCAGCGGTTGATTCCCGTGCCACCGACCACGAGAGGAGCTGTTCCCGCGATGGCATTCCCGGCCAGTTCTCCGACGCTGCTTCCGGCCAGCGCGACGCTGCGCTTCCTGAAATCCCGCTGGCAAGGGCCGGGCCGCTACCTGGAGGCCCGCGAGGACGAGCCGACCCTGGAGGCACTCCGGTGGGCGGCCGAGATCACCGCGATCCTGTCCGGCGAACCGGTCACGCTCGCCCCGTTCATCGACGAGTGCCGCCGGCCCGGCGGCGTGTTCGCCATGACGACGGCGGCCGTCGAGCCTTCCCGGGCCGCGAGCTACTACGCGGTGCGCGCGTACACGCTCGCCGGCCGCGGTGACGAGATTCCCGGCGAGCTCGCGGCCTGGTTCGTCAGCGAGCTGGCCACGCCCGGCCTGCCTGCCACTTCGGACATCGACGAGATGTTCTATGTCCTGCGCGCACTTGAGCAGCTGGGCGCACTCGGCCTGCTCTCGCCCGAGGTGACTCGTTCGCTCGTCGGCTTCATCCGGGACTGCCGGGCCGGCGACGGCGGCTACGGGGGCATGCCGGGCCTCCCGTCGGACACCGAGCACACCTACTGTGCCATCTGCAGTTTGTCGCTGCTGGGGCACCCACTTGATGCCGCCGAGAGCCGCGCCACCGCTGAATGGCTCAGGGCGCGGTTCGACACGCCGACCGGGCTCGCGACGCTGACCGAGGCCGATGACACGCCCCTGCTTTCCGCGTCCTACTGGGGTTTCCGGGCGGGCGAGGTGCTGAGCTGCACGGTCTGGACGGATCGGCTCGCGCCCGCGGTGAACGCTTACGGCAAGCCGGACGGCGGTTACGGGGCACGGTCGTACGCCACGTTGTGGGAGTCGTACTGCGCGCTGCGCATCGTGTCCACATTGCTCACGTTGCACAGGGGCGGACAATGAGCCTGTCGCGGCTGTCGGACGTCATCAACGGCAACTCCAGGCGCGGGGACCTCGCCGTCGGGATCTACCTCGTGCCGGGCTTCCCGTCCTGGAGCGCGAGCCTGGAAGCGCTCAACCTGTGCGTGCGCCATGGCGTGGACTTCATCGAGTTCCCGGCGATCTCGGACGCCCGGTGGTCGCCCAGGACCGGCCCGGTGCTCGCCCGGGCACTGCGGGAGGCCGAGCCCGGCACCGAAGACCAACGGGTCGAATGGCTGTTGCGCGCTCCCGTGCGGGTGGCCATCGTCTACGGGTCCGCGTGGCTCTCGCCCGACGTCTGGTCGGCGCCACTTTCCTTGCGCACCGGCGTTTCCGGCTACCTGTTCGAGACCGACCCGCCGGACATCACCGACTTCGCGATGGTCGCAGCCGAGGACGGCGCGGTCGTCATCCCCGCGGTGGACGCCACCGCCGACGGACTGTCCAATGGGGACCGGCGCGTGATCTCGCGGGGCGGCGGCTTCGTGTACGCGTCGCTGGGGCCGAACACCGGAGCCCGGTCCGCCTCCATGACGGATCTGCACCGCAAGCGTGCGGAACTCCAGTCGTTCCGGCCGGAGCTGCCGGTCTGCGCCGCCTTCGGCATCAACGAACCCGTGGATGTCGAAGAGCTGCGCAGCAGTGGCGCCTGTGACGGGGTCATCATCGGCACCGCCGCCGTGGCCAGGCTGGAGGAGGGAACCGAGGCGTTCGCCCGGTGGCTCAAGGGAATCATGGCCGCAGCGAAGTAGGAACGGGACATCCATGCACACTCTGGACCACCAGCTGGCCCGGCGCGTCTTCGACGAGTGCCTGCGGCAGCTCAGCCTGGACGAGGTTCCGCTCAAGACCGGGGGAGACCGCAAGCGGCTCGCGGAGACGCTGGCCGGGCTGATCAAGCCGGCCGGCAACGACCCCGAGGCGGTCCTGTCGGTGTTCCTCCGGGACGTCGCGCCGGCGATCATCGCTTGTGACACCCCACGGTTCATGGCCTTCGTGTCGTGTGTGCCGTCGAAGACCTCGATTCTCATCGACGTGCTCGCCACCTGCTTCTCGCTGCACGGCATCTCGTGGCTCGAGGCCTCGGGGCCGGTGGCGGCCGAGAACCAGGCGCTGCGCGCGGTGGCCGACGCCGCCGGGTTGCCGGCGAGTGCCGGTGGTTGCTTCGTGTCCGGTGGCTCCAGCGGCAACCTGTCGGCACTTCTGGTCGCCCGTGACACCGGCCTGAGCCGTCGGGGCGGGCGCGGCGGACGGCCGAAGGTGGCGATCACGGTGGAGAGCCACAGTTCGGTGGGCAAGGCGCTGCACCTGCTGGGCATGGATCCGTTGCTGGTACCCGCGCCCGGCCACCGGATGACGGCGCAGGCGTTGCAGGACACCTTGGCCCGTGAGCCCAACCGGGACGATGTCGTGGCCGTGGTCGCCACTGCGGGCACGACGAACGCCGGTCTGCTCGACGATCTCGCCGGGATAGCCGAAGTGGCGCAGCAGCAGGGACTGTGGATGCATGTCGACGCTGCCTACGGCGGCGCCGGGATCTTCGCGCCCTCGGTGCGCGATCTGTTCACCGGCATCGAGCGGGCCGACTCCCTGGTCATCGATCCGCACAAGTGGCTGTTCTCGCCGTTCGACTGCGCCGCGCTGATCTACCGTGATCCGCCGACGGCACAAGCGGTGCACGCGCAGCGTGCGTCCTATTTGGACGCCATCCACGATGACGTCGACGAAGGCAACCCGAGCGACTACGCCTTCCACCTGACCCGCCGGGCCCGCGGCCTGCCGTTGTGGTTCGGGCTGGCGATCCACGGCACCGACGGGTATCGCGACGGCATCGAGAACACCCTCACCATGGCCCGCTACGCGGCCGACCGCATCACCGCGACCGAGGGCCTGACGTTGGTCTGCGAGCCGGAGCTCTCGGTGGTCCTGTTCCGGCGGGACGGGTGGGCCTGGGACGACTACGAGAGCTGGTCGGCCCAGCTGCTGGCCGACCAGATCGCCTTCGTGCTGCCGACAACCTGGGACGGCCAACCGGTGGCCCGGCTGTGCTTCGTCCACCCGGAAACCACCAAGCAACTGGTCGACGAAGTGATTTCCAGTATCGATCCCGCACAGAAACAGTGAGCACCAAACACTCTGGCCGGCGCCCACGTAAGGGCGCCGGCCAGTTGGCGTTGACGGGGGCTGGACCTCCGGCGGGCGGAGGTCCAGCGGTTCCTATCTCGGGGGCAGGGCATCCACGACGACCACCTCGTCCGGCACCCGGTCGGCGGGCAGGCGAGCGGAAAGCCAGTCCAGCACGTGCTCGGGCTGGACCGCTCGCGCGGTACCGGCTGCCGCCACCACCTTCCGCGGGTCACTGTCGTAACCCGGCCGGATCGCGTAGACGGCATAGCGGCCGGTGTCGCGGAGCATCTCCTCGATCTCCACCTTGACCTGGAACCCCTCGTCGGTCAGCCGCTGGGTGACCTGCTGGACCCGGCCGTCGGTGGGGGAGCCGGCCTCGTCGTGGACCTCCATGCTGATCTGCTGGACCAGCGGCCAATGGCGGTCCTCGATCCCCTTGAGCACGTCGTACTCGGAGCGCTGCACGTCGATCTTGAGCAGGTCGATCACGCCGACCCCGGCCTCGTCGATCACGTCCGAGATCCGGCGCAGCCGGCACTGGCACTCGGTGAACTCGAAGTCCTTGGCCGCCAACCCTTCCACGTGCGCCAGGTGCTCCTCGCGACCGGGCGGGCCGTTGCGGCGCTCGTTCGCCACGTACAGGTTGATCAGGTCGACCTCGTTGTCCCAGTTCGTGTAGTCGTGGCGGGTCGACATGATCGAGATGTCCGGGTAGTAGTAGAACGAGACGTCCTGTTCGCGGTCGGACAGCCCATAGTTGAACGGCCGGACACCGAGGCCGCGCTCGTCGACGTTCCGCTGGAGCTTGGCGAACACCTCGGGAACGGGTTCGAACGCGTACACCGTGGCCGACGGGCAGCGCGCCCCGACGAACAGGCTGAACATCCCGATGTTCGCGCCGACGTCGAACACCACCGCGTTTTCGCGCAGGACGATCCCGCCGCGCAGGTACACCTCGTTGACGAAGATCTCGTCGTGCAGGAACCGGGTCTCGGCGATGTTCATGACCGCCAGGTCGGCGAGAACGCCGGTGTCGGCGGTGACGGAATACGTGCCCCATGGCAGCACCTGTGCCACCAGCCGGTCATCGGCATCGCGGAGAACGCGGGCTCGCGCTATGCCGGGATAACAACGCAGCGCCTCCTCGATTTCGGTCTCGATCTGCCGGAGTGGCGGCGTGTTCTGGATGGTCATAGGCGTTCCTCACATCGTGCCGTGCCGCGGTGTCGGGCATATGCCGGGTCCATCTTGTCAGGAGCGTTCGACGTATTGCTGACATTTCGCTGACTCGCCGTCGTGGGGAAATGATCAGCACAGTGAATAGGTATACACGGTTTGGTAATTGCATCGGGCCGGTATACCTGTCAGCATGGACGAAACACAAACCGGCGAAAGGATACAAATGTCCAGTGCCGTGCCGGCCAATGCGTTCAACGGCGCCATTGGCCGTGTTCACATGGTCGGTTCCCGGTCCGGGCCGAACCGCCGCGCGCTCACGGGGCCGCGTTGATGGACGACGCGATCCAGATCGGCGCGGACGGAGTCCGCAGATGTCCTTGGGGTCTCGCGGCGCCCGAGTTCCAGACCTACCACGACCGGGAGTGGGGGCGACCGGTCGGCACCGACGAACGGGTCTTCGAGAAACTGTGCCTGGAGGGGTTCCAGAGTGGCCTGTCCTGGCTGACGATCCTGCGCAAGCGGGACGGTCTGCGCCGGGCCTTCGCCGGGTTCGACCCCTCCGAGGTGGCGCGGTTCACCGACACCGACGTCGAGCGGCTGCTCGGGGATTCGGCGATCGTGCGCAACCGCGGCAAGATCCTGGCCACCATCGGCAATGCCCGGGCGGCGGTGCGCCTGTGGGAGCAGGGCATGTCGCTGGCGGGGCTGCTGTGGAGCTTCGAGGCGCCGGCCTGCGAGCCGGCCCTGACGGTGGCCGCGTTGCCGGACTCGACTCCCGAATCGGAAGCATTCTCGCGAGAACTGCGCCGGCGCGGGTTCGTCTTCGTCGAGCCGACGAATGTGTATTCCGCCATGCAGTCGCTCGGCGTGGTGAACGACCACCTCGACGGATGCCGCTTCTGGGTGGTCTGCGATGACGAACGGCGCGCGTTCATCCGGCCCCGCTGAGCACCGGTGATCTGTACCGGTTCTCGTCAGGTCCGTGTCAGCGGCGGCTGCGATTATAGGGGGAGAATAGGGCGAGTGCCTTCGCCTGATCTGTCGAACAGGAAGCTCTCGACGATCACCTCCAAACAGATGGGAAACTTTTATGCGCTCCCTTGATGAGGCGCGTAATGTCTGCGAGCGCTACCACCCAGGTATGTGTGCCGCGCTCGCGGACATCTCACTGGCCGAACGTGAGGCGCCGGGCGGGCCGGTTCTCGACATATTCCGCAAGTTCGGCGGACCGGGGTTGATGGTCCCGGCCGAATACGGCGGAATGGGGGTGGGCGCGCTCGAAGCGGCGCGCATCGTACGGGCGATGGCGTCGTACTCGCCGTCATTGGGGGCCGCCACCACCATGCACCACTACACGGTGGCGACCCTTTTCGCGCTCGCCCGCCGGGCCGGGCGGCTGACCGACGCGCAGCTGGAGCTCCTGGCCGACATCGCGCCGGGCAATCTCCTGCTGGCCTCCGGGTGGGCAGAAGGGAGTCCGGGGGCGAACATCGTCATCCCGGCCGCGACCGCCCGTCCTGCCGAGGGCGGCTACCTGGTCAACGGCGGGAAGAAGCCGTGCAGCCTGTCCCGGTCGATGGACGTGCTCACGGCCAGTGCCGCGGTGCCGGTGGACGGGGTTCCCACGCTCGCGCTGCTGCTCATCCCGGCGCGCTCCGAGGGCGTCACCGTGGAGAAGTTCTGGCTGAGCAACGTCCTGGCCGGGGCGGAGAGCGACGAGGTCCGGCTCACCGACGTGTTCGTCCCCTCGGACCTGGTGATCCACACCGAGCCCGACGCCCCCGACCGGCTCGACGACCTGCAGACGATCGGGTTCGCCTGGTTCGAGATGCTGGCGACCTCGGTGTACGTGGGCGCCACGAGCGCGCTGGTCGAGCAGGCGCTGGGCAACGGCCGGGGGAGTGTGACCGACCGGGCGCAGGCCGCGATCCAGCTGGAGTCGGCGGTCGCCCTGGTCGAGAACGTCGCCCGCGCGATCGGCGAGGGGCTCGCCGGTGACGCCGCCGTCTCGGCGGTCCTGGTGGCCAGGTACTCGGCGCAGCAGGCGCTCCGGCAGGCGGCGGACATGGCCGCGGAACTCCTCGGCGGCATCGCGTTCATCCGGTCGCCCGACATCGCCTACCTCATCGCGGCCGTCCGCGCGCTGGCCTACCACCCGCCGTCGCGCACCGCGATGTCGGAGGCGCTGGTCGACTACCTCACCGGCCTGCCGCTGCGGCTGACCTGACCACCCCCATTGTTTTTCCACAGTCTCATCCGCACACCGAGGATTCCGCCATGGACATGAAGAATCCGTTCGAGAGCCCGACCACGTTCAAGCTGCACCGGGCCGAGTACGCGGTCGGCTGGGTCGTCACCAGCGTGCTGATCGTTCTGCACTGGAACGAGATCCGCCTGATCCCGGCGATCCTGCTGTTCCTCTACATCGACCTGATCGGGTACATCCCGGGGGCGATCGCGTTCCGGCGCAGCCCGGACGGCCGGATCTCGAAGAACTACTACATCGCCTACAACACCATGCACAGCTTCATCACGCAGGGCGCGGTCGTCGCGATCTGGGGGTTCACCATCGGCTGGGAGTGGGCGCTGCTGCTGATTCCCTGGCACGTCTTCGCCGACCGCGGTATCTACGGCAACTTCCTCAAGCCGTTCAGCCTGCCGTTCGAGCCGCACGCGGCCCCGGGCTACCGCAGGCTGATCGACGAGCTGTCCGCCGGAACCCCTGGTGTGTCGGGGGATCGCCCTGCGGAAGCCGCCGCGGTACCCAGCACATGACTGCGGCCGATCTCGATGTGATGCTGCGCCAGGCGGTTCGGCGGCTCGCGACCGGAGTCGCGGTCGTGACCGTCTGGCACGGCGACCTTGTGCACGGCACCACGGTCTCGTCGGTCGCCGCCGTGTCGCGGGAGCCGTTGCTGCTCGGCGTGTGCCTGCGCGAGGCGTCGAGCATCACCCAGCCCATCGCGGCGGCGGGGCGGTTCGCGGTGAATGTGTTGTCCACACGGCAATCGGCCCTCGCGGGCTGGTTCGCCGATCCCAGCCGGCCACACGGGCTGGCCCAGTTCGACCACCTGGAATGGGAGCCCGACGCGTTCAGCGGGGCGCCGTGGATCTCCGGTTCGCTGGCGTCGCTCGGCTGTCATCTCACCGCGACCGTCCCGGCCGGTGACCACAACCTGTTGCTGGGCAAGGTCGTCACCGCCCGCGACGGGCAGGGCGGCCCGCTGCTGCACTTCGCCGGGCGGCTGCACGACGGAACGCTCCGCGTGCTGCCCCGGGAAGCCCCCTCGCCGCCCAGCCAGGTCGCCGCACTGGGCCGGTCATAGCAACGACAGAAAGGTTCGGCATGACGGATTCAGTCCCCCGGGAAGCCGATTTCGACCTGGCCCCCAACCTGCTCGACGGCGCGATGAACCTGAACATGACCACCCGCGACTGCGATCTCGTGTACTGGCTGACCGCCGTCGCCCAGGGCACCCTCAACGGACGCGCCGCCAAGGGCCACGCCGTATCGGCGCCCACACCCGAGTTCATGCGCGAGCCGGGGCCGCTGCGCGAGGCGCTGATCCTGGAGCTGGGCTGGCGGTCGGTCGCCGAGGAGCGGGCGGTCCGGACGCTGTCGTACTTCGTGGCCGACGCGCCGGGGATCCCGGAGATGGAGTTCTTCGCGACGCAGGTGCTCGACGAGGCCAGGCACTCGCAGATCTTCCGCGACCACCTCGTCGAGCTCGGTGTGCCCGCGGACCGGTTGCACGAGACCATCGCCGAGCTGTCCGCGGAGTACACCGCCGAGGTGCTCGCCCCCATCGAGGAGTTCGTGGTGCGCACCATCCGCGACGAGGGCGACTTCGTCGGTGCGGTGGCGGCCTTCACGATCGTGGTGGAAGGCGTGCTGGCGCCCGCCGCGGAGCTCAGCGAACGCAAGTGGGACCGGCTCGACCCGGCGGCGGGCGAGATCGCCCGGGGCGCGGGGATCGACGAGATCCGGCACCTGACGGTCGGCAGCTCGATCGTGCGTGAGCACCTCATCCGCAACCCGGACTACCGCTCCCGGGTCATGGAGATCGTGACCGCCGGCCGCGAGCTGTGGGACCAGGTGCCCGTCCTCAAGTACGTGCTGCGTCGCGAAGACCTGTTCCAGGAAGGCATGCAGGACCACAAGGACCTGCTCGACGGCTACGAGGTGTTCCCCGGCCGCAAGCTGCTCGACACCACCCCGATGGAGCGTTACGACATCGCCGAACGGTGGACCGACGAGATGGCCGAAGCCCGCCTGCGCTACATGGACCTCGAAGAAGCAACAGCAATCCTGGCAACCACCCCCCGCTCCTGAGAACCCCTTGGTGTGATCACCCTTGCGTGGCAGGAAGGGTGATCACACCAAGGCGTTCGCCCCCCGCCGCCCACAGTGGACACCGGATGCCCAGTGCACCGTGGCGGTGGATATTCGCCCGCGTCCCGCGCCGGAAGTGGCTAACAACCCGGATATCCCAAAACCACGCCAAAATCCTACGCCGGTGAAATTTTGCCCGATTCAAGCCTGAATACGGATTTCTTTCGGGAATCCGGAAGCCAGGTCTTTCACCGCTCTTTCACGGCTCTTACACGGGGCCTGAACTGCGCTGATGAGGCGGTTACCCTGAGCGCGTTTGGCCAGTCCTGGTCTCGTACGGTGGGGGAATTGGGCATGTCTCGAAACGCGCTGATGGTGTCTCGCGCTCGTTTTCGCCGTGCGATCGCGGTTGTTCTGTCGACCGTTCTGGTCACCACGGTGGTGTCCGAGCTGCCGGCCGGCGCCGCCAAGGGGAAGGCGCCCTCGGTCACGCCGACGAAGGCCATCGGCCACGGTGACGCCCCCTTGGTGCACGCCAAGGCACCGGACATGCCGCCGCAGGCCACGCCTGCGGCGGTGGACTGGCCCGATGCCGGCGAAGCGGACCTGGCGATCGCCGCTCCCGCTGGGGCGAACTCCAGACATGCGGACCTCGGCGAGTCCACAGCGGACGCCCGGGCCGGCGGCCTGCCCGTCCGGGTAAGCGGCCGGCAGGGCGCGAAGGTCCGGGTCAAGCTCGCCGACCAGACCGCCGCCCGGAAAGCCGGTATCACCGGCGTTCTGCTGTCGGTCGACGGCGCCCCAGGGCGCTATCAGGTCGGCCTGGACTACACCCAGTTCCGCAACGCCTCCGGTGGCGGCTTCGGTGACCGCCTCAAGCTCGTCAGCCTCCCGGCTTGCGCCCTGAGCACGCCCGAGCAGCCGGCCTGCAGGCAAAGCACGCCGCTGGAGTCCACAAACGACCGTGCCGCCAAGACCGTTTCGGCCAACGTCACCCTCGCGCAGGGCGCGCAGGTGCTCGCCGCGGAGGCCGACGCGGGCGGCTCCAGCGGGACCTTCGCGGCCAGTTCGCTGGGCCCGTCCGGCAGCTGGTCGGTGACCGACGGCACCGGGGCGTTCGCCTGGACCTACCCGATCGAGCTGCCCCCGGCGGCCACCGGAACCGCGGTGGCGCCCAAGATCGACCTCGCCTACAACTCGGCCGCTGTGGACGGTCGCACGGCCGCGACCAACGGCCAGACCTCGTGGATCGGCCAGGGCTGGGACTACGAACCCGGCTTCATCGAGCGCACGTACCGCGGCTGCTCGGACGACGACTCGCTGCCCGACGCCCAGAAGACCGGCGACCTGTGCTGGGCGGGCCAGATCCTCACGATGAGCCTCGGCGGCCACACCACCGAACTGGTCCGGGACGACGCCACCGGCACGTGGAAGGCCGCCGGCGACGACGGCTCGCGGATCGAGCAGCTGAAGACCGCGGCCAACGGCGCGCTGGACGGCGAACACTGGCGCGTCACCACGATCGACGGCGTCCAGTACTACTTCGGCCTCAACCGGCCGCCGGGTTACACCAACCAGGAGCAGACCAACTCCACGTGGACGGTCCCGGTCTACGGTCCGCACCCGGACGACCAGTGCCACAACGACGCCGGGTTCGCCAAGTCGGTGTGCACCCAGGCGTGGCGCTGGAACCTGGACTACGTCGAGGATCCGCACGGCAACGCGACCGCCTACTACTACACGCCCGAGACGAACTACTACGGCGCCAACAAGGACACCAAGGCCGTCTCGTACATCCGCGGCGGCACGCTCAAGCGCATCGACTACGGCCTGCGGAAGGTCAACGGCAGCATCTACGGACCCGTGGCACCCGGCCAGGTTGTCTTCGACACCACCGAAAGGTGCGTCCCGTCCGGCGCCATCACCTGCGACCCGGCGCAGTTCACCAAGGAGAACGCGAAGTCGTGGCCGGACACCCCGCAGGACCAGGAGTGCAAGGCCGACAAGACGTGTGACAACCACTCGCCGACGTTCTGGACGACCCGGCGGCTGCAGACCATCACCACCCAGTACAACACCGGCAGCGGCCCGAAGAAGGTGGACACCTACGCGCTGGCGCAACGGTTCCCGTCGATCGGTGACCCGGAGCTGTGGCTGGACTCGATCACCCGCACCGGGTTCAACGCCGACGGCACATCCCTGGCGCTGCCGCCGATCACGTTCACCGGCCAGCTGTACGACAACCGCGTGGTCGGCTACAAGAACATGCCGAAGCTCGCGCACTGGCGGCTGACGAACATCACGTCGGACACGGGCCTGATCATCACCGTGACGTACAGCTCGCCGGACTGCACGGCCACCACGGTTCCGTCTGACCTGCCGAACAACAAGACCCTGTGCTACCCGGTCTACTGGGGCCTGCCGACGGCCAAGGACCCGATCCTGGACTTCTTCCACAAGTACGTGGTCAAGCGGGTCCAGGTCGAGGACGCCAACAAGCTGTCGCCGACCCAGGTCACCACGTACGACTACGTCGGCGACCCGGGCTGGCACTCCGACGACAACGAGGTCGTCAAACCGAAGTACCGCACCTATGGCCAGTTCCGCGGCTACCCGCAGGTCGACACCCGCACCGGCGACCCGAACAACAGCATCGACGGCGTCCAGGACACGAAGACCTTGACCCGCACCATGTTCTTCCGGGGCATGGACGGGGATCCGTTGCCGGGCGGCGGAAAGCGGTCCGTCTCGGTGTCCAGCTCGCTCGGTGACTCGATCCCGGACGACAACGCCTTCGCCAGTTCCACGCGCGAGACGCAGATGTTCAACGGCGACGGTGGAGCGCGGATCTCGACTGCGGTCAACGACGTCCAGAAGATCGCCACCACCGCCACCCGCAACCGGTCCGGCCTGCCGGCCCTGACCGCCAACGTGGTCAAGGAAACCCGGGTCCGGACCGTCACGGACATCGCCGGTGGCGGCACACGGACCAAGACCACGACCCAGCGGTACGACAAGTACGGCCGCACCACGGCGAAGACCGAGTCCGGCGACGGCGTCCCGGACAAGTGCGTCGTCACGAAGTTCGCGGAGAACACGACCGCGTGGATCCTGGACCGTTCCAAGGAAGTCCTGACCTCCACCGAGGTCTGCCCGGACGGCGACCCGACCGCGGCCAAGGTCATCGCCGCCGTCCGTACTTACTACGACAACAAGGACGACCTCGGTGCTGTCACGGGACCCGGCGACGCGACCCGTGTCGAAACCGCGACAGCCAACAACAATGGCACGCTGACGTGGGCCACGACCGGGCGCACGACGTATGACTCGGCGGGCCGGTCCACCTCGTCGACCGACGCTCGTGGCTTCACCACCCGGATCGCGATGACGCCTGCCGACGGCGGCATCCTCAGCAAGACGGTCAAGACCAACCCGAAGAACCAGACCGAGACCGTCGAGGTCGAACCCGCGCGCGGCAAGACGACCGGGAGCGTCGACGTCGCCGGCCGTCGCACCGACGCGGAGTACGACGCCCTGGGCCGGGCCACGAAGGTGTGGAAACCGGGGCAGCCCAAGAGCGGGCCGCCGTCCGGGACGTACGAGTACGTCCTGCGCACCGACGCGCCGCTCGCCGTGGTCACCAAGAACCTCGTCGACTACGGCACCGGCACGAACTACCTGACCACCGTCGAGCTGCGCGACTCGATGGGCCAGGTGCGCCAGCTGCAGACCGACGCCAACGACGGCACGCGGATGGTCACCGACACCGTCTACGACTCGCACGGCTGGGTTCGCAAGTCCAACAACCGTTACCTCACAACGGGTACACCCAGCACGACGATGGTGGCCGTCGCCGATGCGGCGGTGGACAACCGGACCGTCAAGACCTACGACGGCTCCGGCCGGGTCACGGTCGCGACCAACTACAAAGGACTGACCGCCACCTCCAAGGCGCAGACCATCTACGGCGGCGACCGGACGACCACGATCCCGCCGACGGGTGACGTCACCCAGACCACGGTCACCGACGTGCTGGGCCGGACCACCGAACTGTGGCGGTACAGCAGCCCACCGGCGATCAACGGCAACGTGGTCTCCGGCGGCACGCACGACACGACGAAGTACCACTTCAACGCCAACGGCCAGCAGGACAAGGTCACCGACCCGGTCGGCAACGTCTGGTCGTACGAGTTCGACTTCCTCGGCCACAAGACCAAACAGGCCGACCCCGACTCCGGCACCTCGCTGACCGAGTACGACCTGGCCGGCCTGCAGAAGTCCGTGACGGACGGCCGGGGCGTCAAACTCACCTACGACTACGACGAACTCGGCCGCAAGACCGCCGAGTACGCCGCCGACGGCACCAAACTGGCGTCCTGGGTCTGGGACGGCGCGCCGAACGGCGTCGGCAAGATCTTCTACTCGACCCGGTACACCCCGACCGGCAACTGGATCACCGGGGTGTCGGCGTACAACGGTGAGGGCCGGCCGGCGAAGTCGATCATCCAGGTACCGGCGAGCGAGACCGGCCTCGCGGGCACGTACACCACCCTGATGGGTTACACCACCACCGGCCTGCCGACGATGGTGCAGCCGCCCGCCAACGGTGGTCTGCCGAGTGAAGCCATCGCGATCACGTATGACAAGTACGGCAAGCCGCAGACGACAACGGGCTACAACGCCTATGTCACCGCGTCGAAGTACACGCCGTACGGCGAGAACTCGCAGTTCACCCTTGGCCCGTCGAACAACCAGGCGTGGCTGAGCTACGACTACGACCCGCAGACGCGCCGCCCCACCGACGTGAACTTCTCCGTGCAGGCGGCGTCCACACAACAGATCGACGACACCCGGTACACCTACGACCAGGCCGGCAACATCACCAAGTCGGTCAACACCCAGGGTGTCTCGGGCGCCGCCCCGGTGCGCACCCAGTGCTTCGGGTACGACTCGTTGATCCGGCTGTCGGAGGCGTGGACCGCCACCGACGACTGCGCCGCCGCGCCAACGAAGTCCACTGTGGGTGGTCCCAGTCCTTATTGGACCTCGTGGACGTTCAAGCCGAGTGGCCTGCGCGCCACCCAGATCGACCACACCACCGACACGACGACCACGTACAACTACCCAGCCGACGGAGCCGCGCAGCCACACACGCTGCTCAGCGCCACGACGGGCACCACGACAGCGTCGTTCGGTTACGACGCATCGGGGAACACGGTTTCGCGTAACGGCCAGACGCTGACGTGGAACCAGGAGAACAAGCTCGACAAGGTCACCACACCTTCGGGCGACACGACCTACGTCTACGACGCCGACGGCAACCAGTTGCTGCGCCGCGCCCCGGACGCCACCACCCTCACGCTGCCCGGCGAGGACCTCGTCCGGAACGCCAAGACCGGTGTCGTGACAGGGACGCGGTACTACACGCACAACGGTTCCCTGGTGGCGATGCGGGTCGGCGGGGCGAACCCGCAGTACCTCGTGTCCGACCTGCACAACACCGCGACGGCCGTGGTCGACTCGGTCACCTTCGCCGTCACCCGCCGTGCGCTCGACCCCTACGGCAACGCCATCGGTACCGCACCCACATGGACGGACCAACGCGGCTTCCTCGGCAAGCTCAAGGACGACGCGTCGGGCCTGACCGATGTCGGAGCCCGCAAGTACGACTCGGCGACCGGCCGGTTCCTGTCCGTGGACCCGGTGCTGGACCAGCAGAAGCCGGACCAGCTGTGCGGCTACGAGTACGCCGAGAACAACCCCATCACCGGCAGCGACCCGAGCGGCGAGCTGACCCTCGTCGCCACCACCATCGGCGGGCTCTACGCGGCGATGGGGTACATCAGCGACCTCCGGGTGCTGGGCGCTCGCCAGTACAAGGAACTGCACTACTCCATCCAGTTCGGGTACCTGACCAACTGGCGCCCGAACTTCATGGGCCCGCAGATCCCGTGGTTCGTCCCGGCGATCTTCATCAACGTCTGGTTCACCACCATGGTCCGCTGCCCACCCAGCCGCGGTGACCGCACCGAGGCCAGGCCGGACCCCCGGACAAGCTGGGAACGCGCGGCGGACGCACGCAAGCAACCGGCCCCGAAGCCGCCGGACAAATCGGTGCGCGAGCAGGTCCGCGAGATCCTGATGGCCCTCACGGGCGTCGACAAGATGGTCGACTGCGTCCGGGACCCGGGCGTCGGTGACTGCCTTGCGGGCTTCGGTCCGCTGGTGGCCGGCCCGCTCGCCGAAGGTGCGCTGGGCCTGGCCGGCCGGACGATAGCGCGAGGCGCCGGAGAGTCGGTGCACATCGCGAACGGTGCGGGGCACGGCGAAGCATGGTCCATCGCGCAAGGCGCACGTGCCGACGGGCAGACCGTGTTCAGCGGTCACGGCAGCTACAACTACACCTCGGGCGAGTTCATCGTGCCGCCTGGAACGACCATCAGGATGTACGTCGGGCACGGCGAGGGATTGCGTGACAGCATCGGCAAAGCGATCGAGCTGGGCCGCCCCGTCCAGATGTACGAGGAGTTCGGTCCCGGCTCGCGGATCACCAACTATCGTCTGCATCCGCCGGAGGGCCTGAACATCGCGTCCGGGTCCTACACGGTGGGTGAGGAGACACCGCTCAGTGAGCTGCTGGTCGCCGACATGGGTGTCTGCCACTGGGCTGCCTGCCGGAGCTTCTACAACGAGCTGAACCACACTTGGAATCGATGATGACGACCTACCAGGATCTGAGCACTTACGTGTACGGCGACCATGACCCGGCCGCGACCGTGCTGAACGTCGGCTGGCTGGGTGGCCGTGCCTCGTTCACCACCGGCGATGTCGATGCCGAGGTCCGGTACGCGCTGCTGGAGGCGATCGTCCGCGACCAGGTCAACGTGATGCGCGGATGGCACTCGTGTGAGCTGTGCACCGAGCCGTCTCCGGTAGTGGTCCCGTTCGAGCCGGCCCGCGATGGGAAACTGCGGCTGGGCCACGCGGAGGTCCATGTCACCGGCGCGGACGGGGTGGTGTACGCGGCGCCGACGTTGATCGTCCACTACATCGACGCCCACAACTACCGGCCACCACAGCAGTTCATCGACGCCGTCATGGCGAACAGCAGATCCTGGGGGAAATGATGCGTGCGTTGATCTCCGCGGCGGTGGCAGTGGCCGCCACGGTCGTGTTCCTGCCCGCGCCGGCCACGGCGCGACCGGAGGCGCCACCACCACCTGCGGCGGCGCCGCAGGACGAGCTGGCGGTGGCCGCGCGGACCGGCAAGCCCGTTGAGGTGCAGTCGAAAACGACGGAGACCTCGCAGGTGTTCGCCAACCCGGACGGCACGTTCACCATGCGCAGCAACCCCCGGCCCACGAGGGCGAAGCGCGGTGATGGCTGGCACGACATCGACACGACGCTGAAGGTGCGGCCGGACGGCACGATCGCCCCGGTGATGTCCACAACGGACGTTGCCTTCGCCAACGGTGGCACCGCGCCGGTGATCACCGCGGCGGAGGGCGACAAGAAGCTGGCTCTCAGCTGGCCCACGGCGTTGCCCAAACCGGTCCTGGACAAGAACACCGCCACCTACAAGGGGGTCCTGCCGGGGGTGGACCTCCAGGTGGCCGCGACCACCAGTGGGTTCTCCGAGGTCCTGATCGTGCACGACGCCCAGGCCGCGAAGAACCCGGCGCTGGCGGACTTCGGGTTCACCGCCACGACCACCGGTCTCACGCTGCAAGCCGGTCCGGACGGAGCGCTCGACGCGAAGGACAGCGCTGGGGCCACGGTCTTCCACGGTGCCACCCCGTTGATGTGGGACCAGAAGAAGACCACCGCCATGAAGCTCGGCACCCAGCCGAGGATGGCCGCGCGGAGCGCCAATGGCACCGCCACGGACATCCGGATCCGCCCGGACCTGGCGGCGTTGACCGGTCCGGATGTGCAGTACCCGGTGTACATCGACCCGATCATGTCCCGGACCAAGGACGCGTGGCTGGAGGTGACCAGCAACGGGTGGCACTACTGGAACGACGACTCCAAGGAGGCCCAGGTCGGCGACTGCGACGGTTGGTCGGGCTGCGGCTCGTCCGCGTGGACGGCCCGGTCGTACTTCCAGATGCCCGCGAGCGACCTGGCCCCGCGCAACGGCAAGAAGCCGGTTATCTACAGTGGACACTTCTACGCCCTTCAGGTGCACGCGGCGCACGCGTGCACGCCGGAGGACACCGATCTGAAGCTGGCCGGGTACATCAACGCGGACACCCGGTGGCCGGCGACCGACTGGGACTTCCTGGGCCGGATCTCGTCCGCCGCGGGTGACAACTGCGGCGGGCCGGGCACACTCGACTACGACGTCAAGGGCATCGTGCAGCGCGAGGTCGACGAGAACTGGGGGAGCATCACGTTCCTGCTGCGCGCGGCCGGCGAGGACAACCGGTTCCAGTGGAAGCGGTTCGACAACAACCCGACGCTGGAGGTGGTGTTCAGCTTCCCGCCGAACGGACCGACCGACAACCAGATCGTCAACTCGGTGAACTGCGGCGGCAAGGTCGTCACCCCGACCGCCACCCCCACCCTTTCGTCCACGGCCACCGACAACAACAACCCGCCGCTGGGGCTGGGCATGTGGTTCGAGGCGTGGGACGCGGCGCAGAAAACGCGGTACGCCAAGACGACCAGCGCGGTGATCTTCGCGTCCGGCGCCCGGGCGAACTGGCCGGTCCCGTCCGCGCTCGCCGACGGCGACTACACCTTCAGGACGTCCGTGGAGAACAGCTTCCCCGGCGACTCCAGCAAGAACCTGTGGGCGGGGGTGTACTCGCCGTGGCTGAACTTCACCGTACGAGCCAAACCCATCCCGGGTGTGCCGGTGGTGCTGCCTAGTGCGGACTATCCGCCGAACAGCTGGGGCGCCCAGGCCGGTGCGCCCGGCGTGATCAACGTCGAGCACCTCGACGGCGGTCCTGGGCTGGTCGGGTTCAGCTACAGCTTCGACGGCGCCGGATCCCAGCACGCGCCCGCGACGACCGACTGCGACTACACCAAGACGTTCGGCCTGTCCGGTGGGTGGGTGCCGGCGACCAGCACCAACCGGGCGACGATCCAGATCCCGGCCGGGCTGACCCCGGGCTACCACACGCTGTACGTCAAGAGCTTCGACGACGCCCACAAGATGTCGGTCGAGTCGGCGCCGTACATCTTCTACGTGTCCCCGAACACCGGCGGCACCACCACGAGGATCGAGGCGGAGTCGCTGACCATCACCCAGCCGGCCGGGCAGAACGTGCCCGCTGAGAAGCAGACCGGTCCCGTGTGGTCCGGTGGCGGCCAGCAGTTCCTCCGGCCGACCGCGGTCGGGCAGTCGTTCGGCATGCCGTTCACGGTCAGCGCCGACGCCGACTACCGGATCGGCTTGGGCATCACCCATGCCGTGGACTACGGCCAGAACACGTACACGATCGACGGCCAACCCATCGGCCGCCAGACGGAGACGGCCACCGTCGGCCCCTTCGACAACTACGACACCTTTGTCGGCGCCGACTACTACTCGCTGGGCACCCGCCGCCTGACGGCCGGCACGCACACCTTGGGCGTCCAGATCACCGGCACGAACGCGGCGTCCATCGGCGGCCGGTACTACCAGGGGCTGGACTACCTGACCCTGACCACCACCGGCCGGTTCGAGGCCGAGCAGCCGTCCCAGGTCACCGCCGCGCAGCCGGCCGGGCAGGACGCCACGCTTGGGGTCGTGGCCAACCCCGCCTGGTCGGACGCGGCCGAACTGTCGTTCCAGCCGAAGGCCGCGAACACGTCGTTCGACCTGTCCTTCCAGGTGCCGATCGAGGCCGACTACTCGCTGGCCGTGGGCATGACCCAGCAGGACCACGCCGGCCGGCTGCAGATCTCGGTGGACGGCAAGGCGCTGGCCCGTAGCAACGAGGAACCGTGGGACGGGTACGCGTCCGCTTTGACGCCAACCCATGTACGGCTCGGTGGCCAGCACCTGGCGGCCGGAACGCACAAACTGACGTTCCGGGTCGTCGGCAAGAACGACGCGGCCGCGGGCTTCGAGGCAGGCGTCGACTACCTGGTCGCGATCCCGATCAACAACATCACCGTGACCGACTTCGCCTCGGCGTTGAACAACGACGGAATCGCGCCCGACACCGCGCCCGGCCACCTCGATCTGTCCCAGGGCGGTCTGTCCGCGCAGACCATGGCCGCTGTCGGGCTCGTGCCCGGGGCGACCAAGGTGATCAACGGCGCGGCCTTCACCATGCCGCAGCCGAAGGCCACCGGGGAGGACGACGTCGTCGCGTACGGCCAGACCATCCCGGTCGCGCAGGTCAAGGCGTCCGCGTTCGGGCTGCTCGCCACGGGGACCTGCGGTGGGCTGCCCGCGACCACGGCCACGATCACCTACACCGACGGCACAACGCAGAACCCGTACGTGCCCGAGGTGCAGGACTGGGCAATGGGCCAGACGGACAGCGCGGCTTTCGTGCTGCCCTACCGCACGCTGGTGAACAGCGGCGTGGACCGCACAGTCAAACCACGGCTGTACACCATCTTCCTGCCCACCGACCCGTCGAAGACGCTGAAGTCGGTCACCCTGCCCAGCTACGGCACTCCGGGCACGGCCGACTGCCAGAAACCGGCCCTGAACATCTTCTCGATGGCGCCCCGGCCGGTCGCCACGGGCTGGCTGGGTGCCTGGTCGGCGCCGTCGGACGGCCAGGTCGTTCCGCCGGTGGCCCTGAACGGGCAGACAGTGCGGACCGTGGTCAAGCCGTCCATGACGGGCGCGTCGGTCCGGGTGAAGCTGTCGAACCCGCAAGGCTCGTCGGCGATGACCGTGGGTGCGGCCTCGGTCGGCGCCCAGTCCGCGGGTGCGAGCCTGGCGTCCGCGCCGGTCCCCCTGACCTTCGGCGGCTCGGCGTCGGTCACCATTCCCGCGGGCGGTGACGTGGTCAGCGATGCGGCCACGTTCCCAGCCGGTGGCACCGGGAACCTGGTCGTGAGCCTGAACTTCACGTCCGTGGTCGACCGCGTCCCGGTGCACGCCTTCACCACGTCCTACCTGGCGTCGGGCAACCAGACCGCGGCCACCGACGGCGCCGTGTTCGGCTCCACGCTGCCCGGCTCGTACTACCTCGCCGGCGTTGATGTGTCCACAACGGACAGTTCACAGGGGACGGTCGTGGTCCTCGGCGACCAGTTCAGCGCGGGCACCGGCGCGGACAAGCAGACGTGGGTGGACAAGCTGCCGGGTGCGTTGGGTGCCCTGGGCCAGTCCGTTCCGGGCAGTCTGGTCAACGCCAGCCGCTCCGGCGTCCCGGCGACCGGCCTGTGGAAGCTCAACGACGGGTCGGGCAGCACGGCTGCCAACTCGGTGGCCGGTGGAGTTCCGGTGACCCTGTCGGGGACGACCTGGAGCAGCGACCACGGTGGTTCGGCCGTGTTCGACGGGTCGGCCTCGTACGGTGCCACGTCCGGGCCGGTGCTGAGCACGACCAAGTCGTACACGGTCGCCGCCTGGGCGAAGCTCACCTCCACCGCGGGCAACTACACCATCGTGAGCCAGAGCGGCACCAACCAGAGCGCGTTCTTCCTGCAGTACAAGCTGGGGACCGGCTGGGCCTTCGTCAGCCCGTCGGAGGACACGGCCGCTCCCGGTGCGTACGCGATGGTCGCCGGTCCGGCGCCCACGTTGAACACCTGGACTCACCTGGCCGGCGTGTACGACGCGACGACCGAGCAGATGTCCTTGTACATCAACGGAAAGCTGGTCGGCTCGGTGCGCAACCCCTCGGCGTTCGACACCGCCGGGCCGATGGGTGTCGGCGGGGTGAAGGTCATCGGCGGTGCGGTCCGCAACCAGTTCAACGGGTCCATCTCGGACGTCCGGGTGTTCCGGTTCGCGGCCAACGCCGAGGACATCGCCCTGATGTACAAGGGTGACGCGGTCACCACCCCGGGCTTCGGCTCCGGTGCGCCCACCACCTTGCTGGGCGCGCGGACGGTTGACCGCACCGTGACCGGCCAGCCGAACCTGCGGACCGCGATCGTGGCTCTCGGGGCGGACGACGTGCTCAGTGGGAAGAGCAAGGACGAGATCCTCCAGGGCATCCGGACGCTGGCCCATCCGGCCGGCGCCACGGGGCTGCGGAACTACCGGCGGGCCGACGGCACCGTGATCCACGTGATCCTTTCCACGATCCCGGCCCTGGGACTGGGTTCCGGTGACGCCCGGGAGGCGGTCCGCAAGCAGGTCAACGACTTCCTGAAGTCTGGGTACGTCGACCTGGGCGCCGACGGTGTGCTGGACGTGGCCGGAACCGTCGCCGACCCGGCCGCTCCCAGCAACGTGGCGCCGGCGTTGCTGACCGGGGGCGTGCCCAACTCGGCCTTCTACGACAAGATCGCCCAGATGGTGGCCAAGGCGGTGACCGACTTCCCACCGCTCGAACTCTGACGACGATCACCCGGCTGTCGTGACCGCTGCGCGGACCGGGTGAGTGAGCCCCAACCGGACCGCCAGGCGCCTCGGCGCCTGGCGGTCCTGGGCGTCTCGTGCGGGGAGCCGACCGCTCGACGCCGATATTGGCGGGGCCGGAACCGTGGTGTGCTTATAGGTTTGCGGTATGGCTTTCAGTGGGTTCGATCACCGGTTGCTCGGCGAGGTCCGGCGGTTCGGTCTGGGCGCTGGTCAGACCTACCTGGTGCAGCGAATCCTGCGTGCGGTCAGCAAGACGTCGTTGTTCAGCCAGCACGTGTCCAGCCTCGGGAGCATGTCGGCCGAACTGCCCCGGGTGCGGGCCGTGTTGTCCGGCTTCGCCAAGACCGGCCAGCCGGGACGTGCCCTGGTCCGGGCACACTGCGAGGCGGCCGCATATGCCGTGGCGCGATGGGGCGGCAAAGAAGTTCTTGGCGATCTCCGTCCGGCACTGGTGGACACCGCGGCGGTGTTCGCGGTTCAGTCCAACCCGCTCGCGGACTTGAAGGACCTGGCCGTCCGGACCGCGGCGGACATCGAAACGCGGCTCCCCAAGATCCATGCATTGCTGGACGACGCTCTTGCCGAAGCATGGCAGGCCAGCGTCGACCCCGCGTCCGTGGATCTGGTCGCTGACGAGTTCGCGTCTCTTGTGGCCACAGTGGACCGCGATCCAGTCGCGTTGACCCAGGACCTGCTCCGCGCGCTCCGCGCCACAGGCAGCCTGGACGCCCTTGCCCTGCGCGCACTCCTGCTCCCCGAGCCGTCGTCCTACCGCGTGGCGGTCGTCGTCCACGGCGCGGCCGAGCTGACCCGGTTACCGGCACTGCATCCGACGGCAGTCAGTTGCCCTGTGCGGGAGCCGGAAAGCCTCGGGTTCGGCGCCGCGCTCGGTGGTCTGCGCCGGTTCACGCAACAGGTGCCGGTCAATGGCGCCGCGTGTCTCGTCGCCTGTCAGGTCAGTGCTGTCGACGCTCCGAGTGCCGGGCGGGTGGCCCGTCGCGAACTGGCCGAACTGCTGGACCAGTACATGGCAGGCCATCGCCTGGTCGTGTTGTCCCTTGGTAACGACACCTTCGTGTCCGATGTGGACAATGGAAGGCCGACGCACATCCAGTCGCACGCGCCGACCGTCGATCGTGCCGTGCCGCTCGTCTCCCACTGGCCGGACGCGTTGCGGAACGGCCTGCGCATGGCGCATGTCGCACGTGTGACGGAGGCGCCGCTGCCCGCGGCCGCGTTGGCGTGGGCCGCCCTGGAAGCGTGCGGCCTGAACAAGCGTGACGACATTGCCGCGGCGCTGTCCCTGCAGGCGATGCGGCAGCAGATCGTCGAGGCGCATCAGCAGCTACGCCAAGGAGTCCGCCCGGTTCCGGCCGGTCTGGAAGTGGTCGACGGTTATGCCACCACGAACGACTTCAACCGGCTGCACGACCTCAACACGTGGGTCGATCTGCTGCTCCCGGACAGAAACCCGGCTGCTGTCACCGCCAAGGACGCGTTGGCACAGGCGGTTTCACAGACGTCGCCCTTGGCCGCGCAGCAGGTGCGGGACTGGTCGGCACGCCTGGCCGATCCCGCCGAATGCGCCCATTGGCTCGAAGACCGCCAGCAGCGGATCGCGGCCTTCCTGCACGCGCTCAACGCGACTCGCAACATCTCGTTGCACACCGGCGGGTTCCGTGCCTTCGGCGATGTCACGCTCGGCGTCGGAGGCTCGCTGGCGGTCGATTTCACCTTGGAAATACTGGGAAACTGGTACCGCAACGCCGACAGCGAGACGATCACCCTGTCACCGGCCAAAGTCATCGCCCTGCTGGCTCAGCGTCAGCGTGACCTCATCGACAGCCTGCGGACCCATCGCGGCCCGGTGTCCGACCTCAACATCGCCTGGCTGACCAGTCCCGCCCCGGCAGGCATCTGGACACGACCTTGATCACCGAAGCAAACCCGTTCAGCCCGCGCAGGGATCGCGATCGGTGCTTTCCGGCGTGAACTGAGCCCATTCGCCGGCGGTGAGGTTGCGGGACAGGGTGTCGCAGATCCCGCCCGCGATCCGGGCCGGATCCATGTCCCACAGGATGATGGCGCCATCAGCTCCCGCTGATGCCAAGGTCGTGCTGTCCGGGCTGAACGCGATCGCCCTGACCGGCGCCAGGTGTCCGGTCAGCCGCGCGGACACCTGGCGCCGCTCGACATCCCAGAGCAGAACAGTGTTGTCGGCGCTGCTGTACGCGATGGTCCGGCCGTCGGGACTGAACGCGAGACCGTGGAACAATGCGTCCTTGTGGCCGGTGAGCCGGGCGATCTGGGTGCCGGTGGTGGCATCCCAGATGATCACGGTCTGGTCCGCACTGGCCGAGGCGACCAGCCGCCCGTCGGGGCTGAACTCGACCGTCCTGGTCCAGCCGGTGTGGCCCTTCAGCCGCGCTGTGCGAGTGCGAGACGACAGGTCCCACAAGGTGACGAAGTCGGCGTGGTCGGCGACCGCCAGGCGCCGGCCGTCCGGACTGAACGCCACTCCGGCCGCCACGTCGCCGATGTTGAGAGTGGCGGTCTTGGTGCGGCTCGAGACGTCCCAGAGCACCACCGTCTCGTCCTTGCCGGTGCTCGCGGCCGTCCGTCCGTCAGGACTCAGCGCGACATCCATGATCGCCCCGGTGTGACCTGGCAGGCTGGTCGGCGGTGTTGAGGTGGTGGGATCCCAGATCTGCACGTTGTTGCCGGGCTGACCGAGCGGGACGCGTGGATCCTCCGTGCCGGTCACGACGGTTCTGCCGTCCGGGCTGATCGCGACACCGTTCACCACGACGTCGCCGGTGCTCAGGATCCGTTGGGGAGCACGGGTTCGCACATCCCAGAGAGTGCTGTGACCGGAGCCGACCGCGACGAGGCCGTGTCCGTCCGGCGTGAAGGCGAGATCGTTCACCGTGCCGGCGGGCGGACCGGTCATCGCCGCCGCGCGCGGATCCCACAGGATGATCTTGCCTTCCTCGCCCGCCGACGCGAGCCGGCTGCCGTCCGGGCTGAACGCCAGCGTGTAGACGTTCGCCTGGTGACCGGCGAGCACTGCACGGGGCACGCGGTTGGGCACGTCCCACAGCCGGACCACGAGGTCATTGCCCGCGCTGGCGATGGTCCGGCCGTCCGGGCTGAACCTGACGCTGATCACCGCTTGACCCGTGTGGCCGGTGAAGGTGGTGATCTCGGTGCGGCTCGCGAGGTCCCAGACGTGCACCGCCGGGCCGAAGCCCGCGGTGGCGAGCAGGGTGCCGTCCGGGCTGAAGTCGAACGCCCTGACCTTGCCGCCGTTGCCGGCTAGCGTGGCCAGACGTGTCCTGGTCGGAATGTCCCACAACACGATCGACTGGTCGTCGCCACCGGTGACCAGCGTTCTGCTGTCCCGGCTGATGGCGACCGTGGCGACGCCGCCTTGGTGGCCGGTGAAGACGGCCAGGTTCGTGCGTTGTGCGACGTCCCACAGCCGCACGGTTCCGTCGTTGCTGGCCGATGCGACCAGGCGGCCGTCCGGGGCGAACGCTATCTTCCTGATCTCGTCCGTGTGACCGTCGAGGGCGCCGATCAGCTGGCGCTTCTCGAGGTCCCACAGCATGACCCGGGTGTCGTCACCACCGGTCGCCGCGATCCTGCCGTCCTGGCTGACCGCCAAGGCCTTGATCCAGGTGTCGTGCCCGGTCATCGCCGCGATCCGGGTGCGTCGCACGGGATCCCACACCGCGACGGTCTGGTCGCGGCCGGCGCTGACGATCGTGCCGTCCGGCCGGTACGCGAGGTCCGACACGGCACCCGGCTGGGCCTGGATCTCGGTGCGGTACTCGCTGTGCCCGGACATGCTCATCAACGCGCCACGCGCTTCCAGGGTCGGAGCGGTGCGGTATGCCTCCACGCTGAGCAGCTTCGCCCGGCCGGGGTCGGACTCGGCGAGCGTCAACGCCTGTGTGGCGAGCTGTCGCGAGATGGCGACTGCCTGCGCCTGTTCGGCCTGCTCTCGTTCGCCGACGGCGACGACCGAGATCACCGTGACCAGGACCAGCAACACCGCCAAACCGGCGGCGAGATAGCGCAGTTGACGGGCCCGGCGTTTGTCCTTGGCGCTTTCCCGTTCGCCTTGTTCGATACTCGCGTCGAGAAATGCGCGTTCGACCGGATTGAGCGCGGCGCTGCGCGTTCCGGCCCATTCTTTGGCGACGACGAGCCGGGCGCCGCGGTAAAGCGCGCCGGGATCCTGGTCGAGCGCGGACCATTCCTGTGCGGCCTCGATCAGATGACGATGGGTCCGCAGCCCTTCCCGGTCGGCCGTCAGCCATTGCCGCAACCTCGGCCACGCGCGGATCAGCGCCTCATGCGCGATTTCGATGGTGTTGTCCGCGATCGTGACGAGCCGCGCCTCGGCGAGCACATCGAGGACTTCGGCGGTGTCCTCGTCCACTTCGGATCGGGTGATCCTACGTTTCGTGTCCTCGGTTCCGTCGCCGAGCGCGGTCAACCGCACGAACAGGTTCTGTACCAGCTGTTTGCGCGTCTCACTCAGGCCTGAGTAGACGGTCTCGGCGGTCCGGGCGAGCGCGCCATCGATGCCGCCCGCGCTCTGGAACGCGGCAAGGGTGAGGGTGTTTCCCTTGCGTCGACGCCATGTCTCCAACAAGGCGTGCGATAACAACGGCAGCACACCGGCGTTGCCCGCGGCCTGTGCGACGAGTTCGGCCAGCAATGCGCCCTCGACCACGAACCCTTCCCGGACGGCGGGCTGGACGATCGCGCGCCGCAGCTCGTCCGTGGTCATCGGACCCACGGCGACCTGGGCGTCCGCCATCGCCGCAACGAGTCCGGGATGCCCCGTGCAGTGACCGTAGAAGTCGGCCCGCACACCAAGCACAACTCGCGCACGGCTGTTCGGCGTGCTCACGGCGGTGAGCAGCAGATCGATGAACCTGGTGCACTCGGCCTCGTCGCGGCAGAGGGTGAACGCCTCCTCGAACTGGTCGACCACGATCAGCACGTCCTCGTCGACCGCCATCCGCACCGCCCGGTGCAGGTTGTGGACGTCGGCCAGCAGATCGGCGTGCAGCTGCCCGGGAGCGGTCCCGGCGAGCCGTGCGATGTGGACAGCGGTCTCCTCCACCGGATGCGGCCCCGGGGTGAACACCACCACGGGACCGGGCCAGCCCGCCACCAGCCCCGCGCGCAGCAGCGACGACTTACCCGCACCCGAGGCACCGAAGACCACAGCGAACCGCTGACGGGACATGCGGTCCGCGAGTTCGGCGACCGATCGTTCCCGGCCATGAAACAGATCCGCGTCCCGCGGCTGGAACGCCGCCAGACCCACGTAAGGCGCGCGGCTGTCCGGTTGCCCGGGAGCCGGTTCGTCCGGCACGGACTCGGCGGCCACCTCATGCCACCGCTGTTCCCACTCCTCCTCGTCACCGCCACATGCGCGTACATACGCCAACGTCACGGCGAGGCTGGGCAGCTGCCGGCCATTGGCGGCGCTGGACAGCGTCGTCACCGAGAAATGCGCCTGCTTGGCCAGCTCCCGATACGTCGGGTTGCCCGCTTTCTGCCGCAGCGCCCGCAGGTCCGCGGCGAGCCGCAGCAGGGCCGAATCACCCGTCGCCAGCGGGCGTTCAGCTCTTGGCATCGTGTTCCTCCAGGCAGGCGGGTGCGACCGGCATTGTTCCGGGGTTGTTTGTTCCGTGGGCGACCACCGATACGGAACAACCTAAGCCCCGTTAGATCAGGTCTCGGCGCCAGGGTCGGCCTGCGCGCCGCTGACCGGCGCGACGGATCGGTCGGCTCGGCCGGTACGAGGTGGACGGGTGAACAGGGACTTCTAGCGTCGGCGGCACCCGAACGGAAATGCAGTGAACGCAAAGGAGGAAATGGTTTTCAGCGCGCCCCACAGCGACGATGTGGGACGCCAGGATCGTAAGGCCGCGGTGGGGGTCGCGGTCAGTGCGACGAGATCTGATGATGTGCTGGTGTTGATCTGATCCAGCGCTCGGAGAAAGGGCCTCCGCCGGTTCGCTGGGGGAGGCCCTTTCCCGTGTCTCAGGGGCATCCGATCTTGGTTTAAGGTCCTGACAGAATAGATCTTGGAATAGGTTGATCAACATCGGTGTTGAGCTGGGTGTGCTGCCGGTGGTGCCGCGCCGGGCGGATCACCCGGGCCGTAGGCGGCTGGATGACCGCAAAGCCCCGTGCGGCATTCTGTTCGTGCTCTACGCGGGCATCCGTGGGAGTTCCTGCCAGAAGAGCTGGGTTTCGGTTCCGGAATGACCTGCTGGCGACGGTTGGTGACTGGAACGAGGCCGGGGTCTGGCAACGCCTGCACGAAGGCTTGCTGGCCGACCTGCACGCCGCGGGCGGACTGGACTTGTCCCAGGGCGGTGGTTGACGGGTCCCGCGTGTGGGCATTGAAGGGCGGCCCAAAACTGGACCGAGCCCGGTCGACCGTGCCCGCACCGGCTCGCCGCGGTGTCGAGCACGGCTCTGGCCTGGGTGCGCATCGGTGGGTGGTCGAGCAAAGCTTCGCCCTCCTGCACCGGTACCCAGCGGCGTGGCAGCACGTGGAATCCTTTGGTGGCAGAGCGTTTGACGACCTCGATGCGGATACCCCGCCTGGCTCCGTGCTGAATGACCGTGGTGTTGTAGCCACCAAGTACATCGGTGGCGATGTGCCGTGCGCGGCCCTTGATTTTCTTGCCCGCGTCGATGCCCTGACCGGATTCGTTGACATCGCAGGAGGTTTTCACGCTCTGCGAGTCGATGATCGCCGCAGTCGGCGCCGCCGCACGACTTTTCGCGACGCGTTCACGATCTTTCGCAGGTCACGCACCAGTTGATCAAGGTATCAGTCGCCATCGACACGGACCAAGATCAGATGTAGTCGTGCATTTCGTCCCGTTCATGCTCGTAGATCGCGACCACCAGGTCCCGCCCGGCATCACACCCAAACACCGCGCTGTCACAGGAAAATGCCATTCCACGACGGAGTCATAGCCGAGTCGGTGCCGCGTGGGCGTCCACGGCAGGCTAGGTTGCGCGCGTGGCAACCATCTCACGCGACCCCGACCGGCTGGTCCTGTTCACCGACGCGGTGGTCGCGATCGCGATCACCCTGCTCATCCTGCCCCTGGTCGACCTGGCGCGGGAGCCCAAGCCGCACGCGGTCGACCTGATCACCGACAACTGGACGCAGATCCTGAGCTTCCTGCTCAGCTTCGCGGTGATCGCACGGCTCTGGCTGATCCACCACCGGATGTTCCAGCACGTGGCGTCCTACACCCCGGCCCTGGTGCTGGTCAACATGATCTGGATGTTCACCGTGGTCGTGTTGCCGTTCCCGACCGAGGTGATCAGCGCCGCCAGTCCGGACGACAGGTTCCCACCGCTGTTCTACTTCTGCACGATCCTGGCCGGCAGCGTCTGCCAGACCATCCTCAGTCTGATCATCCACCGCAACCCCGACATCCAGGTTCCGGACAACAAGCTCAAGCCCCGGATCGTGGCGGCCGCCGCCATCAGTACCGGCATGCTGATGGCGGGCCTGGTGCTGATGGCGGCGGTGCCACAGGTGAAGTACTACGCCTTGCTGTCGCTGCTGCTGAGTCGTCCCGCGGTCGTGCTGTTGGGGCGGTTCTACCCGTCGGTACGTGAGAAGGAATAGGATCTTGTCCAGCGCCGGGTCGCGTACGGTGGAGACGTCCTCGGCCGTGCGTGGCAAGAAGATGTCGGGCGCGACCCGGATCCCTTGGTTACTTCGCCGTTGGTGGCCTTCTCGTCCATGGACGGCATCCTGATCGGGCTGTTGTCGGACAGGACGTCGCACCGGCCGGACCGGATACGATCCCCGCCGTGCGGGTGCCGATCAACGTCCCCAGTCGACGCGGGCAAGAAAATCAAGGGCCGTATCGAGGTCGTCAAACGCGCTGCCACGCCGCTGGGTAGTGGAACGTGCCCTGACCGGCGAATTCACCAAACCTGGTGAAACGATCCGGTCAAAGCGGACATCGTTGCCTAAACCAAGATCAGATGCCCTCTCCGGGGACCTCGATGGCGGTCGGGCCATGCCTTGCCGACAAGTTATTTTGTCTTGACAATGTGAATTGTCGGTGGGAGGGTTGTCGTATGACGACGCACGAGTTCGAGACCACCCCTCGCGCAGGGAGCGGTGTCCGGGTGTTGGTGGTGGGGGCGAGCATCGCCGGGCCCGCGCTCGCTCACTGGTTGGGCCGGCGGGGCGCCGAGGTGACCGTGGTGGAGCGGGCTCCGTCGCTGCGTCCGGGTGGGCAGGCGGTCGACGCCCGTGGGGTGGCCAAGGAGGTCATCCGGCGGATGGGGCTGGACGCGGCGGTGCGCGCGGCCTGCACCGACACCGCCGGTGCGCACACCGTGGACGCGGACGGGAACGTGCTGGAGACCTTCCGCGCGGACGACGACGGCGGCGACGGGTACATCGCGGACATCGAGATCCTGCGCGGGGACCTGTCCCAGGTGCTCTACGACGACACCCGGGACCGTGCCGAGTACATCTTCGGCGACCGGATCGCCGAGCTCACCCAGGACGCGGACGGCGTCGACGTGACCTTCGCGAGCGGCGACCGGCGGCGTTTCGACCTGGTGATCGGGGCGGACGGGCTGCACTCGTCGCTGCGGGCGATGGTCTTCGGGCCGCACGAGCGGTTCGTCCGCCATCTCGGGCACGTGCTGGCGTTCTACAGCGTGCCCAACGAGTTCGGCCTGGACCGCTGGCTGATCGACCACCAGGAGCCCGGGCGCTCGGCGGGCCTGCGGCCGATCCAGGACGCCACCCGGGCGATGGCGATGTTCTCGTTCACCGCCGCCGACCTCGACGTCGACTACCGCGACGTCGAGGCCCAGAAGCGCCTGCTGCGTGAGCGGATGGCCGGTCTGGGCTGGTTGACCCCACGCATCCTCGCGCACCTCGACGACACCCCGGACTTCTACCTCGACCAGGTCGCCCAGGTGGTGATGGACCGCTGGTCGAGCGGGCGGGTGGGGCTGCTCGGGGACGCGGCGTTCAGCTCCTCGCCGATGTCCGGGCAGGGCACCGGGCTGGCCCTCGTCGGCGCCTACCTGCTGGCCGGCGAGCTGGCCGCCGCCGGGTGGGACCCCGAGGCCGGGTTCGCGGGCTACGAACGGCGGATGCGCCCGTTCGTCGAGGCCAACCAGGAGATCGGCCGGCTGCACGCCCGCAGCCGCGACATCCCCGCTCCGGATGCCGAGCCGACCCCGGAGCCCGACATGGAGTGGCTCACCGACCTGATCGACCGCGCCATCAACGGCGCCGAGCTCCCCGGCTACGAAGGAGCACCGGACTCCGCCGCACCGACAGCGCCATCGGCCACCACCCCGTCGGCCACCACCCCGTCGGCCACCACCCCGTCGGCCACCTCTTCGGTCAGGCCGTAGGCCGCTGCCTTGGCGCGGCTCGCCGTGCCGGGACTCCAGGGTGGCTGGGAGCCTCGAGGGGCGCCGGATTTCGGGGCATCGACCAGAGCGCCGGTCACGCCGTAGCCTCCCTGCCTCGGAGCGGTGCTCAGTGTGTCCGGATCCCGGGCTGGCGAGAGCTGCAAGGCGGGCCTAGCGCCCTCAATCGCGGCGCATCGAGCGGGTGACCTGCTCATCCCGGTGGCCGTCGCTCGCTCACTCGTGGGCGGCCGCTGCCGCGGCGGCGATCGGCTCGAGGGCCGCGATCAGCTCGTCGAGCTCGTCCGTGCTGAGCACGTCGTACGGCGGTGTCGCCAGCTCGTCGGTGAGGGCTTCGATCCGGTCCTTGGTCTCCCGGCCGGTGGCGGTGAACCCACCGGCGGCGTCCACCAGGCCGCGGTGGCGCAGCCCGTCGATGACGGCGTCCAGTTGCGCCTTGGGCAGGTGGTGGATCCGGCCGAACTCCGCCGCCTGCATGCCGAGGGACAGCGCGAGCAGGACGTGGGCCTCGGTGCCGCCGATGCCGTGGGCGACGAGGGCGGCGTTGTGGCCGTCCCCGCGGTGCTCGCGCAGCAATGTCGCCGCGTGCCAGAGCCTGGCCACCGGCTCCGTGGGTGTGTCGAGCGCCCGGAGCCCGGCGTACAGCACCCGGCCTTCGGTCGGTGCGCTGACCGCGGCGCGGGTGGCGAGGTCGGCGGCCCGCGTCAGACCGGGGGAGTCGGCGAGGTCGCCGATCCGCTGCCGCAGGGCGGCGGTGCTGCCCCGCTCGCGCACGGCGATCGCTTCCTCCGGGGTGATCTTTCCCCACACCCACGGGATGTGGCGCGCGACCTCGCCGTCGGCGAAGTTGTAGAAGACCGCGTGCACCACCTCGGCGGGTGCCTGTCCCAGCGGCGCGGCCCGGCCCGCGAAGTACCCATCCCAGTAGTTGCGCATGCCGACGGCCAGGAACGCCTCGTTCGCCACCTCGGAGAAGGTGGCGGTGGCGATCGGCTCGATGAGCTCGAACATGCGGTGGACCTTGGCCTGTGGGTGCGACATCGGTGAGCATCTCCCGTGGTCGTGACAGCGCCCCTCGTGGACGGCGTCTCACCCTGGCTACGAACGGCGCGGCCCGGATACGACATCGCCGGCCGATCCGGCCGAGAGTTGTCGGGCTGTTACACAGCCTGGGACCGCAGGTTCGCGAAACAAACCCTGGGCCTGGTGGGTGCGAGGTGTGTAAAACCTTGGCTCGTGGGTGAACCCGAGCGGTTGTCCTGAGAAGAGCGTCCTGTGCCCGAGCGTGCGATGTATGTCGTCATCGGCGATGACGGCTGGCTGCGGTTCACCAGCAGGTGGCGGGCGCCGCAGCTGGATCTGGATCTCATCGGCGGCCCGGTCGCCGCGCTCCAGCGGATCCGTGACCAGGACAAGACCTATCGCTGGTACGACGACATCTGGACCGAGGCCGCGGCCCTGGTCGACCAGCCGAACCGGATCCTGCTCTTCTTCACGAGGCACTGCGAGGACTACGCGCACCGGGCGGCGGTGCTCTCGATCCTGGCCATCACCTGGCCGGGCTGGCAGGTGCGTTGGGCCTACGACGGTATCGCCGACCTCGTCGCCTACCTGGGCCTCGAGGACATCGAGGTGCGTGGCTCCGATGTCCTCATCGAGCCGGAACCCGCCGAGCTGGGCATGGATCAGTTGGTCAGCGTGACCCGCGAAGACGGCACGACCGACGCGTATGGCTTGGAGCTGCCCGTCAGCGAGCTGTTCCGCTGGGGCCCGGAACACGTCGAGCTGATCCCGGACAACGCCAAGGTCACCGCCTCCGAGTGGATGCCCAGGTCGGGCGTGCACATCGACCACCGTGCCAAGACCGTCGGCGTCTGGACCATCGATTCGTTGAGCGGCCTCTCGGACGCGGTGGCCTGGCCGGGCTGGAAGGTCGAGATCTGGGAGGACCGGTACACCGAGCAACTCGACCGCTGCGATGTGACTGTCCCCGGCTGGACCCTCGCGGACGGCCTGCGCACCCTCGCCGCCCGGATCAGCACGACAACCAACCTGCACCATTCCGAGACCCGCTGAGGCCACGCCACGAGCGCCTGGCGGGGGAGTACGCCAAGGCCGAGTGCCCCTATGGCGTGAAGGCCCGAGGCGTGACCTACACGACCAAGAGGTGACCGGAGGCGCCGCGGCTCCCAGCGGCCACAATCGCCGGATCGGCTGCGGCGCCTGCGTTTTGCGCGTTCGCGCATCGGCTCGTGATCTGTGGTGGTCCGGAAGGTGCGCCGGTAGGCGAGGCGCGCTGGAGGAGGTCCTGATGATCCGCCACGAGAAGCCCAACCTCATCCCGATGCACGAACCCGGTCTCGATGGCCACCCGCGTGTCGCAGCGCCCGGCGGGAATGCCCGAAGGGTCCGGTTCTGAACCGGATGCCGGCCCGGTGCGTAGAAACTCTCCGACTGGATCCCCAACGTGGAGGAGCTCCACATGTCAGGATTTGGACGGGTCGGCCTCGTGGTGGCGATGGTCGCTCTGCTGCCCGTCACGATCTCGCCGGCGACAGCCGAGGTGCCCTCGAACCCGCCGGCCGGTGTACCGCTGGATCAGTTGAGAGTCGTCACGACCCAGGTGGCGTCGGGGTTGGTGCGGCCGGTGGCGATGGTCGCGGCCAACGACCGCAGCGGGCGGCTGCTGATCGCCGAGAAACGGGGCACGGTAAGGGTGTTCCATCCGGTGGACGGCTTGGTGGCCGCCCCGGTGCTGGACATCGGCGACCGGGTGAACAGCGTCGCCAACGAGCGTGGCCTGCTCGGCATCGTCCCGGCACCCGACTTCGCGCAGACCTCGCAGGTGTACGTGGCCTACAGCCGGGTGCCGGACGGGGCCCTGACCCTGTCGAGGATCCCGCTCGGCCAGCCGGCGAAGGAACAGGTGCTGCTGACCCAGGACCACTCCCGGTTCAGCAACCACAACGCCGGGCAGCTCGCGTTCGGGCCGGACGGATACCTGTACTGGAGCCTCGGTGACGGTGGCAGCGCTGGGGATCCGGACGCCAACGCGCAGAATCTGGGGATATTGCTCGGCAAGGTCCTGCGGCTGGATGTGAGCCGTTCGTGCGACGGGCTTGCGTACTGCGTTCCGGCGAGCAACCCGTTCGTCCGTACCCCCGGGGCCCGGCCGGAGATCTGGGCGTACGGCCTGCGCAACCCGTGGCGGTTCTCGTTCGACCGGCTGGACGGCTCGCTCTGGCTGGCCGACGTGGGCCAAGGCTCCTTCGAGGAGGTCAACCACGTCCGCAACGCCATGGGCGGCCTCAACTTCGGCTGGTCCTGCATGGAGGGACCGGCGGTGTTCAACGCGGCGCGCTGCGTCCCGGACGCGAAGTACACCGCACCGGTGTTCAACTACCGGACCGGGGTCGAAGGCTGTGCGGTGATCGGCGGTTTCGTCTACCGAGGCGTGCAACACGTCCGGCTCGCCTACGGCACCTACGTCACAACCGACTACTGCTCGTCGACCGCCTGGGCCATCCGCCAGAACCGCGACGGCAGCCACACCAGCGCCCAGATCGGCCAGTTCCCGGCGGGGGTCACCTCGTTCGGTGCCGACCAGAACGGTGAGCTGTACGTGCTCACCGACCGCACCGGGCAGCTGCACCGGGTCGGCTTCGAGGCGGTCGGCTGACGGTCTGATGGGCGGCGGCGCGCACCGGGCTCATGCGCCGCCGCCCTGCTGTCTGAAATGGACACTTTGGTCCTTCTTCGTGTGGGTGTGAACAAGATATGGCAGCCCCTTCGGGACTGGTCAGGCAGCTGTGTCCCGATGGGCGGGGCGCGACTGCGTTGACAGGTCTAGACCAGAGGTGCTTTGTGTATTAATTTAAGACTTGAAGTATGGCCGCTGAGGCCGATGGCCGGCCGTTCCCTGGCGCTTTCGGTGGTCGCTTCACACCCTGCACCCTGCTCGAAAGGCCCACCCATGCTCGCCGCTTCCCGGCGGCCGGGCCGGCTGGCGCTGAAGGCGTTCGCCTTCCTCGCCGCCTGCCTCGGCCTCACCATCGGCAGTCCCGCCGCCAGCGCCGTGCCCGCCGCGGCCCCGTTCAACGTGCTCGCCTTCTACAGCGGCAGTTTCGACGCGGCGCACATCAGTTTCGAGAAGGAGGCCAACGTCTGGTTCCCGCAGCAGGCGGGTGCCAACGGCTACACCTACTCCTCGACCACCGACTGGAACCGGCTCACCACGATCACCCCGAGCCAGTACCAGGTCGTGATGTTCTTCGACGACCAGCCGCAGTCGGCCGCGCAGTTCGCCGGTTTCCAGCGGTACATGCAGGCCGGTGGCGGCTTCTTCGGCTTCCACGTCACCGCCTACAACGACAACCAAACCCCGTCGTACGCGAACTGGTTCCACAACGACTTCCTCGGCACCGGGCGCTTCACCTCCAACACCTGGGGCCCCACCGCGGAGACCCTGCGGATCGAGAACCGCACGCACGCCTCGACGGTCAACCTGCCCGCGACCATCCAGTCGTCGGTCTCCGAGTGGTACGCCTGGCAGAACGACCTGCGGCGCAACCCGAACATTTCCATCCTCGCGTCGATGGACAGCTCCACGTTCCCGATCGGCACCGACCCGAACCAGACCTGGTACTCCGGGTACTACCCGATCGCGTGGACGAACAAGAACTACAAGATGCTGTACGCCAACTTCGGCCACAACGCGATGGACTACGAGCACAACATCCCGCTGTCGTCCACCTTCGCCAGCGCCGACCAGAACCGGTTCGTCCTCGACGGGCTCAAGTGGCTCGGCGGCGGTGGCGGCACCACCCCGCCGCCGGACGGCACGATCGACCCGTCCGCCTGGTACACCGTGGTGAACAAGGGCAGCAACAAATGCGTTGACGCGGCCGCGGCGAACACGGCCAACGGCACCGTGATCCAGCAGTACACCTGCAACGGCACCAACGCGCAGCGGTACCAGTTCGCCACCACCGACAGCGGCTTCACCCGGATCGGCAACTTCAACAGCCCCAACCAGGTGATCGACGTGACCGGGGTGTCGACCGCGGACAACGCGGGCCTGCAACTGTGGGCGTACGGCGGTGGCGGCAACCAGCAGTGGAAGCCGGTGTCCGAAGGCGGCGGCTACTACCACTTCACCGCGCGGCACAGCGGAAAGTGCCTGACCGTGCCCGGATCGTCCACAGCGGACGCCATCCAGCTGGTCCAGGCAACCTGCAACGGCAGCGCCGCCCAGTCGTTCCGCGTCGCATAACCGGGACCTCGCGTGACAGCAGGCGGCCTCCGGATTCCTGGAGGCCGCCTGCTGGGGTGAAAGTCGGCGTGGTGCAAGGGATTCGTCAGGAGCCGACGTATTCCCCGGTGCAGATGTTGATGTAGTGGTGCGGGTCGAACTTGTCGCCCTGGCTGGGGAAGTACCATTCGATGGCCTGGTACATCAGCTTTCCCTTGCAGACACCCAGGTTGAACGCGCGGACCGTCGCCTTGCGTTGCGGGGCGTCGGCGACGACGGTGTTGCGGGCATCGCTGGCCATCCCGGTGCCGATCGCGACCGGGTCGCCCCACGACTGCCAGTGCACGTCGGTGACCCACCCGGTCGGGTCGCCACCGTTGTAGATCGTCTTCGGGTGTGCGGTGCCGTAGCCCTCCTGGCCTTCGCTCCACACGGTGCCCAGCAGCGGTTCGGGCTTCGGCGCCGGGCGCGGTGTTTTCGTGGTGGGCACGGCCGCGGGCTCGCTGGCCTTGGACGAGTCGGCCACTGGCGCGGCGGGCGCCTCGGCGTGCGTGCTCGACGTGGCGGTGCTCGTCGGAATCGGCGGCGTGCTGCCCTGGCCCGACGATGCGGGCGACGAGTCACAGGCGGACGCGGCCAAACCGACCAGGACTGCCGTGGACCCCACGAGGAACGAAATCCGGGCACGCCGAAGAAACGCGGTATTCATGATGGAATTTCCCCCTACTGAACGGAACAAGCCGACCTTGTTCCCACCAATAGAGACGCACAGACCTCCGGTTGGTTGCTGAGGGGCGTCACGGCGAAGCGGACCTGGCCCGCGACGGCGTCGCCGCGGCAGGCATCAAGGCACTGGCCGGTCTTTGGCGAGCGGCCGGCGGCGATGGGCAACGGGTTCCGCCTCTGCCACTGCACGTCGCCGTCACCGGAAGGTTCGCGCCAGAGACCGATTCTCCGGCGGCCGGACATTCCCGGGTGCCTCGAGATCCCTCGCACCACCTCGTCCTGGCGCCGACGGAATTGGTTTTCCTGACACTCTTCCTGCGGGCGCTATATTGCTCGGCATAGGCAGAAAGCAGGTGGTTCGTGGTGACGCGGTTGCGTTGGCCGCCCGCCCGGAGAGTCCGGGAGCCCGGGTGGCTGGTTCCGGAGGAACGAGATGTCCCGCACGGACAAGACGAAACCGTCGTGGGTACGCCACCGCGAGCATGGTGGCCTGCCTCTGCATGACCACCGGCACGGTCCTTGCGACCTGCCGCCACTCCCGCCACGGCAGGACACCGGCACCCGCTGCCGATGGGCCACGGTCACCGGGATGGCCTCCCCATGGCCTTGCTGCGCACGCACCCAGGAACGTTCGGCCTACAAGGAATGGCAGGGGTGGGTGAAGGCCGCCAACCGCGGGGTGCGCTACGCCGGTCGCCGCACTGCACGTCGCTGGCAGATGGACATGGACTGACTGGGACGTAGCCACCGGCGGCGGATCGGTCCCCGCGGTCACACTCGTTGCCGGTTTGGGTGGTGGCCGGGAGAGCGCCAGCGTGCGACCGGGTCGCGCATTCCGGCCACGAGCACGCAGGCCGCGCCGGCCAGAAGGCCCGACCAGCGTAGGTGAGCGGAGGTCCATTGGGACCCGGAGCCGACCAGCATGGGCGCTTGCGGGATCGACGTCACCAGCAACAGCGAGGCCAGCAGCGCGGGTGTGGTGATGATGCCGGGGTGCTCGAATCCGTGGCGGCGGCCCCAAGCGGTCACGGCCCAGATCACGGTGAGCGCGGTGGCGAGCTCGGCCGTGAGGCCGAGGCCGAGCGCCCACCGGTCGCCGGACGGTGCGGAGGGGAGGAAGCGGGCGAGCATGGCCGTCCACAGTGGAACGATGAAAACTACTGCGGCACAGCCGATGCGCAGCCAGAGCCGGCGGGCCAGGCTGAACGGGCTGGCCTGCAGGGTGACCGCCGCGCCATCGTCGAGCACGTACCCGCTACCCAGCGCCAGCAGCAGGCCCAGCACACGCAGGTCGCCGATGACGTCGTGCGTGTCGCCGCCGCGTGCCGCCAGGAAGGCCGCGACGGCGACCACGCCGGTCACGAAGGGGGCCAGGCGCAGGCTGCGGACCAGGTGGCCGCCGCGGATGAGTTCCCAGGTGACGGACCGTGTCATGGCACCTGGAACCAGCCGACGACCAGGGTGGCGGCCAGGACCGGCGCGCCGATGGCGGCCAGCCGCGGCCAATGTGCGCGATCGCGGTAGACGGCGGCGAGAGCGGCGCAGACGCAGAGCCCGGCCAGATACCCGACGTGCAGCCACGGACG
Organism: Actinocrispum sp. NPDC049592; assembly: GCF_040675465.1. Lineage (NCBI taxonomy): Bacteria > Bacillati > Actinomycetota > Actinomycetes > Pseudonocardiales > Pseudonocardiaceae > Actinocrispum > Actinocrispum sp. NPDC049592. Next base: position 46,461 of record NZ_JBFAPA010000019.1, on the reverse strand, counting down.
GCCGGGCACCCGCACCTGATCCTCGAACGTGGCCCCGGTCGACCACCACATCCACCACATCCCGGAGTGGAACCGCCCGAACACCACGACACCGCCCAGGGTCGCGGCGACGAAGGTGACCACCGCGCCGCCCGCGAAGGTCAGCCACCGGGCGCCGAGGACGCCGAGCAGCCCCGCGCCGGCCAGGATGAACGGAATCTGGGCGAGCTCACCGGCGGACTGCAGGTCTTGCGGCGGGATGTTGCTGACGCTGTCGATGAAAGCCATGGCGCCGGCCGCGACGGCGCCGACTGCGGCCGGCGGGAGCGCGACACCGAGACACATCGCCCAGGTCCGGCGCGTGTCGGTGGCCGGGGTGACGTTCAGCATCTCCTCGGCCCGGCTGCGGCGGGCACCGCTGGCGACCAGGTTGGCCGCGAAGAGGACGAACATGGGCGAGAAGAACGCGACGGCGACGAAGATGGTGCCGTACCAGTAGCCGATGGTCCGGCCGCCGGTGGCCCCGTCGAGCGCGGAGGTCACGACGATGACGACGGGCAGCGGCCACAGCACGGGGTGCCGGGCGAGGCGGCGGGCCTCCCAGCCGGTCAGTGGCGCCAGCCGGCGGCCAACGGCGGTGTCCACAGTGGTCATGGGTGGGTGACCTCCAGTTCGGGTTCGCCCATGAGCAGGAGGTACGCGTCCTCCAGCGTGGGTGGGATCAGCTCGGCGCCTTCGGGCGGGTCGCCGACGTTGCGGTAGGTACCATCACCGGTGCGCCACGCCGCGAGTGCGGCCGGCGACCGCTGCGTGTCCGTCCACACGCGATCCGCGGCCTGCGCGGTTAGCTCGGCGGGGGTACCGGTGAAACGGACCCGGCCCTGCTGGATCACGGCGATCCTGGTGCACAGGGCGGTGATGTCCTCGGTCTGGTGGCTGGACATGACCACCGTGCGCCCCTCACCGGCGCGCGAGATCATCTCCCGGAACCGCAGCCGCTGCTCGGGATCGAGGCCGACTGTCGGCTCGTCGAGGACGAGCAGGCCGGGATCGCCCAACAGGGCCTGCGCCAGCCCGACCCGCCTGCGCATCCCGCCGGAGAGGGCCCGGATCCGCTTCCCGCTGACCGGCTCCAGCCCGGTCAGCGCGATGACGCGGCGGACGTCGTCATGCCGGGCCCGCCGGTCGGTCATCTCCTTGAGAATCGCCACGTAGTCGACGAACTCGAAGACCGTGAACCCCCGGTGGAAACCGGCATCCTGGGGCAGGTAGCCCAGGCGTTCGCGGATCCGGGTGCGGTCATCGGAGCGCGACGGGTCAAGGCCCAGCAGGGTTACCGTGCCCCGGTCCGGCGCCAGCACGGTGGCGATCGTCCGGAGCAGGGTGGTCTTGCCGGCCCCGTTCGGCCCGAGCAGCCCGGTCACCCCTGTGCCGGCTTCGAAGTCGACGCTGTCCAGCGCCGTCGTGCGACCGAAGGACTTGGTCGCGCCATGCACGCGAACGCCTGTCATGTGGTTCTCCCCAGCTTGATCCTGAAGGTGTCACGGGTGAGCCAGATGCCGCCGCCGACCGCCACGGCGAGCCAGAAGATCTGGGCACCGGCACCGAACGCGAGATCGAGGCGATCGGTGACGGCGGCCGGGGCGGTCACCAACACCCATGCCGCAGCCACGACGGCGACCGCGGCGACGGGCGTCATGCGGCCGGTCAGGGCCAGCGCGGCGCAGGTGAGTCCGGCGGTGGGCAGCAGCCAGGCGGCCGCCAGCCAAGCGGAGCCGGGCAGCGCGAGCCCGGCCGCGGCCACGATCGGCACCGTGACCACCAAAACCGCGGCCGTACGGATCAGCAGCAATCGCAGTCCCGAGTACGGCGCGGCCAGCCCGATCTCCCGGGTCGGATCCAGGCCGCCCGCGAAGGCCACCGCGACACCCGCCAGCGGCCCGAGCGGGGCGACCACGAGAAACATCCGCAGGAAGCGCTCATCGACTCCGGCCGCCCACACCGAGAGCGCGAGGACGGCCGCGACGGCCAGCAACCACGGCCCCCGCAGCGTCGGTGTCGCGGCCACGAGACGCGCCGTCGCCTCGCTGACGCCGAGCCGGACCAGCATCCGTTCGGGCCGGCTCCGCCGTGGCGTGTCGACCCGGTCGACCACCTCGCGCCAGATCGTCTCCGCCCGCCGGGTGTCCACATAGGACGAGACAACGTCCCGGCAGGCCGCGCATCTCATCAGATGCGCCTCGGCGGACGCGGCCAGGTGCGGCGGGGCGGCTCCCTGCGCGTACCGGCGGATCTCCTCCGGATCCAGGTGCCATGCGGTCATCCCAGCCTCCCCGTCATGCCAGCCGCTCCCGCAACAGGGCGCGGGCGCGCATCATCCGTGTCTTGACCGTGCCGGGCGGGATACCCAGCAGCCGGGCGGCCTCCTGTGTCGTCAGTCCATCGAGGACAGTTGCCTGCACGACGGCCCGTAGCTCCGGTGACAGGCTTGCCAACGCGCCGCCCACATCGCCGTACTGGACCGCGAGCAGCACATGTTCCTCGGCTGATGTCTCGACGCCGGCGAACTCCATCAGCTCACCGGCCGCCGGCCGGCTCCGCCGCAGCGCGTCGACCAGGCGGCGGATACCGATTCCCCAGATCCACGCGGCCACCTCACCCCGGCGGTCCCACCGCCCGGCCGACCGCCAGACCGCCACGAACGTGTCCTGCACGGCCTCGTCGACGAGCTCCGGCGACGAGCACCGCCGCCCCAGCCGCACCAACAGCCACGGCAGGTGCCGCCGGTACAGCTCAGCGAACGCCGCCCGGTCACCGTCGGCGATCGCGTCGAGGAGCTGGGCATCCTCCCGCGGATCCGGTGGCCGGGTCACCACGCGTGACGTCCCGGCACCCGCGGCTCGGCGACGCACCCGCGCCACGAGGCCCAACGATCGAGCAAACTCCCATCCACACCCTGTTCGTCGTACCGAGCGGGGCGAACGGTTCACCAACACCCGGTCGAGCAGGTGTACGGCGCCGAACAGCGCGGAGGGATGGTCCGGCCGCGGGCGGTGCGGTCAACGCGGCGGCCGGGTCTGGGTGAAGCACCGGCGCGCTGCGGACGCTGGATCGGTTCGACGGGGTCCGTCGCTGACGTCAGCTAGCGGCTGGTGCCGCGAGGACCGGTAACGTGCCCGGCAGGGACCTTTGCTTGTTCCGCCGTTTGTTGTCGCCGGATCGTGCCAGCTGAGGTATCCGCCTCGGAGTACCTGTCGCGGCTCGGTGAGGTTGCTGGTGAAGCTGTACCGCACGCCGTCTTGTCTTACCGGATCGAAGTAGTGCGGGGTGTAGAAGTCGGGCACCAGGACGTCGTTGACGGTGTAGGCGAAAGCCTCGTCCTGCGACGGGTCGCATACCTCTACCAGGAATTCGACCCGTCCTTGTCCCGGCTTCGGTGACCGACCGGAGAACCTCTCGCGTCGGCACGTCAGCCACCTCGGGAACGAGGGCAACCTGTCTGATGAGCATTCCCATTTGACGTAGTCGTCATCCGGCTGTTGGGCCGTATGGCATCTCGTGGCTGATCTGGCTGCGCGGCGGGCGCTGTGGCGACCGCCGCGCAGCCAGGAACAGTGCGTCACTTCACCTGGTAGGCCCGGATGATCGTCTGGGTCAGGGTGTTGCCGTCCTGGTCGGCGGCGCCGGCGCGCAGTGACACGAACCCGGAGGCGGGGTTCTGGATGACCGCCCACCAGGTGCCGTTGAGGTTCAGCAGCGGCACCCGTTGCCAGGTTTGCCCGTCGTCACACGACATTTCGACCTTGGTGGGCTCGGCCTTGCCGCCCGGCGCGCCCGGCTGGCGGTCGACGCGGAACGGCACCGGGAACAGCGCGTTGCGGGGCGCGTGGTTGGTCAGGTCGAGCTTGGGGTCGAAACCGATGGACAGCAACGGCAGCGGGGTGGCGGCCGTGGTGTGCGCGGAGCGCAAGCCCCAGTCCGCGCTGACCTTTGTGGACAGTGGCCAGCCCGGGTTGGTGCGGCTCGCCTCGGTGGTGAGCCGGATGTTCGCCGCGCCCGCGGGCACCGTGAACTGGCCGCTGCCGGGCTGGCCGCTGCGCGCGATCTCCTTGCCGTCGGCCGACAGCACGGTGTCGCCGGTGTCACCGGGATCGGGGAACCCGGAGTGCCCGGCCGAGTCGGAGAACAGCGGGAGGTGGGCGTTGATCGTCTCGCCCGTGCGGTACGCAAGGTACGGGTCGGTGGAGAAGAAGCCCACCGGCCCGGTGACACCCGGCCCGATCACGGCCTTGCCCCAGTCTACAGTGGACTTCTCACCGGGCTTGAAGGTCCGCTTGGTGGCCTCGTAGTCCTGCGCGGCACCGCCCGCCAGCACGCTCACGGAGTTCGCCCAGGTGACGGGGGAGTAGTACTCGGTCCGCTCGCGGGGAAGCGGGGTGGGCGTCGACTCCAGCCCGCCCTCCAGGTCGTACTTGCCGTCGGTGGCGAACATCGCCGTGTAGCCCACACCGTCCACCGACGCCCGGTAGGTCGTCTTCACGGTGGCCAGATCGCTGTTGCGCGGCCGGTAGGTCACGTTGGCGGGAACGTCGCCGTAGCTGGGGAACACCAGCTCGTACCGGTACGGGCTCACGGGCAGGCCGGTCAGCGTCACGGACGCGTTGGGCAATTTCGCCAGCCGGGCGCCCTCGGGGCCGAACGTGGCGGTCAACGGCAGTGGCGGTGCCTCCATCAACCGCACGGGGCTGCCCGAGGAGTGGAACAGCGCGGCGTTCGCGCCCGCCTCGGCGATCGCACGCACCCGCGGGCTGAACTCGAGGCCCTCGCCGTCGCCCAGGGTGAACACCGCGAGTTTGCCCTTGAGATCGGCCGCGGCGATCTCGCCGGGGGTGGCATGCCCAACGTCCACAGCGGACAGTGCGCGGGTGTCGGCCGGCTGCGGCGAGCCCGGTACCCACTCCACGGGGATCTCGAACGACTCGGGCTTGTCGACCGTCAGCCGGACCTGGGGCCGTTCGAGCTTCATCCGGTCGAAGTAGCGGAATTCCTTGGTGTGCTTGGTGGTCGGCGCGGTGTAGTCGTTGTAGTCCGACTGACTGTAGTAGCCCACCCCGCGCGCTCCGGTGTCGACGACCATCCCGTTGGTCCAGGAGAACGGGCGGGCGTCCTTCTCGTCGGTCTGCACGGTGACCTTCTTGCCGTTCCTGGCGTCCAGCGTGACCACGGTGTCCTTGTGCAGATCGACCTCCGGATCGGCCACCCTGGTGCTCGTCGGCAGCGGCTGACCGGCAACGGGCGTCTGGATCGTGCCCAGCACGGCGTACCGGCCCGCGGGCAGCCGCACGGTGCTGTTGTTCCCCACCACGTCGAAATCGTCCTGGCCGGTGCCCAGCGGAACCCAGATCGCGCTCGCCAACAGCCCATCGGCCGGCGCGGCACCGTTCTGGTCGATCAGCTTCACCGTCAGGTCATAGCTTTCCGGTTCCTTGTACGCGCCGACGGGCGTCTGGATCACCGTGCCGTCGCCGCTGCTGGCGACCAGCCTGCCGCCGTAGACCCCGACCTGTGCGGCGGCGTGGTCGAAGGTGACCGTCACCGTAGCCTCGCCGTTGGCGGGCACCGTGACCTGGTCGGCGTTCGTGTGGAACGCCGGGACGTCCAGGCTCAGCTGCAGCGAAACCGGTGCGCTGCTGGTGTTCCTGTACGTGATCTGTTTGGTCAGCGCGGGCTGGTTGTATGGCCACCGCACGAAACCCAGGCTCAGGCTGCCTGTGCTGGGGATGAGCGTCTGCCGGGACGCCCGGGCCACGTCGAGCCGGCCGGAGCCTTGCTGGTAGATCGTGGCGTCGATCGGGTGCGCGCTGCCCATCAGCGCGGCCTTGATCTGCTGGCCGGTCCAGTCCGGGTGCTGCGCGGCCAGGATCGCCGCGGCACCGGCGACGTGCGGCGTCGCCATGGAGGTGCCGGACAGCCGCGCGTAGTACTCGTCGACCGCATGGTCGGCCAGCGTGCCCTGGGCCCGTGCGGCCACGATGTCCTCACCAGGCGCGGCGATGTCCGGTTTGACGGCGTAGTCCTTGAACCGCGGTCCGGGCTGGGAGAACCGGCTGTACTTGTCCTGCTTGCTCACGCTGGCCACGGCCAGCGCCGCGTCCGCGGACGCCGGGCTGGAGACCGGCCTGCTCTGGCCGTCGTTGCCCGCCGCGATCACGAACAACGTGCCCTTCTCGGCCGACAGCCGGTTGACCGCGATCTCCAGCGGGTCGCTGACGCCGTCGCCGGACCCGCCGCCCAGACTCATGTTCACGACCTTGGCGCCGCTGTCCGCGGCCCACTGCATGCCCGCGAGGATCGCGTCGAACGGGCAGCCGCTGTTCTGGCAGACCTTGCCGATCAGCAGGTCCGCGCCCTTGGCGACGCCGGTGTACTTGGCGCCGCGGCCCGCGACGGTCGAGGCCACGTGCGTGCCGTGTCCCACGGTGTCGACGATGCCCTCGCCGGTGAAGTCCTTCTCGCCCTTCACGATCCCGGCCAGGTCCGGGTGTTTCGGGTCGTAACCGGTGTCCAGGACCGCGACGGTCGCGCCCGCGCCGGTGTACCCGGCCTGCCAGGCGGCCGGCGCGCCGACCTGCGGCACGCTCACGTCCAGCGAGGGCTGGGCCTTGCCGTTGAGCCAGATCCGGCCCGCGCCCGCCTTGTCGAACAGCTCCGCGGCCTTGTTCTTCGGCGTGGCCACCGCGGCGAGCCGGACCGACGGCAGGTCACGGGTGACCTTGCCGAGCGCCCGGGCGCCGGTGGACTCGACCAGCAGCGGGATTTCCGGCGTGTGGGCATCGTCGTAGCCCAGCTCGATCAGGCCGGTCACGTCGAACAGCTTGCGATCCAGCTTGCCCGCCCGGATCAGCGGCTCGGCGACCGACGGGATCACCGTGACGCCCTTGGCGCTGACCGACTTGATGAACCGCACCGGCCCGAGCCGCCCGGCCGGCTCGATCTTCGCGTCCCAGGAGCCGTCCTTCCTGGCCACGGTCACCTTGTCGCCGGTGATCAGCGTGACCGTCCTGGGTGTCTCGCCCGGCGCGGAGGTGGGTTGTTGCGCGGCTGCCGGTAAGACGGCCGCACCGGTGGCCACCACGGCGAGGACCGCCGCATGGATGAAACCGCGTTTGTGCACAGATCGCCCCTTGTGACATCGGCTGGTATTTCCCCTACTGCCTCTATGACTCGGTAGTGGGCCGGCCTGTGCACTCCAGCGGGCGACTTTCTCCGATCATGAGCCCCGAGACGAGGATGGACTCAGCCGGTCACGGCAGTTCGCCGGGCCCGGTCGGGACCAGGACAGCCCGGCCACGGATCCGGCCCGCTCGCAACCGGTCGAGCGCGCTGTGAGCCGCTGACAGGGGGAACAGCTCGGTCTCGACGCGGAGACGGCCGGTCCGGGCGAGGGCGATCACGGCGTGCAGTTCCGGCTGGGTGCCCCAGAACGGCAGGGAGAGCGTACCGCCCTGGGGCAGCGGCCCCGGTTTGGTGATGGTGAGCTGCCCGCCGCCGCTGCCGACCCGTACGAGGTCACCGCCTGCCCGCAGGGCGCGGGCGCCGAGGGCGAGGGTCTCGTCGTTGCCCACGAAGTCGAACACGGCGTCCACTCCGGTCCCCTCGGTCGCGGCGCGCAGGACCTTGCCGGAGTCGGGCCTGGTGAGGGTGGTCAGGTCCGCGCCGGACCGGTGGGCGAGTTCCAGGGCGTCGTCGCGGACGTCGACGGCGAGTACCCGGCTGGGTGTGATCGCCTTCAGGATCTGGATCGCGAGGTGACCGAGGCCGCCTACGCCGATCACGGCGACAGTGGTGCCCTCGCGCAGCTTCCCGGTCAGAGCGGCGATCGCGTGATACGGCGTCAACCCGGCGTCGGTCAGCGGCGCTGCTTGGGCGGCGTCCAGATCGCCGATCGGAACCAGGTAACGCCGGTCGGGCACGAGCATGTGCTCGGCCATTCCACCGTCACGGCCGAGCCCCGCTCCCGACCAGCTCAGCGATCCGCGGCGGTCGCAGTAGTTGTCGTGCCCGATGGCACACCGTCCACACTGGCCGCACCCCCATGGCCCGTAGACGGCGAATCGTTCTCCGACGGCGATCCCCGTCGCTGCCGGGCCGGCGGCGGCAACGTGCCCGGCGACCTCGTGGCCCAGGGTGAACGGGACCGGATACGGCAGGTGGTCCGCGGCCGCGTCGAGGACGTGCAGGTCGGACTGGCAGATCCCGGCTGCCTCCACCCGTATCAGCACCTCGGTGTCCCGGGGGACCGGCACCTCGAGATCGACCAGCCGGGGCGGCGCGCCCCAGGCGGTGAGCCGCAGGGCGCCGCTCTTGCGTACCGTCGTCACACCGGCGACCATACTAAAATGAACTCAGTTCGAACAGCGGCCGATCGGTTCGACGGCAAGGTGGCGCTGGTGACCGGCGCCGGGTCGGGCATCGGCGCTGCGGTCGCGCACAAGCTGGCTGCCCTGGGAGCCAAGGTGGTGCTGGCCGACGTGAACGCGGACGCCGTCGAGCGAACCGCTGGGGGAGTGGCGAACGCGCGGGCGCTGGTCATGGACGTCGCCGACGCGGACGAGGTCGACCGGGTGATCGGCGGGATCGGCGGGCTGGACGTGGTCGTCCACGCGGCCGGGGTCGACGATCCCACCGCGAAACAGTGGATCGCGGACGCGATGCTGGCCGGGCGGCCGCCGGAAGTGACCGCCCGGCTGGAGATCGAGGCGTGGCGGCGGGTCATGGCGGTCAACCTGGACGGCACCTTCCACGTCCTGCGAGCGGCCGTGCGGGCGATGACCGGCGGCGTCATCGTCGTGGTCGGGTCCTCGTCGGCGTTCGACACGCCCGCCGGCTATCCGCACTACGCCGCGTCCAAGGCGGGGGTGCACGCGCTGGCCCAGGCGGTCGCCAAGGAAGCCATCGCCTTCGGTGTCCGGGTCAACGTCGTGGCGCCCGGGCCGACCGAGACCGGGATGGCCGCCCGGACCCCCGCCGCGTTGCGGGAGGCGTTCACCGGGGCCTACGCCACGCCGGCGGAGATCGCGGACATCGCGGTGTTCCTGGCCGGTGCGGAGTCCTCGAACCTGGTAGGCGCCGTGTTGTTGGCCAACGGTGGCCGGTTCACTGTGTGAGCTGGGGCTTGCCACCGGCGGCACTGGCGGCTACCGTCAACTGAACTGAGTTCACTTTGTCCTCAAGGGAGAGGAACGCCGTGGATCAACTCCTGCTCGTGCTGGTCAACGGTGTCGCGAGCGGCGCCATCTACGGCCTGATGGGCCTCGGCCTGGTGATCATCTACCGGGCCACGGACGTGGTGAACTTCGCGCTGGCCGGCCTGGCCACCGTCGGCCTGTACGCGGCGGTCACGTTCCACGACAACGGTGTCGCGGTCGTGGTCGGCGTGCTGGGCGCGGTCGCGGTGACGGTCGTCGCGGGACTGGTGGTCCGCGAGGTGGTGATCAGGCCGCTCGGCCAGGGTCAGCTGTTCGCGGCCCTGGTGGTCACGATGGGCGTGGCGTTGATCGCGGAGAGCGTGATCGGTTCGGTCTGGGGCACGCAGCCGAAGTCGTTCCCCAGCCTGATCGAGGGAACCGTCGGCGTCGGCGACGCGGCTGTCCCGGCGCAGAGCCTGCTCACCATCGCCGTCGCCGGGGTGGCGATGGCCCTGGTGGCCTTCCTGTTCGGCCGGACCACGCACGGCTCGGCGATGCGGGCGGTGGCGGAGTCGGCGGACACCGCCACAGTCATCGGCGTCAACGTGCAACGCGTCGCCAGAATGGCGTGGGCACTGGGTCTCGGACTCGGTGCCCTGGCCGCGTGCCTCTACGCCCCCAAGGCGGGGCTGGCGCCCGCCGTGCTGGCCGCGCCCCTGTTCCGGGCCTTCGCCGGAATCTTCCTCGGCGGGCTCAACAGCATGTACGGCGCCGTGATCGGCGGCCTCGCCGTCGGCGTGCTGGAGAACATCGGCGCCACGTACGTCTCGGCGAGCTTCCGGGACACCTTCGTCTTCTCGTTCACCATCCTCGTGCTGCTGATCCGGCCGCAGGGCCTGTTCGGTACGCGTACCTTCCAACGGGTTTGAGGCGGATCATGACCTTTCTCCGTTCGAGGCCGGCCAGGGCCGCCCTCGCGTTGATCGCCGCGGTCCTGCTCGTCGTGGTGATGAATTCGGGTGCGATCCCGCCGTACCAGGCGTATTCGGTGGCGTTGGCGGCCGTCTACACGATCGTCGTGCTGTCGGTCGGCCTGCTGGCGGGCTGGTCGGGCATCTGGTCGGTCGGTCACCCGGCGTTCTTCGCCCTCGGCGCCTACTTCGCCGCCTACGGCAGCGCACACGCCTGGTCGCTGGAACTGATCGTGACCGGCGCGATCGCCGCGAGCGCGGTGCTGGGCGGGTTCCTCGGCTTCGCCGGGGCGCGCTTCTCCACGCTCTACATCGCGTTGCTGACCCTCGCGTTCAGCCTGGTGTCCCTCGAGGTCATCAACAGGTGGACGGACGTGACCGGCGGCGACCAGGGCGTTCCGGTGTCGCAAGTGGACAGTCTGGCCGGGGTGCTGCCGAGCGGCGGAGCGGAGGCACAGGGCCTCGCCGTCGCGGCCGCCGGTGTGTGCCTGGCGATCGCCGTCCTGGTCAAGGGTTCGGCCCTGCGGATGCGGCTGGTGGCGGCCAAGTCGCACCCGATGGTCGCCCAGTCGGCCGGGATCGCGCCCGAGGCGCAGTCCGCGCTGTCCTTCGCGGTGAGCGCCGCGTTCACCGGGTTCGCGGGCGTGCTGCTCGGCCTGATGACCGGCTTCGTCAGCCCCGATCCGTTCTCCCTGACCATGGGCATCTCGCTGATCGCGTCCTGTGTCCTCGGCGGCGCCGGGACGGTCCTGGGCGCCGTCGTGGGCGGTGCGTACCTGGCGTGGTCGCCGACGCTGGCCGGTGCGGCCGGGCTGCCGCAGCCGGTCGTGCAGGGCATCGTGCTGATCGCGGTGCTGATCTTCCTGCCCAGCGGGGTGGTGCCGTTCCTGGGCAAGCTCGTCGGCCGGTTGTCGCCGTCCCGTACGACGAGCCCGCGGGACGACGACCCGCAACCAGCGCCCGTGGCACGTGACAGGGCGGTCTCGCCGGACAGTCCGCCGGTGCTGACACTGAGCAACGTGTCCGTGCGTTTCGGTGGCCTGAAAGCACTTGAGGACACGTCACTGTCGGTGCGGCAGGGAGAGGTGCTTGCCATCATCGGACCGAACGGTGCGGGCAAGACGACGCTGATGAACGTCCTGTCCGGACTCACCGGCGGCGGCCAGGTGGACGGAACCGTTGACTACGCCGGAAAACAGTTGCTGACAATGAGGCCGACCGCCCGCCGCCGACTGGGGATTGGACGCACTTTCCAGCACGCGGAGGCGTTCAGTGAGCTCACCGTGGCCGAGAACGTGCTGTGCACGCACCGCCGGATCACCGCGCGCCAGCGCGACGTCGTAGCGGAACTGCTGGGCCGGGTGGGCCTCGCGGACGTGGCCGGCCGCTACCCGGCGGACCTGTCGTTCGGCCTGCAGAAGCGCCTGGATCTGGCCAGGGCGATGGCCGAGGAACCCGCGCTGCTGATCCTGGACGAACCGTTCGGCGGCCTGGACGCCGAGGAGCGCGCCATGGCGGCGCGGCAGATCGAGCGGCTGCGCGACAGCGGGGCGACTGTGATCATCATCGACCACGTGCTGGACGACCTGTTCGCGGTCGCCGACCGGGTGATCGCCTTCGACTTCGGCAGGCCGATCGGGGAAGGGCCGCCGGGCGAGGTTCTGCGCAACAGCGAGGTGCTGTCGTCCTATCTCGGCACGACGACCGCACGTACCGCGCCGCCGGAACGCAGCGGCGACGAACCGGTCGCCATCAGGCTGACCGGAGTCGATCACCACTACGGCGGTGTCGCGGCGCTGCACGCGGTCGATCTCGAGGTCCGGACGGGCGGCGTGCTGGGCATCGCCGGTGCGAACGGGGCGGGCAAGAGCACGCTCGGCCGCATCCTGCATGGTTCGCTGCGCCCGTCCGGCGGCCTCCGCGAGGCCGGCACGGCGCGGGCCAGTGTCGTGCCCGAGGGCCGGGCCTTGTTCAAGACCCTCACCCTGCGCGAAAACCTTGAAGTCGCCGCGTATTCGGCCGGTCTCAAGGGCGCGCGGCTGCGGGACAAACTCGACGAGACGGCGCACTGGCTGCCGCCGAGGCTGCGCGACCGGCTGTCGGTCCAGGCCGCCGCACTCAGCGGCGGCGAGCAGCAGATCCTGGCCATCGCCCGCGCGCTGATGGCCGGTCCGGACGTGCTCATCGTCGACGAACCGGCCCTCGGCCTGGCGCCCGCCCTCATCGACGAGGTCTACGAGCGGATCAGCCGCCTCGCCGACGACGGCATCACGGTGGTGCTGCTGGAACAGCTGCTCAGCCGGGCCATGACGGTCTGCCATGAGGTTGTCGTCCTGCACGAGGGTGCGATCGTCGCGCGCGGTACGCCCTCGGACTCCTCGTTCGCCGCCCTGGCCGAAGCGGCGTACTTCGGCGGCGAGCGGGTGACGGCACTGGAGGTGGGATGACATCGCCGCGGATCGATCCCTCAAGGCTCACGGAAACCTTGGAGCAGCAGGAACTTCGGGCCGTGCTGCGGGAGTTCTTCGCCGCGCACCACGACGCCGGCCTGTGGTCACGCATGGCCAAGGAGCTCGAGATCCAGGGCCTGGCGATCCCCGAGGAGTACGGGGGATCCGGGTACTCGTTCGCTGAACTCGCTGTGGTCCTGGAGGAAGCCGGGCGGGTGCTGTGCCCGGCGCCGTTGCTCTCCACGGTCGTGCTGGCCGGATACAGCCTTGTGCACAGCGGCGATGCCGAGGCCCGTGCCCGCTACCTGCCCCGGATCGCGGACGGAAGTCTCACCGCGACAGTGGCGTTCGGAGCCGACGTGACCGCCGGGCACGGCGCCGCGGGATGGACGCTGGTCGGGTCCGCGGACTTCGTGCTGGATGGCGGGCAGGCCGAGCTGGTTCTGGTACCGGTGGGGGACAGGCTGTTCGCGTGCGAGTCCGAAGTGGAGCGAACTCCGCTGCGGGTGCTCGACGAGACCCGTCCGCAGGCACGCCTTGAGTTCCGCGGCGTGCCCGCCGTGCCCATCGAGCAACCGCCGCAGGTCGGCCGGGTGCTCGACATCGGCCGGGCCGCGGTGGCGGCCGAACAGGCCGGCGGGATCGGGCACGCGCTACAGGCCACCGTGTCCTATGTGGGGCAACGAAAACAGTTCGGCCGGCCGATCGGGTCGTTCCAGGCCGTCAAGCACCGGCTGGCCGGCCTGCTGGTCTCCTACGAGGCGGCAAGGTCCGCCTCGGCCTACGCGAGTGCCTGCGCCGCAACGGATTCCCCGGAACTCCCGGTCGCGGCCGCGGCGGCGTCGATGGTGTGCTCCGGCGCCTACCGCCTGGCCGTGGCGGAGTACGTCCAGCTGCACGGCGGAACCGGCTTCACCTGGGAGCACCCGGCGCACCGGTACGTCCGCCGGGCCCGGTCCACCGAGGTGCTCTTCGGCACCGCGCAGGACGACGCCGCACGCCTGGCCACGGCGCTGGGTCTCGATTAGCGACCCGCACCACACCATCGGCCGGTTGACACCGGCACCGTCCGGCCCGAACAATCAAACTGAAGTCAGTTCAGTTAGGAGAACGAGATGGCTGTCGAAGACGAGATCCAGTTCGAGCGCGACGGGCACGTGGCCCGGGTCTGGCTGAACCGGCCCTGGAAGAAGAACTGCGTCACCGTGCCGATCCTCGAGCGGCTCGACGAGATCATCACCGAGGTCGACCGGGACCCGGAGCTGCGGGTGCTGGTGCTGCGCGGCCGGGGCGGGACGTTCTGCTCCGGCTTCGACCTCGACAGCCTGCAGGCCGAGTACATCGGCAGCTCGACGGCGATGGACGTGGCGGTCATCTCCGCCAAGATCTGCGACCGGCTGTACTCGATGAACACGCCCTCCGTGGCGGTGCTGGAGGGCTACGTCACCGCGGGCGGGTTCGAGCTGATGATCTCGTGCGACTTCGCGATCGCGGCCGACGACGCCAAGATCGGTGACTTCCACATGCGCCGGGGGCTGTTCGGCGGCGCCGGCCCGATCTACCGCGTGCCCCGCATGATCGGGATCCGCAAGACCAAGGAGCTCATGCTGACCGGCAAGCTGCTGACCGGCGTGCAGGCCGCCGACTTCGGCCTGGTCAACGCGTCCGCACCGGCCGGCGAGCTGGACGAGACGGTCGAGGAGTTCATCGGCCACCTGACCGACAAGAGCCCGTTCCAGATGCGGATCACCAAGATGACCATCGACCGCAGCCTGGACGCCGACGTCCACTCGCTGATGGTGATGGAGCACCTCGCGGTCGGTGTGACGCTCAACTCCGAGGACGCGGCCGAAGGGGTGGCGGCGTTCCTGGAGAAGCGCGAGCCGAAGTGGACCGGCCGCTGATGAGCGCCGAGGGCAGGCTGTGGACCTTCACCGTCCAGCGGTTCGCGCCGCCCTCGCCGCCCTACGTCCCGCCGGCGGACGGCTTCCGGCCGTTCGCGCTCGGCTACGTTGACATCGGCGCGGAGCGGGTGGCCGCCGTGCTCGACGCGGAGCCTGCGACCGTCCACATCGGAATGAGGCTCCGCGTGGAGCAGACGGGCGGAGTTCCCCGGGCGACACCGGTCGAGGACGACTCATGAATGATGTGCTGGTTTGCGGTGCCGCTCGGACACAGTTCGGCCGGTCCGACAGGACGGGGCGGGAGCACGCCATCGCGGCGGCGAACTCCGCGCTGGCCGACGCGGGCATCCCGTGGTCGCGGGTGGGGGCGGCGTTCGGCGGCAGTGACGCCGCCGGGCTCGCCGACACCCTCGTGGCCGATCTGGGCCTGACCGGGCTGCCGTTCATCAACGTCAAGAACGGTTGTGCCACCGGCGGAAGCGCGTTGATCAGCGCGGTCAACGCGATCCGGGCCGGGATGGCCGACGTGGTGCTCGCGGTCGGGTTCGACAAGCACCCGCGGGGCGCGTTCGACCCCCGGCCCGCCGACTGGGGCCTCGACGAGGCCTACGGACGGGACGGGCTGATGGTCACGACCCAGTTCTTCGGCATGAAGATCCAGCGGTACATGCACGACCACGGCATCTCGCCGAAGACGCTGGCGCTGGTGGCGCAGAAGGCGTACCGCAACGGCAGCCTGACGCCACAAGCCTGGCGCCGCAAGGAGATCAGCGCGGCGGAGATCCTGGAGTCGGGCATGGTCAACGACCCGCTGACCCGTTTCATGTTCTGTTCTCCGGGGGAGGGCGCGGCGGCACTCGTGCTGTGCTCTTCCTCGGTCACCAGCACCGGGAACGCCGTGAGGTTGCGCTCGGCGGTGGTGCGGACCCGGCGGCCGGGTTCGTTCGAGGTGTTCAGCCCGCGCATCGACGCGGGGCCGCTGACCAGCGTCAGCCGGGATGCCGCCAGGGGCGCCTTCGAGCAGGCGGGCATCAGTCCACGGGACGTCGATGTCGTGCAGCTGCAGGACACCGAGAGCGGTGCCGAGGTGATGCACCTGGCGGAGTGCGGGTTCTGCGAGGACGGCGAACAGGAGAACCTCATCGCCGCCGGGGGAACCGAGATCGGCGGTGTGCTGCCGGTCAACACCGACGGCGGCTGTATCGCCAACGGGGAACCGATTGGCGCGTCAGGCCTGCGCCAGGTCTACGAGATCGTCGAGCAACTGCGTGGCCGCGCCGGCGCCCGGCAGGTTCCGGGCCAGCCGCGGATCGGGTTCACGCACGTCTACGGCGCTCCCGGGGTCAGCGCGTGCACGGTGCTTTCGCGATGACACCCGACGAGTTTCGCGCGCAGGCCAGGGATTGGCTGCGCAGCGTCGCGGACCCGCTGCCCTCGGCCGGGATGTGGGGCACGGGTGACGACTCGGTCGCCGTGTTCGACAACTGGACCGAGCAGCAGGAGCTCGAGCACACCGAACGCGGCCGGGCCTGGGAGCGGACCCGGTTCGACCAGGGCTGGGGTGCGCTGAGCTGGCCCGCCGAGTTCGGCGGCCGCGCGCTGCCGGTGTTCTACGAGCAGCTCTACCGCGCGGAGGAGTCGGCGTTCGACGTGCCGCGCCGCAGCGAGATCTTTCCGGTCACCCAGCAGCTGGTCGCACCGGCCATCGGGATCTGGGGCACTGAGGAACAGAAGCGGCGCTGGCTGCGGCCGATGCTGCGCGCGGACGAGCTGGCGTGCCAGCTGTTCTCGGAAACCGAGGCAGGGTCGGACCTCGCCGCCGTGCGCTGCAAAGCCGTGCGGCAGGGCGACACCTGGATCCTGGACGGCCACAAGGTGTGGACATCCGGCGCCCGGGTGGCGACCTGGGGCGTGGCCGTGTGCCGCACCGATCCGGACGTCGCCAAACACGCCGGAATCACGGTCTTCCTGGTCCGGATGGACGCGCCGGGCGTCACGGTGCGGCCGATCCGGCAGATGACCGGCGGGTCGAGCTTCAACGAGGTCTACCTGGACGGTGTCGTCGTGCCCGACCACGACCGGCTCGGGCCCATTGGACAGGGCTGGCGGGTGACCCTGAGCGTGCTGGCCGCCGAACGGCTGGACTCGGGTTCGCTGGGCCTGGGCAACGCCGACCGCGCGATCGACCTCGCCCGCAACGCCGGCCGCCGGCTGACGGACACCGAACGCCAGCAGACCGCGGAGTTGTTCGTGCGCACGCTCGTGCAGCGGCTGATCGGGCTGCGGGTGACGGCCGCGCTCGTGGCCGGCCGGCAACCCGGTGCGGAGGCGTCGGTGGGCAAGCTGTACGCGACCGAGACCATGCGCAGGACCAGCGATCTGGTGCTGCAGCTGCTCGGGCCGCGGCTGGTCGCCGACACCGGCGAGTGGGGCACGTTCGCCTGGACCGAGCACCTGCTGGGCGCGCCGGGCTACAGCATCGCGGGTGGTTCCGACGAGATCCAGCGCACCATTCTCGCCGAGCGGGTGCTCGGCCTGCCGAAGGAGCCGTCGCGATGAGCCTCGCCGCCAGGGTCGCCGCGCGGCTGGGCCTGCCGATCGGCGAGCTGGAACCGTTGCCGGGCGGGCATTCCGGGCTGACCTACACGACCAAGGCCGGTGTGCACCAGTACGTGGTCAAAGCCGTGCCGCCCGGGCAGAAACCGGTGGGCCGCAACGACATCCTGCGCCAGGCGCGGATCCTGCGCGCGCTGGCCGGGTCCAGGGTGCCGGTGCCCGGCGTCATCGCCGTGGACGAGCAGGCGCCCGCCTGGTTCGCGATGGAGTTCGCCGAGGGCGAGGCGATCGAGCCCGTCCTGGACGCGCACACCCTCGCGCCCGAGCTGGCCGGGTCCAGAATGCTCGAAGCCGCAAGGGTCCTGCGGAATCTCCATGAGGTCGCGCCGCCGCCGGAAGCGCCCATCGGTGCTGCCGGTGAACTGGAACGGTGGACCCGCACGATGCATGCGGTCCCGGCCGAGCTACGCCCCGGGGCCGAGGACCTGCTCAAGCGCCTGGCGGACGTCCCGGGCGATCTGCCGCCGGTGCTGGTGCATGGGGATTTCCGGCTGGGCAACGTGTTGTTCGCCGGTGACCGGGCGAGCGCGGTGGTGGACTGGGAGATCTGGAGTGTGGGCGATCCACGCGTCGATCTCGGCTGGTTCCTGCTGTTCGCCGACCACCGCAACTTCCCGGCACTGGGCACCCCGGTTCCCGGACTGCCCACCGAGTCCGAACTGCTGCACGCCTACCAGGGGAAGCACGCGGTGCCGGAGATGCGCTGGTTCCGGGCGCTGAGCCGGATGAAGATGGCCGCGATCATGGGCCACAACCTGCGCCGGCACCGCGAGGGCAAACACCACGACCCGGATCAGGAGCGGCTGCCGCCGACCATCGCCGCGATGATCCGCACCGCGACCGACCTGCTGGCCTGAGGAGGAAACCGTGGATTTCGCATACTCCGCTCGGGCGGCCGGGCTGCAGGAGCGCCTAAGGTCCTTTATGGACGAACACGTGCTGCCCGCCGAACCGGTGTACGACAGGCAGATCGCCGAGTCCGCGAACCCGCACGCGCTGCCCCCGGTGATGGCCGAGCTGAAGGAGAAGGCGCGCGCCGACGGACTGTGGAACCTGTTCCTGGCACACGGTGACTGGGGCGCGGGACTGACGAACCTCGAGTACGCGCCGCTGGCCGAGCTGATGGGCCGGTCGATCATCGGCAACGAGGTGTTCAACTGCTCGGCGCCGGACACCGGCAACATGGAGCTGCTCGCCCTGTACGGCACCGGCGAGCAGCGCGAGCGGTGGCTGCGGCCACTGCTCGACGCGCGGATCCGGTCGTGCTTCGCGATGACCGAGCCGGATGTCGCCAGTTCGGACGCCCGCAACATCCGCACCCGCATCACCCGCGACGGCGACCACTACGTCGTCAACGGCCGCAAGTGGTACACCTCCGGCATCCTCGACCCGGACTGCGAACTGATCATCCTGATGGGCGTCAGCGATCCGGCCGCGCCTGCCTACCGGCAACAGAGCATGATCCTCGTCCCCAGACACACGCCCGGCGTCACCGTGCTGCGCGACCTGCCGATGTTCGGCTACACCGACCGGCTCGGGCACGGCGATGTGCTGTTCGACAACGTCCGGGTGCCCGCGGCGAACCTGCTGGGCGGCGAGGGCGAGGGGTTCGCGCTCGCGCAGGGCCGCCTCGGGCCCGGCCGGATGCACTACGCGATGCGCGCGGTCGGTTTCGCCGAACGCGCGTTGGGGCTGATGTGCGAGCGCGCGCTGTCCCGGGTCGCGTTCGGCGGCCCGCTCGCCGACCAGGGCGTGGTCCGGGAATGGATCGCCCGCAGCCGCATCGAGATCGAGCAGCTGCGGCTGCTGGTGCTCAAGGCGGCCTGGTTGATGGACACGGTCGGCAACGCCGCGGCCCGGATGGAGGTCGCCGCGATCAAGGTGGCGGCGCTCGATGTCGCGCACCGCGTGGTCGACCGCGCCGTCCAGGCGCACGGAGCGGCGGGGGTCAGTGACGACACCGTGCTGGCCCGGCTGTTCTCGATCACGCGGGCGTTGCGCATCGCGGACGGTCCCGACGAGGTGCACCTGCGCACCGTCGCCCGTCAGGAACTGGCCAAGTACAAGGAGAAGACCCCGTGACTGTGCTGGATGGGCAGGTGGCCGTGATCACCGGCGGTTCGCGGGGGATCGGCTTCGGCATCGCCAAGGCTTTCCGGGCCGCGGGCGCGCACGTGGTGATCTCGGCCCGCAAGGCGGATGGGCTCGCCGAAGCGCGGGCCGAACTGTTGCGCACCAAAGGCGATGGCGATGTGCTCGACGTTGTGGCCAACGCGGGCGAACCGGAGCAGGCGCAACGCTGCGTCACCGACGCGATGGTCCACTTCGGACGGACGGACATCCTGGTCAACAACGCGGCGACCAACCCGTACATGGGGGACCTGCTCGACCTCGACCTCCCGCGTGCGGAGAAGACCGTGCGGGTCAACCAGTACGGGATGATCGCGTGGAGCCGGTGCGTGTGGCGTGCGTGGATGGCCGAGCACGGTGGCACGATCATCAACATCGCGTCCGTCGGCGGGCTGATCGTCGATCCCCAGATCGGCTACTACAACGCCACCAAGGCGGCGATGTTGCTGATGACCCGGCAACTCGCGTACGAACTCGGGCCAACGGTGAGGGTCAACGCGATCGCGCCCGGAGTCATCAAGACCGAGCTCGCCAGGGCGGTGTGGGAGGCGCGCGAACCGGTGCTCACCGCCAAACTGCCGCTGCGCAGACTCGGCACGGTCGAGGACGTCGCCAACGCGGCGCTGTTCCTGGCGAGCGACGCGTCGTCGTGGATGACCGGTCAGACCCTCGTGCTGGACGGCGGCGCGACCGCCTTGCCGATCGCGGTGGACTGATGAGCGACCTGTTCTCCTTGGCGGGCAGGACCGCGGTGGTGACCGGTGCGTCGTCGGGGCTTGGCGCGAGGTTCGCCACCGTGCTCGCCGAGGCGGGAGCGACCGTGTACGCCGCGGCTCGCCGGACCGACCGGCTGCGCGCACTGGGACCCGCGATCCATCCGGTCGGCTGCGATGTCTCCGTGGAGCGAGACCGGATCCGGCTGACCGAGACGGCGTTCGCGGAAACCGGGCGGCTGGACGTGCTGGTCAACAACGCCGGTGTGCCCGGAGCGGCGATGGCCGAGAAGGAGTCGGCCGCGGACTTCGCCGCGGTGCTCGCGGTGAACCTGGTCGCACCGTTCCACCTGGCCAGGCTGATGGTCGAGGGACGTGCCGCCGGGGGCACGGCCAGCATCATCAACGTCGCCTCGATCCTCGGCCTGGTGTCGGCCGCGCCGATGGGCGGAGCCGGTTATGCCGCGTCGAAAGCGGGTCTGATCGGCCTGACCCGGGAGCTGGCTGGGCAGTGGGGCGCGGCCGGGATCCGGGTGAACGCACTGGCCCCCGGCTGGTTCCGCTCGGAGATGACCGGCGAGTTGTTCGCCGACGAGCGATCCAGCCGCTGGGTCGGCCGCAACACCATGCTCGCCAGGGGTGGCGAGAGCGGCGAGCTCGACGGCGCGTTGCTGTTCCTGGCCTCGGACGCGTCCTCGTACTACACCGGCCAGGTGATGGTCGTGGACGGCGGCTGGACCGCTCGGTGAGACCGTCCCGACAGGTCAACCTGTATTGAGTTCAGGTTGGTACTAAGCTGAGGGGCCGACACGGACGGGCCGGGAGGGGTGGCGGATGACCAGGGCCAGGCTAGAGGAACCCGACGAGGGGCCGCGGTCCAAGCGCGCGGCGATCCTCACCGCCGCCATCGAGTACTTCGGCGAGGCCGGCTACGAGGCCACGAAGTGGTCCGCGATCGCGGGCCAGGTCGGGATCGGCCAGACCGCGCTGTACCACTACTTCGAGTCCAAGGCGCACTGCCTGCTCACGATCATGCGGCTCGAGCTGCAGCGCTCGCGGGCCCGGTTCGTCGAGGCGACCGGGCAGACCTCGGACCCGACGGAGGCGCTGCGTGCCGCGGTCCGCGCCGCGTTCGCCGTGTCGGACCACGAGATCCTGCAGATGCGCATCCTGCAGAACAACATCTCGCTGCTGGCCGGGACCAGGACGTCCAAGCGCGAGGAGACCGAACGCCAGGCGGCGCGGGAGCTCGTGCAGCTCATCGAGCGCGACTGGGTCCGGCTGCTCACCCAGGGCATGTCGCGGGGCGAGTTCCCGGTCCGGGACGCCCACACCATGGCCCTGGCGTTACTGGGCATGATCGTCAGCGTGTGGCGCTGGTACCGGCCGACCGGCACCACCCCGCTCGCGGAGGTCAGCGAGCTGATCGAGGGCTGCTGCGTCCGCATGGTGACCCAATAGCCAGCGGTTTTCCGGCCCCAGTCGCGTTTGGATAGTTTTCCAGCGGCCCTTGCCGGGCCGGGGAGCGGCATCTACAGTCAAACTGAACTGAACTCAGGTTGCTAGGAGCCCACGATGCGCCTCCGCTCGACGCCCGTCAAAGTCGCCAGCGTCGCCGCCGCACTCGTTCTCGCCGCCGGCGCCTGCGGGAACGCCAACTCCGCGGGCGGGAACGACAGTGAGATCAAGATCGGTGCCTGGTACCCGCTCAGCGGTGCGGTGAGCGCCTCGGGCGTGCCACAGCGGGCGGGTGCCGACGCCTACTTCAAGATGATCAACGACAAGGGCGGGATCAACGGCCGCAAGGTCACCTGGATCGTCAAGGACAACGCGTTCGACCCGCAGCAGACCGTGCAGATCGCCCGCGAGCTGATCGGCCAGGACAAGGTCGTCGCGATCGTGGCGGCGAACGGGACATCGCAGGCCGAGGCCGCGTTCCCGTTCGTCCTGCAGCAGTCCAAGGTGCCGATCCTCAACGAGCTCGGCGGGCTCGACTCCTGGTACAACCCGCCCCGCGCCGGCCTGTTCGGCACCCAGACCCTCTACGAGGACCAGGCGGCCGCACTCGGCGCCTGGGTGACGCAGGACGGCCGGAAGAACGTCGTCGTCGTGCACAGCGACCCCGCCGCGTTCGTGACAGTCGCCAAGGCCGCGCAGAGCGTGGCCACCAGGACCGACCCGTCGGCGAACGTGAGCCTGCTGCCGGTCAAGTTCCAGTCCACCGACTACAGCCCGGTGGTCAGCCAGGTGAAGGCGAAGTCGCCGGACGCGATCGTGCTGATCCTCGCCTCACCCGAAGCCGCGGCGTTCATGAAGGAGGCCAAGCTGCAGGGCCTCGCCGCACCGACCTACAGCTACGCCCCGGTCGCCGCCCAGTCGACGCTCACCCTCGCCGGACCCGCCGCGGAAGGCGCCCGTGCGGTGCAGTTCGTCAAGTCCCCCAACGACACCGACCCCTCCGTGCAGGAGTTCCGGGACGCGATGGCCCGCTACGAACCCGGCCAGCCCGCCGACTTCATCGCGCTCTGGGGCTGGACCGGCGCGAAGGTCTTCAGCCAGATCGCGCAGACCATCCAGGGACCGGTCACCGCCGAGTCGCTGACCAAGGCCTACGAGCAGGCCAAGAACATCGATCCCGGCGTGGGTCCGGTGATGAGCTTCGGCGCGGACAAGCACATCGGCACGCGGGACGTGCGCAAGGTGGTCGTCAAGGACGGCAAGTGGGTGTCCGAAGGAGACTTCTTCACCCCGCCCGCGCGCTGAACGCCTGATACTCGAAGGAGAGTATGACCGTGGCGTTGCAGGAGTACCTGAAGCGGATGGACGGCCAGGACCCGGCCCTGGCGCTGGAACTGATGGAGCCGGACCTGCGGTTCCTGATCGCCCTGCCCTCCGGTGAGGTCAGTGGAACGTCCAAAGCGGACTTCGCCGCGTACATCGCCGGGCGCAACGCCGTGGAACGGGTGCACGAGGTGCTCCGGTACTCGGCCGACGGCGACACCGAGATGGTCTACGGCGTAGTCACCGAGTCCGGCAGGCCTGTCGGCGCCTTCCTGTCGGCGGCGGTCGTGTCCCCCCGTGGGCTGATCGCCCGGTACCAGTCCTTCTTCAGCACGTCGTTCGCGCTGATCGACTGGCCGGAGGGCGGATGAACGCCGGGACCATCAGCACCGACGTCGTCGTCCTCGGCGCCGGGCTCGCCGGGATGTCCGCCGCGGTCACCGCTGCCGAGGCGGGCGCCAGGACCGTTGTCCTCGAACGAGGTCCGACGGTCGGCGGGTCGGCGGCCATCTCGGGCGGGTACGTCTGGGCGATCGAGAACGTGGACCGGCTTCGCGCCGAGGACCCGGGCCGGTTCCAGCGCCACGGTCACCTGGTCGTGGACGGCTACGCGGGCGCGATCGGCTGGCTCACCGGCTATGTGCCCCCGCTGACCGGCGAGGAGCGGGCACTGGCCGGCCGGGGGCACAAGTTCGACATGCCCTTGGTGATCGCCCACCTCATGCGGGCCTTCGGTGCCGCCGGCGGGCAGGTCATCGCGGGCACCGAGACCCGCGAGATCGTCCGGACCGGCGACGGCTACGTGGTGGTCACCGACACCCGGCGGATCGCGACCCGGGCAGTGGTGTTCGCGACCGGTGGGCGGCAGGCGGATCCCAAGGTCCGGGCCGAGCTCGTCGGCGGCGCATTCGTGCCGCCGCTGCGCGGCAACCCGTGGTCGCGGGGCACCGGCGCGGAACTCGCCGCCGCCCTGGGCGCCGCGGTGAACACCGCGAACACCGGCTTCTACGGGCACCTGTTCCCGCTGGGCGTCGAGCCGCTCAGCCCGGTCGACTACATCACGTTCGCGTTGTACCACAGCAGTTCCGGCATCCTGCTCGGCCCGTCCGGGCGGCGGTTCACCGACGAGACCCGGGGCGATCACAACAACACGATGGCGCTCGCCGCGCAGGGCGGCAGGGGACTGCTGCTCTGGTCCGAGGCCGTGCAACGCGATGCGGCTCAGGCGCCGTTCGTACCGGGCAGCCCACGGATCGACCGCTGGGCCTTCGCCAGGGACCGCGGCGGCCGGGTCGGCGTCGCGGAGTCCGTGGCGTCGTTGCCAGAGTCGTGGGGACCGGTCGAGCTGGACGCGCATGCCCGTGCACGGCTGGGTGACGGCCGCGTGTTCATGGCCGACGTCGTTCCGGCGATCACCTTCACCTTCGGTGGCATCGAAGCGGACGGCTCGGGGCAGGCACTCGACACCGCGGGCGAACCGATCCCCGGGCTCTGTCCGGCGGGCGCGGATCTGTCCGATGTGTACCACGAGGGCTACGGCGGTGGCCTGTGCCAGGCCGTGGTGACCGGCCGCCGGGCAGGCCGGCTGGCTGCGGCAAGGAGGAACTGACATGGCCGAAGCACCCTTCCTGACCGCCTGGTTCGAGATCCTCGACGGGGACACCCCGGAGCAGATCCTGGACCTGATCAGCGCCGACTTCTCGTTCTCCATCCTGTTCTCCACCGACACCGGCGCGACGGACTTCGCCGGCGGCCGCCCGGCCATGGAGGGATACCTGGCGCAGCGGGAGAAGGGGACGCTCACCCATCACCTGATCACCGCCAGTTCGACCGGGCGCGAGGAGCTGTACCTCGGCGAGGTGCGCCGGGCCGGCGCACCGGTGGCGAGTTTCGTGGCGGCAGGCAGGATCAACGCGGACGGTCGGCTGGACCGCCTGCTCATCGGGCGCTCACCCGCGGTCCGGTTCGAGTCGTCGGGAGGTGCTTGATGTACAACCTGGTACTGCTGGCCGCCAAGCCGCCGGACTGGACGCACGAGCGGTTCATCGCCTGGTGGCGCGGTGAGCATGCCGAGCTGACCTACCGCCTGCCGGGCTTGCGGGCCTGGCGGCACACCGAGGTCGAGGCGGCGCTGGAACCCCGGTCGGAGGGCTGGGACGGCGTGTCCGTGCTGAGCTTCGACAGCGAGGAGGACCTGCGCAAGGCCCTGGCCAGTCCGGAGTGGGCGGCCGCTGTGGAGCAGGTCGGCGACATGCGGGGCCGCCGGATCGCTGTCATGGGTGGGGAACGGGAGATGTTCGGCGGATGAGGCAGGCGGTACTGGACTTCCAGAAGCGCGCCGAGCAGGCGGACTTCGTCGCGGTCATCGACGATTCCGGCGAGCACACCGCGCGGGACCTGCTGGCTCGGGCCGGCGAGCTGGCCGGGCTGCTGGGCGACGGCCGGACGGTCCTGGCGCAGGCGGACAACACCTGGCGCACGGTTGTCACGGCGCTCGCGGCAGGCCGGACCGGCAGTGTGCTCGCGGTGGTCAACCGGCACACCACCAGAGCCGAGTTCGCCGACGCGATCGAGGACATCCGGCCGGACGTCGTCGTCGCCGAACCGTCCGCAGTGGACGAATGGGCGGTTCCCGGTGACGCCAAGCCGGTGCTCGACGGCTGGTCCGCACTGTCGACTGCGGAGCCTTCGGACCTCTCCCGCTGGGACGGCGGGGTGTTCGTCGGTCTCACCTCCGGCTCCACCGGGCGCGCCAAAGGTGTTGTCCAGTCGGAGGAAGCACTGCACTACGCGTGTTCGTGCACGATCGAGGTCAACGGCCTGCGGCCCGGGGACACGATCGCCGCCATCGTGCCGCTGTCCTCGACCGCGGCGTTCTGTTTCGGCGTCTACTGCTCGTTGCTGCTGGGTGGCCCGCTCGTGCTCAGCGCCAGGTGGGATCCCGCGGCGGTGCTGGCGCGCCTGGCCGAGACGAACGCGCGGTGGACGATGTGCGTGCCCACGATGGCACTGCAGATGGGAGCCGTGCACCCACCGGTGCCCAACGGGATCCGGTCGATCACGGTCGGCGGCGGCCCGATGGACCGGACCGCGCTCGCGCGTGCCGAACAAGCACTTGGTACCAAGATCCTTCGGGTGTTCGGGATGTCGGAATGCCTCGGCCACACCTCGCCCGGACCGCACGAGTCCGAGGAGATCCGGCTCGGCCGGGACGGGCGGCCGTTCCCGGGAACCGACCTGCGGGCCGTGTCACCCACGGGCGCCGTGCTCGGGCCGGGGGAGACCGGACGTGCCCAGGTCCGGGGACCATCGCTGTTCCGCGGCTACGCCCGGGACGGCCGGGTGCAGCCGCCGGAGCTCACCGCGGACGGCTACTTCCCGACCGGTGACCTGCTCCGGGTCGACGACGACGGCATGGTCACGATCATGGGCCGGGAGAAGGACGTGATCATCCGGGGCGGCCGGAACATCGACATCATCGAGATCGAACGAGCCGTGGCCGGCTATGAGCGGGTGAACCAGGCGTGTGTGGTGCCGATCCCCGACGACGTGCTCGGTGAGCGGGTCGCGTTGCTCGCCGTCCCCCGCGACGACGGCCGCCTGTCGCTCGAGGAGATCACCGGTCATCTGGCGGACCTGGGGCTGGCCAAGACGAAATGGCCGGAGTTCGTGTACACAGTGGACAGCCTGCCGCAGACCGCCGTCGGCAAGCTGGACCGCAGGGGTGCCCGTGAGCTCGCCGGCCGGCTGCACACCGGGGGACCCGATGAGTCTTGACCGAGGCGAATGGGCCACCGGCGGGCCGCGGACCGTCGCACCGGGCGTCCATCGCGTTCCGCTGCCGCTGCCCAACGACGGACTGCGCGCGGTGAACGTCTACGTCCTGGAACGGGACGATGGCCTCGTGCTCGTGGACGCCGGCTGGGCGATCCCGGAATCCCTTGTGGCGCTTGACAACGCCCTGACCGATCTCGGCCGGTCGGTGGCGGACATCACCGACGTCCTGGTCACGCACATCCACCGCGATCACTACACCCAGGCCGTCGAGCTGCGCCGGCGCGTCGGTGCGACGGTGCACCTGGGGGCAGGAGAGCGGCCCGGTCTGAAGATGCTCGACACGCTGCGCACCGACATCCCGGTGAGTTCGCTGGAGGTGCTGCGCCGTGGCGGCGCGGGCGACCTGGCCGAGCGGATCGAGAACTCCGAGACTTACGGCGAGTTCGACCCGTCCGGCTGGGAACCGCCGGACCGGTGGCTGCACGCGGGCCCGACTCCGTTCGGCCTGGAGGTGATTCCCACCCCCGGGCACACCAAGGGACATGTGGTGTTCCTCGACCGGCCGCGGGGGCTGCTGTTCTCCGGTGACCACGTGCTGCCCCACATCACGCCCTCCATCGGGTTCGAACTGGGCGAGCCGGGACTTCCGCTTGGCGACTACCTGGACTCGCTGCGGCTGGTGACGACGTTTCCCGACACCCACCTGCTGCCCGCACACGGCCCGGTCACCGCCAGCGCCCACCAGCGGGTCACCGAGCTGCTGGCCCATCACGACACCCGGCTGGCCGAGGCCGAAGCCGCACTCGGCGGTGGCTGGCTCGACGGCCGCGCGGTCGCCCAGCGCCTGGCCTGGACCAGACGGACCGTCCGGTTCTCGGACCTGAACGACTTCAACCAGATGCTCGCCGTCAACGAGACCATGGCGCACCTCGACGTTCTGGTGGCCCGCGGCCGGGCCGTGGCTTGCGAATCGAACGGCGTGGTCCGGTACTCGCCGGCTTGGTTCTCAGGCAGATGATCGAGCAGGCCGGGCTGAGGATGGCCTGGTGGACTTCGGCTCGTCGTTCGGTGCGGAGACCGAGTCACCGCAAGCCTTTCGGCCACGCGCAGTGGAGTGTTCTGGAACCACTGCTGCCTGTCGGCCGTGAGCCTGGCCGCCCTCCGAAGTGGACCAAGCGCCAGCTCGTCGACGGGATATCCCGCTAATGAAACACGCCCTAGTCGACCCGGATCTCCTCACGCACGTCGTGATCGTGGAACATCCGGCGCCACAGGCGAAGCCGACACGCCAGCTCATTGCGAACTGACCATTCAGGCCGCGGTGAACCCGCCGTCGACGGGGTAGAACCCGCCGTTGCAGAAGGAAGCGGCGTCGGAGCAGAGCCAGGCCACCAGTTCGGCGACCTCTCGTGGTTGGCCGAGCCGTCCACTGGGGTTTCCCGCTGCCAGCGCCCGCTTACCGGCGTCATCCTGGTGTGCCTCGACCAAGGGCGTCAGGATGACACCGGGGCCGACGGCGTTGACCCGGACGCCTTTGGCGGCGGAGTCGAGCGCGGCGGCCCGGGTCAGCCCGAGCACACCGTGTTTGGAGGCCACATAGGCCGGCAGCGAGCGCTGCCCGGCGACGGCGAAGATCGAAGCCATGTTCACCACCGACCCGTTGCCCTGAGCCACCATGTGTTTCAGCTCGGCACGCATGCAGTAGAAGACGCCGTCGAGGTTCACTGACAACACCCGCCGCCAATCGTCCACATCGTACTGTTCGACAGGCTGGTGGCCGCCGCCGATCCCGGCGTTGTTCAC
This sequence comes from Actinocrispum sp. NPDC049592, assembly GCF_040675465.1. Lineage (NCBI taxonomy): Bacteria > Bacillati > Actinomycetota > Actinomycetes > Pseudonocardiales > Pseudonocardiaceae > Actinocrispum > Actinocrispum sp. NPDC049592. The sequence goes on along the minus strand of NZ_JBFAPA010000019.1, from coordinate 18,149 downwards.
CGCGATGTGCAGATCCCCGAACTCACCGATCACCCGGTCCACCATGGCTTGGCACTGCTGGGGATCCGTGACGTCAACGGCCAGTGCCAGCGCGGATCCGCCCGCCTGCTCGATCTCGCGGGCCACCACGCCGGCCGCGTTGCGGTCCCGGTCCGCGACCGCCACCACGGCGCCGCGAGCAGCCAGCGTCCGGGCGCATTCGGCGCCGATGCCGGAACCGCCGCCGGTCACGACCGCCACACTGCCTCGCATGATCACTCTCCCTGCCCGGTCCCGGGGAACCGCCACCGTCCAGCCCGCGATGTCGAACCGAACTTGATTCTGGCTTCTTGAACTGCCACCGTCTAGTCCGAACTGACTTCAGTTCGGGCCCGCAGACCGGAATGCGGGCGCTGGCAGGGGTCCGGCGCCCACACCGTGAGGGGTGGGCGCCGGACCGGTTCGGATGGGGTGTCAGCGTTGCAGGGTCAGCAGACCCGGCCGGTAGGGCAGAAGCCCGTAGTCACCGCCGGAGCTGGGATTGCGTCCCTGGTAGAGCAACTGCAGGTTGCAGGGATCGATGGTCTTGGTCTGGTCGGGGTTGCTGCGGATCAGGTCGCCGTGGCTGATGTCGTTGGTCCAGGTGGCGCCGCTGTTCGCCTTGCCGGCGAAGGGGTTGCTCTCGCTGGCGGCCTGCGGAGTCCACGAACCGCTGAGGCTGCTGGAGGTGAACGACCGGAAGTAGCGCCCGTTGGCACCGATCGCCTCGACGATCATGAGGTACTGGTTCTGGCCCTGGACCTTGTACACCTCGACCGCTTCGAACAGGTTGTTCGTGCTGTCGCTCATGATCTGGGTGTACGAGGAGCCGAAGCTGCCCGGGAAGTTGCCGATCGGCATGCTGGCACGGTAGATCTTGCCGTTGTCACCGGCGAAGAACAGGTACATGTTCGTGCCGTCACCGATGAGCGTCTGGTCGATGGGTCCCGTGCCGGAGCCGGAGATGCTGCCGGTGAACAGCGTCTGCGGCGCCGACCAGCCGTTCGGGTTGGTAGGGTCGCTCGACGTCCGGTAGCTGAACGCGGGGCCGCCCCACTGGTAGGCGAGCACCCAGATGTTCTTCGGGGCGAAGTAGAGCAGCGTGGGTGCGACGGTGCCGGAGCTCATCCCGTTCTGGCCGGCCGAGGCCATGTCGGACCAGTTGGTGAAGGTGCTGAAGTTCATCGAGCCCCAGCTTGTCCGCGTGTCGTGGGTCGTCGCGTAGACCAGGTGCTTGCCGTTGTAGACGACGTGGGTGAAGTCCTTGAGCGAGACCCAGCCCGACTTCGGCGTGGCCAGCGGGCCCGTCGACGACCAACGGTAGGTCGACGGAAGCGAGCACGTGCCGGGCGGCGGGGTGTCGCCCACCCGGACGAGCTGCCACTGCTGGCTGGACCTGTTCTGGTCACCGTTCTGCACGACTGCCGCTCCGTCCGCGGTCGACCCGCCGGTCACCTCGATGGCTTTGCCGCTGTTGCGGTTGACCAGCCTGACGTAGCCGCTGTCGGCGTCGGCGAGGCTGAACTGCTGGTTGGTTCCGTTGAGGTCGGTCCACTGCTGGACTTTCGCGCCGTCGGCGGTCGACCGCCGGTCGACATCGAGGACCTTGCCGGAGTTCTTGGACTTCAACCGGTAGTAGCCGTCACCGGAGTCCACGAACTGCCATTGCTGGTTGGCTCCGTCGTGGCGAGCCCATTGCTGCACCACCGCTCCGTCGGCGGTGGAATTGCCGGAGACATCCAATGCCTTGCCACTGTTGCGGTTGACCAGCACATACCACGCACTCGTGTCGACGGTCGCCGCCGACGCCACGCCGACATTGAGCGCCATCGCCACGGCAGCCGCGAGCAGGGTGATGAGCACACGCGCCCCACCGCGATCCGGACGATGAGGTGCCGCCCGGGTCGGCAGGGCCTGGCCCATGGACCTCATGGTGATTCTCCTTCGGTGTCAGCCCCGCGCGGCCCGATATGCGTGACAGGGAGGCCCGATCCCCGCGTTCCCGGGTTGTTTTCCCAGCGGGAGCGCGGGATCTGCTCAGCAGGGCGCGTTGCTTTGGCCGGGCATGCTCATCCGAACTGGGAAGCGGTGCCCGGCACCGGTTGTGTTAGCGCTAACACTCAAGCCCCCGCACCATGTTCGGTCGAATAGGGACATTGGCGGGAACGGTGAGCGTCGCCGCTTCGTGAGGTTGCCAGATCGGGTCCGAACCTTCAAGAGACGACCGTGAATCAGCCTTATTTTCAGAAACTAAGGATGAAACCCGCCGGAGCGGTTTCGCCGGCCGTTCGCCGGACAATACTTTTCGAGCCGGTCAGCAGGCATTGCCGACCGATGAGATCGGACAGCTATGCACGTTGGACCGATGACCGCCGTTCGCGTGATGCCCGTAGGTACCCCATGACCAGTGACTCCAGGTCGGGTTCGATGGCCGCCCAGCCTTCGGGTGCCGGGGTGGCCTCCCGCAGCAGCAGGGTGGACTGGCGTTCGGTGCGGGTGGCGTTGATCAGCGTTCCGCCGACGGCGGACTCGCCCGCGGCCGGGCCGATGAGGATCCTGTGCTGTGCGAGGACGTCCTCGATGTCGCCGGTGAGCTGAACCCGGCCCTCGTCGATCAGCAGGATGTGGTCGCACACCTCGCGCAGGTCGCTGAGCAGGTGCGAGGACATCACCACGGTGGTCCCGCGGTCGGCGACCTCGGTCATGATGATCCGCAGCGTCTCGTCGCGGGCCACCGGATCCAGGTCGGACAGCGGTTCGTCGAGCAGCAGCAGCCGGGGGAGACGGCCCAGCGCCATCGCGATGGCCACCTGGCTCAGCGCGCCCGCGGACAGGGTGGCGACCTTCGCGTCGTAGTCCACGCCGGCCAGCAGCCCGAGGACCTCGCGGACCCGGCCGGCGGACCAGCGGTCGTTCATGGCCGCGCAGGCGCGCGCCAGTTCGCGGACCGTGAGCTCGCGGTAGAGCGCACGGTTCTGCGGCAGGAACGAGACGTCCGGGTGGATACGGCCGTTGACGGGAGTGCCGAAGGTCCTCAGCTCGCCGGTGGTCGGGCGCACCAGGCCCGCGGCCATGCGCAGCAGGGTGCTCTTGCCCGCGCCGTTCGGGCCGACCAGGGCGACGACCTTGCCCTCGGGGATGGCGAGGCTGCAGTCGCGGACCGCCCAGCGGGTGCGGTATCGCTTGCCCACAGCGGTGGCGGTCAAGGGGTTCATCGGCGTTCCTCGGCGGGGTAGTGCTCATCGCGGACCGCGGCGTACAGGGCGTCGACGTCCTCGACGAGCAGGCCGCGCTGCCGGGCCCGGCCCATCCAGCCGGTCAGCTCCTGGCGCAGCGGTGCGTCGTCGCCGGTCGTGGCCGCGGAGGACAGCGACTTGGTCACGAAGGTGCCCAGGCCGCGGCGGGCCTCCACCAGCCCGTCCCGTTCCAGCTCGCGGTAGGCCTTGAGCACGGTGTTGGGGTTGATGGCGGTCGCCTCCACCACCTCCCGCGCGGTGGGCAGCCGGTCACCGGGGTTGAGCAGCCCCAGTCGCATGGCCTGCTTGGCCTGCTGGACGATCTGCATGTACGTGGAGGTCCCGGAGCGCCGGTCGATCCGGAACTCGATCACATCGGTCAGCATAGGTGCTCCCGCAGCTCAGGGCCGCCGCCACGCTCAGTTCTGCCGCCGCAGCACCCAGGCGGTACCCGCCAGCAGCAGAACCGCGAGCCCGCCGAAGATCGCCGCGTCGGCCAGGTGCACCTGCCAGGCCTGGCTCTCCGGGATGAAAGACGCGTACCGCTTGGCGAGGCCGTGCTGCGGCAGGCACGCCAGGAACCCCTCCTGCGTGTTCGGCGTCCCACCCGGAGCCGACTTGCAGGCCTGGACCAGGGCGCTGGCCTTGTCGTCGGCGACCGGTCGTCCGGCGGCGTCCAGCCAGCCCTCGTCGAGCACCAGGCTGCCGTTCTCGTGCACCCGAACCTGCCGGTCGGCCGTGACCTCCAGGCGCTCGGCGCCGATCAGCCGGTTCACCAGGCCGGACAGGGCGAAGCGCGCGACGATGAACGCGCCGAGCCCCGCGGTCATCGCCACCAGGGTGCGGCGGGACACCACGCCGAGGAAAGTGCCGAGCGCGAAGGCGAACAGCGCGTAGCCGACGGGCGAGGCGTGCTCGATGCCGAAGTTCAGGGCACTGAACGAACCGTTCTTCCGCGGACCCAGCGTGCCGGCCGCGGACAGCCACCACGAGACCAGCGACTGCAGCACGATCAACACGATCAACGCGGGAACGAGCGCGATCACCAGCTTGCTCACCATCCACCGGGTCCGGCTCACCGACTGGGTGAAGGCCAGAACGTGGGTGCCCTGTTCCAGTTCCCGGGCGAACAGCGGAGCCCCGATGAACACGCCGATCAGGGCCGGTATGCCGATGATCAGGGCCTGCCCCAGGCTGAGCGTGGTCGACCACTGCTCCTGGAAGGCTTTCGCCGCCTCGGGTGCCGGGCACTGCTGGAGGTCCTGCGTCACGCATTGGGCGAGCTGCGACGAGGCGATGGTGCCGATCATGTTCGACCGCAGCAGGATGATGGCGCCCGCGCCGACGACCAGCAGTCCGAGCAGGGTGATCAGCTGCGCGCGTTGCCGCCGCCAGGAAACCCAGATCATGCCGCTTCCTCCTGCACTGCCTGGCGCATGCGGTTGAGGGCCAGCTCGCCGAGCGGGACGCCGCCCGCGCCGAGCCGGCCGACGTCCCCGGCCAGCAGGACTCGTCCTCTGTGGAGCAGGATCAGGTGATCGCACACGCCTTCCAACTCTGCCAACACGTGCGAGGACAGCACCACGGTGATGCCCTGTGTCCTCGCCTCGGTGATCAGCGTGCGCAGCACTGTCTCACGGGCCAGCGGGTCCAGATCGGCCAGTGGCTCGTCGAGCAGCAGCAGACCCGGACGCTTGCCCAGGGCCAGTGCCAGGGCGACGCGGGTGCGCTGGCCGCCGGACAAGGTGCCGACCTTCGCGGTCATCGGCACCGCCGCCTGGTGGACCAGGTACTCGGCGTAGCGCTGGTCCCAGGTCGGGTTGGTCCGCGCCCCGAACCGCAGCGTCTCGGTCACGGTGAACTGCTGGTACAACGGTTTCTGCTGGGCCAGATAGGACACCGCGGGGTGCAGCCCCTTGCCGGTCGGACGGTCACCGAAGACGGTGAGCCCGCCGGTCGTCGGCCGCAGCAACCCGGTGATCAGCCCCATCAGCGTGCTCTTGCCCGCGCCGTTCGGGCCGACGAGGGCCACGATCCGGTTCGGCGGGATGACCAGGGACGTCTGCTGCAGTGCCCACCCCCTGCGGTAGTGCTTGCCCACACCCTCGGCGCTGACCGGAAGCGCCTGGTCAGGCTGCCTGCGCGGAGTCATGGCCATCTCCTTTCCGTCGTCGGCGGCGCCAAGGTAGCACCTTTCACTAGTTAATTAGTGGAATGGTGATCTCTGCCTCGCGCAGGCAACCCCAAGGCAACGGGGCCACTGGTAACGTCGTGTGGATCCATCCGGTCGGAGGAACCCATGCGCAACACCGAACTCGAGAAGCTCGGCGGACTCGTCGGCGTGTGGACGACGACGATGTCGGACGCCTGGTTCCTCGATCCGCCGGGCCAGGAAGTGCGCGGCCAGACCACTATCGACTGGCTGGGGGAGTCGCTGCTGGTCGTGCGGTCGGCGATGGGCGAGGGCGCGCACCACTCCGAGATGAGCCTCGTCATTGGACGCAGCGATCCGAACGACGCTTACTTCGTGCTGTACCAGGATGATCGCGGTGTGTGCCGGCTGTACGCCATGACCTTTGACGGCGGGCGGTGGATCATGAGCCGGGAGGACCCGGATTTCCACCAGCGGTTCATCGCCGACGTCCAGGGCGACCGGATCGCCGGCCGTTGGGAGGCGTCCGAGGACCAGGGCCAGACCTGGCGCAAGGACTTCGACCTCACCTTCGACCGGGCATGAGCTGGCGCGCCTTTCTGATGGTGTACCAGCGGACGTTAACGTTTGACCTATGAACAGCAAAGCGCAGTCGTGGCCGCCGGTGCCCACTGAGCCGGTGGTCGCCCACCCGAAGGCGCCCTTGCCGGGGACCGAGCTGCCGATGCACTACGCCGAGTGCTTCGGCTGCGGTGCGGACCTCGAAGGCGGGCTGCACATGCGGTCCACTGTGGGCGAAGGGCACACCGTGCGGGCGCGGTTCACCGTGACCGAGGCCCATCAGGGTGCACCCGGGCTTGCCCACGGTGGTCTGCTGGCGTGTGCCTTCGACGAGGCGCTCGGCTCCCTGGTGGGAAACCTGCTGCGCCGGCCCGCGGTGACCGGGCGGCTGGAGACCGACTTCCGGCGTCCGGTGCCGGTCGGGTCGACGCTGTTCATCACGGCCCGGCTGGACGGTCTGGCCGGGCGCAAGATCTACGTCAGCGCGGACGGGCACCTCGACGCCGAGGACGGCCCGGTCGCCCTCCAGGCCAGGGCGCTGTTCGTGATGGTCGGCTTCGAACACTTCACCACCCACGGGCACCCGCAGGCCATGGCGAAACTGGTCGAGGCGAGGCGCGAGAAACCGGAAAGGGACTGGGACATCAACCCATAGCCACTCGGCCGGAAACCACTGGGGGATGCCGATGAACAAGTGGGAGAGCGAACGACGCCAGCTGCTGACAGCCAATGCTGGCGACCTGGCCGCGGTGGCGTTGGCGAACATCGTGCGCGAGTACCCGCACTGCGAGTTTCACTGGCACATCGAGGGAAAACCCATCCTCACCCCACGGGAACTGCACCCGTGTTTCTACGGCAGCGTCGACTGGCATTCCTGTGTCGAGATGTTCTGGGTGCTCGTGCGCCTGCTGCGCCGCCACAGCGAACTCGTGCCGGCTGCGGAGATCCGCCGCAGGCTCAACGAGCACCTGACCATCCAGGCACTCACCGCCGAGGCCGCCGCCTTCGCCCCGGACGAACAACGCACCACCCAACGCCCCTACGGCTGGTCGGCGCTGCTGGAACTCACCGTCGAGACCGCAACCTGGGACGACCCGGACGCCGCACGCTGGTCACAAGCCCTGCACGAGCTCAGCGCGATCTTTGTGACTCGCTACCTCGACTGGCTGCCCAAGGCCGCTTATCCCATCCGCCACGGGGTGCACACCAACAGCGCGTTCGGGCTTTCCCGCGCCCTGCCCTACGCCCGCTACCTCGCCCACCATGGCGAACCTCAGCTGCGACAGGCCATCACCGAGACCGCCTGGCGGTGGTTCGTCGCTGACTGCGACTACCCGGGCTCCTGGGAACCCTCCGGGGCGGACTTCCTGTCCCCGGCACTGGCGGAAGCCGAGCTCATGGCCCGGCTGCTGCCCGCGGCCGAGTTCGCCGGATGGTTGCACCGGTTCCTGCCCGGCATCGCCGAGCGGGAACCGGTCGCACTGTTCACCCCGGTGACCGTGATCGACCCCTCGGACGGGCTGATCGCTCACCTGCACGGGCTCAACCTCCACCGTGCCTGGTGCTGGCACCGCATCGCCCACGCCCTGCCCACCGGCGACGACCGGATCCCCGCGGTGCTGGCCACCGCGAGCAGCCACACCCACGCTTCACTGCCACAGATCACCGGCAGCCACTACATGGTCGAACACTTCCTGGCCTACTACGCCCTCCTACTGCTCGGTTGAGCGGCATCCAGCGTCGCGACCCATGTGCTTGAACACTTGTCCCGCGAACCGCACGTCAGCCAACCGGGTCGTTCGCTATCTCCAACTGGACCGGACACCTGTCGCTGAGGTTGTTTCCGGGCGGGCAGTTTCCCCGGCTCGTCCGTCTATTTTGGACAGCAGGGGGAGCCGCTGCTGCGATGCTGTCGTCACCGCGCTCGATGGGGCTGTCGTTCTGCAATTTCCGCGATTGGCTGGTTCAGGGGCCGTTTGGCGGAAGCCACATTCTGCGGCATGTCCTGGGTCACCACGGCGTGGCCGACCGCGAGTTCTCCACGGAAGGTGCTTCGATGCGTGTGCGGAAAATGGTTGTGGCGACTGGGTTACTCGCGCTCGCGGCGGTCGGGTGTGGTTCGGCGAAGTCGAGCGGTGCGCAGACCGGCGAGGCGGCAGCGGCGCCGGGCAAGCAGGGCCGCACGGGTGCAGTCGATCAAAGAATGCGTTGAGTGCCAAGGACAGTCCGGCTTGACCGCCACGGTGCCGTACGAATTCGAGTACGACGGCAACAAGACCACCACCACGCTCGAGGTCACGGCCGTCTCGGTGGAGAAGGCCGTGATCGCCGACTGAAGGGCTTCACCCTGAACGCCGAAGAGAAAGCCACCGACCCGTACTACGGGACGATGAAGTACGGTCCGGACTGTCCACATCAGACCCGAGTTCGGGTCGTGCGGATGTTCGCGCATACGGCGGATGGTGTAGGCCGAGCCCGGGATACCGCGTTGGTTGGAGACGAACCTCAAGTCCCAGTGGGACGACGAGGCCATGAACCGTTCGTATCGTGATGTCTTCGAACCGCCAGAAGGGGGACATCATGAAGGTAGGGAGCGGATTGGCCGCCGTCGCCACCGCCGGGACACTCGGCGCCGGCATGCTGCTGGCCGGCCCGGCCACCGAAGCACACGCGGCCGACACTCTTGCCTGTGTTCGCGTCTCGAACAACGCCGCCGGAGCGTGCATCTACGACAACGGTTTCGGGCACTACGAGATCAGGCTGTGGGACAACAAGTGCGACCACCACGGCGTCTACACCCAGTACAACTTCACGATCCTGGGCAACCACAAGTTCGGCCCCGAAACGAAGTGCGGACACAACTACAGCCAGAAGTACTACGACGGCAACAGTTATCCCTTTGGCAGCATCAAGGTCTGCATCGAGGACTGGGGACCGAACACCTGCTCCCACTGGGTCGATTGGGAACGCTACTGACACCGGCCGGAGCGGAGTTGTACCTCCGCTCCGCTGCGGCACAACCAAAACCGCCGGTGTGCGTTCAACTTCCGTACTCGCGCGAGGTTGGCGGTGACCTCCACGCCGACCTGCCGCGCTAGTCGGTGCCGGCGTCGCGGTCGTCCCGCTGGGGTACGGGGACGGGAATGCGGGTCTCCGGGCCGGCGCCGGCGGGGTCGGCGCCGGACGGTTCGGGTTCGATGGTGAGCTCGACGTCGAAGCCGCTGCGCACCTCGAACTTCTTGGCCGTCTCGCGGGTCAGGCCGGCTTCGGTGAGGGCGTCGTTGTGCCGCTTGACCATTTCCTCGGAGGGTGCCTCGCCTTCCCATTTGGCCAGCAGGTCGGACAGCATGCCGCGGGTGCCGCCGGTGACGTGGGCGCGGGTGATGCGGCCGCTGCCGGCCTCGCCCAGGGCACGTTCGTTGTAGGTGACCGAGTCGATGTTGCGCGCGGCCGCGTCCACGGCGGGGTTGGTGCTGCCGACCGGTTCACCCGGTGCGGCTTTCTCCAGCTGGATGACCGAACGGATGTGTTCGACCTCGACGATGCGCATCTTGCGCAGGGTGGCGGCGGGGACCTCGAGCAGCCGCATGATCCGCAAGGTCAGGTAGTCGCTCAACGGCATGGGTTTGCCGCCCACCTCGACGGTCCGTGCCTCCTTCGGGATCTGCCCGAGGTCGATCTCCAGGGCCTGGAACTCGCCGGTCTGCGGGTTGTAGCCGCGCTCGGCGTGCCCGAAGCTGCCGTCGGAGGCGGTGACCTCGACCCGCATCGCGGGGGTGCCGTCGGGCAGGGTCTTCGGCACGTTCTTGATCGTGAGCTCGCCGACCTCGGGGGCGTTGGGGTCGATCATGTCCTTGCGGCCGCCGCCCTGCTTCTTGGCGGCGGCCTCTTTGAGCTTGTTGGCGTCCTCGGTGGCCTTGGACTGCGACTCCTTGGCCTCGTCGGCCTGTTTCTTCAACGCCTCCGGATCGGCGTTCGCCGGGTCCTCTGTGGACCCCTTGAGCCCCTTGATGACCCGGCCGAGTCCCCGCAGCAGAGCGGCCAGCGCGGCGATGACCCCGAGGGCGGTGATGTCCTCGCCGATCTCCTTGCTCTCGTCCTCGTGCTCCTGCGCGGTGGTCGCCGCACCCGCCTCGCCGCTGTCGAGCAGGAACTTGACGATCGTGAGCACGATGGCGACCACGCCGCACCAGGTCGCGGCGGTGAGCAGGGCCGCGGCCACGCCCTCGATCGCGATCCCCGCGGGCAGCGTGATGACACCCGCCGACACCGCGACGCCCACCAACGCGACCACGCCCGCCGCCACCAGCAGCCACATGCCCAGCGTGCCGAAGATGTCGCGCAGCAGGGCCACGACGCGGTCTGCCGACGGCTGCTTGATGGCCTGCTCGGCGTCGTTGATGTGCTTGGCGATGGTGTCGATGGGATGGATGATCGGCTGCAACAGGCCCATGATCAGGCCGCCGAGCGAGAAGTTCCTGACCGCCGAGTTCCAGCCCTCCTTGAGGCCCTCGCCGAGGTTGTCCCAGAAACCGCGGTTGAACACGACCAGGTCCTTGTTGAGCTCCGGGTCGTTGAGCGGCTTGAGCAGGGCGGTGAGGCGCTGCTTGGCCGCGTCGTCGTCGATGTGGTCGAACAGGCGCTGTTTGAGACCGAGCGCCTTGACATCGGCCATCATCGCGGCCAGGTCGCCGCCGCTTGCCTCCAGGATGTCGATCATCCGCCCTTCCTCGGCGGCGTTCGAGCTCCACATGTCGAGCATGATCTGCAGCAGACCGGTTCGCTGTTGTTTGGTGGCACTGCGCAGGTCTGTCACGGGGATGCGCTGGACGTCCTCGGACTTGCGGGAGGTCAGGGCGGCCGCGACCGGGCCGGTGCCGCCGTCCGCCGTCGCGCCGAGCAACCCTTGCAGTTCGGTGTGCAGGGCCTCGTCGTCGACGCTGTCGAGCAGTTTCTGGCGGTAGCCCAGCCCATCGAGATGGGCGAGCACGGCGGCGTGCTCACCCTTCAGCCTGACCAGCTTCATGGTGCACTGCTCGTCGGCCTTGTCCGTCCACAGCTGATCGGTGAGGATCTTCGCCAGGCCCGCGCGTTGCGCCGGGTTGGTCGTGGCCAGTTCGGGGTCGCCGAGCTTGCGCACCTCCTTGCCCGAGCCGCTGCCGAGCGCGTGCTTGACCTTGTCCTCGGGCGTGGAGTCCTCGGGCTCCCGCTGGATCCGCACGACGGGCGGCGGCACCGGGGTGTCCGGCTCCGGTGTGTCCGGCGCGGGCCCGTTCGCCCGGGCGAGCATCCGCGTGACCGCGCCGTTGCCGGCACACCGCTGGAGCACAAGAAGATCAGGGACGGGGGCCGCCATCGCAGGCTGGGCCGCCGTCGCCGCTGTCGGCTGCCCGGCTTGCGTCGCTGGTTCGACCGCATGTTCCCGCATGGCAGCCTCGCCCCCTCAGCTCAGACCTGCCTCGGTCCACGCTACGAACCCCTCCAGCGCCAGACCAGCCCCCACGGGCGGCCCTTTCGGGCAGACAATCGGGCAGCTGCCGCCCGGGGCGGTGCCGTGCAGCGCAGGTCACACCGGGGAGAAGTGGGCCGCGTCGCCGGTGATCGTGGTGCTGGCGACACCTTCGATGCTGACGGGGACGTCGCCCGCGATCGTGATGCGGTGCAGGCGGCGATGGGCGTCGTCGTAGTCGGCGACACCGTAGTGCTGGGTTGCCCGGTTGTCCCAGATCGCCACGTCGCCGTCCGTCCACTGCCAGCGGACCGTGTTCTCCAGGCGCGTCACGCGGTTCTGCAGCAGCTCGAAGAGTGTGCTGCTGGCCTTTGACCGTGGGGTGGGCGAGCGTCGGCTCGCCGAGCAGCCACGCGAACGCGAGCTGGCCGGCGTCGTCGAGGTGGTGCTGGTCGCAGAAGAACACCACCTTGTGCGCCAGCAGCGCGGACCTGATCCCGGCGACGGCGTCCGCGGGGAGTTCGCCACCGAGGCGGACCCCGTCGATGCGCGCACCGATGCCAGCGCCCAGTTTGTGGACAGTGATGGTTCCGGGAAGCTGTACCTCCCCGAACCCGGGATCGTCGGCGGCCCGCCGACGCGGTCTTTCGCGCCGGGACACCGAACCCGATCCCTGGTGTTCCGGTTGTGACTCAGGCCACTGGCCCCGTCCGGGTAAGAGGACCGGGGATGTCCTCTATGGCCGCGAGGATGACTGTGTGCGGATCATCCACCGGGCGCTGGACGCCGGGATCAACTTCGTGGCGCAGCTTGACGACCTGCTTGCCGGGGCGGGCACGGTGCCGGATGACGATGTCCTCGACCGGATCGGCCAGATCATGCCGCCTGGTACGGACTTCGGCCCGCTGGACGTTTCGTACGTCCCGCCTGCCGTGGAGCGCGCGATCGTGCGTCGGCGCCCGTCCGGCGACCGAGCGGCTGCGTGATCGCCATGTCCACCCGACTCGGCCCGCGGGCCCTCAACCGGGCCACGCTGGCCCGCCAGCTGCTGCTCGAGCGGTCGGACCTGCCGGTCGCGGACGCCGTGGCGCATCTGGGCGGCATGCAGGCGCAGGCACCACAGGAACCCTTCATCGGGCTGTGGTCGCGGCTGCGCGCGTTCAACCCGGCGGAGCTGTCCGGCCTGCTGCTCGACCGTCGCGTAGTGCGCACCCACCTGATGCGGCGGACCGTCCACCTGGTCACCGCGCAGGACGCGCTGGGCTGGCGGGCCCGGCACGACGCGATGCTGCGGCAACGCGTGCTGGGGGTGTACCGGCCTGAGCTCGGCGGGATCAACCTCGATGAGCTCGCGGCGGCCGGCCGGGAGATCATGGCCGACGGCGAGCCGCGCACGATGGCCGAGATCGGCCGCGCGCTCGCCGTCCGCTGGCCGTCCGCCGGCGAACGACCGCTTGGTGAGGCGGTGGTCGCGGCGCTGGTGCCCATGGTGCAGTTGCCGCCGCGGGGCCTGTGGCGGACGACCGCAGGGGTACGGAACGCCTTGCTGTCGTCGTGGCTGGGCCGGGACATCGACCCACTCGCCCAGGACGGCTCCGATCCGGCCGGTCAAGCGCTGGTGCGGCGATACCTCGCCGCGTTCGGGCCGGCCGCGACCGCCGACCTGCGCGCTTGGTGCGGCCTGGCAGGCCTGCCGGGCGCGGTGGCGGCGGTCCGCGAGGAGCTGGTCTCCTTCCGCGACGAACGCGGCCGTGAACTGCTGGACCTGCCCGGCGCGCCACGTCCTGCCCCGGACATCCCGGCCCCGGTTCGATTCCTGCCGGCCTTCGACAACGCGATCCTCGGCTACGACGACCGCGGCCGCATCATCGACAAGGCGCACCGGTTGCTGTCCGTCCAGGGCGAGCGTGCCGTCCTGGTGGACGGGCGGGTCGCCGCGACCTGGACACAGACCGACGACATCGTGGTCGTGCGGCCGCTTCGCCGGTTCACCCGGGCCGAACGCAGTGCGGTCGCGGACGAAGGGCAGGAAGTCGCGCGGTTCCTGTCGGAAGGCGAGCACCATCGCGTACGCGTCGAGATGTCACCGCCGTGAGGGAAAGCGAGGCGTGTCGGTAAGAAGCCGTCGAGTTCTGTTGCGAAGGTGGCTGCTATGACTCAGGCATCCGGCCGGTTGCTGTCCCTGCTCTCGTTGCTGCAGGCGCGGCGTGACTGGCCCGGCCACCTGCTCGCCGAACGGCTCAACGTCACGCCGCGCACGGTGCGCCGTGACATCGACCGGCTGCGTGAGCTCGGCTATCCCGTCCAAGCGGTGAAAGGCCGGGACGGCGGCTATCGGCTGGAGGCAGGCACCGAGGTGCCGCCGCTGCTGTTCGACGACGATCAGGCCGTGGCGGTCGCGGTGGCGTTGCAGATCGCGGCCGGCTCGGGCGCGGACATCACCGACGCCGCCGCGCGTGCGCTGGCCACGATGCGCCAGGTGATGCCCACACGGCTGCGGCACCGCATCGACGCGGTGCAGGTGACGGTGGTCGAGCGGAGCGGCACACGGCCGACGGTGAAGGTCGACAGCGCGGTGCTGCTGGCTCTCAGCGACGCGGTACGAGCCCACGAGGTGCTGCGCTTCGACTACGCGGGCGAGCGGCCGCAAGCCGAAGGCCACCTCATACCGCCGCGACGCGTCGAACCGCACCACCTGATCACCCGGGCCGGGCGCTGGTACCTGGTCGGCTGGGACCTGGACCGCGCTGACTGGCGCGTCTACCGCGCCGATCGGATGACTCCGCGCACGCCCACCGGGCCCCGGTTCAGCCCGCGCGAAGTCCCGGGCGGTGACGTCGCCGCGTTCGTCAACGCCAAGTTCAAAGGCGCCGCGGCCGGGGCGGACGCCTGGCCGTGCCAGGGGGAGGTGGTGATCGACCTGCCCGCCGACGAGGTCGCGCCCTACGCCGGCGACGGCATCGTCGAGCCGCTCGGTGACGACCGCTGCCGGCTCATCGCGGGTTCCTGGTCGTGGGCCGGTCTCGCTGCCTCACTGGGCCGGTTCGACGCCGATGTGCACATCGTCCGCCCGATCGAGCTGCGCAACGCCGCCATGCTGCTCGCCCGCCGCTACCGCGATTCGGTCACCTGACGCCAGTACGGAGATGCTTTCGTGTCCCAAGTGGACTGTCGTCGTAGTGCTCGCGGTTCTACGTCAACGCCGTGGGGGAACGCGGTGAGCATCGTCCGGCGAGACCGCTCCGTTGTGCCGATGGGGCCAATCCGGTTACGTCCGCAGGACTTGCTGAGCGCGCACTGCTTCGGCAACCGCGCGCAGAACGCCGATCGGGTCTTCGCCCATCGCGTGCAGGCCGACGTGGCCGGCCCCGGCCGCCAGTTCGGCGTGGATGCCGTCCGCGATGGTGGCGGCGTCGCCGTGCAGGACGAGCGCGTCGATCAGCCGGTCGCTGAACGGGTCGGTGAGGTCCAGGTCGGTGTAGCCGATCCGCCGGAGGTTGTTGGCGTAGTTGGCGATCCCCAGCATGGGCCGGACCGCGGCCCGGCCGGTCGCGCGAGCCCGGTCGGCGTCGGCGTCCAGCAGGACGCCATGTCCGGGTATCACGAGCTTGTCCGGGCCGAGGATTTCCCTGGCGCGGCGGGTGTGCTCGGGCGTCACTTGGAGGGTGACGGTGCCCGCGGCGCGGTCGGCCGCCAGCCGGAGCATCTTGGGTCCGAGTGCGGCCAGCAGCAGCCGGTCGGCAGGCACGCCGGCGGCAGTCAGGGTGTCCAGGTAGCTGGTGATCTTCGCGACGGGGGAGGTGTATCCGGCGTCGTGTTCCCGGTGGCCGGCGCCGATGCCGATGACCAGGCGGTCGGGGTGCTGGGCCGCGATGCGGTGGTAGGAGTCCGCGACGGTGTCCGCGTTGGCCTGCCACACGTTGATCACGCTGGTGCCGACCACGATCCGGTCGGTGGCGTCGAGCAGCCGCTGCGCCGCCATGAGGTCGGCGGTGGGTGAGGCGGCCAGCCAGACCGCGCCGTAGCCGGCCTGCTCCAGCGCGGCGGCCTGCGCGGCGGTCGCCTCGGCGGCGGTGAGGTAGGCGCCGAGCAGTCCCAGTTCGAATGTCATGGCCTCGACTTCAGCACCGGCCGGGCAGGGTGAACCAGACGCAACCGGCATGCGCTGCGATAAGCTCGGCTTATCGTTGGTGGTCTTACGGGTGGGGTGCGATGGAGCTACGGGCGCTGCGCTATTTCGTCACCGTCGCCGATGAGCTGCATTTCGGCCGGGCGGCCGAGCGGTTGCACATCGCGCAGCCGGCCGTCAGTCAGCAGATCGCCCGGCTGGAACGGGAACTCGGGGTCCGGCTGCTCGACCGGTCCCCGCGGCGGGTGCGGCTGACCGTGGCCGGGCAGCGGGTGCTCGACGCGGCCCGCACGACGCTCGCGGCGGCCGAGCAGGTGCAGGTCGCGGCCGGACAGGTCGTCACGACCGTGCGCATCGGCACCGCGGCCGGCCTGACCGCCCGGCTGGAGCGGGGGATCGACGCTCTGCGTGAGCGCGCGCCCGGGTTCGACGTGGTGCTGGTCGATCTGCCGGTCGAGGCCCGGCTGAATGCTCTGCGGCATGGTGAGCTCGACCTGGCGCTGACTCGTGGCGTGCATTCCGTGCCTGGGCTCACGGTGCTGCCGACGTGGACCGAGCGGCTGTTCGCGGTGGTATCCCAGCACCACCCGGCCGCCGACCGCGACGCCATCAGTCTTGCCGAGCTGGCCGATCACACGTTGCGGCTTCCTGCCCGCCAGCATGACCCGGCGCTGCACGACGCCGTGGCCTTCGCGCTGCGCGAGACCGGGCTGTGTCCTCCGGCAGGTCGCCCGGCCGGCACGCTGCAGGACACCATTGTCGAGGTCGGCTCGGACCCACGGAGCTGGACGGTGCTGCCCGCCGACCAGGCCGCCGAAATCCGCTCCACCCGCGTCCGGTCGATCGCGGTCGAACCGGCGATCACGATCGCGGGCAGCATCGTGGTCACCGCCGACAACGCCAGCAGTGCGGCCGAGTGCGCGGTGACGGCTTTCCGCGACCACGTGGCTGGTTGACCTCCACCGTCCACAGTGCTCTTGGCCGCGGCTGTTGTTGTTGCAGCCGCGGCCAATGCTGGTGTCAGGCGGGGGTGTAGCTGGCGGCGATGTCGAGGACCCAGGTGATGCCGAAGCGGTCTTTGAGCATGCCGTACAGCGGTGCCCAGGCGGAGGCGGCGAGCGGGACGACGATGGTGGCGCCGTTGGACAGCTTGTCCCACAGGGCGGAGATCTCCTCGGCGGAGTCACCGCGCACCGAGACGAAGAACGGGTCGTCGCCGCGGCTGAACGGGCGGCCGGCGGGCACGTCGTAGGCCATGACGTGGAAGCCGTTGGCGGAGCGGACCTGGCCCCAGACCACCTGGTCGGCCTCGTCCGGGTTCTCCAGGTTGCCCATGTCCTTGTAGGTGATGATGGTGAGCTCGCCGCCGGAGACGGACTGGTAGAACTCCAGTGCCTGGCGGGCGTCGCCGCGGAAGTTGAGGTGGGTCGCGGTGGTGACGGACATGAGGTGCTCCTGACGAGGTGGTGATGGTGCGTCCGGCGTTCGCTGTGCCGTTCGTGTGATCACCCTTTCGCGGTCACAGGACACCGGTTGTCCTACAACCGGCCGAGCCACTGCGGCCTGGATCACACTCCGTCCCCGTCGGTGCTCCTCCTGGTTTTCTCAGCAGACGCTTGACACAATCTGCAGTCCGCACTATAAGAAAAATATCGGTCAGGAACCTGGTGAAGACCCCCTGGGAGTGATCGAGGTGGACGGCACGAGCGTGGTGCGCCCCGCGGAAGTCGAACGCGGCGGGCCGCCCGGCTTCGCCGAACTGGTCTGCGCCGACCCGGCGTGGGTGCAGGCGGAGTTCGACGCCATCATCGCCGCCAACTTCGGCGCCGCCGAGCAGCCCGAGATCCCCCAGCGTCGTCCACCACGCCCGCCAAGGGATCGCCGTGATCGCTCCGGCGGTGCCGGCCGGAGGTTCGGTCCGCCGGCTCGCACGGGCGGAGGTGATCTCGCGCGGACTGGCTGCCAGGTGGTCGTCCGGGATCGGTCTCCTCCGGGCGTTGCGCCACTGGGTAAGCACGACAGGAGACAGGGCGAGTGGTCGGCAAGGAGGTGATGGCAGGAGAGCGCGGCGGCGAGCTGCGATGAGTCTGCTGTGGACGGTCAGCCCATTTGCCCGCCGGCAACCCCAGTGCGGACCGCCGGCCCGGCGTCTCGTGACGCGATCCAGCTGACAGGTTCCGCGCAGTGTTCACGCATCGGTCGCCAACCAACCCTCCGGCACGAGTTGCGTTTCCCTTCTGCGAAGTTGAGTCCGATTCGCCCGCCACAGCCGCGCTGCGGCGGGCATCGGACTGTCCGGGGAGGACGGACACACAGATCGGCACTCGAGATCCTGCAGCAATGGGAACAGGAAATCTGGGCGGGCCGTTGTCAAAGGCGTACGGCGGATGGACCGCCGATCCCGATTGGCGAGTGGTGTGGAAGGAGACTGTGACATGTTGATGCGTACCGACCCGTTCCGTGAGCTCGACCGGCTGACCCAGCAGTTCTTCGGCACCAACGGGACCCTGACCCGCCCGGCGGCGATGCCGATGGACGCCTACCGCACCGGTGACGAGTACGTGGTGGCCTTCGACCTGCCCGGCGTGCACCCGGACTCGATCG